>NZ_CP121694.1:2562500-3167500 GCF_035573695.1 Metallumcola ferriviriculae | reverse complement strand
CTGTGCTGTTTTGAGAGAACTTTTTATACAAGTTTACAAGTTTGTGGTGACCATAGCGGAGGGGACACACCCGTTCCCATTCCGAACACGGAAGTTAAGTCCTCCAGCGCCGATGGTACTCGGGCTTTTGCCCCGGGAGAGTAGGCCGTTGCCACAAATTTAATTTTTAAGAGCCTTTTTGGCTCTTTTTTTGTTTGCGAGGCATGGCCGCTATCTCTAAGGTGGAGTCCATGAACGGGAAGGTAATAGTGATTGGGCCTTCCGCGACGATGCAGGATTGGAACGAACCCGGTATTTATTTCCTCCCCTCAATCAGCTGCTTAAGTCTTTTAACTGCTGCTTCTATCTGATGCGGCAGGCGGTTCATCCGCTTTAATGCTACAATTAAGAGGAAGAAACTAGGAAGTTCGAAAATAATAGTATTAGTTAGGGGAGAATATAATGGGTAAAAGTAAAAAGATTGTAGGAATTAGCTCTGGAAGAGAGGGTGGAATTACAGATAAAGCGGTAAAGAAGATACTTGAGGCCAGCCAATTACCCTATGATTTTATCTCTTTGTCTAGTTTTGAGCTGCTAACTTGTAATGCTTGTAACGGGTGTGTAACAACGTATCAATGTGTTAAAGATGACCAGTTAAATGAAATTTGTGATATTATGCAGCAAGCAGATGGAATAGTATTTGGAGCCCCGGAGTATTGGAATGGGGCAAATGGAAAAGCTCGAGTATTCTGGGAGAGAATTTGTTTTAGCACTCGTCATAATGCGCAGTTCCCTTTAGCAGGTACACCAGGAATTATTGTAGGAGTAAGTGGAGATGGTGACTCGCGTGAAGTGTTACAAGATATTAGAGTGTTTTTTGAAGACGCAAGAATTAAACTTATAGATAGCATAGAGGTACAAGGGGAGTATGCCTGCTTTACATGTGGTTATGGAGAGAATTGCGAAGTAGGAGGATTAGCTGATATATATGAATTACCAACTATAATAAACGATAAGACAACTCCTAGCTTATGTAATCAATACCCGCACAAATTACAACCAGGAAAGGATATTACTAAGCAGCTTACCAGGTTAGGTAAAGCGTTAGCAAATCGCTTTTCTGCCAATCAGCCAGATATTTAATATATAGGGTTTTCAGGCATTGACATAAAACCATCAACCAATCGTCGCCTAGTCCAAAAAATGAGAACCGGGTTTAAAAGTCGTTCCTCAAGCTGATTTTTGTTTAGGATGTCATATAAGCTTACTTCGCAGCTTGACCTTCTTCTTTCTTCTTTAAGATAGTATTGCCAGTTAGCAACTGGCATTATATACCAGTTGCAATGTATTTCGAAGTATGATAATATAATGCTTGTCGCTCGATGCAGTAGTAAGTCGAAAGAAGACGAGGCAAAAACTACCAGTTGCAAAGTAAGGCGAGAGATGATAGGATAGATTTTGTCGCTTTTAGAGGCGGCGGAAGAAGCGGAGAGACGAGGTAGAAAATACCAGTTGAAACGCGGGAAGAAATATGATAGGATAGTATTTGTCGCCGAAAGCGGCGGCGAGAGAGGTCTTTGAAAACTGAACAGCGGAAAGAAAGTTTTAAAGCCTAAATTTTGAAGCAGCGGCAACCAAGCGTGATAAGCGTTTGAAGTACCGAGGCAAAAGATTTAAGCGGACCCTTTTTGTAAGAAAATAAAGCAAAGAGGAGCCGGAGAGAACTTCAAGTTAAGATAATTAAGCTCAAATGAGCTTAAGATAATTAACAGGAGAGTTTGATCCTGGCTCAGGACGAACGCTGGCGGCGTGCTTAACACATGCAAGTCGAACGGTTCTAACCGTAAAGACACTTCGGTAGACTTACGGGGACGGATAGTGGCGGACGGGTGAGTAACGCGTGGGCAATCTGCCCTTTAGACCGGGATAACAGGTGGAAACAGCTGCTAATACCGGATACATTCAAGATATCGCATGATATTTTGAGTAAAGGAGGCCTTAGTGCTCCCGCTAAAGGATGAGCCCGCGTTCCATTAGCTAGTTGGCAGGGTAACGGCCTACCAAGGCGACGATGGATAGCCGGCCTGAGAGGGTGAACGGCCACACTGGGACTGAGACACGGCCCAGACTCCTACGGGAGGCAGCAGTGGGGAATATTGCGCAATGGGGGAAACCCTGACGCAGCAACGCCGCGTGAGCGACGAAGGCCTTCGGGTCGTAAAGCTCTGTCATTGGGGAAGAAGTCTTGCACGTCAATAGCGTGTAAGGTGACGGTACCCGAGGAGGAAGCCCCGGCTAACTACGTGCCAGCAGCCGCGGTAACACGTAGGGGGCAAGCGTTGTCCGGAATTACTGGGCGTAAAGGGCGTGTAGGCGGCCGATCAAGTCTAGTGTGAAATACCTGGGCTCAACCCAGGATTGGCACTGGAAACTGGTTGGCTTGAGGGCAGGAGAGGCAAGTGGAATTCCTAGTGTAGCGGTGAAATGCGTAGATATTAGGAGGAACACCAGTGGCGAAGGCGACTTGCTGGCCTGACCCTGACGCTGAGGCGCGAAAGCGTGGGGAGCGAACAGGATTAGATACCCTGGTAGTCCACGCCGTAAACGATGGGTACTAGGTGTTGGAGGTATCGACCCCTTCAGTGCCGCAGCTAACGCATTAAGTACCCCGCCTGGGGAGTACGGTCGCAAGACTGAAACTCAAAGGAATTGACGGGGGCCCGCACAAGCGGTGGAGCATGTGGTTTAATTCGACGCAACGCGAAGAACCTTACCAGGGCTTGACATCCTCCGCTATCCCTAGAGATAGGGAGTTCCCTTCGGGGACGGAGAGACAGGTGGTGCATGGTTGTCGTCAGCTCGTGTCGTGAGATGTTGGGTTAAGTCCCGCAACGAGCGCAACCCCTGTACTTAGTTGCCATCATTAAGTTGGGCACTCTAAGTAGACTGCCGGTGACAAACCGGAGGAAGGTGGGGATGACGTCAAATCATCATGCCCCTTATGTCCTGGGCTACACACGTGCTACAATGGACTGTACAGAGGGTAGCGAAGCCGCGAGGTGGAGCCAATCCCAAAAAGCAGTTCTTAGTTCGGATTGCAGGCTGAAACTCGCCTGCATGAAGTCGGAATCGCTAGTAATCGCAGGTCAGCATACTGCGGTGAATACGTTCCCGGGCCTTGTACACACCGCCCGTCACACCACGAAAGCTGGCAACACCCGAAGTCGGTGACCTAACCTTCTCGAAGTTGGAAGTTCGAAGTGAGAAGTGCGAGTTCAAGCTGGTCTTGAGGGTCAAGGATAAAGAAAAGAAAAAAGCAAGAGAAGACCCAAGAGACCCTAAAGGAAGACAGGAGAAATCGCACCTCGAAAGTCGGACCTCGAACTTCGAGAAGGATGGAGCCGCCGAAGGTGGGGCTAGTGATTGGGGTGAAGTCGTAACAAGGTAGCCGTATCGGAAGGTGCGGCTGGATCACCTCCTTTCTAAGGAGAAAAGAAATACTCCTAGGTCGATTTAGGCTTTAAGAGAGAAAATCCGCTGTTTAGTTTTGAAGGACTTCTTGAATTAAGAGTCAAGAAGTTTCTTTTAACAAAGGGAAGAAAAGTTCTTTGAAAACTGCACAGTAAAGGAAAAGAAACAATTCATTGAGTAAGAATTGAGTTGTTTTAGGATCCAAAAACCTAAGGCGAAGAAGTAAAGTAAGAAGGTCAAGCTACGAAGGGCATACGGTGGATGCCTAGGCGCTAAGAGGCGAAGAAGGACGTGGTAAGCTGCGAAAAGCTCCGGGGAGCTGCAAGCGAGTGTAGATCCGGAGATGTCCGAATGGGGAAACCCGGCAGAGCAAACCTCTGTCACCCTATGCTGAATATATAGGCATAGCGGGGCGAACCGGGGGAACTGAAACATCTAAGTACCCCGAGGAAGAGAAAGAAAACTCGATTTTCCTAGTAGCGGCGAGCGAACGGGAAACAGCCTAAACCCGTTGGGAGGTGAGAGGTGAGAAGCGAGAAGTGAGAGCTTTTGCAGATCTTTGGGGTCAAAAGGCCCAAAAGAGAAGGCCCTAAAAGGGTCAAAAAGGACTGCAGAATAATCGCACCTCCAACATCCCACTTCTCACATCCCAACGGGGGTTGCGGGACTCTCATTTAGCAGGAAAGAACTAGCCGAAGAGGTCTGGAAAGGCCCACCATAGGAGGTAATAGTCCTGTAGGCGAAAGTTTTTGAATGTGAGAGAGCATCCCAAGTACCACGAGACACGTGAAACCTCGTGGGAATCCGGGGGGACCACCCCCCAAGGCTAAATACTCCTTAGCGACCGATAGAGAAGAGTACCGTGAGGGAAAGGTGAAAAGCACCCCGGGAGGGGAGTGAAATAGAACCTGAAACCGTATGCTTACAAGCAGTCAGAGCACGTTAAAAGTGTGATGGCGTACTTTTTGTAGAACGGGCCAGCGAGTTACGTTAATAGGCGAGGTTAAGTACCATAAGGTACGGAGCCGAAGCGAAAGCGAGTCTGAATAGGGCGAATTAGTCTATTGACGTAGACCCGAAACCGGGTGATCTACCCATGGGCAGGGTGAAGCGGAAGTAATGTTTCGTGGAGGCCCGAACCAACCAACGTTGAAAAGTTGGTGGATGACCTGTGGGTAGGGGTGAAATGCCAATCGAACCCGGAGATAGCTGGTTCTCCCCGAAATAGCTTTAGGGCTAGCCTCTGGTTAGATTTGTGGAGGTAGAGCACTGAAAAGGCTAGGGGCCCTACCAGGTTACCGAACCTTTTCAAACTCCGAATGCCACAAATTGATGCCAGGGAGTCAGACTATGGGTGATAAGGTTCATAGTCGAGAGGGAAACAGCCCAGACCGACAGCTAAGGTCCCAAAGTACGGACTAAGTGGAGAAGGATGTAGAATTGCAGAGACAACCAGGATGTTGGCTTAGAAGCAGCCACCATTTAAAGAGTGCGTAATAGCTCACTGGTCAAGTGGCTCTGCGCCGAAAATGTAACGGGGCTAAAGTCCGTCACCGAAGCTTCGGCTCAGTCGAGGTGTGAAGTTGGAAGTTCGAGGTGTGAGAATGGAGGTTTAGGAAATTGATAAAAAGCTTTCGAGACCTCAAGGTATATCAGAAAGCTTACCAATTAAGTATTACGGTAAACAAATTAAGCCTAAGCCTTTTACCAAGACACGAACTGTATGAGTTAGGAAGTCAATTAAGAAGAGCAGCCATATCCATACCGTTAAATATAGCAGAAGGATATGGACGTAAGGACTCAAATAAAGAGTTCAAGCACTTTTTAAGAAACGCATTAGGTTCTTGCAATGAGATTCAAGTATTGCTAGAAATGCTCAGAGATTTAGAGTATCTAGAAAAAGGAGCATATGAAGAACTTAATGAAGCTTACGACCATGTCGGAAGGCAGTTGTATAAACTTATACAAACGTGGAAGTAAATCGCACATCGAAATTCGAACTTCGCACTTCGATTGGGGGTAGGGGAGCGTTCTGTATGCAGCGAAGCTGTACCGTAAGGAGCAGTGGAGCGTACAGAAGTGAGAATGCTGGCATGAGTAGCGATAAAAGAGGTGAGAATCCTCTTCGCCGAAAGCCTAAGGTTTCCTGGGGAAGGTTCGTCCGCCCAGGGTAAGCCGGGACCTAAGCCGAGGCCTAAAGGCGTAGGCGATGGACAATCGGTTGAGATTCCGATGCCACCTGGTGGCCGTTTGAGGAAGTGGTGACACAGTAGGGTAAGTAAAGCGCACCGTTGGTTGTGTGCGTCCAAGCCCGTAGGGTGATGTGTAGGCAAATCCGCACATCGAGAAGCCTGAGAGGTGATGGGGAGCGAAATTCAAGTAGCGAACTTGCCGAGCCCACACTGTCAAGAAAAGCCACTAACGAGGACAACAGGTGCCCGTACCGTAAACCGACACAGGTAGGCGGGGTGAGGATCCTAAGGCGCGCGAGAGAACCCTCGTTAAGGAACTCGGCAAAATGACCCCGTAACTTCGGGATAAGGGGTACCTCAGTAGTGTGACGAATTAACTTTCTAAGCACGAAGAGGTCGCAGAGAAATGGTCCAGGCGACTGTTTAGCAAAAACACAGGTGTCTGCTAAAGCGAAAGCTGAAGTATAGATGCTGACGCCTGCCCGGTGCCGGAAGGTTAAGGGGACGTGTTAGCCCTTGGGCGAAGCACTGAGCTGAAGCCCCGGTAAACGGCGGCCGTAACTATAACGGTCCTAAGGTAGCGAAATTCCTTGTCGGGTAAGTTCCGACCCGCACGAAAGGCGTAACGATCTGGACGCTGTCTCAACGAGGGACTCGGTGAAATTGTAGTACCGGTAAAGATGCCGGTTACCTGCGACAGGACGGAAAGACCCCGTGGAGCTTTACTGTAACCTGATATTGGGTTTTGGCACATGATGTACAGGATAGGTGGGAGACTTAGAAGGATATGCGCCAGTGTATCTGGAGTCGCTGGTGGGATACCACCCTTGATGTGTTGGAATTCTAACCTGGCACCATAAACTGGTGTGGGGACAGTGTCAGGTGGGCAGTTTGACTGGGGCGGTCGCCTCCCAAAGAGTAACGGAGGCGCCCAAAGGTTCGTTCAGAATGGTTGGAAATCATTCGAAGAGTGTAAAGGCAGAAACGAGCTTGACTGCGAGAGAGACATCTCGAGCAGGGACGAAAGTCGGGCTTAGTGATCCGGCGGTACCGAGTGGAAGGGCCGTCGCTCAACGGATAAAAGCTACCCCGGGGATAACAGGCTTATCTCCCCCAAGAGTCCATATCGACGGGGAGGTTTGGCACCTCGATGTCGGCTCATCGCATCCTGGGGCTGAAGTAGGTCCCAAGGGTTGGGCTGTTCGCCCATTAAAGCGGTACGCGAGCTGGGTTCAGAACGTCGTGAGACAGTTCGGTCCCTATCCGTCGCAGGCGCAGGAAACTTGAGAGGAGCTGTCCCTAGTACGAGAGGACCGGGATGGACAGACCGATGGTGTACCAGTTGTCGTGCCAACGGCATAGCTGGGTAGCTAAGTCTGGCAGGGATAAGCGCTGAAAGCATCTAAGCACGAAGCCCCCCTCAAGATGAGGTTTCCCATGGAGTTAATCCAGTAAGACCCCTGAAAGATGATCAGGTTGATAGGCCAGGAGTGTACAGATAGTGATATCTTTAGCTGACTGGTACTAATAGGTCGAGGGTTTGACCTCACATTCACATCCTTAGGTTTGGATCCTTCCTTTACTGTGCTGTTTTGAGAGAACTTTTTATACAAGTTTACAAGTTTGTGGTGACCATAGCGGAGGGGACACACCCGTTCCCATTCCGAACACGGAAGTTAAGTCCTCCAGCGCCGATGGTACTCGGGCTTTTGCCCCGGGAGAGTAGGCCGTTGCCACAAATTTAATTTTTAAGAGCCTTTTTGGCTCTTTTTTTGTTTGCGAGGCATGGCCGCTATCTCTAAGGTGGAGTCCATGAACGGGAAGGTAATAGTGATTGGGCCTTTCGCGACGATGCAGGATTGGAACGAACCCGGTTAAATGCTACAATCAAGAGGAAGAAACTAGGAAGTTCGAAGGTTGTGGATATTAACGCTGCTTAAAAGTCTATATTTTTTTTAGAATGGGTGCCATTTAATAGGCATCCATTTTTTATGCTAACAATGTTTAATGTGAATATAAAATATAGTATAATAGGCGAGGGGTGCTTGAAATGGAAAATTGGCGTTTGCTTGATACTGGAGTAAGAACTGCTGCAGAGAATATGGCATTGGATGAAGTGGTATTAACAGCTAAGGGGAGGGGTTGGGCACCTAATACCCTTAGGTTTTTACAGTTTAGCCCACATTGTACTTTAGTCGGTTATCACCAAAGTGTAGAGCAGGAAATCAGGATTGAGTACTGCAGAGATAATGGCATCGATATTAATCGACGTATTACTGGCGGCGGGGGACTTTATTGGGATGAAACCCAGCTGGGTTGGGAAATATTTGCTAATAAGAATCATCCCGCTATCCCTACAGACATTGAAGAATTATATAAGAAACTCTGCAACGCAGTAATATTTGCGTTGAGTCAATTTGGGCTGCAGGCTAAATTTAGATATAGGAATGACATTGAAATTAATCATCGAAAGATTTCCGGTACTGGGGGAACTGAATTGGATAACGCCTTTTTATTCCAGGGAACTCTTTTAGTGGATTTTGATGTTGATACAATGCTAAGAGCTCTAAGAATACCCACTGAAAAATTAAAGGATAAAGAAATAGAGTCAGTAAAAGAAAGAGTTACCTGCCTTAAATGGGAATTGGGCTATGTTCCGGCTGTTAGGGATATAAAGGCGGCTATTGTCCAGGGATTTGCTCATGAATTGGGTGTTACATTTACAGAAGGGCCTTTGTTACAAAAAGAGGAGGAGCTTCTTATTAAGACTCTGCCTAAGTTTCTTTCTTCACAATGGGTAGATAACATTCGCCGCTCACGTAGACAGCGTCAGGAACTAAAATCCCTATACAAAAATGAAGGTGGTCTTATTAGAACTTCTGTTATCTTAGACGGGTATACAGAAAGAATTCAGGCCATTTTAATCACCGGGGACTTTTTTGTCTACCCGAAAAACTCTATTTTTGATCTAGAAAATTTACTGCGGGATGTCCCGGCTGATTTCAATCAAATATTAGCGATCATTAAAAGATTTTTTGTAGAAAAACGAGTGAACATTCCTGGCCTGACGCCCAAAGATTTTGGCATTGCCATATGGGATGCTGTTAAAAAGAAAGACTTACTAAATTACGGAATTAGAATGGAGGACATTAATTCTGTTTATACAGTGGGGGGACAGTTTGAGCAGGTTAATAACGCAACTGTGCTGCTGTTGCCTTATTGTGCAAAAAAAACAAGCTGCAATTATCGCTTCAAGGAGGGATGCGTTCAGTGCGGCAGATGTACCGTCGGCCCTGCTTTTAAACTTGCCTTCGATTATGGTTTGCGGCCTGTTACTATTCAAAATTACGAAATGTTGGAGGAAACTCTTACTAATCTTAAAAAAGAAGGAGTTCCATCTTTTGTAGGAACTTGTTGTGATGCTTTTTATGCCAAACATAAGGATGATTTTGAACGTATTGGCCTGCCCGGGGTGCTGGTGGATGTAGAAAATTCTACTTGCTACGACTTGGGTAAAGAAAAGGAGGCAAAAGAGGGCAGGTTTGAAAATCAGACAGAGTTAAAGTTGGATTTGCTAAAACAAATTGTTGATTTAAAGGCAGGAATGCTTGATAATAATGAAATTGGTGGTGGCCAATGAGAGCGTCTATAAAACAGTACGATGCGGTTGTTATTGGTGCTGGTCCGGCGGGGGCTTCAGCGGCCAAGGAGCTGGCAGATCGCGGTTTTTCAACAGCTCTTTTAGAAAAAAGAAAACGTATCGGAATACCTGTCAGGTGTGCTGAGTTTATTCCACGTTTTTTAAATAGCTACTGTGATATACCAGCTTGTTCAATAGCCCAAAAAATAGAGCATATGGAGACCTATTTGCCGGATGAAAGCAGGGAGGTTACCTCTGCCCCCGGATATGTTGTTCACCGATTCCTGTTTGACAAACAATTAGCTGCACAAGCAGTTAAAGCAGGCGCTGTTTTATATATCGGTACCAAAGCCCTGAAAACCAACAATAATGAAGTGGTTGCTTTTCGAGGTAATAGAACCGTAGTCTTTAAAACTAAAGTAATTATTGGTGCCGATGGTCCCAATTCAATTGTGAGAAAGGCTATAGGTGCTAAAAAGCCTCCCATGGTTAATGCCTTGCAAGCTGAAGTGGTGCTTAAACAGGAACAATTAAATACCCAAGTGTTTTTTCACCATCTAATTTATGGCGGCTATGCCTGGTTCTTTCCCAAAGGAAATACTGCCAATGTGGGGTTGGGAATGATTAACCAAGGAGGTGATTCGGTTAGGAAAGGCTGGCAGGAGTTAATTCGCCTTTTTAATATTGAATCACCGTTAAGCTATACAGGTGGCCAAATACCTGTGGGTGGTCTAGTGAAACACTTGGTAAAAGATAATATGCTGTTAGTCGGTGATGCTGCAGGGCTAACTCATCCTATCACAGGTGCCGGTATCAGTAACGCTGTGATTAGCGGCAAGATGGCAGGTGCTGCTGCTGCCGATGCGCTGGCTGCCGGGGACTATAGCTGCCTTAATACTTATAAGGAAGATGTGGAGGACCTTTTTGGCAATAGTTTAAGGTTGGCCGTGGCAAATAGAAAATACCAGGAAGCAAATTGGAGCAATGATTTAGATACTCTTACAGGGGTTATCAAAAAAACATGGGTTGCTTTTCCGGGATATGGATTAAAGAAACAAGAAAGGGGTTTTTAAGGTGAGTAACGTAACAGCTAACATAATTGATAATGGAAAATTGCAAAGTCCGCATTACGCACAAACCAGCTTGGCAGCAGGTTTAACTTTAGGATTTGAGAGGGGATTATTTTATCGCAACGCCACCCTAAAAGGTCTTAATCTGTTAGTAACGTACGATAATAAATGTGCCGCAGACTGCAGTTATTGCGGTCTAGCAAGGAGCAGGAATATCAGTGAAAGTAAAACCTTTATTCGTGTCAGCTGGCCTACCTATGCGGTGGATGAAATAATTGATGCTGTAAATGGAAAACAACATAATCTGCAGCGGGTTTGTGTAGGAATGATAACCCATAAAAAGGCTGTAGAGGATAGTATCTCAATAATCAACCGGTTTAGAGAAGAAACCGATCTATTGATAAGTACGCTGGTTTCTCCTACAGTAATGGAAAAAGGGGATTTAGGCAGGATAAAGGAAGCTGGCGCCGATATGTGCGGAATAGCTGTAGACGCAGCTACCAACGAACTGTTTGATAAATTACGTGGTGAAAAGGTATCGGGCCCCCATCGCTGGAGGAGATTTTGGGATGCTGTAGCAGAGTCAGTAACTGTATTTGGGCGTTACAAAGCGGGTGTGCACTTAGTCGTAGGATTGGGGGAAACGGAGAAGGAAATGGTAAATACCATCCAAAGAGCACATGATTTAGGTGCCACAACACACTTATTTAGTTTTTTCCCCGAAGCAGGGAGTAAGATGGAGAACTGGCCTCAGCCGGATTTGGGACACTACCGCCGCATTCAACTGGCCAGGTATATAATCAACAACCACTTGGGTCAGGCGGATAATATGCAGTTTAGTAAGGATGGACAGTTAACCGATTTTGGGCAAAATTTGGAACGATTTCTTGAGGATGGAGAAGCCTTTATGACTTCTGGTTGTGCCGGAAAAGACGGCAAAGTGGCGTGCAATAGGCCTTACGGTAACGAGCGCCCATCTCGGCCTATTAGAAATTTTCCTTTTATGCCAACCAGTAAGGATTTAATCTTAATAAGAAAACAGCTATGGCGGGGCGTAAAATGAGTTCACATAAAATAATGGTATCACGTGATAAGTTAAATGCTGACTATCAAAATTCTTTAGAGGATTTAATGGAAAAGGCATGGAAGACCAGGGTAAAATATCATGTGAACACTATTGCCTTTGCGGCACCAAGTCCAAAATATTATGAAATAGAGAATTACAAAAACGATAGTAATACATTTATTAATGTTTCCGTTACGGGGGACAAATGTGCCTTGCGCTGTGAACACTGCAAGGGTAATCTTTTAAAATCCATGCACTCGGCAGAAAGCTCAAATGAGTTAATCAGTTTGGGTGAAAGCTTCGTAAAAAAAGGCTGTAAAGGCATGCTGATTAGTGGAGGAGCAGACGCTAACGGTGAGGTTCCACTAAAATATGTGGCTTCTGGGATTAAGGAATTGAAGCGGATGGGCCTAAAGGTAATTGTCCATACAGGATTGATTTCAGAAGAAACTGCACGTATTTTAAAAGAATGTGAAGTGGATCAGGTATTAACTGACGTGATTGGAGATAGAAAGACGGCTCAAAAAGTTTATCATTTAGATAAGACTCCGGAGTATTTTGGAAATGCGTTAAGGATAATGGTTGAGGCAGGATTAAACATTGCACCGCATATTGTCATTGGATTGGATTATGGCCGCGTTTTAGGTGAATTGGAGGCGTTATATCAAGTGACCAACTCCAATGCTCAGACAATTGTCCTTGTAGTATTAAACCCACTGCCTAATACACCTATGTCCAGCATAGAACCTCCACAGTTAGGTGAGGTGGGAAAAATAATAGCACTTGCCCGTATTTTAAGCCCTAAGGCTAAAATAATGTTAGGATGTGCCAAGCCGCCTAAGCATAAAGAAATTATTGAAAGACTTGCTCTTAATGCAGGTGTTAACGCAATAGCCTATCCTGCTGATGAAACTGTATCCTTGGCTAAGGATAGAAACTTACATTCATACTTTAGTCCTTTATGTTGCAGCCTGCTGTAGGACTAGTTGGCTAAAGACGGAGACACATGATATTGCAACCGGTTAGATAATGGCACTATATACCATTTGCAATGTTGTGGGATCTTTTTTGTTGTAATGTGTTTGTAAACTGATTTTATTTTATTATACGTAGCATCTCGGAAACTAGGTAAATAAATCGGGAACAAGAAAAGGTTTTCCCAAGAAGATAGCTCTTTGACAACTTCACATAGCAAAGGTAAGCAAAGAAGGTTAGCTTGGTGGAAAAAAGGCAATAGAAAACTAAGCCGGTGTCCTTAGAGTTAATAGACCAGCCAATAACTAGGGTAGGATGAAATTAAGAGTGTAGGTTTAAGCCGATTTAGAGAAGGTTTCTAAGCCAATCTTTTCTAAAATATTTGGTTTAACAACAGCAACTTGAGCATCCAAGTGTTGATTAATGGCCGCCAAAGTTGCCTGCCAAAACCAACGTTTTTTAGTCCGAGCATTAGCCAACTCAATTTTGTAATCGACAAGTATACGTTTAAAGGTGCGCTCTACGGTAGTTCGTCTAGCATAAACATGTTTCCATGCCTTAGAGTTACGAGGAGTTGGCGTAAAAAGACGCAAATCCCAAATGGGTTTAGTGTAAACCACCCGGCCGTACGCACTAGGAGAACATTCATGTTTTTTAGAACACTTGCTACTATCCTTGTGATGAGGGCAGCGCCACTTAATGCGGCATCTATCGTTGCTAAAACCCCAGTTAAGCATCGGTAAACCTTCAAGGCAGATAGGGACACCATTTTCATCAACGTTAATAGGCCCAGGAAATGTATTGTTTCCTTTAGCCCTATTGTTAAGGTCAATAAAAGGTTCGGTTTCATTAGCATGCAGCAGACGGTAAATATCATAAACATCATGAGCAGCATCCAAAAGGGCTTTAGAAAACTTAAAATCAGGATAGAGGTGAAGCAATTCAGCCCAAGAAACAACAAAAGTAACACTATCATTTCTAGACCCCTGTACCAAACGCAGATAAAGCGGCAGGTCATTTTTACTATCCGCTGAAGTAATAGAGTACAGGGTGTGACCGTAAAACCATTGGTCATGGTAACTATCCCAACCCCAATTAGCATCCGGGTCAGTAAAGACACGTTTGCACTTGCAGCGGTAAATGCCTTTAGAGGGGCAATCACAGATTCTTTTACCGTAGGGAGTGGCACCGGTAAGGAGTGGGGCTCCGTCACCGGCAATAGCCAGTTTGTTGGGATTACCAAGAAGACCTAACTTGGATGATGGTAAAACGGCACACTCTTTTAAAATTTTCTGCAAGATACTTTCTGGCCTTTTCTCAATGACCTGCCCTTTAAGAGCCCTATCAACTAATCTTTTAACAATACCAGGATGCTTAGCAGGTAACTTTTTCCCAGACTTAGGACGTTTTCTCCCTTTGGATTTTGGTTTTCGGATAGCCTTTTGCGGATTATCTAGAAGCCATAAACGTTCCAACAAGTCATAAAAAGTACCAACACCAGGGGTTTCGCCCTTTTCAAACCCGCAAATGGCCCTAAGAACAGGAGAAGCCCTCAACTTATCAACAAACTTAGTAGGGTCATGAATCTGGCAATGAAGCATTACCACCAAAGCCCTAAGAAGTTCAGGTTGATTTTTAGCTGGTCTTCCCAGAGGAGAATAAAGCTTAGCAATGACCTTTTTAACCGGGTCAAGGTTAAATATATAGACCTTCTCAATGAGCGGAGCATAAAAACGAATATTAGCTTCATGCGTCACCGTTAAAGAAACAAGTTCAGATTTCAGCCAATCCTGGTACTCGACATGTGTACGCCAATAACCTAACAAAAAATCGCCTCCAACATTAGTCGATTAGAGGAAAAAATTACCTCTATCTCGATTGTGGGACGAAATTACGTTTGTCAAGTAGCATTTAGACTGTTTTTTTAGAAATACAGATAATTGTGTCACAATACCTCATCATATCTTGCTATGCCGCTTATTTTTGCTATGTGAAGTTGTTGGGTTGAGTGGGGGTGAACCAGTTATTACCAGCTTGTTGTAACCCGGTATAACTGACTTGAGACTTTCCGAGAAACTACTATACTATAGTGGGGGTGAACATTTTTGAAACTGACCATTCTTGTAGCACCCGATTCTTTTAAGGATTGTTTAGCGGCAGTTGATGTGGCTGAAGCTATAGCTTCGGGATTATCTCAATATCCCGATATTAATGTTTTGGCAATGCCGATGGCTGATGGTGGTGAAGGGACTGTTGATGCATTGGTTAGTGCCACCGGTGGGCGTAAGTTAAAAACGGAAGTAATTGGTCCGTTGGGGGACACTATTATGGCGCAATGGGCCATTTTGGGAGATAATACTACGGCAGTGATAGAAATGGCGTCAGCTTCTGGCTTAATGTTGGTTCCTGAAGCATCGAGAAATCCGGCGGTCACTACCACTTTTGGTACAGGGCAGCTAATTGCCGAGGCCATAAACAAGGGGTGTCAGGAAATTATCGTTGGCATCGGCGGCAGTGCCACCAATGACGGTGGTCTGGGTATGGCTCAGGCCTTAGGAGTATCTGTGCGGGACTTAGATGGGCATGAATTAGGCTATGGCGGCAGAGAATTATCTAAAGCAGTCAACATTGATATATCGAACCTGCACCCCGGGTTAAAGAACACTAAGATCAAGGTGGCCTGTGACGTGAACAATCCGTTGTTCGGGCAGCGAGGAGCAGCCTATATTTATGCTCCTCAAAAAGGTGCGGAACCTGAGTTGGTTGAATCTCTTGATATTAATTTACGCCATTGGGCCGAGGTGATTAGATCAGAGCTTGGCCAGGATGTGGCTGAAGTTCCTGGGGCCGGCGCTGCCGGGGGTCTGGGCGCTGGATTAATAGCATTTACTAATGCCCAATTGGTAAAGGGAATAGAACTGGTCATGGACACGCTAGAGATAAATCGCGTATTAGAAAAGGTAGATTTGGTTGTCACCGGTGAAGGAAGGTTCGATGCTCAGACAGCATCGGGAAAGGTAGCTGCCGGATTGGCATCCAGGGCCAAACAAAAAAACATCCCTGTAGTTGTTGTGGCCGGAAGTGTAGATATGTGGAAAGAGGCGCCGGTGTTGGGAATAGATGCAGTATTCTCTATTTGTAAAGGTCCCATCACCAGCTTGGAGAGCATGAACACTGCCCGGGAATTGCTAATATATACGGGTGCTCAAATAGGGGGATTAACTACGGCGCTGCTTAATTTAAATAATAACGAATGCAAATAACTTATCTTTAGAGAATAGAATGTTTTATTGTGATAAATTTATTAGACTAGCTTGAATTGTATGGTTATTTGTTATAAAATCAAAGCAAGAGCAATCAGGAAGATTGCAAAATGTTGAGGTTTTAATATTGCATTTGTTACTTGGACCATGAAGGTCGTTGCGGCAGGGAGCCGGGCATCCTCATGGTTTGTTTAATTAACCAGAAAGTATAAGTTGCTTACTATGTTTGTTAGATAAGGAGCAAATCATGAGAATTGCGGTTATTGATGGGCAAGGCGGCGGTATCGGTAAACACATTGTTGAAAAGATTCGCAGCAGCTTCGTGCACCGGGTGGAGATAATAGCCTTGGGCACTAATGCCTTGGCAACTGCACAAATGCTAAAAGCGGGTGCCAATGAAGGTGCCACCGGTGAGAATGCTATTTGTTATACTGCGCCAAAAGTTGATGTAATTATGGGCTCGGTGGCGATTCTTGCGGCCAACGCCATGCTGGGAGAGCTAACTCCTAAGATGTCTCAATCGATTGGTGAGTCCCAGGCCACTAAAATTTTGCTGCCCATTAACAGGTCTAGGTTGGAAATTGTCAGTGTGGCGGATGAACCGCTGCCGCATCAGATAGAAGCAGCAGTTAAAAGACTTAAGCAGCTAATTGAGGGGGAGAAATAAATGTGTGAAGCAAATGCTTATCTGCTAAAAAACGGCAAGGAAGAATTGTTGATGGAAAAAATTGATAAGTTAGTCCCTCATGAAGGGGGCTTCATGCTAGAGAATATCTTTGGCCAGCGTAAGTTTATTAAAGCCAAGATTAAAGAAATGGAACTGGTGGATCACAAAATTATTTTGGAAGAATAGCTTATAATCCGATTACACGGAGGTTTGTCGTATTATAACTAACAACCATCAACACAGCCACGAAGGCTGAGACACTACAGAAGTGGTGTATTAGCTTTGGTGGTTTTTACATTTACTGTAAACCTTCACTAATCTTCGCGGGAGGGATTTATGATGCATATGGCGGATGCACTGATTTCGCCGGCTGTGGGTGTTACCATGTGGGCAGCTGCTGCAGGGGTAGGAGCTTATTCGATAAAAAAGGTTCAAGATAATTTAGATGAGAAAAAAATCCCTTTAATGGGGGTTATGGGTGCTTTTGTATTTGCTGCCCAAATGATTAATTTTGCCATTCCCGCTACCGGTTCCAGTGGACACTTGGGAGGGGGCATGCTGCTGGCTATCTTACTGGGGCCCTATGCAGGATATCTTACTTTAGGTGCCATTCTTACCATACAAGCATTATTTTTTGCGGATGGCGGCTTGCTTGCGTTGGGAAGTAATATTTTTAATCTCGGTTTCTACACCTGTTTTATTGCCTATCCGCTGATTTATAAATTAATTATCCGAAAGGGATACTCGGTACGACGTCTATTTACCGGGGCAGTACTGTCTGCAGTTATAGGACTTCAGTTGGGTTCACTTAGTGTGGTTCTGCAAACGGTTTTCTCGGGTAAAGCAGAGTTGCCGTTTGATACATTTCTAATGTTAATGCAGCCCATTCACCTTGCTATTGGAATAGTAGAAGGGCTTGTTACTTTTGCCGTGGTCAGCTATATATGGAGAGAACGCCCTGAAATCATTGAAAAAGCCGCGGCGGGAAAAAAACTAGGCGTTGTTTCAATTAAGAAAGTAATCTTAATCATTGCGGTCATTACCCTAATAACCGCGGGCATCTTATCGGGCTTTGCCTCTACCCATCCTGACGGGTTGGAGTGGTCCATTTTCAAAGCTTCAGGAAAAGAAGGATTTGAAGCTCAGGGTGGAATTTATCAAGTGTTGGCAGCTATACAGGAAAAGACAGCAATATTTCCGGACTACAGTGTAAAAAAACAGGATGGACATGGGGCGACGACTGCAAAGCAGGGGAGTGGACAGTTAAACCAAAAACCGGAGACCGAAACGGGGGTGCCCGGTCTGCTTGGCGGTATAATGATTTTATTATTAGCCGGCTTAATGGGTTTTGTTATCTATTTCATTAAAAAGATAAAGATGACCAATAAAAACCTCTAACTCGAATATGGAGAAAAATAGTGCTATCATTAGTTTTATGAAGGGATCTGATGTGTTATGCCGGACATGACCAAATCATTATATAACATTCGGCTGCTTGACGAGCTGGCGGAAAGGGGAACAGCTATTCATCATATACACCCTCTTATTAAGGTGCTGACTACAGGGGTCTATGTGATTGTGACCGTGTCTTTCGGTAAATACGAGCTTGCCGCGTTGTTACCGCTTATTTTTTATCCGGTTATTTTGTTGACCTTGGCGGATATCCCATTAGTCCCCGTTTTGCAGAGGGCGTTATTAGTGTCACCATTGATAATTGGTATTGGGATATTTAATCCGCTGCTTGATAAGGCCCCAATGATTATTTTACCCTGGCTGCAGATTTCGGGAGGGTGGATATCTTTTTTATCGCTGCTGACCAAGGGATTCTTCACTATATTGGCTGCACTGATTTTAATTGCTACCACGGGGATGACCCGAATTGCTTCAGCACTGCAAATGCTTAGGATACCTAAATTATTTATCATGCAGCTGCTGCTCACATACAGATACATTTCCGTGCTAATAGAGGAGGTCATACGGGTGATGCGGGCCCATTCCCTGCGTTCCTTTGGTGGTAAGGGTGTTAAATACAAAGAGTGGGGACCGTTAATCGGGCAGTTGCTTTTCCGTACGTTGGAAAGGGCTCAACACATCTACCATTCTATGTGCTGCCGTGGATTTACGGGGGCGTATTATGTCGGCAAGGAGCAGAGAATAGCTGCGGTTGATATTCTTTATGTAGTCGGGTGGAGCTTTTATTTTGTATTAGTAAGAAGTTATGACGTGCCGGCCTTGTTAGGTTCATTAATAATGGGGGTGGGGAGATAAAATGAGTCATCATATTATTCATATAAATGATTTAAAATATCAATATCCTGATGGAAGGCAAGCTTTAAACGGTGTGCGTTTTGAAATAACCCATGGAGAATCGGTGGGCATTGTTGGTGCCAATGGTGCTGGTAAGTCGACGCTGTTGATGCACCTTGTTGGAGTTTTGTTTCCGGCTGAAGGCGAAGTCAGCATTGGCAATGTCCCGGTAATCAAGAAAACACTGCCACTAATACGGCAAAGGGTAGGTATGGTGTTTCAAAATCCTGATGATCAGCTGTTTATGACCACTGTTCACGATGATATAGCCTTTGGCCCGCGTAACTATGGGCTGCCTGAAGAAGAAGTTGAGAAAAGGGTAAACAGTTCATTAGATACTGTTGGCATCAAACATTTGAAGGACAGGCCGCCGTATAAGCTGTCTGGCGGGGAAAAACGGGCAGCCGCTATTGCTGCAGTGCTCGCAATGAATCCTGATATTCTAGTCATGGATGAACCGACATCTGCCCTTGACCCTAGATCGAGACGCCGTCTGATAAAACTTCTTAGCAATTTTTCGCATACCAAGATAATTACATCTCATGACATGGATATGGTGTTTGACCTTTGTGAAAGGACCATCGTCTTAAAAGACGGAAAGGTAAAAGCCGATGGTCTTACCAAAAAGTTGCTCAGTAATGCAGAATTAATGGAAGAGTGCGGCCTAGAGATTCCTTTAGCCCTGCAGGGATGTCCAGTCTGCAGTATAAAAGGATAACTTGAAAAGGATACTAAAACAGTTGGATTGACAGACGAAAAGTCTTTTGATATAATCCTGGTAAAACAAATAAGAATACTAGGAAATGGAGGCGCTTATTATGCGTGTGGTTAATAACATAGCTGATCTTATTGGACGGACGCCGGTAGTTAAACTTAATAAGTTAACGCCGGACAATGCCGCTGAGGTTTATGTAAAGTTAGAATCTTTCAATCCCGGGGGTAGTGTTAAAGATAGGATTAGCATAAATATGATTGAAGCAGCGGAAAAGGATGGAAGATTAAAACCTGGAACCACCATTGTGGAACCAACCAGCGGTAATACCGGCATAGGATTGGCAATGGTTGCGGCCGCAAAGGGCTACCGTCTACTCGTGGTTATGCCTGATACTATGAGTATTGAACGCCGTAAATTGATGGCCGCATATGGTGCTGAATTTGTGCTAACCCCAGGGAGCGAAGGAATGAAAGGCGCAGTTGCCAAGGCCACTCAATTAGCCGAAGAAAATTGCTATTTTTTGCCCCAACAATTTGAAAATCCAGCGAACCCCGAAATTCACCAAAAGACTACGGCACTAGAAGTAATTGAGCAACTTCCCGACTTAGACGCATTCGTTGCCGGCGTAGGAACCGGGGGTACCGTAACCGGGGCAGGTCAAGTATTAAAAGAAGAAATAAAACACATTAAGATTATTGCTGTGGAACCAAAGGATTCGCCGGTTTTATCCGGTGGCAGTGCCGGTCCCCACAAAATTCAAGGAATTGGTGCCGGTTTTATTCCCGTTGTGATGGATCAAGAGCAGGTGGATGAAATTGTTCAGGTTACCAATGAAGATGCCATGGAAATTGCCCGTCGTTTGGCAAAGGAAGAGGGCATTTTGGTGGGTATATCAAGCGGCGCAGCCGTATGGGCCGCAATTCAGGTAGCGGTAACGATGGGGCAAGGTAAGAAAGTCTTAGCAATTGCACCGGATACAGGCGAACGTTATTTAACCACGGAGTTATTTAAACTAGCTGACGAATAGGAGTAACTTTTAGATATATCAGGAGGGGGAACTGCGGCTTAGTTTTAAAGTCGCAGTTCCTTTTTCGATGCCTTTTACTTACAGGGACTGCTGCTCAGGGTTGTTAAATTTCAGTCAAAAGTATATAATTTCAATAAATTAACGTTGCAGTTACGCTAGCGGAAATATGAAATAAAAGGGGGTAAATTCGTGGATTTATTACAAATGAAAGGGCAGCTAGTTGCCTGGATACAAGAAAAAGTTTCTGCTGCCGGAGCCGACGGTACTGTAATCGGTATTTCAGGCGGTATTGATTCAGCGGTGGTAGCGGCATTGTGTCAATTGGCTTTTCCGGACAATAATTTGGGGGTAATTATGCCCTGTCAAAGCGATCCTGCTGATGCCGGACTGGCAAGGGAACTGGCTGAATCTTTGGGTATCAAATTTGTCGAGACAGACCTCAGCACTACTTACCAGACGCTGTTGGCGGCTTTAAATACTGACGATACTACCAGATTGGCTAAGGCCAATATCAAACCTCGACTTCGCATGACTACTCTTTATTATTACGCGGCCAGACACAACTATCTGGTCGCCGGTACCGGTAACCGCAGTGAGATATTTACCGGTTATTTCACCAAATATGGTGACGGAGGGGTAGATATGGAGCCAATTGGAGGATTATTAAAGAGCCAAGTCCGGGACCTTGCCAAGTTGCTTGGTGTTCCTGAAAGAATTATTACCAGACCACCGACTGCCGGTTTGTGGGAGGGGCAGACAGATGAAGATGAGTTGGAGATTAGTTATGAGCAGTTAGATAAGTACATTATTTCCGGAGAAGGGTCAGACAAGGTTAAGGAAGTGACAAGGCGGTTACACCAAAGCAGTGAGCATAAACGCCATATGCCCCCGGTACCGGAGTTCTAGTTGACAGTGGACAGCGGCCGATTTTGGCCGAAGTGTTAGTAATAACTTGACAAAAAGGTGCCTGACACCATTTTGTCAAGTTATTACACGGTGTGGCCGATTATGCTTTCACGATCGTTTAATTTTTATTCCAAATGTTGAGGAGATGATAGATATGTCTGGTCATTCAAAATGGGCGAATATTAAGCATAAAAAAGCGCGAATGGACGCGAAAAAAGGAAAGGTTTTTACACGGATTGCAAAAGAATTAACTGTAGCGGCGAAACAGGGTGGAGGCGATGTCGAGGCCAATGCTCGTCTTAAAGCGGCAATTCAGAAGGCTAAAGAAGCTAACATGCCCAATGACAATATTGAAAGGGCCATAAAAAAAGGTACGGGAGAAATAGAAGGGGTAGTTTACGAAGAGATTAATTACGAAGGATATGGGCCTGCCGGGGTGGCTGTTTTAATGGATGTGGCCACTGATAACCGGAACCGTACTGCTGCGGAAATTCGTCATCTTTTTGCCAAACATGGCGGCAACCTTGGTGAGAGCGGCTGCGTGGCTTGGATGTTTGAGCGCAAGGGGTACATTACTGTGGATATGACGGAAGAGATGGACGGTGAGGAGATAATGCTGGTAGCTATTGAATGTGGGGCAGAGGATGTCTTCGTTGAAGAGGATACGGTTGAAATCACCACCAGCCCCGAAAGCCTAGACCAGGTAAAGGAACAGCTGGACGGGCAAGGATTCAGCATCAGCGAGGCGGAGGTTACCATGATACCGAGCAACACTATTAAAGTAACTGATGAGAATGACGGTGAAAAGCTCCTTAAGTTAATGGAGATATTGGAAGATCATGATGATGTGCAAAATGCCTATGCTAATTTTGATATTGACGATAACTTAATGGAAAAAATCAGTCTGTAAAACACGGCCACGCTTTAGAGCACGGTTTTTTTAGGTGATCGTGGCAGGTATAGTAATTCCACTATTTGGGCATAATTATTTAAAATGTGTATTGTAGCTAATGCGCATTTGTAAGTGGGAGGACTTGCCATGCTGCGTAAATATTATCATGTGGTTATTGTTTTTGCTATTACTGCTCTAATAAGCTTTGCTCTGGTCTATCTGGCTATAAACGATAATTTAGAGAGACTGCCTTTTCCGCTGCCATCCGCAATGCAAAAACCGGTAGCACAGCTGGAAATTTCGGACAGCGATGGGGTTGCGGTTAGTTATAATTATCTGGCGTGTGGGCATACCGTGCTAGGCAGTCTGCCGACGGGTATGGATATTGAAGGCCTTAGTATAACGAAAGTAAAAGATTTGCTTCCGCGGGAGCAGGGATGGGTCGTCAACAAAGACGGAGACCAGATTAGTATCACTAAGTATCAAGAAGGGTTCTGCCCCGAAGACGAAAATAAGACACATCTAGGAGCTGTGGGGGAATTTGTAGCTGTTTTCAAAGGTCCGGTTGGAGTGAATTCACATATCATCGAAGTAACCGATATACCGGTCGCTAATCTGCCTATCGACTGGCAGGAGCAGGTTGAGCGCGGCGAGCTTGATTTCCAAAATGTTAAGAAACTAAAAGAGACTTTAGATTCCCTGGATGAGTATTCATTAGGAGAATATTTTTAAGAGAAATAATCAGGTAGGGACCCCGTTTGATATGCGGGGTCCTTACCTATTTTTAAAGCATTTTGATCGCTACTATTTCCCCGGGGCAGGATACCGGTACCCTTTGTCGAAATTACCTTGAGGGAGGGTATCGATGATTATTATGGGTATTGACCCGGGTACTGCTATTACCGGGTACGGCATAATTACATACAGCGGCAACAAATTCAAGGTTATAGACTACGGTTGTATCCGCACGTCTTCGAAACTTTTCTTGGATAAACGTTTATGTCAAATATACAATGATATTAAAGGAATTCTGGATCAATACCCGCCCGATGCTTATGCTGTGGAGCAACTGTTTTTTAATAAAAATACCCGCACGGCCCTTGCTGTTGGGCAAGCCAGAGGTGTGTTGGTGTTGGCCGCGGCGGATAGGGGAATCCCTGTGTTTGAGTATACTCCGCTTCAGGTGAAACAGTCTGTGGCAGGTTACGGGCGCGCTGAGAAAAGTCAAATACAACAAATGGTTAAAACCTTTTTAAACCTTCGTACCATACCCAAGCCTGACGATGTGGCAGATGCTCTTGCCATTGCCATTTGCCATGCACATTCTTATCGACTATTGGAAAAAACTGTCCTAAAGGGAGAGAAAAAATGATTGCTTTTATAAAGGGCGTTGTCAGACAGATTAATGTGGATAATCTGGTTGTAGAAACAACAGGATTAGGGTACCAAATATATGTACCCGGTGGCTGCCTTGAACGCTGCCGTATTGGTGCAGCAGTGGAACTGCACACCCATTTTGTGCTTAAAGAGGATGGGACTCAGTTGTTCGGTTTTTTGGATATCCAGGAGTTAAGTCTCTTTAAAATGATTTTGAATGTTTCCGGCATCGGCCCCAAAGGCGCAATGGCGGTGTTATCTGCTTTGGGAGCGGAACGTTTCACCCACGCTGTGGTGGGTGAAGATGTAGCGGCCATCACGAAGGTGCCGGGGGTGGGTAAAAAAACTGCCCAACGATTGATAATCGAATTAAAAGATAAGTTGGCAAAGGAAAGCGGCCTAGCGTCGTTTGCTTCTCCAGCGGGAGGGATGGGCGGTGCCGGTATTTTCGGGGAAGTGCTTGCTGCGCTGGAGGCATTGGGCTATTCTAGCAGTGAAGTATTACCCGTCCTTAACAGGGTAACTAAAGAATTTGATGGGACCGCCAAGGTAGAACATGTTATTAAGTTGGTACTTAAGCAAATGGCATCCGTTTAGGAGGGTGAAGGATGGATTATAATAATGACGAGAGGATAATATCCCCGGCGCCTAGAGATGAGGATATTGAAGAACAGGGGCTGCGACCCCGCAGTTTGAACGAATATATTGGTCAGGGTAAAGCCAAGGAAACTATGTCTATTTTTATAGAAGCAGCGAAAAAAAGAGGGGATTCCCTAGACCATGTACTACTGTACGGGCCTCCGGGACTGGGTAAAACTACCCTGGCAAATATTATTGCAAACGAAATGGATGTGCAAATACGTATTACATCAGGACCGGCAATTGAACGCCCCGGTGATTTGGCAGCCATCCTTACCAACTTAGATACGGGGGATGTCTTGTTTATTGATGAAATTCATCGGCTTAATCGCACCGTAGAAGAAGTGCTTTATCCGGCTATGGAAGATTTTTGTTTGGATATCGTCATAGGCAAGGGGCCTAGTGCTCGTTCTATCCGGTTGGATGTACCCTCCTTTACTTTGGTAGGGGCAACTACAAGGGCGGGACTGTTGACATCCCCTTTGCGGGATCGGTTTGGTATAATTAGCAAACTTGAATTTTATGATAATAACGACTTGGCGGAGATTGTCACCCGGACTGCTGCTGTTTTGGATATTGAGGTTGAACCCGATGCTGCCATGGAAGTCGCCCGCCGTTCTCGTGGCACGCCACGGGTAGCAAACAGACTGCTTAAGCGGGTACGTGACTTCGCCCAGGTGCGGGCGCAGGGTAAGGTTACCTTAGCAGTGGCCCAGGATGCATTGAAGATGCTGGAAGTGGATGACATGGGATTAGACAGCGTGGATAGGAAAATGCTGCTGGCGATAATTGACAACTTTGACGGCGGACCGGTGGGGGTAGAAACGTTAGCTGCTACCATCGGGGAGGAAGCGGGAACGGTGGAAGACGTATACGAGCCATTTTTACTGCAGCAGGGTTTCATAAGCAGAACTCCCAGGGGTCGTATTGCCACAAACAGGACATATAGTTATTTTGGCCGCGATAAGGAGAAAACGGAACAAAAAAGTTTGGAGTTCTAGTCTGGAGGGACCAAACATGCCGGAAATGTCGGCAATAGGGAAAATGCTGCTGGGCTTGGGAATCATAATCAGTATTATTGGTTTGATACTTATTTTCGGCGGTAAATTGCTGCCTTTAGGGAAACTGCCCGGAGATATTTACATTCGCAAAGGTAATTTCACATTTTATTTTCCGCTGGTGAGCGGCATACTTATCAGTATCATTCTTACCATTCTTCTTAACCTGCTTTTTCGCAGGTAATATTTTTTTTAGCTCTTTTAACACCCCCAGAATTTTTTATAATAAGTCGAATAATATGACACGGATTGAGGTGAGAGGGGTTGTCGGAAAAGGAATTTTACTTCTTGCTGATGCAGGCAAAAAAAGGGGATAAGAAATGCCGAAATCAGTTAATTGAAAAATACCGTCCGTTTATTTTAAAAGCAGCCGCTCAAGTTTCTGGACGGTTTATTAATATGGGAGAAGATGATGAGGCAAGTATTGCACTTATAGCATTTAATGAAGCGATAGATAGCTTTGATGAAAGCAAGGGGTGTTCATTTATTGGTTTTGCCCAAACAGTAATTAGAAGACGCTTGATAGATTTTTATCGTAGTGAAAAAAAAAGAGTGAGCATTCCTTTTTCCCAGATAGATGATGGCCCCGGCAATGTTCTCGGCAGCGCCGAATTTGTTGCGGCCGCTGCTCAGTACGATGCGGATGTGGAAAAGATTGAGCGCCGTGAGGAGATTGAAAGGTTCACGCAAACGCTCAGTTCATTTGACATTAAATTTGATGACTTGGTTAAAGCATCGCCAAAGCATGAAACTGCTCGGCAAAGAGCGATGGAGGTTGCTGTTGCTATTGCGAGAAATGAGCATATGCGTAAGCACCTTTATTCTTATAAAAGCTTGCCATTAAAGGAACTTTCGACACGGGCCAAGGTCAGTCGTAAAACCTTGGAACGTCAGCGAAAATACATAATAGCTGCGGTTATCATTTTGACAAGTGATTTTTACTATTTGAAAGAATATATAAAAAAGGTACTTTAGAATCAAAAATTATTGAGACTGAGAGGGAGGTTAACGATGGGTACAAAAAAGGGTCTTGTTATGGCTGTTAATGGTAATAAGGCAACAGTTCTTACTCCGGAAGGGGAATTTAAGGAATATCAAATGACTGGGATTGCCATCGGAGATGAAGTTGTTTTGCCTGTACCCACCACGAGAACACCCTACTGGTTGTCAGCGGCAGTATTATTAATCATTGTTCTTGCCGGTATGGCAGGAGGAGTTTTGTTCCAACCGGCTGGTAATGTTTATGCTTATATATCCATGGATATTAACCCCAGTGTGGAGTTAGCTGTATCTTCTCGGGGGACGGTAACCGAGGTGAACCCGCTTAATAACGATGGGGCACGTCTTGTCGCGGCGGCAGAGGTAAAGCGGCTGCCGGTAGATAACGCGGTGGCGGTCTTATTAAGAAAAGCCAGGGAAATGGGGTACTTAGATACTGGTGATAATACGGTAGTTTTTAGTGTCAACCCTATTCAAGGTGAAGCCAAGGAACGCCTTAAACTGGCATCGCGGTTAAGAAATACGGCGTACAATAACCTTCCTAAAGAGACTACCGTTAGCACTGTATCAGTGGGAAGTGAGCTGCGCGAGGAAGCAAAATCCATGGGATTGTCAGCGGGGAAATATGCTATACTCATGGAAGCGCGGGAGCAGGGCTTAGAAGTGTCTGTAGAAAATCTGAAAACTAGTAGCATTATCAAAGCTATTAAAGAGGCAGATGGAATACCCGGTCAGGTTATCAATAAGGCGGAAAAAGATGTTCGCTTTCAAAAGAAGCAGTTCAAACGCGAATTTAAAGATAATGTAAAGAAATCCAAACATAACGAAAGACAGCGTGCGGACAATTCTAACAATGACGAAGGGGGAAAAGGGCAGGAAGGACCGTTGCCTGGCAAGGGTGAAAAACATCAGCCGCCTTCAGCTAATTCTTTGCGTGAAGAGGGTGACGATGAAGGCTATAGTGGCAGGGCAGGCAAATCAGATCCAGAATGGAAAGAAAATGACAATACTGAGAAGACACCGGATAAAACAGAAACAAAGGGAAAGAAGACAGTGAACGGCAGTGATGACAAAAGTAAATTCGACAACAATAGTCGTAAGTCAAAGGCTAAGGATGACACGGATATTGAAATGCTAATGAAAAAATGGAATTTTCAGGACCGTATTATGAAGATGAGGTCAAGATTACTGAAGAAAGAAGTTCCGTTAGAAAATTCATTTAAGTATAGTAATAAAGTTGAAAAAGATAAGCGTAATGGTAAGGACGATACCCCTAAAAAAAGAGGTAACGATTAATAGACTGGGTCCGAAAGGACTCTTTCTTTTTTTGTCGAAATAAGGTAAGTCGAAATAAAGCGAGTGGAATTAAGAAAAGGAAGTGCAGCACGAGATTATAGCGTTGAGGTGGATAAGATGCGATATGCAAAAATTGTTTTCATACTTTTAGTAATGATGGCAGCTCCCTTTTTACCTCCGCCCGCAAACGTTTGGGCAGAAAAGAGTGATAATTTGATTCGGGTAGGACTTTCTGGAATAGCTCCTCGGATTGAATTCAGGGTGGAAACTGGTGCTTATGCCTTAATGGATAGCGCAACCAATCTACCGATAGTTCAGCCCAAGCCTGGGCAATTATGGAGTATAATTAAAAGCGGACCTAATCTTAAAGTTGCTCTAAACGGCAGGGAGCAGAAACTGCCCTTTGATGGCCCCGTTATTTTGCGGGCTGTGGACGAAGGACTGCACCTATACACATACAACGGTACTAAATACCGTGGCGATTTGATTGTTGAAAACCGCGCTGACGGTGTTATGCCAATAAATGTACTGCCCATGGAACAATATCTCTATGGAGTGGTAGGACAGGAAATGGGAAATAGTGCACCGCTAGAGGCATTGAAAGCTCAAGCAGTGGTTTCCCGTTCGTACGCAATGTCCCTAAAAAATTCTCTGGGGAGTTTTGATGTTGGTATTGATACGGGTACTCAGGTTTACCGCGGTTACAATGCAGAAACCCAGGCAAACGGCGACCGGGTAGTGGCGGCTGTGGATGCTACAAGGGGCCAAATAGTTGTCTATGATGGTAAAGTCATTCGCGCCTTTTTTCATTCCAATGCCGGTGGATACACTGAAAGTAGTGAAAATGTTTGGGTGGAACCACTGCCATATTTAAAAGCAGTGCCATCACCTTACGATATTTATGCTGCCCAGTATGAAAACCAAACAAACGGTTGGCCAAGTGTGTCCTATAGTTGGCAGAAAGGCATAACACGGGAAGAGCTATATTCACAGGTCTCCCGTTGGAACAAGAAGGCCGAGAATAACGATTCTTTAAATTTAATTAATGTAGGCAGTATTTCAGATATCAAGCTGTCCCGAATAGACCGTAATGGGGATAAAGACACCGCCTCGGGCAGGGTGACTGAACTTACTTTAATTGGGGACCAAGGGCAGGCCAGCGTCTACAGAGATGGGATTCGTACCCTGTTGGGATTGAGAAGTACGCTGTTTAATATTAGCTTCGATTCTACGGTTACCGTACTCAATGGCAGGGGTGACCAGGGGCGGATAAACAGTCTTGACGGTAGCTATTCCGCAGGATATGATGGCAGGACAACATTGGTCAACAAGGGGGAGAAAGATGTCTTTTTGCAGAGCAGGTCGGCGAACCGGCAAATCCCTAAAAAATTCAGCAAAGTCGTTATAGAAGGCAATGGCTATGGTCATGGCCTGGGCATGAGTCAGTGGGGTGCCCGGGGTATGGCAAAAGATGGGTATAAATATGATAAAATTATCCAACACTATTATAATCAGGGATTGGATAACGGCAATTTGTCTATCGAGACGATTTATTAAGGAGATAGAGATGCGAGTTTCTGATTTTGAATACAATCTTCCGGAACAATTGATTGCCCAGCATCCCGTAATGCCGAGGGATGCCTCGCGGCTGCTGGTATTAGACCGGCATAGCGATAGAGTGACAGACGAGCACTTTTCCCATATCGTGGATTACTTAAGCCCGGGTGATGTACTTGTGGTAAATGACACTCGGGTTATTCCTGCGCGCTTGTTTGGTATAAGACAGCATACCGGGGCAAAGATCGAGGTGCTGCTGCTTAAACAGATTGAAGAAGATAGTTGGGAAACACTGGTGAAGCCAGGAAAAAAGGCGCGGCCCGGTGAAGTACTTATTTTTGGCGATGGGATGATGACCGGGGAAGTGCTGGATATAACATCTGCCGGCGGGCGGGTGATTCGCTTTCATTATGAAGGTATCTTTCAAGAGATTTTAAGCCGGCTGGGTGAAATGCCGCTTCCTCCATACATCAGGGAAAGTTTAGGTGACCCCGAACGCTATCAAACCGCCTATGCTCGGGAAGAGGGGTCAGCGGCAGCGCCCACGGCAGGGCTGCATTTTACTCCCCAACTCCTGGCAAGAATAAAGGAAAAGGGTATTAAAGTCGTATCGGTGCTGCTGCATGTGGGCCTGGGTACATTCAGGCCGGTTTCAGCGGAAAATGTTGCGGAGCACCATATGCATGCGGAATATTATCGTATCGATGTCCCGACGGTCAATTCAATAAATAGAGCCCGGGAGCAGGGAAATAAAGTATTTGCGGTGGGGACCACTGTTGTACGGACCTTAGAAACAGCCGCTCCAAAGGGGAAGCTTGTTTCATCATCGGGCTGGACTGATATATTCATTTATCCGGGCTATGATTTTCAAATAGTGGATGGTTTAATTACAAACTTTCACCTGCCCCGGTCCACCCTGCTGATGCTAGTTTCGGCTTTTGCGGGGCGGGAAAAAGTTTTGGCCGCGTATAATCACGCGGTAACTAAAAAATATCGATTTTTTAGTTTTGGTGATGCTATGCTGATTGTTTAAAGAGAGTTATTGTGACCTGGGGGTAGAGTATGTTTGAATTTAAATTACATAAGGAAGCTGCTGATTGTAGTGCCAGGCTCGGAACAATAACCACCGCCCACGGTACCATTCAAACACCGATTTTTATGCCGGTGGGAACCCTGGCAACAGTAAAGGCAATGTCCCCAAGGGAATTAGACGAAATAGGCGCCCAAATAATTCTTAGCAATACATATCATCTTTATTTGCGGCCTGGCCATGGCTTAATTCATGATGCTGGCGGGTTACATAAATTTATGAATTGGGAAAAGCCTATCCTGACAGATAGTGGCGGTTTTCAGGTATTTAGTTTGGGGGATTTGCGGAAAATTACCGAGGACGGAGTTGAATTTCGGTCCCATATAGATGGGTCGAAACATTTCTTTAGTCCCGAACATGCCACTGAGGTACAAATGGCATTGGGCTCAGATATTGCTATGACCTTCGATCAATGTCCTCCGTATCCTTGCGAACGTGAAGAAGTTAGAAAAGCCGTAGACAGAACTACGAGATGGGCACAGCGCTGCCTCGATTTTCATAATCATGACTATCAGGTTTTATTTGGAATTGTTCAAGGCGGTGTTTACCGGGATTTGCGGGAAAGCAGTACCGAGGCTTTGGTGAAGATGGATTTTCCCGGTTATGCCATTGGCGGTTTAAGTGTGGGAGAGCCAAAACCCTTGATGTACGAGGTGTTGGATTATACTACGCCGATGCTTCCCAGGGAAAAACCACGTTATTTAATGGGTGTAGGAACGCCGGACGCATTGCTGGAAGGGGTAGCCAAAGGAGTGGATATGTTTGATTGTGTCCTACCCACCAGAATTGCCCGCAACGGCACTGTAATGACCAGTCAGGGGAAACTGGTGGTGAGAAATGCGGCTTATGCTCGAGATTTTCAACCGCTTGACCCGGATTGTAACTGCTACGCCTGCAGCAATTTTTCCCGGGCGTACATCCGCCATTTGATTAAAGCCAATGAAATATTGGGATTTAGATTAACCACCATCCATAATCTCCACTTTTTACTGGATTTAATGTCCAAAGTGCGCCAGGCTATTACTGAGGAAAGATTTTTGCAGTTTAAAGACAATTTCATGCGACAATATAACGGTGAACAGAAGGGTTAGCGTCTTTAATGTAGAATGAGCATGGATAATGGTTTTGTACATAAAATAGGGTTGAAAGGGGTGAAAAAATTGAATCTTCAAGGTATAGGCGGTACGGTAGCATATTTTGGATTGTTCATTGCCATACTATATTTTCTTATGATCAGGCCACAGCAGAAACAACAGAAAAAACGTCAAGAAATGCTGGGAAAATTGGAAATAAACGATAAGGTTGTTACAGTGGGCGGCCTTCATGGGAAACTTATTAAGATGGATGATGATACCATCGTTTTACGAATAGCGGATAAGGTTGAAGTAAAATTTGACAAAAAGTCCATTGCTTATGTGGCGAGCGATAACTAGAAGATAAACAAATTTTAAAGAAATAGCGGCTTAAGGGTCGTTATTTTTTTTGTTTTGAGCAAACCTCCCAGAAAGTGACATCAATCGTGAGAGGAAAAGCCCTTACCTATGTCTAAGTTTTATAAATATGGCATCAGCAGGGAGGGCGGAGGCGTGAATATAATTAAGAAAATGTTTAGCAAAAAAATTCGTGAAAGCGAAAACTACAGTAAAAAGGGCCTGGAGGCACAGTCGGCGGCAGATGATGATCTTGCTATTCCTTGGGTTTTGGAAGGAGACTCCCTGGTGCTGGCGGAAGAAAATCGTTTACTGCTAAAGTTCGAAGATACTGGTCGGGAGTGAGCTTACATGAATGTTTCCCATGAACAATGGTCTATTCGCCGGGGGGATATTTACCGTATCGAATTGGGTGTTGACCAAGAATACAGGCGTCTGGAAAGACCGGTATTGGTTGTACAAAATGATATTGGGAACCGACTGTGTAGTTCAGTTATTGTGGTGCCGCTTACACCGGAAAAGGAAGCTCGACGGGTTCTCTTTGGTATTCTTATAGCTGGTGGGAAGGAGACTGGGCTGGAAAGGGATTATGTGGCTTTATTTTCGCAGATCCGTACGCTGGACAAGGCGCGTTTTGCCGGCGATAATTATCGCGGATTTATTACCCCGAAGCTGCGCCGCGAAGTTAACGAAGCGTTAGAAATTAGCTTGGGATTAAGTGCTTTGCAAGAAATTGAAGACCGTATGAGGCACAGATAATTATACAGCCACACTGCGAAGAATTTTCGCAGCGTGGCTTATTTGTTGATGTATAGGAAATTATGGGTTGTGGATAATTTCCTATACATGGGGGTTATTAAGGGGTGCTGCCCTGCACAAGTGCTCCCAGCAAGCTGGCAAGTCTTCTGGGCCTGCCTGGTGGAATTTTTGCACATACTCTAATAGTTTTGCTATTAAGCAGTACATAATTTGGGATGTAGGGTAAAATAGTAAAATAGGTAAGCGCTAAAAGAGGAATTGAGCTGTCTTAAGAAGAAGTTTTTGTCGTATGTATAGGAAATTATGGGTTGTGGATAATTTCCTATACATGGGGGTTATTAAGGGGGCATGCCCCCTTATGTTAAATGCAGGAGGGTCACAGCGAAGCGACCTAGGGCGAGTGGCGTCACGAATAAGTGACGCCAAGGTACGAGCGCCGCCGAGTCGGTGAGGCGGCCGGGTGCGCAGCACCCAGGGGTTCCCTGGGTAAGAATATAGAGAGACTTGGCAACTTGTTGCCTAGTCGATCTTAATGCCCTTGGGTGCAAAAGCATTACCTTTTGAGGCCGAAGGCATGAAATGCTTTTGTTCAAAACCAATATATCAGCAGGATGAGGAGGAAAAGTGTGGTTACTTTGGAGATGATAAAAAGGGATACCGAAATTGATACATATATACGCAAAGGGAATGAGTATCTTGGTGCCATGGGTTTCACCGAACATAGCTATCGTCATGTGAACTTGGTGTCCAACGTGTCACAAAACATTTTGGAGAAACTGAATTTTGATGCTCGCCTGGTCGAATTGGCGGGCATTGCCGGTTATATGCATGATATTGGTAATGTTATCAGCCGCTATGACCACGGTCAGTCCGGAGCAGTGATGGCGTATTCAATCCTGAAGCAGTACGAGATGCCGCCGGAGGAGATTGCTTCGGTTATATCGGCTATCGGTAATCATGAAGAGCAGTATGGACATGCAGTTAATGAGGTGGCTGCGGTGCTGATTTTAGCAGATAAGTCTGATGTGCATCGATCCCGAGTGCGCAACCGGGACTTCGCAACCTTTGATATTCATGACCGTGTAAATTACGCCGTAGAACATTCTTTTTTACGGGTTTCAGCAGAACAAAAGAAAATCACTATGGAACTTACCATTGATTTGGAGATAAGCACCATCATGGAATACTTCGAAATATTTCTCAGCCGTATGGTGATGTGCCGGAGAGCAGCGGCATTTCTGGATTGCCATTTTGGTTTGGTTATCAATGAGGCCCGGTTGTTATAAGCGCAAATATTGGTAAAGCGACCGGAGGTAACCTTAATTGACAAGCTTCTTACAAGAGGTTTATAATATTTAAGTATGGTGTTTTGTTATTTTGTTAGCTCATTCACAAGGAGGAGAAGTGAAGATGAACTCGGGGAAACTGATGAAATTAGCCTTCGTCATAGTCTTAGTGCTGGTTGTTGGCGTCCTCCTCTATAATCCAATCATGAACGCTGTTAATCTTGGTTTGGACCTTCAAGGAGGAGTACACGTAGTACTTAAGGCAGTAAAAGAAAAGACGGCAATAACGGATGAAGACATGCAGCAGTTAAAAACTGTTATGCGAGAACGGGTAGACGAATTAGGTGTGAGTGAGCCTGTTATCCAAGTGTCAGGAAACGATCGCTTAATTGTGGAAGTGGCTGGTGTCGAAGACCCGGAGCAGGCAGTTGATTTAATTGGTAAAACCGCCATGCTTCAGTTTAAAACGAGTGATGGGAAAACTGTTTTAACTGGTAAAGATCTAAAAGATGCCAAGGCGGTTATTAATAATTCCAACGGTCAAGCGGAGATTCAACTTCAATTTAACTCGGAGGGAGCCAAAAAATTTGGTGATGTAACCAGCCGGTTGGTACAGAATTACCAGAATAATGACCCAAGAAGGGCTATCGCGATTTATCTTGATGAAGACCTATTGACTAATCCAAATGTTAATGAGGCTATTCCCAGTGGAACTGCTGTGATTACCGGAAACCGTAACTTTGAAGAGGCAAGTAATATTGCTGCGCTATTACGCGGCGGTGCGCTGCCGGTGAATGTGGAAATTATGGAAAAGCGTACTGTAGGACCTACATTAGGTGCTAATTCTCTTAATCGTAGTGTCAACGCAATCCTTTACTCATTAATTGCAATTGTTTTATTTATTATTCTCTATTATCGCGTTCCGGGACTTGTAGCGGCTTTCTCGTTGTTGGTTTATGCCATTATAGTAATGGGCGGTCTTGCCTCTATTAACGCTGTCCTGACGCTGCCGGGAATTGCCGGGCTGCTTTTATCTATTGCTTTTGCTGTGGATGCCAATATTATTATTTACGAACGACTTAAGGAAGAATTAAAGAATGGAAAAACCATTCGTGCCGCAATTGAAGCGGGTTTTGGTCGGGCATTCTGGACCATTTTTGATGCTAATACTACTACTTTGCTGGCTGCGGCAGTGTTATTCTATTATGGCACCGGCCCAATCCGCGGATTTGCGGTTACTTTGGGCATTGGTATTTTAGCCAGCATGTTCACTGCCATTACCTTTACACGCTTTTTACTGCGTCTATTGGCAGATACCAGGCTGGTTAAAAACACTAAGATGTATGGCGCGTAGGGGGGGAGAATAATGTTATTTGATTTCATAGGCAAAAGAAAACTATGGTATTTGCTGTCGCTTCTGATTATCGTTCCCGGTATAATATCCTTTTTTGTCCAAGGACTTAACTTGGGAATCGATTTTACCGGTGGTAACCTAATGCAGGTGAAGTTTGAAAAAGATGTATCTGTGGAACAGATAAGAGACTCGCTGGGACAATTTGATTTGAGCCAGAGCCCGGTTCAACCGGCTGAGGACAATCAATTCATTATCAGAACTAAGGTACTGACAGAGGATGAAAACGCAAAAGTGATTGAGGCGTTTCAGGATGGGCTGGGAAACCTAGAGGTACTGCGAAACGAAAAGGTAGGCGCGGTTATTGGCCAGGAGTTAACACGTAATGCGGTGCTGGCATTAGTGATTGCTTCAGTTTTGATGGTAATTTATATTACTATTCGTTTCGAGTTTTGGTTTGCAATAGCTGCGATTCTTGCCTTGCTGCATGATGTCTTCGTCACCATGGGTATATTTTCAATTTTTCAGTTCCCGGTGGACAGCGCTTTTGTGGCCGCTATATTAACGATAATCGGTTATTCAATTAATGATACTATCGTGATTTTTGACCGTATCAGGGAAAATCTTCGTATTAAGAAGAAAGAGGAATTGCCTCGGGTAGTTAACCTGAGTATTTCCCAGACATTGGCTCGTTCCATCAATACTTCTTTAGTTGTAATCATGGTATTGGTATCATTACTGCTGTTCGGGGGTGAAACTACCAAAGGTTTTTCTTTAGCATTGCTGATTGGTAGTGTCTCCGGTACCTATTCATCCATCTTCACAGCCAGCCCGTTATGGATTGATTTCCACCGCACTTTGGCTAAGAAGTAAGGATATATCGGGAACCGAACACCTTAAGAAAAGTAAATAACACAATGTGGGACTTCAGGTAATGCGAGGTTCCACATTTTTGTTACCTGCATATATATTAAAGTAGCGGGGTTTTGAGGGGTATGTAAAACACGGTGGGGATAAAGTTCCAGGGGGTGTTTTATTTGGATGAACGAGTTAAGGCCGCGCGTCTGTCCATAATTTCCAACAGTTTGTTGGTGTTTGTAAAGCTGATGGCAGGGATAGTGACCGGTTCGGTAAGCATTATTTCTGAAGCTATTCATTCATCCATAGATTTGGTAGCAGCCTTAATTGCATACTTTTCGGTACGGGAATCTCAAAAACCACCGGATGAAATGCATAGATATGGCCACGGTAAGATAGAAAATATTTCCGGAACCATAGAAGGCATGCTCATATTTGTTGCGGCAATTTGGATTATCTATGAGGCAGTCAGCAAATTAATGCACGGCGGACATATCACCAGTTTGGGTTGGGGCCTGCTGGTAATGGGCGGGTCTGCTGCTGTTAACTGGGTGGTTTCCGACAAACTATTCAAAGTGGCTGATACGACAGATTCTGTCGCACTGCGTGCGGATGCCTTACATCTGCGTACTGATGTATATACCATGCTTGGCGTGTTTGCCGGGTTAGTATTAATACAGCTGACCGGGCAAATGTGGGTGGATTCGATAGCTGCAATTTTAGTCAGTATGTTTATTTTTAAGGAGGCATGGCACTTGAGCAAGGAAGCTGTTATGCCGCTGTTGGATGTTAGTCTTCCCCCAGAAGAAGAAGCGGTTATCATGAATATTATCAATGAACATGCCAGCAATTTCGTGGAGTTTCACAAGCTGCGCAGTCGTAAAGCTGGCTCGCAGCGCCACATTGACCTGCATTTAGTGGTTCCTCCAGGTACTCATGTTGAAGATGTGAATTATTTGGTAAATCATATTGGTGAGGATATTGAAGCGCGTTTTCCCCAAACACAAGTGCTAATGCATGTTGAGCCCTGCGATAAGGGTTGTGACCAGTGCCCTGAAGGTGAACAATGCCGAAATTAAGTTGGTAAGCAGGAGTTTTATCCTTTGGGAGAGAAATGTTAGTCAAAAAAGCGGAGAGGATATGATGTGATGCAGTTCTATTTGGTTTCGGCCTTGCTTTTTGCGCTGCTGGTGGCGATCTTTGCCGTGCAGAACACAGAACTTGTCACTATTAATTTTTTGGCGTGGCAGTTTAAAGAGATTTCTTTGGTTTTGGTAATTCTGGGGTCAAGTGTAATCGGAGCAGTGTTTTTATTTTTCTTAGGTATGGTAAAGCAGTTCAGCCAATATCGGTCTAACAAGGAATTAACAGTCATGAATAAACAACTGACTGAAGAAAACCAGCTGTTAAAAAAAGAGCTTGAAGCATTGTCAAAACCCCATTCCAATGAGGAAGACCAGGAGGAAGTAGACATTCAGAGTTAAGGTACTGTTGCAGTAAGAACAGTGTGCGACGTAGGGGGATTGACAGTGCAGTTACGCAAACGCTGGAAGGTTGCGGATAGTTGCTGGGAACAGCAAAACTTAATAACTGAACGATTTGATATGTCACCGTTGCTTGCTCAGGTTTTAATAAACCGGGGAATTGTCGCAATTGACGACGTGGAGGAATTTTTATATCCTTCGCTGGACAAGCTATCCGACCCCCTTGTAATTCATGATATGAACCGGGCGGTGGATATTATCTTAGACGCATTAAACCGCAGCGAAAAAGTCTTAGTTTACGGAGACTATGATGTAGACGGCATTACGGGAACGGCCTTGTTGGTGTCGTTTTTTTCGTCAGTGGGCATTGATGTGGATTATTATATCCCTGACAGGATGGAAGAAGGGTATGGGCTGAACAACGCGTCAGTACAATGGGCTAAGGAAAGAGGATTTGGGTTAATCGTCACTGTTGATTGCGGTATTAGTGCAGTGGTTGAAGCGGATACGGCAAAAGAGCTGGGCATTGACCTGGTAATTACTGACCACCATCAACCGCCTAAACAGCTGCCTCGGGCGGCTGCAGTTGTTAATCCCAAGCTGGGGGCCAATGAAAACTGTCGTGACCTGGCAGGTGTAGGGGTTGCTTTTTATTTGGCCAGGGCATTAGCAAGAGAGTACCATAGTCGAGGCGGGGCAGCTTTGGACATAGAAACACTGTTGGATTTAGTCACTTTGGGCACAGTCGCCGATATGGTCCCATTACTTGGTGATAACCGTATTATCACCAAGTTCGGCCTAGAGCAGCTCCCTTATTCCACCAGGTCTGGTATGCAGTCATTGATGGAAGTGGCTGGTTTAGCAGGAAAGGAAATAAACAGTGGGCACGTGGGTTTTGGGCTGGCACCGCGCCTTAACGCTATCGGGCGGTTAGGCAATGCATCACTGGGTGTGGAGCTTCTGACCACCGAAATCCCGTTGCGGGCAGATGAACTTGCTCAGCTGTTGGATCACGAAAATGGTGAAAGACAGGCGATTGAAAAGCATATTTTCGAAGAAGTTATGCAGCAAATTGAAGAACAGGTGGACCTTGATCGGGAACGGGTAATTGTCTTGGCTTCGCCCTTATGGCACTCCGGTGTAGTTGGTATTGTTGCTTCTCGAGTGGTAGAAAAGTTTTATAGGCCAACAGTGTTAATTGCTTTGGAAGGAGAGACGGGCAAGGCTTCAGCAAGAAGTATTAAGGGATTTGATATTTATCAGGCGCTGGAGGAATGTAGTGAATTCCTGGAAGGTTTTGGTGGACATGCCGCTGCAGCCGGGTTTTCCATTACCATGGACAATATTGATGGGTTCAGACAGGCTTTGAACCGATTGGCATGTCAGCGGTTGAAGGAGGAAGAGCTGCAGCCAGCCCTGCGCTTGGATGGTGAGGTTACACTGAAGCAGATAAACCATGGGTTGGTTGAGCAGTTGGAATTGCTTAAACCTCACGGTTTTGGTAACCCGGGACCAGTCTTTTGCTGTCGGGGTGTTGGGTTGGCAGATTGGAAGCAGGTGGGGGCGGACAAAAAACATGCTAAGATGACTTTCGTGTCCGGTAGCATGAGATTGTCGGCTATTGGTTTTAACATTCAGGCGGACAAATTTGCTGATAGTCCCCAGGTAGACGTTGCTTTTCTACCGGAAAAAAATTATTGGCGCGGCACGGTATCTTTGCAGCTGCAGGTCAAGGATGTACGTAAGTCAGATGCAGCAGATGAGTATGGACAATATTTTGGTGATACATTTAACCGATTGCGCCAAGATATTTTTGAATACGTGGATTTACATTCTGCCGGCGTTTTTGCGGTGGATACTGCCATTGCTGGTTGGATGGCGATGATAACTGCAGCACGTTTAGCTCAAAAACAGCCCGTTACAGTGGTAGCACCCTTAGCAAGTCAATGCCGGCAGTTGTATAATGCGGTGCAGCTTTTTGACCCGGATATTGACCCTGTTTTAGTAGACGGTACTGTGCCTAATTGGCAAGGTTCTACTGCTGATCACGGCAAGGTGGTACTTATGACGGAGGAAGCGTTTAAACATTATAGACAGGTTTTGCCGGGAAACAGCGCGACAGTATTACTTAATTTGGCAGAAAAGGACACAATAGAAACAGGAGAGCACAATTGTTTTATTATCGATAGTGAAGACGTTTTTGAACACCATTCATTACAGTTAAAAGGGTTTGATGTATTAAAACCGTTTCCTGAAGAAGCAGCGTTAACAGATATGTTTCAAGACGGGCGTCGGGGGATAGTATTTACCGCCCTCCCAAGTGAGGCAGACAAAGTCGCGGATAATTTGAATTCCAGGGTCGCCGGTGAGGTGATGGTGTACTCCGAAAGGTGTAGTATTGCAGAAAAAAAACAGCTTTTATCCGGATTTTCCCGGGGATTATACCAGGTATTGGTAGCTACTCATGGTTTGCCGCTATTGTACGATTTTCCCATCAATGTCATTCTCTTAGACCCTCCATTTAACACTGGGGACCTGCAGCGCATGCTTTGCTATCGAGGTGAAAGCAATTATTGTTTTACTAATAGGGACTGGGACCGGCAGCAACGGCTTTTGGAACAGTTATTTCTTACTAGAGAAACGCTCGGTCTGGTCTATAATACGTTGAAAGACTTACAAAACAAATCACGGCAAACCAAGACGGACAGTATTGTGCGGAAAGTGATGGCCGCTAAATCTCTTGCTCCGATGTTAATACGCACTGCTTTGTTAGTGCTTAGTGACTTAGGATTAATAGCAGGTGGCAGCGCATCATGGCAGGTGCTGCCGGTAAATGAAAAGAAGGAATTGGAAGCCAGCTGGCGGTATCGTGAGGGGCTAAAGGAATTCATGGCCTTCAATGCGGTTAGAGAAGACTTTATAAATGGGTGTTATAAAGCCAAGCTGAAGTAGTGTCGCAGCAGTGTTCTGTCACTGCGATAGGGGTATATTTAAGCAGAGGAGTGTTTGTTAGTGAACCTAAAGGATAAAATTAGAGTGATTTCTGATTTCCCCAAAGAAGGTATTAGATTTAAGGACATCACCACACTGCTAAAGGATGGCCAGGCTCTGCGCGAGACCATTGAGCAGTTGGCATTGTTAGCAGAAGAGATGCAGCCGGACATAGTGGTGGGTCCGGAGGCCCGGGGTTTTGTAATTGGCACGCCTTTAGCTTATCATATGGGTAAGGGATTCGTACCGATCCGTAAAAAGGGGAAACTGCCCTGTGAAACGCTAAAGGGAGAGTACAAACTGGAATATGGTACAGATGCCCTTGAAATACATAAGGATGCCTTGGAACCCGGCCAAAAGGTGGTTATTGCCGATGACCTTTTAGCAACCGGCGGCACTATAGAAACATGCATAAATTTAGTGGAACAGGCTGGGGCGCAAGTAGTGGGGGTTATTTTTCTGATTGAACTGACTTATCTTTCCGGCCGCGAAGTGTTGCATGATTACGCGGTTAAGTCATTGATAAAATTTTAAGATATTATGTTTTAACGTCTGGGGGAAGGGGTGATACCGGTGGAACTGAAACAGATAATTAAGCGCATAAGAGAGTACAACCCCAAAGCAGACCTGGAAATTGTCAATAAGGCTTACAGCTATGCTGAAGCTGCGCATAAGGGTCAAAAAAGAAAATCTGGCGATAATTTTGTAGTGCACCCAATTGAGGTTGCTTATATTCTGGCTCAATTGCAGTTGGATGAGGTAACAATTGCCGCCGGATTGCTTCATGATGTGGTGGAGGATACCGATATCACGTTGGCTGATTTAGAAGCAGAATTTGGCCAGGAAGTAGCTGCATTGGTCGATGGAGTGACTAAGTTAAGCAGGATTGCTTATAAGTCCAAGGAGGAGCAGCAAGTAGAAAATTTACGTAAAATGTTTCTAGCTATGGCTCGGGACATTAGGGTTATTTTAATAAAGCTGGCGGATAGATTGCATAATATGCGTACACTCAAGCATCAGCCCATTCCCAAACAGAAGGAAATCGCCGAGGAGACATTGGAGATATTTGCGCCACTTGCTCATCGGTTGGGGATATTTAAGATTAAGTGGGAATTAGAAGACCTTGCCTTTCGCTATCATCATCCGGAAAGCTATTATCAATTGGTCAAGCGAATATCCATGAAAAGAAAGACCCGCGAAACCTTTATTAATTCATTTATGGAAAAATTGCAAGAAAAAGCCGTGGAAATGGAAATTCCCGTGGATATTCAGGGGCGGCCCAAGCACTTCTACAGCATCTATAATAAAATGGTACGTCAGGAAAAGGATATTAATGAGATTTACGACTTAATTGCCATTAGAATTGTAGTAGATAATATCAGGGACTGCTATGCCGTATTGGGGATGATACACAGTCTCTGGAAGCCCATTCCGGGACGTTTTAAAGACTACATTGCTATGCCTAAGCCTAATATGTACCAATCATTACACACTACGGTTATCGGCCCCCAGGGAGAACCGGTAGAAATACAAATCCGTACATGGGAAATGCACAGTACTGCCGAGTATGGTATTGCTGCCCACTGGCGCTATAAGGAAAATCAAGCTGGCGACCAAGACTTTGAGAAAAAACTCAGTTGGCTGCGACAAATTCTAGAATGGCAGCAGGATTCAGGCGACGCTCGGGAGTTCATGGAATCACTTAAAATAGACCTTTTTTCTGACCGGGTTTATGTTTTCACACCAAAAGGGGATGTAATAGAGTTTCCCGCGGGGTCAGTACCGATTGACTTTGCCTACCGGGTGCATACGGCGGTTGGGCACCAATGTATCGGTGCCAAGGTTAGCGGCCGCATTGTTCCCTTAGACTACAAACTGAAGACTGGCGACATTGTTGAAATACTGACGGCCAAAGGCAGTGGCCCCAGCAGGGATTGGCTTTCTTTGGTCCAAACTTCTCAGGCCAAAAACCGCATCCGTTCCTGGTTTAAGAAGGGAAAACGAGAGGAGAATCTGCTCAAGGGTAAGGAAATGCTAGAGCGGGAGGTAAGAAAAGCGGGGCAGCCGATTAGCGAAGTGATGAAATCGGAGCATCTATTGGAGGCTGCCAAAAAGTATAACATCGGTTCTGTTGACGACCTTTACGCGGCCATGGGAGACGGAGGAATTACCCCGTTGCAGGTATTGAGGCATTTAAAAGAGCTATTTCCATTAAAAGAGGTCCAAGAAAAACAACCAGTGGTTAAACCATGGGATGGATATGGTAAAGCATCTCAAGGGGTACGGGTCAGAGGTGTGGAGAACCTAATGGTTCGTTTGGGTCGCTGCTGTAACCCGCTGCCCGGTGATGACATCGTCGGTTATATCACTCGCGGCCGTGGCGTATCTATTCACCGCGGAGACTGCCCGAACATTATCCATGCTCAGCAAAATGAAAAAGAGCGTTTGGTAGATGTGGCATGGGATAATGAAGAAGAGACGGTTTTTCAGGTTCAGTTAGAAGCACTGGCATTAGATCGGCCCAGGCTGGCCATGGATATCATGAACACGATAGCGGAGACTAAAACCGTTATTAACTCTGTTCACGCCAGGGCGAAAAGAAATAATTTGGCGGTGGTAGATTTAAAGATAGAAATTCGCAGTATGGAACATTTGCACTACCTGATGGAGAAAGTCAGGCGCTTGAGGGATGTGCTGGAAGTGAAAAGGATTACCCCCAAACAGGATCAAAAGGGTTAATCAAACCAAGTGGGTGATAGTATGCGTGCAGTGGCACAAAGGGTTAATGGTGCATCGGTATCAGTAAACGGTGACGTGGCCGGCGAGATCGGCTTAGGTCTAATGGTTCTTTTAGGCGTGGGACCTGAAGATAACGAGCAGGATGCGGTGTATCTGGCAAAAAAAATGGTAAACTTGCGTATCTTTCCGGATGCAGAGGAAAAAATGAATCTATCTTTGCTGGATGTAGGTGGGGCGGTATTATCTGTTTCGCAATTTACCTTGTACGGGGATTGTAGGAAAGGAAGGCGGCCCAGCTTTGCCGGAGCTGCTCTGCCGACACAAGGCGAGAAATTATACCACGTATTTAATGAGTGTTTGCAGCAATTCGGCATAAATGTGGCTGTAGGCCGTTTTGGGGCTCACATGGAGGTAAAACTGACCAATGATGGCCCCGTGACGCTGCTATTGGATAGTAAAAAGAATTTCTAATTACAGGAGGGTTTAACAAATGTTTCTAAAGACATTGGCAGTTGGTAGTATAGGGACTAATTGTTATTTGGCCGGCTGCCCAGACACTAAAAAAGTGGCGGTTATTGACCCAGGTGATGATGGTAAACGGATACTGGCTTTGTTGGAGCAGTCCGGCTATCAGGTTGAGTATATTATTAATACCCACGGACATATCGACCACATTGGTGCTAATAAGGAAATAAAGGACGCTACCGGAGCCCAGTTACTAATACATAAGGAAGACGGCGAGTATCTTACTAATTCGCAGAAAAACCTCTCAGGCTTTATGCCCTTCCAAGTATCCGGGCCTGCTGCAGACCGATTGCTCGAAGATGGCGATACAATTACCATTGGCGATACAGTTAAATTAACTGTTCTTCACACTCCGGGACACACACCGGGAGGCATCTGTCTCAAAGGAGATGACGTAATTTTTACTGGGGACACGGTTTTTGCCGGGTCCATCGGCCGTACTGATTTGCCTGGTGGTTCATATAAAGTAATTATTAATTCCATTAAGGACAAGCTGCTTACACTTAAAGGAGATTTTCGGCTGCTGCCCGGTCATGGTCCTGCATCTACTCTCGGTGAAGAAAGGATATCTAATCCATTTCTGGGCTGAGTAGATAAACAGATTTACGAATAAGCCAGACAAGCGGAGGAATTCATTTTGTTAGTCTATGTGGACGGCACTGTGGAAATGCGACGAACCGTTAATAACCTTTTAAATCTATTTTTTCCTGGTCATAAGAAGGCATCAGCAAAGGAAGACGCTGAAGTGATATTCCACATCGCTGCAGAAAGAACTGACAAAGGACCAGTGGTCAGATGTCATTTGCGTCTGGAAGAAGTCTCTCGTACGCATATTTTAAAGCAGGAGTGGGTGGGGGAGACTGACCGCACTAATGAGACCCGGAGGGTGGCACGCTTGGCCACACTGCAGCTGCTAGAAAAGGTAACCGGACAACAGGCGAGCTCGTGGGGTACCCTCACCGGCGTGCGCCCTACTAAAATTGTCCATCGCATGTTGGATTTAGGCTGGGACATCAGTCGGGCCCAAAGTGTACTAACGAGCAATTATGCCGTGAGCAGAGAAAAAATAGACCTGCTTTGCGGTGTCGCGGCTAAACAGCGGCCCTTCTTAGAGGGTGCGGGAGATGGTTTCTTTAACCTTTATCTAGGTATTCCCTTTTGCCCCAGCCGCTGCCGTTATTGTTCCTTTCCCGCGGTGGCGATAAATAAATATAAAAATCTGGTGGAGCCATTTGTGCAGTCACTTTGTCGGGAAATTAGCGGGGCAGCCCAGGCGGCGGCAGATTATGGGTTGACGCCGCGTACTATTTACATTGGCGGGGGCACGCCGACCGCACTTTCTGTCGGTCAGCTAAAGGAAATTTTGCAGACTTTGACGGAGGGTTTCGGGGATATGCCCAAGGAGTTTACGATAGAGGCAGGCAGACCTGATACTTTAGATGAAGAAAAGCTTTTGTTATTTCGACGTTACGGGATAAATCGTATTAGTGTTAATCCCCAGACCATGTGCAATCAGACATTAGCTCGTATGGGCAGACTGCACACGGCTGAAGAGTTTGTACGCGTCTATAGACTGGCACGTTTGACAGGCTTTGATATAATTAATACTGATTTGATTGTCGGCCTTCCGGGTGAGACTACTGATATTGTCAGAGATACGGTAAGCCGGGTGACGGCATTAGAGCCGGAAAATATTACGGTACATACTTTAGCCCTAAAGCGGGCGTCTGAGCTGCTGCAGCAAACTAAAGAATATTCTTTTCCCCAAAAAGAGGCGGTGGCAAAGATGCTGTCTTTAACAGGGAAGCGGCTTTTGGCAATGGGTTGGCAGCCATATTACCTATATCGGCAAAAGAATACCCTTGGTCGATTGGAAAATGTGGGTTATGCCAAGCCGGGAAAAGAATGTGTCTATAATATAATGATGATGGAAGAAAGGGAAAGCGTTATCGGGTTGGGTGTAGGCAGCGGTTCAAAGTGGGTAAAGAGCGGTGAGTTATTTGCTGCTACCTATAACCCGAGGGATATCATCATTTATCTGGATAGATTGGCAATGTTAATTAAAGAGAAGTCGGAAAAATGCGCTGTTCTTGGAGGGATGCAGGATGTTAACCACCAGGCCTAGAGGTACTAATGACCAACTGCCACTGCAGACATTGCTGTGGCGAAAGGTCGAGGCGGTCATTCATCAGATATGTGCTGATTATGGCTATCAGGAAATCCGTACACCTATTTTCGAGCACACGGAGCTGTTTAAAAGGGGTGTGGGGGAAACCACTGATATAGTGGAGAAGGAAATGTATACATTCACCGACCGTGGTGATCGTAGTCTCACACTGCGCCCGGAAGGCACCGCACCGGCGGTAAGGGCCTTTCTAGAGAATAAGATGTATGCTGATGCTCAACCAACTAAGCTTTATTATCTGGGACCCATGTTTCGTTACGGGCGTCCTCAAGCAGGACGATTTAGGCAGTTTCATCAATTTGGGATAGAAGTGTTTGGTTCTAAGGACCCGGTAGTCGATGCCGAGGTGATCACTCTTGCGATGGATTTTTATCGACGGTTAGGGTTGAAAGGGTTGGAACTGCACATTAATAGTGTGGGCTGTCCTAAATGCCGTATGGAGCATAAGCAGGCACTACATGAGTTTTTGGAGCCCAAGAAAGATAGTTTGTGCGAGACCTGTCAGGGACGGCGGGAAAGAAATCCCTTAAGGATTTTTGATTGTAAGAGTCCGGTATGCCAGGAACTAATATTTGGAGCACCTACTGTCACTTCAATGTTGTGCCCGGAATGTGCCGAGCATTTTGAACAGGTTCAGCAGTATCTGCAGTTGGTGGGGGTACCCTTTGCTGTTGATGAAACCATGGTACGCGGCATCGATTACTATACTAATACAGCCTTCGAGATAGTGGTAGATGGTATCGGCGCTCAGAGTTCTATTGCTGGCGGCGGCCGCTATGACGGTTTGATGGAGGACTGCGGCGGGCCGTCCACCCCGGGGATAGGGTTTGGACAAGGATTAGAACGTATCCTGGCCACCATGGAACAGCAGGGTCTTGTAACAACGGATGACTCTAAATTAGACTTGTTTATAGTTACTATGGATGATAAGGCGAAGCAAAGGTCTTTTGTACTATTGGAACAATTGCGTAACAACCATGTCAGGTCCGACCATGACGTGATGAAACGCAGTGTCAAGGCGCAAATGAAGCAGGCAGACAGGATGGGTGCAAATTACTGCTTGATAATTGGTGAAGTCGAATTAAAGGAAAATAAGGCCGTGTTAAAAGACATGACCAGTGGAGAACAGGAAGAGATTGCATTGGAAGATGTGGTTGAGATAGTAACAGCTAAAGCAGCAGGGAGGAAAAACAATGGTTGAGACGTTAAGCGGTATTTTAAAAAGTATAGATTGCGGGGAATTGTCTGCCGCCAATATTGGCGAAATAGTGACATTAAACGGCTGGGTTAATAAACGCCGCGATCATGGCGGGCTGATCTTTGCAGATTTACGTGACCGTTCCGGAATTGTTCAGGTGGTTTTCAGCCCGGAGGTGGATGAGAGTTCCTTTGAAAAGGCAGAATCAGTTCGCGGCGAATATGTGCTGGCTTTGCGAGGCGAAGTGCGCCGCCGTCCCGCGGGTACGGAAAACGAATCGTTATCCACCGGGGAGATAGAGGTATATACCAGTGAGCTGCGCATTCTAAACCCGGCGAAGACACCGCCTTTCTATATCACCGAGGATGTGGATGTGGATGAAGCGGTACGTCTTAAGTACCGCTATCTTGATCTACGGCGTCCGGATATGCAGCGGGTAATGGTTATGCGTCACCAGACTACTAAAGCTATGCGGGACTTCCTTGATGACAAAGGTTTCTTGGAAGTGGAGACTCCTATGCTGACCAAGAGTACTCCGGAGGGCGCTAGGGATTATTTAGTACCCAGTCGGCTGCATCCCGGCGAATTCTTTGCTTTGCCCCAATCACCGCAGTTATTCAAACAGCTGTTAATGGTATCGGGAATGGAGCGGTATTTTCAGATAGCACGTTGTTTTCGTGATGAAGACCTGCGGGCGGATCGTCAACCGGAATTCACCCAATTGGATATAGAAATGTCTTTTATAGACCAAGATAAAGTGATCGACATCATGGAAGGATTGGTAACGAAGGTCTTTAAAGAAGTATTGGGTAAGGAGCTTTCTATACCCTTTACCAGACTTTCATATCACGAAGCCATGGACCGCTACGGTAGTGATAAGCCGGATCTAAGGTTTGCCATGGAACTGGTGGATGCTACCGACATTGCGGGAGAGGTAGATTTTAAGGTATTCGCCACTGTGGCGAAAAACGGTGGTCAGATCAAGGGTGTCAATGCTAAGGGCTGCGGTAGCTTTACGCGGCGGGAAATTGATGAATTGACTGAGTTTGTCGGTATCTACGGTGCCAAGGGTTTGGCATGGATGATTGTGCAAGACGAAGGAGTTAAATCCCCCATAGCCAAATTTTTTACCGAAGAACAACTAGCGGCTCTGGTTAAACGGTTAAATGGCGAGCCCGGTGACCTATTACTTTTCGTGGCGGATAAACCGGCGGTGGTGGCAGATGCATTAGGGCATATTCGTTTAGAACTGGCACGACGGCTTGACCTAATAGATAAAGAAGAACTGAACTTCGTTTGGGTAATGGACTTTCCGTTGGTGGAATATGATGAGGCAGAAGATAGATATGTTGCTATGCACCATCCATTTACGGCGCCGCTGGAAGAAGATTTGCCCTTGCTTGACGACAGTCCTGAGCAGGTTCGAGCCCAAGCGTATGACTTGGTATTAAATGGCGTTGAATTAGGCGGTGGCAGCATCCGTATTCACCGCCGGGATATTCAAGAGAAGATGTTTAGCATCATCGGTTTAAGTGAAGAAGAAGCGAGAGAAAAATTTGGGTTTCTGTTGGATGCGTTTGAATATGGCACACCGCCGCATGGCGGTATTGCCTTTGGTTTAGACCGTTGGGTCATGCTTATGGCCGGCCGGGATACCATCAGGGATTGTATCGCGTTTCCTAAAACCCAAAGCTCTACCGATATGATGACCAAGGCGCCCTCTACTGTTAGTAATAAACAGCTTAAAGAGCTCCATCTGCGTCCTGGGCATCAAGGCAAAAAATAATGAATAAGGCATTACACTCAGCCAAATAATATGGAGGATAAGGATTATCCAAATTATTGCCACTTGCCAAGTTCGGCTGCGGTGTGGTACCATAAAATCAGATAATCACCCTGCAATGCGCGTGATATACCGTGGTTTTGAGCCAACACTGACACATAGGGAGCTTGGGCTCTGGGTGTGGCTTGTACGCCTCTTTAGGAGGACACAAAAAGCACTCAGGAGGGCACCCACCTGCTGAGAGCAGGTTCGAAACCTTGGTTTAGGCACGGCATATGCGGGGTTTATTCTGTTTCAGGAGGATTCAACATTGTTACATAAATTTTCCCGTACCGAACTGCTTATTGGCCCTCAAGGTGTTGCCAGGCTGACTGGTGCTCATGTCGCCGTATTTGGGGTGGGAGGAGTTGGTTCTTACGCTGTTGAGGCATTGGTCAGGGCCGGCGTTGGCCGACTTACCATTGTTGATTACGATGATATCTGTCTCACAAATATAAATCGGCAGCTCCACGCATTATATTCCACAGTTGGCAGAGCGAAAGTGGAAGTGATGGCTGAAAGAATAAAGGATATTAATCCGGATGCTCAGGTTAATGCTCTTTGTAAATGGTATTTACCAGACCAAGCCGATGAGGTGCTTGATGAAAGCTTAGATTATATAATTGATGCAATTGATACTGTTACCGCTAAGTTAGATTTAATTGAACAGGCTTTTAAGAGAGGGATACCGATAGTATCTGCAATGGGCGCGGGTAATAAACTCAACGCTGCTGAGCTTACCGTGGCTGACATAAGTGAGACCCGGGTGTGCCCTCTGGCCAAAGTGATGCGTAAAGAACTGCGCAAAAGAGGAATTAGTACAGGGTTAAAAGTGGTGTATTCCCCTGAAACACCCATGCGGCCTGATAAAGGGGCGGCCGACTGTAAGGATTTTTGCATCTGCCCCGGTGGTGACGCTGCCTGTGCGAAAAAAAGACAGATCCCTGGCAGCATTTCTTTCGTTCCCCCCGTTTCCGGCATGCTGTTGGCCGGAGAGGTGGTAAACCAACTATTAAAAGAGGATGTTCAAAAAGTCCATCGCAGGTGAGCGGCGAATTTCTGCGTTGCTCAGTCTTTGAGACTGCTCACGTACGCCACCAGTACGCTCCGCGTCTAAAAGCCTTCGCGCCTTGAACTTCTTGCTCCTGCTACGATGGACTTTTTGAACACGTAATTAAAAGCAGAAAATTTAGCAAAATAGGTAAAAAAATTAGTTGCTTTTACGAATTATGTTATAATAAGCGTAAGCGTAAATACCAATACCGGGTATAAGGGGGGGATTCAAATGGCTGGTTCCTATCACCATTCCAAAGATGATTTGTTACGTCGGCTGAAGAAAATAGAGGGACAAGTTAAAGGAATTCAACGGATGGTTAACGAAGACAAGTATTGTGTCGATATTCTCATTCAAATAGCCGCGGTAAGGGCTGCCGCTAACCGCGTAGGAACAATCCTTTTTGAACATCATACTCGGGGCTGTTTGGTAACTGCCCTGGAAAACAATGACGAGGCAGCGAAAGATGCGATGATTGAAGAATTAGTGGACGTGATTGCTAAATTTACTAAGGGGTGATTAAATGTCAGTTTTACAGCTTACCGCTGAAAACTTTGAACAAGAGGTGCTTCAGTCGGATAAGTCGGTTTTGGTGGATTTTTGGGCGGCATGGTGCGGTCCCTGTAAAATGATTGCACCGGTAGTAGAGGAATTAGCGGGAGAGATGGAAGCTGAGCTTAAGGTGGCCAAATTGAATGTGGACGAGTATGGGGATATTCCGGCTCGTTACGGGATTATGAGTATACCTACACTGATTTTATTTAAAGGCGGCGAAGAAGCCGAACGTTTGGTTGGTTATAAAACTAAGGAAGAATTGTTGGCTGCAGTGCAGAAATCAGTGTAAAGACTGCTCTGATATGCGTGAGATGTAAAATCGCACTTTGAGCATGATTATCGCATAGTCAAGAGAAGCATAATGGACATACTGGGGTGGTTAGTTTAACTAGCCGCCTTTTTAAATGTATAGACTTACCATGCCGCTATAAGTGGAAATGCGGATAAATAAAAATATTCTATATTCTTAGCTAATGCGCTTTTTGATTTGGAGGGAATTCAATGTTAATAGATTTACGCAGCGATACGGTTACTAAACCGTCACAAGAGATGCGTCAGGCAATGGCCGACGCAGTGGTGGGGGACGATGTTTACCAGGAAGACCCGACAGTAAAAGAATTGGAGCAGTTGGCAGCGGGGATTTTGGGGAAGGAGTCGGCCTTATTTGTTCCCAGTGGTACCATGGGCAATCTGGTGGCCATTTTGACCCATTGCAAATCCGGCGATGAAGTTTTTTTGGATGAGGAAAGCCATATTTATTTTTATGAGGTAGGGGGTATGGCTGCCTTGGGCGGTCTAATTCCTCGGCTGATAAGCAATAAACGGGGGATTTATCATCCGAAATCTCTGGAGGATGCTTGGCGCCCGGCAAATATTCACTTTCCTAATCCAGGGCTCTTATGTCTTGAGAATACTCATAATCGTGGTGGCGGCGCGGTGGTACCCGTTGAACGAATGAAAGAAGCAGTCGAATGGGCAAGAAAGAAAGGACTGCCCGTTCATTTGGACGGGGCAAGAATATTTAATGCTGCCCTAGCGCTGGGAGTGGATGCTTCAGTGATTGCCGAAGAGGTAGATAGCGTGCAGTTCTGCCTATCTAAAGGGTTGGGTGCACCGGTAGGTTCCATTTTGGCGGGTAGCGAGGAGTGGATAAACCGGGCGAGAAAATGGCGTAAAATGGTGGGCGGCGGCTTACGTCAGTCAGGGGTTCTGGCCGCCGCGGGTCTGGTAGCTTTAAAAGGACGCAATCGCTTAGCTGAAGACCATCAGCGAGCCAAGGATATGGCTCGGGCGATAAATGATATAGCGGGTTTGACTGTCGAAATTGATAAAGTATTAACTAATATATTTATGGTTGATATTGACTATCCCGGCGGTGACGCAGATGATTTGGTGGAGCAGCTTGCCGAGGCAGGAGTATTGGTAAATGCGGTGACTAAGAAGAGATTGCGTTTTGTCACCCACTGGGATATTGATGATATCTCCGCTCAACGAGCCGTGGGAATTGTCGCTGAGGTAGTTGGGAAATAAGGCTAATATTTGGACTAAGAAGGTGATCCTATGGACCTTTTTGATTTCACTGACAATAAAAAGAGGGCGGAACCCCTCGCACAGCGCATGCGCCCCCGCAGTTTGGATGATTTTATCGGTCAGGAACATATCGTTGGCCGGGGTAAGCTTCTGCGTAGAGCTATAGAAGCGGACCAATTAACGTCAGTGATCTTTTATGGACCGCCGGGTACCGGAAAGACCACCCTGGCTATGGTTATTTCCGGCATGACCAAGTCTAAGTTTGTGCGTCTGAATGCGGTTACCGCAGGTGTAAAGGATTTACGTAATGTAATTGATGAGGCTAGGGAGAACCTTAAATATTATCAGAAAAAAACCATTCTTTTCTTGGATGAAATTCACCGTTTTAATAAAGCGCAGCAAGATGCCCTGCTGCCCGCAGTTGAGGAAGGGACGGTGGTGCTTATTGGTGCCACTACGGAGAACCCATATTTTGAGGTTAATTCACCTCTTTTAAGTCGTTCAAGGATATTTACCTTAAAAGAGCTTTCAGACCAACAGGTGGAACGAATACTTCGCCAGGCACTTGGAAATCAGGAGAGGGGCCTGGGTAGCTATCAGGTTGAACTAGAAGAGACTGCTTTGCAGCACCTCGTTAGGATGGCTAACGGTGATGCCCGCAATGCTTTAAACGCCCTGGAATTGGCTGTGCTTACTACGCCGCCCGAAGAAGGGATACGGCGTATCAATGAAGATATTGCCGCCGAATCAATTCAACAACGAATATTAAGATATGATAAAGATGGGGATAATCATTATGATGTTATCTCCGCTTTTATTAAATCCCTCCGGGGAAGTGACCCTGATGCTGCTCTTTACTGGTTTGCCAGGGCGGTGCAAGCTGGTGAGGAACCACGTTTCTTGGTTCGTCGTCTGATTGTCCATGCGTCAGAAGATGTGGGTTTAGCGGACTCAAGAGCCATGCTTTTAGCTCATGCTGCCGCCAATGCTTTGGAATGGCTAGGTATGCCAGAGGCACGGATACCTATTGCCCAAGCAATTATTTATATTGCCAAGGCACCCAAAAGCAATTCGGTAATTGAAGCTGTGGACAGGGCATTTTTAGCGGTGAATGACCAGCGGGCCCAACCGGTTCCGTTACATCTTCGGGATAGTCATTACTCGGGAGCCAAGGTGCTGGGTCATGGCAGGGACTATCAATACCCACATCAGTTTCCTGGGCATTATGTAGAACAACAGTATTTGCCCGATAACTTGGTGGGGCAAAAATTTTATAAGCCAGACGGCCAGGGTGAAGAAAGTTAACCCGGCCGTTTTTTCTATCGCTTTTTAATAACGGAAATCCTGATAATGCTGCTTGCTCAAACACCACAGATAAGCTTTGCTTGTATAAATATGTTGGCATAAGGAAAATTAATAATAAATCAGAGTGATTGAGTCGGGTTTTACCATTGACAAAACCATAAGGGATTTGCTATGATATTAATACCGAGGAAATTAGTAGGGTTTACAAAAGAGGTGAGGATATGAAGCTTTCCACCAAAGGAGAATACGGCCTCAGAGCCATGTTTGACTTGTCGCAGCGCTACGGAGAAGGTCCCATCTCGCTGAAGAGCGTTGCGGAGCGACAGGAGATATCTGAGCACTATCTTGAGCAGTTGATCGCGGGACTGCGTAAGGCGGGTTTAGTCAAAAGTATTCGCGGTGCCCAGGGCGGGTATCTGTTGGCCCGGGAACCGAAAGAAATTAGAGTAGGGGACATTATCAGAGTTTTGGAAGGCCCGATCGCCCCCATGGATTGCGTCAGTGAAGAGGACCCGGAAGAATGTTCCCGGGGGGAGAGCTGTATTACCAAAACTATCTGGAAAAGAGTACGGGACAGTATTACTGAAGTGTTGGATTCTATCACACTGCAGGATATGTGCGATGATGCGGCAAAGGCGCGTCAAGAAAACGATTATTACATGTATTACATTTAAGGAGGCGTCATAGCAGTGCGTAAAGTATATCTGGATCATAGTGCCACCACGCCGGTACATCCGGAAGTGGTTGACGTTATTAACAAATACCTAACTGATGTTTGGGGTAATCCCTCCAGTATTCACAGTTTCGGCAGGGAAGCTAAAAAAGGACTAGAGGAAGCACGGGAAAAGGTCGCGTCTTTGATGGGAGCTGACCCAAAGGAAATTATTTTTACCAGCGGTGGGACTGAGGCGGACAATATGGCCATTATTGGCAGTGCTCATGCCAACGAGAAAAAAGGCAAGCATATCATTACCTCCCAGGTTGAACATCATGCTGTATTAGATGCTTTTAAGCATTTGGAAAAGAACGGCTTTGAGGTCACTTACCTGCCGGTTGATGAAGAGGGTTTGGTCAGCGTGGCTGAGGTGGAGCGAGCTATTAGAGAAGATACCACTTTTATCAGCATTATGCATGTTAATAACGAAATCGGTACTATTCAACCGGTGGAGGAAATAGGTGCCATAACCCGAGAAAAGGGAATTATCTTTCATGTAGATGCGGTACAAAGCTATGGTAAAATACCCGTAGATGTCAAGCAGATGAATGTTGATTTATTGACTGCATCCTCTCATAAAATATATGGCCCCAAAGGTGCCGGTTGTTTATATATCAGAAAAGGCGTTAAAGTACCTTCCTTTACACTGGGTGGCGGACAGGAAAAAAAGCGGCGCCCGGGTACCGAGAATATGCCGGGTATTGTGGGTTTTGGGAAAGCGGCGGAAATAGCGGCTAGGGATTATGAAGGGGAAATGAAGCGTCTCTCCGGATTAAGGGACAAGTTGGTAACGGGCATTGAAGAAAGAATTCCTGATATTCGTATCAACGGACACCGTACCAAACGTCTTCCCGGTAACGCCAACATCAGCTTTCGCTTCATTGAAGGTGAATCATTATTATTAAGTCTGGATATGAAGGGAATAGCCGCATCCAGCGGGTCGGCCTGTACTTCAGGCTCTTTGGACCCGTCCCATGTCTTGCTAGCCATCGGGCTTTCTCATGAAATTGCTCATGGTTCACTGCGCATGACACTGGGCGGTTCCAACACACAAGAAGATATTGATTATGTTTTGGAAGTATTACCGGAGATAGTGGAGCGGCTGCGGTCTATGTCTCCCTTATATCAACGCAAGGAAGCTTGCAAGCAGAAGGAGTGTTATGAGCATGTACAGTGAAAAAGTAATGGATCATTTCACCAACCCGCGCAATGTTGGGGAACTTGATAATGCTGACGGCAGCGGCGAAGTGGGGAACCCTACCTGCGGAGATATCATGAAAATTTCCATTAAGGTAGAGAATAATATTATTACCGATGTAAAGTTTAAAACTTTTGGCTGCGGAGCAGCAATTGCAACCAGCAGTATGGTAACTGAGATGGTGAAAGGGAAAACTATTGAAGAGGCATTGAAAATAAGTAATAAAAATGTTGCAGAGGAATTAGATGGATTACCGCCGGCCAAAATGCACTGTTCAAATTTGGCAGCGGATGCACTGCACAAAGCTATTGAAGATTACAAGCAGAAGCAGGCAAGCTAGGGGGGCTTTAAGCCCCCTGATTTTTTGAGGTGGGACATATGACAAAACAAATATTGGTGGCCATGAGTGGAGGCGTGGATAGTTCTGTTGCCGCTGCTCTCTTAAAAGAAAGCGACTACGATCTTGTGGGAGTAACCATGCAAATTTGGCCTGCTGATCAACCGCATCCCGAGATAGAAGGGTCATGTTGTTCGCTGTCTGCGGTGGATGACGCCCGGTCTGTGGCCGACAAGCTGGGGATTCCCTATTACGTAATGAACTTTAGGGATTACTTCAAGGAAAAAGTTATTGATTATTTTATCGAAGACTATTTGTCAGGCAGAACACCAAACCCATGTATCGCCTGCAACCAACACGTTAAGTTTGAAGCATTGCTGCAAAAGGCCCTGGCGATAGGCACGGACTTGATTGCCACCGGGCATTATGCCCGTATATACTTTGATGACGACAGGCAGCGTTATGTATTGGCAAAAGCAAAGGACAGCAATAAAGATCAAACCTATGTGCTTTATGGCTTCAATCAGGAGCAACTTTCGCGTACACTGATGCCGCTGGGAGAATTCACCAAGCCGGAAATTCGTCAGATGGCGGAAGAAATGGGGTTGGTGGTTGCTCACAAACCGGAAAGCCAGGAGATTTGCTTTGTTCCCGATAACAACTATCGTAATTTTTTGAAGGATAAGGTCGGTCAACGGATTAAACCTGGTCCGTTTTTGGACACCAAGGGCAATAAAATTGGTGAGCATCAAGGGATAGCCTACTATACCATCGGTCAGCGTCATGGTTTGGGCCTCGCTATGGGAAAACCCATCTATGTAGTTGACATTGACGTACGGCGTAATGCGGTTATTGTTGGCAGCCATGAAGAAACCTTTAGTCCAGGGTTGACGGCAAATAAAAATAATTTTATTCTTTTTGACCACTTGGAAAGCCCGGTGGAGGTAAAGGTAAAAATTCGCTACAAAGCTCCTCCGGTACCGGCACTGGTCTCTCCCGGGGAAGAAGGCCGAGTAAAGGTGGAATTTAAACAACCTCAGCGAGCAGTAACTCCCGGTCAAGCGGTTGTATATTATCAGGATGATCTGGTAATGGGTGGCGGAACTATTGAAAAACCATTACGGTAACAAAAAATTAGCAGCTCTCGAAAGTGGGAGTTGTCTTTTTTTATGTTTAGGAAAAAGTATTTGGTTGTAACGTCCATCAAAAAGGAGTTAAGTTTCTCAAGCTAATGCCAGAAAGCACAAGTTTATCCATATGCGAATTTTCAAAAAATACTTGACTTTCAGGGCAATTTATATTATTTTTTAGGTAAGTGAATGAACATTCAGTCACTGCTTGGCCTTAATTAAGAGAATATTTCGAAGAGCGAGAAATTAGCGGGTGGGGGGTTCTTATGAATGGGTAAGACCATTGTCAATATGTTTTTTGAAAGGGTAGAAAGGTTTGGGGATAAAGCGGCTTTATCTCAAAGAGTGGATGGGGTATATCGTGACATCAGTTGGAAGCAATTGGGGGATAAAGTTACTGATGCGGCCTTGGGATTAATCGCTTTGGGAGTTAGGCCAAAGGACCGAGTCTGTCTGATGTCAGGCAATTGCCCTGAATGGGCCATGGCAGACCTGGGGATTATTGCCGCAGGCGCCGTCAACGTACCAATTTATCACACTAACAAGGGGACGCAGATTAGCTACATATTTAATCATTGCGAAGCGGAAATCATTATTTTGGGTTGTAAGGAGAAGTTACAGGAAGTAATATCCATGAGACATAAAATGCCCCGTCTGAAAAAGATTATGGTCATTAATGGTTGGCAGGGCAGCAGCGATGAGGATATCATGACATTTGATGAGTTATTGGAATTGGGTAAGGAAAACCACGCCAGGTCCGATGAGCTGGATAAAAGGACTAAGTCTTTAAAGCCAGATGACTTGATGTCACTGGTGTACACATCTGGTACCACCGGAGATCCAAAAGGAGTAATGCTGTCCCATAGAAACTTTCTTGCGAATTTAGAAGATTGTTTCGAGATTATGGATATAAGGCCCACTGATACTTGTCTGTCATTTCTGCCATTAAGTCATGTGCTTGAAAGAACCATTGGTTACTATTTGATGTTATATGCCGGCGTGCGCATTACATACGCTGAGAGTTTCCAGACAGTTCCCGAAGAACTAAAGCTGGTGCGACCGGAACTGGTCATCAGCGTACCGAGGCTTTATGAGAAAATGTACGTAGCGGTAAAACAGTCCGTCAGCCAAGGGTCATGGTTAAAGCGTAAACTGTTCGATTGGGCGTTGGCAGTTGGCCAACGGTATAAATTTAGCGACAGTCAAAAGAGTCTGCTGTTGAAGCTGAAGCATCAAGCAGCCGAGGCGCTGGTTTTTGGAAAAATACAGCAACAGGTTGGTGGTAAGCTGCGCTACTTTGTGTCAGGGGGAGCACCACTCACTAAGGAAATTGGAGAATTTTTTTATGCCTTGGGGATAACCATTTATGAGGGATATGGATTGACTGAGACAGCTCCGGTGCTCTCAGTTAACAATTCCCGCCAACTTAAGTTTGGTACTGTAGGGCCGCCGCTGCCCAGTGTTAGCATTAAGATTGCCGAAGATGGTGAGATACTCGCCCAAGGACCAAATGTTTCCAGTGGTTACTTCCGCCGGCCGGAAGAAACTGCGGAAAGCTTTCAAAACGGGTGGTTTTATACCGGTGATATCGGGGAGATAGACCGGCAGGGAATGCTGAGAATTACTGATCGAAAAAAAGATATTATTGTAACCTCCGGTGGGAAGAATGTTGCCCCACAAAATATCGAAAGCCTGCTAAAGTCAGATAAATATATCAGCCAGGTAGTGGTCTTTGGCGACCAAAGAAAATATCTCGCTGCCTTAATAGTACCTAATTTTGAGAACTTAGAACGATATGCGAAGAAAAGGAACATTGATTATACTTCCACTGAACAATTGGTAGAGAATGAACAAATAATTGAAAAATTACAGCGGCATTTGGATAAGCTGCAGCAAGACCTGCCCAATTTTGAGCAGGTGAAAAAGTTTCGTCTATTAACCCAGGAACTTACCCAGGAAGAGGGGGAATTGACACCGACATTAAAGATTAAGCGAAAAGTAATCAGTAAAAAATATAGTCATCTGCTTAATAGTATGTACGGTCCCCAGGACGTTATTGGTTCCGTCAGTTCGGGCGTGGAAAATGTATCTGGCGGCAAGACCGTTTCCGGTTAGCCGACCTAAAGACCTAAAGAGGTGAAAGTATGCATGACTTACTGACTCAAACAAGACGGGTGAATACACTGCTTCAGGAAAAAGGTTTTGGCAGTATTAACTATTCAAGGATGGTATCTGTGATTTCTGAGGTAACCGCTGCCAATTGTTATCTCGCCGACCAGCATGGGACCATTCTTGGCGCGGCAGCCAGCGACTTTTCCTGTGAAGAAGGTATCAGTGCAAGTTGGGGGAGGCTGCCTGCCAGTTTTAATGCCATGCTGATGCAGGAAAGGAGCAGTTGTGTAAAAGTATATCGAGATAATAATTGTATTTTTCAACCACAGGCTACCTGTTCGCTCTCGTACCGATCTCTGGTAATCGCCCCGGTACTTTCTGGTGTCAGGAGGTTGGGAACCTTGTTGTTGGTTAAATATTCGACTGCCCAAAATGAGGAAGACATGATATTGGGAGAGTATAGTGCAGCGGTGATCGGTATGGAAATAGTTTACAATCAATCAGACTTGGTTGAAGAAGAAATTCGTAAAAAGGCTGCGGTTGAACATGCTTTTCAATGTTTGTCACATTCTGAAAATGAGGCAGTGCAGTATATTCTTAATCAGTTGCAAGATGGTGAAGGTGTGTTTGTGGCTGCTCGTGTGGCAAATCGAATCGGCTACACCCAGTCGGTAATAGTCAACGCATTACGGAAATTGGAAAGCGCAGGAGTGCTTGAGGCAAGATCATTGGGCGTTAAGGGCACATATATACGGATACTTAACAAATACCTTTCAGGAAAACTCCAGGGTGTGCGTAAACCCGTTTCTTGATGCCTAGACAAAGGAACTATGGATAATTTCCTATTTCTTGACAGTAAATAGGCGGTGTAATATGATATACAAGAAATTATTGGTCATAAAGAGCCAGGAGCAGCATTTAGGGAAGAGGTGCAGGAATGCCTAAGCGTAAGGGAGAGAAATATGAGGCCATCATTGACGCAGCGGTCAAAATCTTTGCCAGACACGGATATTATGGGGCGCAGGTAACTAAAATTGCTAAAGAGGCCGGTGTGGCTGATGGGACCATCTATCTTTATTTTGAAAATAAGGAGGATATTTTAATCTCCTTGTTTACGGAAAAAATGGGTAGATTTATTGCTGCTGTGTCCCAAGAACTTTCTAGCCAAGAGGATGCGGTTGAACAGCTGCATACACTGGTCAGACGGCATTTTTCACATCTAGCTGCCGACGCGGATTTGGCGGTGGTAACCCAGATTGAACTCCGTCAATCTGATCCGCAAATTCGCCAGGGCATTTCACAGCCGTTAAAGAAATATTTTGAAGCAATAGAAAAAGTAGTGGAGAACGGGAAACTAACAGGGCAATTTAATGACTGGATAGATGTCAAGACAGCAAGAAAAATGATTTTCGGTACGATGGACGAGGTTGTTACGTGCTGGGTATTATCTCAAAAAGAATATTCACTGCTATCCTTGGTCGAACCGGTACTGAAGATATTAAGTAGTGGGATTGTTGCTAAATAGTTTTTAAGTGCCTAGGTGAATGATGTGTCATTCACCTAGGCACTTAAATATATTAAAAATACTAAATAACCAAAGGAGGTCAAAACAATGAACATCATAGTGTGTCTTAAGCAAACCTTCGACACCGAAGCAAAGATCGAACTAAAAGACGGTGAAATCGCAACCCAGGGGATCAAGCATATCATCAATCCCTACGACGAATTTGCCGTGGAAGAAGCCCTGAAGATCAAGGAAGCCCAGGGAGGAGAAGTAACAGTAATCAGCGTAGGAGATGACCAAGCCCAGGAAGCACTGCGTCAAGCATTAGCGATGGGTGCAGACAAAGCCATGCTGGTGAAAAACCCCCAGGGAGACGAATACGCCGTAGCGAAAGTACTGGCCAAAGCAGTGGCAGGGATGGAATACGACCTAATATTAGGCGGCCATGTAGCCATCGATGACGGCTCAGGCCAGGTAGCAACCCGACTGGCACAGGAATTAGACCTGCCCCAGGTAAACGTAGTAACCAAATTAGAGCTAAAAGACGGTCAAGCCGAATGTACTCGAGAAATCGAAGGAGGCAGTGAAATAGTAGAAACACCACTGCCCGCAGTAGTCACCTGTCAAAAAGGATTAAACGAACCCCGCTACCCCAGCCTGAAAGGCATTATGCAGGCCAAGAAAAAAGAACTAAAGCAGGTAACACCCGAAGAGCTGGGAGTCGAAGTAGAAAAGCAAGTAGAAATATTAGAAATATTCCTGCCGCCCAAGAAAGAAGCAGGGAAAATCATCGAAGGCGAAGCCGAAGAAGCCGGGAAAGAATTAGTGCGGCTGTTAAAAGAAGAAGCCAAAGTAATCTAAGATAAAGAAAGATAAAAAAAGCAACAGAAGACCAAATCAAAACAAAAGTGGAGGGAGAAACATGGCTATATGGGTAATCGCCGAGCAGCGTGACGGCGAATTAAAGAAAGTAAGCTTAGAAATGTTGAGTAAGGGACAAGAATTAGCCGAAGAATTGGGAACAGAATTAGAAGCAGTACTGATAGGTGACGAAATAGAAGGACTGGCAGATAGCCTGGCAGCCTACGGAGCAGCAAAAGTATACGTAGCAGAAGACGAAGAGCTAGGCACCTATTCAAGCGAGGGATACAGTCAAGTAATCAGTGAGCTGATAGAAGAAAATGAACCCGATGCAGTATTTTTTGGGCACACCGCATTTGGTAAAGACCTAGCACCGCGGGTAGCCCAAAAAGCAGGAGCCGGCATGGTCAGCGACATAACCGCCGTAGAAGTAGAAGCGGACCAGTTAGTATTTACCCGCCCCATTTACGCCGGCAAAGCATTCACTAAGAGCAAAGTATTATCCAAACCGGTAGTAGCAACCTTCCGGCCCAACGTCCAAGACCTCGGCGAAGCAGCTGAAACAAGCGCCAACATAGAAACAGTAGATGTGGACCTAGCAGACATCCGCGCCAAAGTAAAAGAAGTAAAGCAGCAAAGCGGCGGCAGAGTACTGCTGACCGAGGCAGACATCATCGTCAGCGGCGGTCGGGGCATGAAAGGACCGGAGAACTTTGATATTTTGGAACAGATGGCAGACGTACTCGGAGCAGCAGTAGGTGCATCCCGGGCAGCAGTAGACGCCGGATGGCGTGAGCATCAGTATCAGGTGGGACAGACAGGAAAGACCGTATCACCAACACTTTATATTGCCTGCGGTATCAGCGGTGCTATCCAGCACCTAGCAGGCATGAGTTCTTCAAAATACATTGCCGCCATTAACAAGGATGAAGAAGCAAACATCTTTAATATGGCAGATTACGGCATTGTAAATGATTTGTTTAAGGTTGTACCGGTACTTACCGAGGAGTTTAAAAAGGTTTTATAAAAATAAAAAAAAATTTAATGCGTGCCTTAATTGTGGGGCACGCATTTTTTATCCCCTTTCAGGTCATAATAGAGGAGAAAGTTTTTTAGAAAGGGGTTTTACGATGTTATGCCCGGGATGTGGCAGCAAGAACACCGGTAAAGTTGGTGTAAACCAATTTTATTGCTGGGAATGCTTCATAGAATTTAATGATAAAAATGAAACATTTATGGTGGAAGAAGACGGGTCATTAGTGGGTACTGAAACACCTGTATATAGTAATTAGGGGGTGAGTACATTGTTTAAACGCGGCTTTTTTAAAGGATTGGTCACAGGAAGCATACTTGGGATGATGACTAATATGTTTATGGGTCCGGACCGGAAACCACTGGGCAACCGGATGCGCAGCAAGATGCGGCGCATGGAGGATGATGGCGACGACTTGATGGATGAAGTAACAGATGGCATTTCTGGATTATGGAAAAAATGAGATTAACCTGGCTTTATCATTGTAAGCAGGTGTAAACTATGCTGGTGCGAATTTCCAAGAGATTATTGTTTATCGTTGCTATATTAATAGTGGTTTCGGTGGCAGGGTACATGCTTTATCTGATTCGAGCTATCCTGCCGCCTTTTATTATCGCTTTGGTGATTGCATATCTTTTAAATCCGGTGGTAAAAAAACTTGGGGATTTAAAGGTACCCCGAGTGTTAGCAATTATTCTTGTATACTCAGCTGTAATCACTGTGGTTGTGATATTGGCTCTCTACGGTGTACCGAAAGTCGTCCGTGAATTAAACCGGTTTGCTGATGCTATTCCTTATTATACCCAACAGGTACAGGAATATCTCAGGTCAGTGCGTGGTGACTATAGCCGCAGTAACATTCCTGAGAGTATCAAGCAGGTCACTGACGAAACACTTGCCGACGCGGAAGATATGCTGATTGCTGCAGTTCAATCCGTGGCGGATAGTATTATCGGTTTGTTTTCGCAGGTGTTGAGTGTGATAATTGCGCCGGTATTGGCCTTTTACATGCTAAAGGATTGGGAGACATTGGGGCGCTATACCTTTAGCTTGCTGCCCACAGGGTGGCGGGAGGAGGCGGCTTTTTTATTCCATGAAATAGATGTGGTGCTGACCAAGTTTATCCGTGGGCATTTGTTGGTGGCCTTTACCGTAGGAACCCTGACAGCCTTAGGATTAGCCTCAATTAGGATGAAATTTGCTTTGCTGTTAGGTATCGTGGCTGGAATAGCAGATATTATTCCCTATTTCGGTCCGATTATTGGTGCGGTTCCCGCGGTGGCCCTTGCTCTATTGCAATCTAAATATCAAGCATTTTATGCAGTTGGCGTGATGGTAATAGTACAGCAGTTAGAAAGTAATATCATTTCCCCCAAAATTCTCGGGGATAGTTTAGGACTGCATCCATTGGTGATAATTTTTGTTCTTTTAGCGGGTGGAGAATTATTTGGTATAGTTGGGATGCTCCTGGCGGTGCCGGTTACGGCTGTATCCAGAATCCTGTTAAGTTATTTCTTTAATCGTTGGAATGCTGCGGCAGGGTAATTGTTTGAATTGACAAAAATGCTGCTCTTTTGTATAATTAATGCAAATTTTGTTACATATATGGCTGTGAAGGGAAGAGTCAACTTACTGTGGTCCAGAAAGAAAGACCTTGGCTGAAAGTCTTTCCAAAACGGTAACTGACAGCCGCCCCGGAGCCGGCAGTGAAACTAAAATCCAAACTGCCCGTAAGCCGTGCGTTAAACGGGCTTGAATTGAGTGACCGGTATCATAGATGCCGGTAACTAGGGTGGTACCGCGAGATGCCTCGTCCCTGGAATGGGCGGGGTTTTATTTATTTAAAAAACCTGGCCGCCCGGTCAAAAAGTTTATAATGGCGATGCTTATCAAACAAAAAAAGGAGTGTTGAAATTTTGATTACGGGAAAAGAATTACGGCAAAGGTTTTTAAACTATTATGAGAGTAAAGGACATACCATTGTCCCAAGCTCTGCACTGGTACCCGCTGACGACCCCACCTTATTATTTACAAATGCCGGGATGGTCCAGTTCAAGGATGTATTTTTAGGCATGGACAAGCGCCCCTACAAAAGGGCAACCACTGCCCAAAAATGCGTACGCGCCGGCGGCAAACATAATGACTTGGATACGGTGGGGCGTACTGCTCGGCACCATACTTTCTTTGAAATGATGGGGAACTTTTCTTTTGGCGATTACTTTAAGCGGGATGCGATAACTTTTGCTTGGGAGTTTCTTACCGAAGATCTTAAGCTTCCCCAAGAGCAGCTTTGGGCTACTATCTATCTGGATGATGATGAGGCCTATGACCTTTGGTTGGAACTTACTGATATTCCTAAGGAACGAATTGTCCGTCTCGGGGAAAAAGACAATTTCTGGGCAATGGGAGATACCGGTCCCTGTGGCCCCTGCAGTGAAATAATTATTGACCGTGGTGAATCATATAAGTGTGAAGAACCGGAATGTGGCCTGGGGGTATGTGACTGTGACCGGTGGTTGGAAATTTGGAACCTAGTATTTATGCAGTACAATCGTGATGGGAATGGAGAGATGACTCCCCTGCCCCGCCCCAGTATTGATACCGGCATGGGCCTCGAAAGAGTTGCTTCGGTACTACAGAACGTGGACAGCAACTTTGATACAGATTTGATTAGGCCATTAATATCTGCGGTGGAAGAAATGAGCGGCAAAGAATATCATCCTGATGGCCGTGGTTTTCCTTTCCGAGTTATTGCCGACCACGCTCGGGCCTGCACTTTTCTTATCAGCGACGGCGTACTCCCTTCTAATGAGGGTCGCGGCTATGTTTTGAGACGGATTCTGCGGAGAGCGGTTCGTTTTGGCAAGGTGCTTGATATGGAAATACCCTTTCTTTACCGTTTTGTGCCTAAGGTAGTGGAATTGATGGGTGAGCCATACTCGGACATGGCAGCCAAGCATGAACATGTGGCGAAAATAATTAAGATAGAAGAAGAAAAATTTAGAGATACATTAAGCGAAGGCATCAAGGTAGTAAATGAAATAGTTATTAAAGTGAAACAAGAAGGGCGTAAAGTCATCAGCGGTAAAGAGGCATTCGTTCTCTATGATACCTATGGGTTCCCCCTGGATTTAACTGAAGATATTGCTGAAGAGAATGAACTAGAGGTGGATAAGGAAGGATTTCAGCAAGCAATGGAGGAACAGCGGCAGCGGGCCCGGGCAGCCCGGGAAGATGTGAAAGCATGGGATGATGCAGTTGCTTTTACTAATCTGTTAGGCGATTTAGGACCTACCAAATTTGTCGGCTACGACATCTTAAATAAGGATACGGAAGTGCTCAGCTTGATAGTGGATGGGAAGAAAGTAGATAAGGTCGCCGCGGGCGACGAATGTGCTTTGCTGGTTAAAGAAACCCCCTGCTATCCTGAAGGAGGCGGTCAGGTTGGCGATAGTGGTACAATTGTCGGTGGTGCAATAAAAGCAAGGGTGACCGATTGTAAGCGCCTGCCTGATGGCAAGATAATTCATGAGGTGGTGCTGGAAAAAGGAAGCATCGCCGTGGGTGATACGGTAACTGTGCAGGTTGCCCAAGAAAAAAGAAAGGCAACTGCAAAAAACCATTCAGCTACTCACCTGCTGCATAAAGCATTAAGAGAAGTGCTCGGTGACCACGTTAACCAAGCGGGATCACTGGTTGCACGAGATAGGTTGAGATTCGATTTCGCTCATTTTGATGCATTAACCAATGAAGAAATATCTCAGGTGGAAGAGCGGGTAAATCGGTCAATCCTAAACGGACTGAAAGTTGAGGCGTTAGAAACGTCTTACCAGCAGGCTTTAGAAATGGGTGCTACCGCTCTCTTTGGCGAGAAATACGGCGAAGAAGTGCGCGTAGTGAAAATGGGTGACTACTCCATGGAGCTGTGCGGTGGTACCCATGTCGATAGTACTTCGGAAGTAGGTTTATTTAAAATTATCGGTGAGGCCGGTATTGGGGCGGGACTGCGGCGCATTGAGGCCCTAACCGCCGCCAGTGCTTTGGAGTTTCTTAACAAGCGGGCGGAGCTACTGGAAACAGGCGCTCAGCTTTTGAAGACCAGGCCCGAAGAAGTACCGCATAGAGTTGAAGATTTGATAGTGCAGGCGAAGGAATTGGAACGCCGGGTAAATAGTCTTCAGGACCGCTTGGCAGGTTACCAATCAGAAGATATGCTGGATGCCGCCGTGGATGTAGAAGGTATTAAAGTCCTGGCTGTGCGGGTAGAGGCTAATGGCATGGAAGCCCTTCGTTCCATGGCAGATATCTTAAAAGATAAACTGCAGTCGGGGGTAATTGTATTGGGGGCTGTGGCAGAAGGAAAAGTTAACTTTGTTGCAGCAATTACCAAAGATTTACTGCCCAAGGGAATTCATGCCGGTAAACTTATTGGCCAGGTTGCCAAAATTGCCGGCGGTGGAGGTGGAGGCCGTCCCGATATGGCTCAGGCCGGCGGTAAGGAGCCAGAAAAAATAACTGCTGCTTTGGAGAAAGCAGCAGAGGTGGTTCGTGAGCAGTTGGGCTAGTCAGCAGCCAGTTTTTCCAAAAGTTCTAGCTGTTTGCGGGTGCCCAGTACAATTAATAAGTCGCCCATCTGAATTATAGTATCTGAATTGGGGTTATGAATTACCTCTTCTGATTGGCGTTTGATAGCTACTACCATAACACCGGACTCCTGTTTGATGCGGGAGTCCTTCAATTCTTTGCCCACCAACAGCGAAAGTTCATTAACCCGAATTTCCTCTATTTCAAATTCCAGGCCGCTGTCGTACATCAAGGTTTCCACAAAATCTACACTGGCAGGTTTAAGAATAGATATGGCCATTCGCCGTCCGCCAATGATAGCCGGAGATATTACCTTATCAGCGCCTGCGCGGCGCAGTTTCGGTGTCGATGAATCCAAATTTGCCCGGGAAACAATTTTAATATTTGGGTTCATGCCCCTGGCCGTAAGGGTGACAAAGACGTTTTCACTGTCATCGGGTAGGGACGTGACCAGGCCACTGGCTTTAGTAATACCTGCTCGGGCCAAAGTCGCATCTTCGGTTGCATTCCCCTGAATAACAAATATTTTTTCCTGCTGTAAATGGTTAAGCTTGTCCTCATCTAAGTCAATGACCACAAAAGGTGCTTTTTCCTTTTTCAGCCGACCAATAATCTGTTCGCCTACCCTACCGGCACCACAGATAATAATATGATCCTGTAATGTTTGGATTTTCTTTTCCATCCTCTTTCTCCCCAATACATTTGTGAGATGACCTTCTACCACAATAGCAATTATGGTACCTAAAGCATATGTAAAAAGTCCCACCCCGCCGGCAATGAGAAACAAAGCAAAAAGGCGCCCTGCATCAGTATGGGGTACAATGTCACCATAACCCACAGTGGATAGACTAGCAACGGTAAGCCATAGCGCTTCTAGGGGTGTAAAGCCCTCAAGGTAAATAAATGTAACTACGCCCACCAGTATCAGCAGACTTATCAGGGCCAATGCTAAAAACAGTCTCTTTACAGCATCCAAAGGCAACACCTCAGGATAATTTTACCACATGTTCACGGGTAAACAAAAGTTTTTCGCGAGATAGGTATTATTTGGATTGTTTAGAGGAATATATAGATAGACAGCGAATACAATAGGTATAGTAATGACGCAGGGGGTGGGACAGTGCCTAAGGATAAGTTTGAAGAGACAATGATGTTTAAGGTGGATAAGGAACAGGAAATAGCCGCCCGGGATATACTTTTCAGTGTCTTTGATGCGTTAAAGGAAAAGGGATATAATCCGATTAATCAAATTGTAGGTTATCTTCTATCCGGCGACCCTGCATACATTACCAGTCATAAAAATGCTCGCAATATGATTCGCAAATTAGAGCGGGACGAACTGCTGGAAGAATTGGTCAAGGAATACTTAAACAAAGCCGAATGACCTCATATCGTTGATATGAGGTTTGTTTGTATGCAATCAATTTTGAGGTGGCATAATGAGACTAATGGGTCTGGATGTAGGGGACAAAACAATCGGTGTTGCTGTCAGTGATTTACTTGGATTGACTGCTCAAGGTGTTGAAACGGTGCGAAGGGATGAAAAGATTGACTATTGGCAGCGGTTGGCGGCATTATGTTCCCAATATGAGGTAGAGAAAATTGTGGTTGGAATGCCGCGCAATATGAATGGAACCTACGGGCCCAGAGCGGAAAAGACAGAGGAATTTATTGAACAATTGCAAGATAAGATTCCGTTGTCTGTGGAAACATGGGATGAACGACTGTCTACCGTGGCAGCGCAGCGGACGCTGTTGGACGCTGACTTATCCCGGAAAAAGCGCAAAAAGGTTATTGACAAAATGGCTGCTGTATTTATTCTGCAGGGATATTTAGATTCCAAACAGTAATTTCTGTGGCACAAATTACCAAAGGGGTGATCGCTATGACTGAAGAAGAAAAGGACATAATTGTTCTCTCCGACGAAACCGGTGCGGAACATAGGTTTGAAATAATCGATATGCTGGAAATTGATGAAGAACAATATGCTATACTGCTTCCTGATGAAGTTGATGCTGAAGAAGCTATGATACTAAAGGTTGGCGAGGATGAAGAGGGGGATACTTTCCTCTTTGCTATCGAAGACCAGGATGAGTGGGACATGGTAGCAACAGCATGGCAGGAAACTATTTCCGAAGAAACCCAGTAAGAAGCATTTCTGGTCTGCTTCAAATTAACTAACCTAAGTGAGGGGGTTACCGATTTTATGGTAATCCCTTTTCGCTTTTCCAATTTTTCCCTTGATATGCGAAGGTGGTGCTTGAATACAGTAATATTAGTACACATATAAGGGGTGCTTTTATTGGGTGCATTGTTCCGGCATAGACTGTCTCTTGTTGGTGGTTTTCTCGCTTTCGGCCTTTTTATTTCAGCACTGCTTTTTGGTTTTACCGAGCAGAAGTCACCGCTGCCTACCATTCTTCCTGGCTTGTCAATAGGGGGCCAGGACGTGGGGGGATTGATGGCCGAGGAAGCCCAAAAAGTTTTGATGAAGAAAGAGGACCAATTGTTGGCTCAGGATATATCCTTGAACTATGGCGATGGCAGTAAGGTGTTTACATACCGCCAACTGGGCATATCAGTACCGTTAGACCAGTTGATAACTGATGCCTTAGATTATGGACAGAATGGATCTCTTTGGCATAAAATAAAACAGCGGTGGCAGCTAAGGCATAAGGGTCATGATATACCGATAAAAATTAAATGGGATGAGAAAAAAATCAAAGAAAAGGTTTCCGGTTTGGCAGGCTTAATTAATAGTCAACCTGTAAATGCCATACTAGAATTCCGGGGGGATCAGGTGGTCCTTCGACCGTCCCGGGTGGGCCGGGAATTGGTAGTGGAAGAGACGATGGCGAACTTGCTGGATGTATTGCCCCTTCAAGGCAAAGGATTTGTTCCCGTCAGCACTACGCCGATTTGGCCGGAAATTAGCAGTAATGATGTTCGACAAAAAGGTATTACTGGTCTGGTGGCAGAATATGTAACCGATTTTAATCCATCTAACAAGCCAAGGGTAGAAAACATACGCGTTGCAGCAGCTAATTTGGATGGCAGGGAAATCGCCCCGGGAGAAGTTTTTTCATTTAATGATACTGTGGGACCCAGGACGGCAGAGCGAGGTTTTAAAAACGCGTTGATAATTGTTAACCATGATTTTGTTCCGGGGATTGGAGGCGGGGTATGCCAGGTCTCTTCCACCCTTTATAATGCAGTACTACGAGCTAATTTACCAGTATTAGAAAGATATCGCCATTCACTGCTGATAGGTTATGTGCCCCTTGGTCAGGATGCCACCGTGGCATACGGTGCCAAAGACTTTAAGTTCACCAATAACACTGGTAATTATCTGGTAATCAAAACTGCCGTGGATAATAACAGCTTTAATGTACGTCTGTTCGGCACCCCTGACCCGGCAGAAGTCGAGTTAAGGAGCATTGTGGAACGGAAAATTCCCTATAAAACAATAATTAAAGAAGACGCCCGGATACCTAAGGGTAAAAATTTTATTGAGCAACAAGGTATTGTCGGGTTTCAGGTAAGGGTAGAAAAAGTGCTTATGATGAAGGGTGAAGAACTATCTCGAGAAGTGGTATCTAGGGATACCTATCCAAGTCAAAGTAAAATTCTGCGTGTAGGCGCCGGTGATGTCGAATAATACACAGGGTTGGCAGGGGACCTGGAAACTTGTATAATATAGTAGATAAGATGTTGTCTACTGGGGGAGATAATGATGTCCGAGTCATCTAAGACCAACATTGTTGAAAAGGATTATGACCGAAGAGAAAAGACAAATCGGCTTAAAAAGCTGATTTTAGGCTTTGTGGCGATAGCAGTGGTCTTGCTGCTAATCTTTAGTGGGGCAGGTTTCTATCAGGTTAATAAGATGATGCGGCCAATGACTGATGGCCCTTCGCCGTCAAAGGTAGTCTTTATCCCGCCGCAATCATCTTCAAATGAGATAGGTAAGCTGTTGCAGAAAGAGGGTCTTATACGCCATAGATTATTATTTACTGTATACGCTCGTTTGCATAAATTAGACACCCGTCTGCAAGCCGGTGAATATGAATTTTCCCCATCCAAGTCCTTACCGGAAATAGTTAATAAAATTACCAGTGGTCAGGTAAAGACTTATTCATTTACTATTCCTGAAGGTTATACGGTTGACCAAATTGCTGCATTGCTGTCGGATAAGGGATTTGTGGATAAGGAAAAGTTCCTTTATCTTGTGAAAGAGGGAGATTTTGATTATTCCTTTATCAAGGGACTGCCCAAGAACAAACACCGGCTGGAAGGATATTTGTTCCCAGATACATATCAAATACCCAAGGGCTTTGGCGAAAGAGAGATTATTAATCTAATGCTGCGTAGGTTCAGTGAGGTATTTTCGGAAGATTGGCGAGAGCGAGCGAAGCTGATGGACCTGGATATCGGTGATGTGGTAACTATGGCTTCGTTGATTGAACGAGAGGCCAAACAAAAGGTTGAACAGTCGACAATTGCTTCAGTGATAAGCAATCGTCTAGAGAGAGGAATGCTCTTACAACTGGATGCAACGGTACAGTACGCCCTGGGCGAGCATAAAGAAAGGGTCTTGTTTGAAGACTTGGAGGTAGAATCGCCATATAATACCTATAAAAATGTCGGATTGCCCCCGGGGCCAATCGCTTCACCGGGTAGATCTGCTATTGAAGCAGCCCTTTATCCAGCTGATACAGACTATTTTTTCTATGTCGCCAAACCTGACGGCGGCCACGAATTTACCAAGACGTTGGCCGAACATAACAGGGCGATACGTCAATACCGACATTAGTTGGTGGTTTTTGCTTCGTGGAAATATATGTTATAATACTAAGACTATGAAGTGTGTGGCGAATGCCACACCTTTTGTCTATGTATAGGAAATTATGGGTTGTGGATAATTTCCTATACATGGGGGTTATTAAGGGGGTGTGCCCCCTTATGTTAATTTTAGGAGGGTCATAGCGAAGCGACCTAGGGAACCAGGGGTTCCCTGGGTAAGAACAAAAGCATTACCTTTAAGTGCCGAAAGGCATGAAATGCTTTTGTTCTTTTTAATACTATTTCCCGTTGGCCGGCGGCATTGCGTTTAAGGAGGTGCTTGATGGGTTATATTTTATCTGATATTGTGGAAAAATTTTTAAGGTATAATGTTTTAGTCGAAGACCCATACCTGAAGCAGCTGGAGCAAGAGGCTCGGCAAGAGAATATCCCGATAGTACGGCGAGAAGTGGGGCAGCTGCTTCGTCTTCTTACCCAAATAGCAAAACCCCAAAATATTCTCGAGGTGGGTACTGCCATCGGTTATTCCACCTTGTGGATGGCCAGAGAGGCTGCTGCTTGGGGTGGGACGGTGACTACCATTGAGCGTAACCCTCAACGTCGGCACCGGGCTCTCCAAATATTTCAAGAAGCACAGTTGGAACGGACAGTTAACTCTTTGCTTGGGGATGCTTCCAACATACTAAAAGACTTGCAGGGCCCATATCAGATGATTTTCGTGGATGCTGCGAAAGGGCAGTATCTTAATTGGCATCCATTTTTGAAGAAAATGCTGTCATCGGGGGGAATATTGGTAGCAGATAATGTGATGTTTCAAGGAATGGTACTGCCAAATTCATATCTGCCCCGTCGGCAAAAAACAGCTGTAAACCGCCTGCGTCAATATCTAAAAGAGTTGCAGCGCCCGCCCTTTACTACAGTAATTTTGCCGTTAGGTGATGGTGTGGCTGTCAGCCTTTTACAGGAGGAATTAACGTGAATAATAAGGTAGAACTTTTGGCTCCCGCAGGAAATTTAGAGAAATTACAGGCAGCAATCAGCTACGGCGCCGATGCCGTTTATTGTGCGGGTCAAAACTTTGGCCTCAGAGCATTTGCCGACAACTTTACCGTGGAACAGCTGACGCAGGGTATTGATTTTGCCCATAAGCATGGGGCAAAAATTTATGTGACAGTTAATATATTCGCTCATAACCAGGATATTAATGACCTGACTGAATACTTACATCAGCTTGGGGAATTGGCCGTAGACGGTATCATTGTATCCGACCCGGGAATAATCAATATTGCCCGTAGGGAAATTCCTCAGATGCCGCTTCACTTAAGCACCCAGGCTAATACCACCAATTGGGCTAGTGTACAATTTTGGCAGCAGCAGGGTATTGAACGGGTAGTGTTGGCTCGGGAACTTTCGTTGAATGAAATAAAGGAAATAAGAAACAAGGTTGACGTGACTTTGGAGTCATTTGTTCATGGTGCGATGTGTATATCTTATTCAGGTCGATGTCTGCTTAGCAATTACATGGCGGGCAGGGATGCAAATAGAGGTGAATGTGCCCAGGCGTGCCGCTGGAAATACTATTTGGTGGAAGATAAGCGTCCCGACGAGCAAATGGAAATAACTGAAGATCAGCAGGGCAGTTATATCCTTAATTCCAAAGATCTATGTATGATTGAATACATACCTGAACTGGTAGGGGCTGGGATTAACAGCTTTAAGATTGAAGGCAGAATGAAAAGTGTACATTACGTGGCTACGGTAGTACGTGCTTACCGGCGGGCATTAGACAGCTATTTAGGCGATCCAGATAATTACCGTTTAGACCCGGAACTATTGGCTGAAGTGCAGAAGGTAAGTCATCGGGGTTATACTGCCGGTTTTTACCACGACAAGCCTCAGGCGGAGGATCATAATTATCTAACCTCCAGATATTTGAGAGACTACGAATTTGTTGCTATGGTAAAAGGATATGACCGCCAAACTAAGCAGCTGATTCTGGAGCAGCGCAACAATTTTAAAGCGGGGGAAGTTTTGGAAGTAATGCCGCCTAAAGGGAACATTGAACACTTGACAGTTGAACCGATGTTTGACCAGAATGGAAAACAAATAGCCGCTGCGCCTCATCCCCAGCAGGAAGTGCGCATTGCAACAGAGGTACAATTTCCTGTATATTCCTTACTGCGCAGGCCGCCGGGAGAGTGAAGCCATGTATTTTTTAGTCAGAGTGAAGCCTCACGATATCGACTTCGTTAATAAAATAATAGAAGGATACGAAGGGTTGGGAATAGTGACAACCGTGGACGCTGCCTTAGGGGTAGTACGAGTATACGTCTCCCCTGATACAAAAGAAGACGTCCGGATCATCTTGGAGGATATGCCGGTGCCCCTGCAGATAGAGGAATTTCACAGCTAAAGACAGCTTGTGTGGTATACCATAGAATGGTAAAATATTTAGGGGGTGGGTAGATGAAACGCTGGGTTACTTTAATTGTGTTATCGCTGATTATGCTGGCGGTAAGCGGATGTTCTGTAGGCGTTAGGCCAACTGACGGTGGTAAGGATGTGGCAACGCCGTTACAGGTGCAGACCTTTTCCTTTGAGGCGGGGCTAATCGAGAAAGAATACATAGCAGCCGACAAAAAGTGTCAGGAGGCCCTGGGGAGACTGCTGGACGGCGATATCAATAAATTTGCGGCTAATGCAGTGTTTATTACTACCGGAAAGCTAATTAGGCAGTCCATTACCGAGATTAAGGCAATCAACGCTCCCGGGCAGCTTGAGGATATACGAGACGATTTAAATTTCAGCTTGGTTTATTATCAGGAAGCATTGGAAACAGTTGAAGAATACCTAAATACTGAAGATGGCGCAGTTTTGGAAAAAACCAGGCAGGAATTTGCAAAAGCTGCGGAATTTCTCAGAGATTATCAAGATAAGCTAGAGAATTTGGACGTTCCTGATGATGGACGGAACGGGTGGTACTAAGCGGGGACAAAGCCTCGCTTTTTTTTGTTTGCGAGGCATGCTGCCGAGCCAATGGTTTGAAAGAAAACCATAGCTTCTTACGGTAGAGGCAGGGCCCTTGTGCATTTACCATGAACATCGTGTACAACAAAAGAAACTGATGGTATAGCACTGGTATTTTAAGCCCAAAATATACTTAGCAGGGTCTTATAAAAGGCCCTTGGATAAAAAGTATGTTTTTGGCGGTGATTAATCATGCGAAGGCGACTAAATGTAGTTTTCAGTATTTTAATACTGGTGGGGCTCTTTTTGGCAGGCAGGTTGATACTAATTCAACTTGTGGACGGTGACGGCCTTTCCCAACAGGCTGCCTTGATGCAGCAGCGTTATATTCGTAATGAACCGGTACCCAGAGGAGATGTTTTGGATAGAAACTTGACCAGTTTGACGGACACTCGTACCGGCTTGGCCCTGATGGTCTTTCCCAATCTGCTAAAAAACATGGACCTGGTATCCCAAGAAATACGTTCGGTATTTGGCGAAATTTATAACATTGACCAATTGACTGCGGCAGAGAATTGGGAAGAACCGGTGGTATTAAATACATTTACCTCTTTTGAAAAAGTGGCAAAGATTCAAGATCTCAATTTGCCCGGAGTCTTCATAGTACCGCTCACTATCCGATATGGGCCAGATTCCTTAGCCAGGCATCTGGTTGGTCATCTTACCTCAGGTAAAGAAGGTTCGGCACCGGTATTTGGCCAGACAGGCTCAATGTCTAAGCAAAAGCCGGATTATACAGGCAGCTCAGGTATTGAAAAACGGTATGACCCGGAATTATCTTACGGCGAAAGCAGTAGTCTTTGGTCGCTATTTTTCGATGCTAGGGGCAATCTGGTGCCCGGGTTGAGTTTTGATAAAGTTGAGCGGAAGCAGCAATCAGAGCGCTATTCCGTGGTACTTACAGTGGATGGCAATCTACAAGCAGAAGTGGAAAGCATCATGGATAAGACAGTGGCCCAAGGGGCAGTGGTGGTAATGGATGCAGGCACCGGCGCTGTTTTAGCGGCCGCCAGCAGGCCCAATTATCGCCAGGATCGTGTAGGGCAGGTGCTTGATGCGGAGGGAGCACCATTACTAAACCGTATATTCAATAGCTATTACCCCGGTTCCATTTTTAAGATTGTGGTTGCTGCTGCGGCCTTAGAAGAAGGGTTGGTAAGCCCACAAGAGATATTTAACTGTACGGGAAATTATCAATTTGACAGCGGCTTGGAAATTCCCTGTTGGAATACTGACGGGCATGGTGAGCTCACCTTTGCTGAGGCCCTGGGGTTTTCTTGTAACCCTACCTTTATTGAGGTGGCTTTGAGACTGGGAAGGAGCAAATTATTAGAGTATGCCCGGGCTTTTGGGTTAGAGAAAGAGCTTGTTACCGGTTACGCACTGCCCGGCTATAATTCTTTAAATGTGGGTTATAGTGCCGGTGATTTGGGCAATGCTGCCGTAGGCCAGAAAGGCGTGCATGTGTCACCGCTGCAGATTGCAGCTATGACCTCGGTGGTGGCATCAGGTGGTATTTTTCATACCCCTAAGCTGGTGGAAGGCGTGGTGGATGGTAACGGACGCGTGCTGGAAAACGTACTTCAGGGAGAAGAAAAGCGAATAATTAGTGCGGAAACTGCCAGGACAGTACAGGCAATGATGAAATTGACCACGACCATCGGTACGGGGAAAAGTGCGTGGATTCCCGAGGGAGCCGCAGGCAAAACCAGTTCAGCAGAGACGGGTCAAGTAGATGAGCAAGGGCGGCAAATTATAAATGCTTGGTTTACCGGCTTTATCCCTCTAGAGCACCCAAAATATGTCATTACTGTGTTGGTGGAAGGCGGGAACTACGGTGGGAAAGTGGCGGCACCAATTTTCCGTGAGATAGCCGAATATTTATTAGGTGCAAAAGATAGTTAAGGAGGTGTTTGACATAGACGACAAGCAATGTCGCGAGGCGGAACATGCTTTCTTTGCCTACCGTCATAGCAGCAGGTTAATGAATAAGACCGGTAATGAGGAACTTAAGTATACCTTGCATAGGCGCTGTCAGATTAGCCTTGATCATATTCTTTCTTAAAAAAAGAAAGGAAGGGTATTCACCCTTCCTTTGGCTGCTACTGCATTTCCATAGTCATACTGCTGCTTGCGGCAGCACATTGAGAGACGCCCTTGTCCATGGTTTGAGCGCATTGGGCAACGGCCTGACCACCTTTTTCAACAGCCATTTTACTAACCATATTGGCTGCAAATGCGTTGCCGGAAAAAGCGAAAAGACTAACGGCCAGCAAACTTACGCTAGAAATTATCTTTAATTTTCTCATTCAATTCATTCCTTTCACAATTAGTATGATCTTACTACAGCCTATAGTACAATAAATTCATGAAGAAATCGTGAAGGATTGTTGAATTTATTGTGAACTAAAAAAAAGAGAGCAGATAAGATTATCTGCTCTCTTGATAGTGATATTAGAATTTTTTAAAATAGCGTCTGATTTCCCAGGGATGAACTTCGGATCTGTATTCCTGCCATTCTTTGTATTTTATATTAAGAAAACGGCTTAATGTATGCTCCCCAAGCGCTTGGCAGATCAAGTCATCTTGCTGCAGATCTTCAAGAGCTTCCTCAAGGTTCCGCGGCAGAGTGGTTAACTGTGCCTCTTCACGCTCTTTTTCAGTCAGTTCATAAACATTGCCGTTAATCGGTTCGGGAACTTCTAGATTGTTCTTGATACCGTCAAGTCCAGCTTTAATCATTACCGCAAATAGCAGATAGGGATTAGCGGTTGCATCGGGATTTCTAAGCTCTAACCGCGTACCATTGCCTCGTGTGGGAGGAACCCTCACCAACGCGCTGCGGTTATGGGTGGACCAAGCCACGTTGACCGGTGCTTCGTAGCCGGGTTCTAATCGCTTGTAAGAGTTAACCGTAGGATTACCAATGGCAGCGATAGCGTTCGCATGCTTGAGGATACCGGCTATATACTGTTTAGCAATCGTGCTTAATTCAAAATCTGACTGTGGGTCATAGAATGCGTTATCACCATTTTGGTAAAGTGACTGATGACAGTGCATTGCAGAACCATTTTCTCCGGCCAGTGGTTTGGGCATAAAGGTCGCATAAAGACCGTGCTCATGAGCAATATTACGCACTACATACTTAAAGGTTACAAACCTATCCGCAGTTTTTAACGCTTCATCATATTGAAAATCAATTTCGTGCTGTGAAGGCGCTACCTCATGGTGCGAAGCTTCAATGCGAAAGCCCAATTTTTTTAGTGCCAATACCATGTCACGTCGTGCTTTTTCGCCTTTATCGGTAGGTGAAAGGTCGAAATAACCTGCTTCGTCGTGTATATCGAAAACAGGGCGATTACGTTCATCGGTATGAAAGAGGAAAAACTCCCCCTCCGGGCCGACGTTTACCGTATACCCCATTTCGTTTGCTTCTTTTAACACCTTCTTCAAAATTCCCCGAGGACATCCTTCAAATGGTTCATCAATGGTCTTGTAAACATCACAGATTAGCCGGGCAGTTTTATCCTCAGCCCTACTCCAGGGGAAGATTGCGAAGGTGCTTGGGTCCGGACGCAGGTACATATCGGATTCTTCGACACGGGCAAATCCGTCAATTGAGGAGCCATCAAACATCAACTCTCCGTTGAGTGCTTTTTCTAATTCCTCTACGGTAATGGCCAAATTCTTGACGATACCGAATATATCAGTGAACTGCAGCCGAATAAATTCCACGTTTTCCTCAGCGACTCGAGACAACACTTCTTCTTGCTCTAAAATAATTTGACACTCCTTAGAATATTTTTGGGTTGTTTAGCAACCTAAGCTTTGTCTTAGCGGATAAGGTAGCTACAAGAAAACAAACCACTTCCTTTCCGGGAATCATCCCAACTAATTACCTTCAAGAAAAGTAAACAAAGTCCTGCAACTTTTTTTATTCCTTATAATCCCCGGCCTTTACAGCAGTATACATCTAAAGTATTAGAGGTACTCTTTACAATACGGCCATTAACCTGAGTTTTACAGCAAAAACGATTAAAAAAACCCGTTGCCCCAGTATTACCAAGGGCTAGCGGGTTTTGTATTTTGTCAAAAACTTGTAGTGTATTGACACTTATTTTTTGTATTGCAAAATTTTTTTGATCGCTGCCTGAGACATAATCTTTTTACTTAAGTCAAAGCCAAAGACAGACTCAATGGATTCTATTACATCATCTCGATAATCAAACAGGTAATAGTTTTGTTCCAAATAGGAGCAGGAATAGCTAATCAAAGAATTGCGAATCTGCTTCACAGTATGTTTTTTCTCTAGCATCTGTTCAAGAACCCGCATGATTACGAGTGCTACAAAACATACCAGAAAATGTGCTTCTACATGTGCATCTTTTTTTACATATACAGGTCTCGCCTTGAATTCACTCTTGATTACTTTAAAGGATTCTTCGATTTCCCAAAGTCCCTTGTAAATATCACGAATTTCTCTATCTGATAAATGCTTTTCACTGGTAACAATGGAATAGTATCCATCATATTTTTCTTCCTTCTGAATTCTTGCTTCATTCAGGGAAAGAACAAGCCCGTCAGGTATTTCACCTGTTTGTTTTAAGAATTTGATATTGCTTACATAGCCGGCAGCTCCAATGCTGGTAGCTCTTGTATATTTTCCGGGTTTGGCAATCAGTTCCTTTGCCTTCGCAATAGCCTTATCTCTGTCTTTTTTCTGTTTTTTGGCGTATTTATCGGAATAGTAGACCATCTGTTTCTGAAATATTTCCATCTTTTGGGCACGCTTGCCATCTGTTCCCTTTAACTGTATTTTCTTTGCATGAATGCGGAATTTGTGCTTAAAAAAGACGGTATTTCCATCCTTATCTTCTTCTTTGTCTATTAAATAATCTTCCTGATTTAATACCCATTCTTTAAATTCTTTGTCAGCACCGAGAACACTCTGTCCATAAACATAGCCGTCATTACCTGCCATGTCATCATGGTTCTTTCCCGAAAGAAAAGTGGTATTATCACTAGTGTTAAGCCCCCTGTCTGCTACAACGATAATACGTTCCAAGGCGAAATCTCTCTTTACACGGCGAATTGTTGGAAGTAGAGAGAGTTTTTCACTTTCGCCACCAGAAAAAGTATTGAAGGCCATGGGGATTCCATTAGTATCCATCAGGAGTCCCATTTGAATGATGGGATCTTTACGGTGCTCTTTAGATGGGCCACGTTTTTTTTGACCCTTTTTAATCATATTCCCGTCTTCATCGTATTCATCTTCATCCTCATAAGGGATCTCGAAGTAGTAGTTGGTGACATCATAATATCCAAGCTGGTTATCTCTTGCTATAAGTTCCGATATTCTACTATGGAGATGCCGTTGGATCTCATTTGAATATCCGGCAAAGTAATCCAGAGCACGGTAAATGTCAGCCAGTGAAAAGTCAAAGGATTCAAAGAAATAATCCTTGGTTTCAAAGGCGTGTCTTTTTGATGAAGGAAATAAAAAGCGGTTGAAAATGAGCAGACTGAATATGCTGTTTAGGTTATAATCTACGATTAAATGCCTTTGCTTGTTCTGGAAATATTCTCTAAGACCAAGTAGAGAGTATACTGATTTTGGCACAGTATAACCAAGATTTTTGCGCAATGCTGCTTGATCCGGAAGCTTAGCTAACAGGTCAAGTTCTAGTTTTTTTTGCGGAACTTCGTTCTTGGTACGTTCCTTTGCAACCCGCTTGAAATGTGCAATAGGATCAGGATATTCCTTTTCCAGATCTTCAAGATAGCCAAGTTTCTCAACTGTTTTTTGTTTTACCTTTCCATTCTGTCTATAACCTTGGACAAAAGACAAATAGACCTTACCATTACTGATACTTTTCTTTACATACATAAATTCACCTCTAATCCCATAATATCACAATACACGACGATATACAACATATAAATGCATAAAGATTGACAAAAGAAAAGCCCGACTTCTCGGGCTTCAGAGCGGTTTTTTATATGTAGTTGGTGTAAAACAACGGAATATTTTTGGGTTGTTTAGCAACCTAAGCTTTGTCTTAGCGGATAAGGTAGCTACAAGAAAACAAACCACTTCCTTTCCGGGAATCATCCCAACTAATTACCTTCAAGAAAAGTAAACAAAGTCCTGCAACTTTTTTTATTCCTTATAATCCCCGGCCTTTACAGCAGTATACATCTAAAGTATTAGAGGTACTCTTTACAATACGGCCATTAAGGAGTAATATATTTAGGAAAGTGAATGAAAGGCGAGTTTTACTAACCTCTGAGGCGTTTGAGGGAAACGCCTTAGTTTATTTTTTTCATTCAGTAAATATATTTATCGCTTTCGATTATTATGACTAAGACTGCTTATCTTAATTAGTGAGAATTGCTAAGGGGGACAATACTATGAATAGAGTGCTAAACCGTATGGGTCCGCCGCAAATATTAGTATTAGGTTTTGCTGTATTAATATTGGTTGGCGCGGTGCTTTTGAGTCTGCCTGTGGCGTCGGCCAGCGGCACCGCCACTAACTTTTTGGATGCATTGTTTACCGCCACTTCTGCATTATGTGTTACTGGGTTGGTGGTGGTAGATACGGCTTCTCACTGGTCTATGTTTGGCCAAATAGTGATTCTGCTCTTAATTCAAATAGGCGGCTTGGGGATCATGACATTTGCTGCATTCTTCGCGCTTCTGTTGCGTAAAAAGATTGGCTTAAAGGAAAGACTACTGCTGCAGGAGGCATTGAATAAACTTAGCGTTTCCGGAGTCGTTAAGCTGGTACAGCAGATATTGCTTACTACCTTTATCATCGAAAGCGCCGGTGCAGTAATTTTGACGCTGAGGTTTATAAAGGATATGCCTTTAGCAAAGGCAATTAAGTATGGTATATTTCATTCTATATCCGCTTTTAATAATGCCGGCTTTGACCTTTTCGGAACAGTTACCGGTAAATTTAGCAGTTTGACTGCTTATGCCAATGATCCGGTAGTTAGTCTGACAGTCGCGTTTTTATTTATCATTGGCGGTTTGGGTTTTAGTGTAATTGTGGTATTAACTCAGACCCGGTGCAAAAAGGATTTAAACCTGCATGCGAAATCAGTAATAACAACCAGCTTGGGATTACTGGCATTTGGCTTTACCATTATTTCTATTATAGAATGGAATAATCCCGCTACTATGGGTAATCTCTCTGTGGGCAGTAAGTTGTTATCCGCTTTCTTTTCTTCGGCTACACCAAGAACGGCAGGTTTTAACACGTTGGATACGGCGGGGTTAATGATACCTACGCAATTTCTACTGATACTGCTGATGTTCATCGGCGCCTCCCCCGGGTCTACCGGCGGTGGCATTAAGACCACTACTTTTGCCGCAGTTTTTTATTCTGCCCGCGCGACATTGCTGGGTAAAGAGGAACCTACAGCTTTTGAAAGAAGAGTACCCAGAGAAACCTTGGATAAGGCACTGGCGGTAACATTTGTCGCCTTCATATGGGTTACCTTTGTTACGCTTATCCTGACAGTATCAGAGCATGCTGATTTTCTTACTACCCTGTTTGAAACCACCTCCGCGTTCGGTACCGTGGGTTTATCCTTGGGTTTAACTACAGAACTCTCAATTTTGGGCAAAATCATGATAACTTTAACAATGTTTCTAGGAAGACTGGGGCCGTTGACATTGGTATTTGCCATTGCCCAGCGGCGCAGAAAATGTAAAATCAGATACCCCGAAGAACAGCTGATGATTGGATAAGGAGGGCGAGATATGCGCAAACAATTTGCGGTTCTGGGTTTGGGCCGGTTTGGATCTAGTGTTGCTGAAACTTTGACAGAACTTGGACATGAGGTGTTGGCAATTGACATCGACGAAACGAAGGTACAGCATTTAGCAGATGTGGTCACTCATGCTGTTCAGGCAGATGGCATGGATGAAGAAACTTTGAGATCATTAGGTGTGCGAAACTTCGATGTGGCAGTGGTGGCCATTGGGAAGGATATTCAAGCCAATATACTGGTAACGGTAATTCTAAAAGAACTGGGTGTTAAGTACATTGTCTCCAAAGCGCAGAATGAACTGCACGGCAAGGTCTTGGAAAGGGTTGGCGCCGATAAGGTGGTTTATCCCGAACGAGACATGGGTCATCGCGTAGCCAACAACCTGGTTAGTGCGAATGTGCTTGACTATATCGAACTTGCTCAAGATTATAGTATTATGGAAATCGTTGCCCCCGGCATTGCGCATGGCAAATCACTGGGTGAATTAAACCTTAGGGCACGCCATGGTGTCAGCGTCTTGGCTGTGAAGACCGGAGAAAAAATTAATGTTGCACCGGGTGCAGACGCCATCATTAAAGAAAATGATGTATTGGTGGTCGTGGGAGAAAACCGGGCAATTCAAAACTTGGCAACCGACTAAAAAGGAAAGACCTACTTTATCGATAGATGCACTAATAATCTGCCCATGGGGTGGATTTTTTTTTAGCCAATTTGTTTATACTAAGAAAGCAACTTTAAAACCGAGGTTCGTAAGGAGGGTCAGTATGCGGAAAGGTGCCGGGGAAAAATTTGAGGATATTTTACTTGGTACAGCACTAGTGGGCGGAGGCATCTTAGCGGCTAGAAAATTAGTCCACAAGAGCGTGCAAAGTGCCATGGGCCGTTTAATGATGGACCCCTACAATGAGAACGTCTGGGAATTTGTATCCGCTGTCACAAGGGCGGGGTTACAAAATATTATGGAAACTAACCTTCGAGCCCAGGAGGGAAAGGTTATTCAAAGGCCTCTGGGAAGCCCAAGAAAGTTCCCCCGTATGCACAGTCTTATGTTTCGTACTGCCCAACTGCACCCACTGCCCGAAAACCCGAACACGCCAATTGAAATGGGTACAGTTATCGGTCCAAAAGCAGAAAAGCCATTAAGTATCAGTATTCCCATCATGATATCAGGTATGGCATTCGGCTTGGCCCTTAGTGAAAAAGCTAAGATAGCTTTGGCCAAAGGGGCAGGTATGTCCGGAACTGCTACAAATACAGGAGAAGGGCCATTTCTTCAATCTGAAAGAGATGCAGCAAAAAAGCTAATTATCCAGTACACCAAGTACCATTGGCAAAAAGAGGAAGAAATATTGAAACAGGCAGACGCGATAGAAATACATCTGGGCCAAGGAGCAACCGCTGGATTAGGGCATAGAGTGGTCAATAAAAAAGTTTTGGATGCTGTCCGAAAAAAAATGCCGATTCCTTATCGCGATGCCCTTCGTTCCGATAGTCGTTTTGCTAATATGGTGGAAGAAAAAAATATGCTGCCGAAAATGATTAAACATCTTAAAAAAATCAGCGAAGGGGTACCGGTGGGGGCTAAAATTGCGGCGGGGCAGTCATTGGAAAGCGATTTGGAGTTATTGGTTGATGCGGGAGTAGATTATATTGTTGTTGATGGTGCCGAAGCAGCTACTCACGGGTCTCCTCCCATTACCCAAGATGACTTTGGCATTCCCACCCTCCATGCTCTGTGCCGGGCAGGAAAGTTTTTTAGGGAAAATAAGCTTAATGGCAAGGTGAGTCTAATTGCCTCAGGGGGGTTATTTTCTCCCGGTGACTTTTTAAAAGCAATTGCGCTGGGTGCTGACGCAGTCAATACAGGCACAATGATTCTTTTTGCTATGGCTCATACTCAAGTATTAAAGTCTCTACCCTGGGAACCGCCAACCCAGGTAGTATGGGCAGATGGGAAGCAGGCAGATAAATTTAATTTGAAGAAAGGTATAATGAGTACGCATAAATACTTGAAATCCGCTTCAGAAGAAATGGGGGACGGGATTAGGGCGCTGGGGAAGAGAAACATTCACGACATCGGCCTGGATGATCTCTGTGCCATAGATCGGGATGTGGCTGACATTGCCGGCGTTCCGTTTACTGGAGTGTCACCATAACTTGGCGAAAAAATATATTACTACAAATTAAGCCCCGGGTGGGGCTTAATTTTTTTGAAAAGTTAGACCTTAATGCGCCAAGGCGATTAAATTGTTTCTCTTGAAGGTTTTTCTATTTCCTAATTATGCCATCAACGTTTGTTTGTGCCGAATTTTGATGGACAAAACTTTTGCAGCAGGTTTCCATACAGGTGTTAGTCGGTGTTACGCCCATATTCTGGGCTTGGGTGGCATCTGCATTATCCGGCAAAGTTGCGCCGATTTGGTCAGACGTCACCAGAATTTCTGATGCATCACAAATGTTTCCCTGCTTATAATAGTGGCAGTTATTTACCGTGCAGTGAATTTTACTCATTTATATCACCTCCTTAGTATAGCTTTTCCGCTCTCATCTAAACTTATGGCAAATCTTAATGGTAAAAAATTTCCATTTTAGGGCAGTCACATATGTCAGTCAAAGACCATATAGTATAAAGTACCGAATTTCAGGAGGTGTATACATGATTCCCGGTTTAACTACTTTCGGCAGCTTGTTAGTGCTCCAAACCATCGCTTTAATTGTGGCATATATGTCCAATAATGCTTTCCCTTATCCTCTTTCCGACGAAGATGAAAAACGCTACCTTGAGGAATTTGCCCGTGGTGATCAGGATGCACGTAACACATTGATTGAGCATAACCTCAGACTGGTTGCTCATATAACTAAAAAATTTGAGGGCACCGGAGTGGATGTAGATGATTTAATTTCCATAGGAACCATTGGCTTAATTAAAGGTATTAATACCTACGATACTTCAAAAGGAACGAAGCTTGCTACCTATGCTGCCCGGTGTATTGAAAATGAAATCTTGATGCATTTACGATCACGAAAAAAAATTCGCGGTGAAGTATCTTTACACGACCCTATTGGGGTAGATAAAGAGGGGAATGAAATTACCCTAATGGATGTATTAGGGACGGATTTGGATACAGTCGCTGAAACCGTGGAATTAAAACAGGAAAGAAAGCGTGTGCTTGAACATGTGAAGAATTTGAATAAGCGGGAAAAGCAGGTGCTGGAGTGGCGTTACGGGCTGTTTAACGGCTTGAGAAAGACACAGCGGGATATTGCTAAAAAGCTTGGGATATCTAGGTCTTATGTATCGAGAATTGAAAAGAAGGCGATTCAGAAGTTGATTAAAGACTTACAGTCTTAATATTGCCTAAATAACATTTTGAGAAAAGTACAGGGAAGGAGGGTCAATCTTGCCGGGAGCTAAAGTAGTATGTGACCATTGCGGAAGCACCATGGAATATATTAATAAGGTGACTCACAAAACACCGGGTGAGTATGTATGCATGAATGATTCCTGCGCCTATCGGGGAAAGGAAGGGCGGCGGTTTAGGAAAACAAGTTAGGGAAGTTAAGGGTTGAAGTTAAAAGCCTACTTATTGACTTTATTTGAGTTAATGGATGAGGGCTTGTAAGTTAAGAATTCTAGGCACAGAGAGATGGCTTTTATATTTTATAAAAGTCATCTTTTTTTTAGATTGCGCTATATAAACACGAAAGAAGTTCAATAAACTAAAAAATATGGAAGTGTGGAAAAATGTGACAAATGACCCCTCGATTTTCATTTTAAATGATGTAAAATGTTGATTTGTGAGGTTCTCAAGGGAGAGGATTATGGAATGAATATTACTCAGCAAGTCCAGCAATTAAGAAACCGGTTAAACATGTTAATTACTGAAGATAAAAAGCCACTCTCATCCGAAGAGGTTCTGGCTCTCAGCCAAAAGCTGGATAGGGTCGTGGTTGAAAAGATGAAGGCTATAAATGAATATGAGGTAAATAAGTAGTGTCCCGGTTTTGGCCGGGGCTTTTACGTTTTAGCAGGATATTACTTCAATCGGTATGTTAAGCATAAGAAATGCCGGGACGTTTACCAGCCAACAAAGTGATAGCCAATACCCATGTTATTTAGGTTTCACCCGACTTAATTTCGTAATATATAATAAGTGATTCCCCTGCTGAAAGGGAGTGATTACCCCCTATTAACCCCTTGGGAGAATTTAAAATAAGCTCATTTTTTGTTTAGTTACCTCAAAGCCGGATTTTTTCAGGTATATGATGTACATATACATCAATAAATCCTTGTTTTCACTGTGTTTTGCTCTACATTGGACACACCACTTCCCTGCCTTTTGGTTTAGGCTTATTCATTGCTCGGGAAAATTGTTTGAAGTTATGACCAATTACCTTGAGGCCAATTTGTAACTGACATTTGATCAGGCCTCTTACTCTAAGTTTGTTAGCACCTTGGCCCCTTTTAATTGCAGAGTTGGTACCCTCTATGGCAGCCCTTTTACTGGTGTTTTCACGTCGTATTTCCTTTTTTGAAATTTCTTGGCGGGTGTTGGCTGCTAGTATTGCTTTTTTACTGGCTCTCAGTACCATTGATTTTTTCTGCGGCTTTACGGGACAATGCTCTCTTATGGGGCAATAAAGGCATTCTGACTTCTCAAAATGGGTCGTTGTACTTTTAGATTTCTTACTATAGTCGCTTCGAAGTGGTATTTTACCTGCAGGACATTTTTCCACCTCATGTTCTTCATTGAAGTTGAAGTTTGTCAGAGGTAATTTGTTACTGGTACTTTTCCTGCCGGTCATGTCTGTAAAATGCAGTTTGACTTCTGCTTCATCAGCTTTGTTAATTGTTTCTTCGCCGTAATAGCCGCCATCTACGTAGAGGTCAGTAACATCAGTATTTTTCTTGATAGTATCTACACGTTTTCGTGCCAGTTCTGTATCGCTTTTTATATTGACATCCAGATCGTAATCTGTAATTAGCTGCACCGGATTATCTTTCGAACATGTTTCAGCTAGATTAACAACATAGCCTTGGTTCGTCTTACCGTTTTTATTTCTAAAGGTAGCGTCCGTATCATGGGCAGACTGCATGGATGCGGAAGAAATTTCTTTATTATCTTCGGGCACCCAGACTTTCTTTTCTGTATCATAATGTGCTTGTTCATTGAGAAAACGAGCTAACAGTTTGATTTCCTCTTTTGAAGTTAGTTGTTTTGCTTTAGCGAGGTCATAAATTTCTGTACAAAGTATGAGTACTGTCTCAAGCTTGGCATTTATCTTACTGGCCTTGGTTTTAAACAGCAGTTTGGTCTTGAAGGAAGGCTCCAGTACTTCTTTTAGTGAGTTGCTTAAATGTTTTTGAGGTATTGCTTTCACGGCTTTTTCTAAAAAATCATAAGCAAGGGATAACCTTCCAGCTCTTTTAATATTAGGGGTAACATAGGTTGAGTCCATTCTTTGTTCGTCTGTTTTAATATTGGCTTTATCGATGAAATGCCGAGTTAAGATTTCAAACTGCTTAAACATGATTTCTTCTTCATCGGGGTGTTCCTTAACGTAGTTGACGAGGCGTTCTCTAAATTCATACAGGGTGCGTTCAGCAAAGTATATTTCGCCAATATTTTTGATACCTAAAGCGTAGATTACCTGATAATTGAAATAGAATTGTTCTAAGATTTCTTCATCTGTGTAGTCGAACATATTCTTTATTAATTCCAATGATAAAAGGATATTTACCGGGAAATTAGGCCTGCCGTTATCAAAACAGTAAAGTGGAGCAAACACTTCTTCATCTATTTTACAAAAGACATGCTCATAAAAAATCGGTGCCCAGGTATCTTTCAGCATTTTAGCTATTTTAGGGTTCATGGTTTGATAGTGACTGAACAATTCTTCCTGCAAATGACCATCGTTTTTTCTAAACATTCTTTGCACGCCCCTTCGCCTCAAGTGTAGACCTACCAATGGTTTCTACCATTATTACTTCGACGCGAAGGGGGTAAAATCTTCCTTTTTAAGACCTTTTTTTAGGGGTTTTTGCAGGGGAATCAATAAGTAGATTATAAGAAATTTAAAGAGATGGTTTTTGTTATACAGAAGCCATCTTTTTTTTGTACCGAATTTTACGGCTATCAGCGATTATGAAGAGTAAATTTAGTCTCATAGATTGTACCGTCGAAATTTGCGATAAAAATAAAAGGACCCACCCTTTATTCTTACAAAAATTACCAAGAGAAGCTTGTATAATTATAAATGGAAGGAGGTGCACCAAAAGCCAAGCTAAATTAACTTAATATTATGAAAAACTGGAGGGATTTTTTATGAAAAGGGCTGCTAAACTATTGGGTGTAGGTTTGATATTTATGTTATTGTTGTCTTCCATTGCTATGGCACAGCCACAATCAATTCCAAACGGTCCGTATGTAGAACGCGAGCAAAACGTATCCTTTTCTAGTTTTATGACTAATGAGGAACTGGCAGACACTTTGAAGAAGATAGAAGCGTCTTCAAAGGGAAAGATGGAATTAGAAGTGGTAGGATATTCCAATGCTATTAATGGTGACCTTATGGAGGAAGAGGGTTTCCCGCTTTATGTTGCCAAATTCGGTGGAGCTGATGATCCGAATAAAAAGCGGGTTTTAATTACCACTCAAATACATGGTAATGAACCCTTGGGCACAGAAGCTATGGTTGAGTTAATGAAACAATTTGCCGGCAGCGGTAAAGAATTCAATGAAATTTTAGACAATGTTACGGTATGGTTTATGCCCAGAATAAATCCTGATGGTGCAATGAATGAGGTGGAGGGAAAATGGTCCCCTCAGAGAAGGACGCATCAACTCTGGGATCCTGAATTTCTAGGTTTACCCGCCGGAACTGAAGCACCATGGTATTACCGTGATAGAGAAAAGGGTTATGACGAAAACAGGGATTACAATCCTAATCTTGACTTCAGGCCTGAAGATTTTATTACTGAAGCGGATACTGAAGGTATGACTTTAGAGCAAGTCTTAAATAACGGCGACAGAAATAATAGTGATTTCGGCGGTTTTTATGTAACACCTGAGTCTAGAATAGTTACCAAAGTGTTTAAAGAACTAGATCCAGATGTATATTTTGATATTCATCACAGGGGTTTTAATACAGTGTCAGAGGAGGATATTAGGTCAGTACCTATTCAGATAGCTGCTGTAGTTGCAGACCCATATACTGACCCGTTTACCGGTAATGAATACGAAGTCGATGACTCCGTACTGAAGCTTGGTAAGCAGATTAATGTTGTAGGTTATCAAGCCATTCAACGCGGATTTTCTCATTATGGTGCTATTCAGAAGTATCCAGATGTTAATTTACCAGGTACTTCTTTAGGAGCCTTTGCTTTAAACGATACTGCTATTATGCTCATTGAAATTAAGGGGCAGAGTGGCAGTTTAGGGCAAAAGCAAAATGGTATGCTTAAGCAGACTGCTAAAGTTCCGGTATATGAGATTTTAAAATCTTTAGCAGATGGGTCAGTTTCCGATGTTGATGAATCACTATACGATGATATTCCGGAGTCATCTAACCGCATGCGCGACCCATCAACGATGGAGTAAGTTTGTTAAGAGCCTTGGTTTTATACCGGGGCTCTTAACTTTTTAGCTAGGCTTTGTCATCGGGCTTGAGATTTTTAAAGGACCCCACAGGGGTGGATAAGCGGTAATTTCGGGGTGGGGAGGGGTTAAAATTGAAAATAAACAGTTGGCCGGAGGCAAAGGAAATATATAATAAAAATAGAATTTATTAATGGAGGAGTTATAAAACCATAATTTAAGTGAGGACTATAAATGATAATTCGACCCGATAATAAATTCACTTTACTGCTGCCTGGTTTCCTAACTTTTACTGCAATCATTTTCAGTCAAATAGGTTATAGCCTAATGGCGATTGCTGTAGTTGGGTTAAGCCTGGGTTTTATAATGCAAAGATCTAGATTTTGTATTGCCTCGGCGTTTAGTGATTTTTTGTTATTTCGTGACGGGAATTTGTTGAAAGCATTGGTGGCTTTTATTTTTGTTTCAACATTGGGTTTTACTTTTATACAAATTACTGGCGGGGAGGGATACCTAGTAACCGTTGGGTGGCGAACTGTTCTTGGAGCATTATTGTTTGGCTTTGGAATGACTATAGCGGGTGGCTGTGCAGCGGGGACGTTAATGAGAATTGGTGAAGGATATCTATTATTTATTCCCACATTGTTAGGTTTAATCTTTGGCTCAGTTATGGGTGCTTACCATTATGGTCTTTGGGGTAGTATTAAGCATTCCTCCGTAGTGGTATTTTTTCCTGAAGTTTTTGGGTGGCCGATAGCTATATTGGTTCAATTATTGGTTTTGGTCGGGATAATGGTTTTAATATTACATTTTGAAAAAGCTGCTAAAAATGAGATGCTCCGAAAGGAAGGTGGGGAAAATCACTCAATATAATTTAGACTTATTGGGTTATGTGTGCCCGGTGCCGTTAATGCGGACAAAGGAAAAATTTCAGGAACTAGCTCCGGGGGATGTATTAATTTTAGAGACCGAGCATGCCAGGGCAGTAAGGAATATACTTGATTGGGCATGCCGGGAAGGTTTTACCATCGATGTCGATGAGGAAGGGGCCGGTGTCTGGCAGGTTAGAATAGAAAAATAATGGGTTGGGATAAAGATGAAGAATAATACTATTTTTACCGGATTGCCCTATTGGTTGGGAGGAGTAGCGCTCGGACTGCTTAATATTGTTGTGTTTATGCTCAGTGAAAAACCGTGGGGCATTACAACCGCTATGTCCCATTGGGGTGCAGAATTTAGTAAGTTTTTTGGTGCGGCCCCTGAGCAGTGGTTATACTTTGGGGAAATTCAGATGCATAACCACTTAACTGAATACCAACCGTTTTTGATTGGCACTTTATTAAATATTGGTATCATCTTTGGGGCTATGTTTGCTGCCCTGATTTATCACGAATTTCGTATTCGCCGCCCGAGAAATATAAAACAAGTGATGGCGGCACTGCTGGGCGGTCTTTTTATGGGGTACGGTGCCCGTTTAGCCGGCGGCTGTAGTGTCGGTGCTTTGGTTGGCGGCAGTGCTTCCTTATCGCTGCATGGCTGGGTATTTGGCATATTTCTTTTACCGGGTGCTTGGTTGGGACTTAAGGTGATTTCCCGTTACCTTACTAACTAATGAATTTTTTAAAATTCGGATTTAACAAAAGGACCTTTCTTCGGGCACAGTCAAAAATCGGATGAAACGCTTAGTAATTGTCGGTTGGTTTTTCTCTGGCCGGTAGATAATTTGGAAATTTATATCAGAAACAATATCTTTTATTTTAACCTCTCTCAGAGTCGCCCGCCTAATTTCCTTTTTTACGGAGAGTTTGGAAACGATTGCAACTCCAAGGCCTGATTCAACCGCTGATTTAATGGCATCAATACTGCCCATCTCGGTAACTACCTGTAAGTCGGTCAGGTCAAGTCCATTAGATTGTAAGAATTCTTCCCATAGCTTTCTAATTCCTGAGCCCTGTTCTCGAATAATTAAGGGTTCTTTTTTTATTTCCGTTAACGTGATTTCTTGGATATCTAGCCATTTCCCCTTTGGAGGAGTAATTAAGATTAATTCGTCCTGGAATACATCAGTAGCTTCTAAATCCTTATGATTAATAGGGCCTTCCACCACGGCCAGGTTTACTTGGTTGTTTAATACCGTTTTAATAATTGTGGCTGAATTGCCAATTTCTAAACTAATATCAACAGTGGGGTACTTTTCTTTAAAGGCCCATATACTGCATGGTAATGTGTAATTTCCGATGGTTGAACTTGCACCCACGACTAATTTTCTATTTTCTTTGCTCAAGACCTTGTCGATTTCTTTCTCCATAGCATCATGTAAGTCTAAAAGCTTCTGGGAATGCTTATAGACAACATCGCCAACTTCAGTGAGAGAGACACCGTAGCTATGTCGGTGAAAGAGCTTAGCGCCGTAATAATTCTCCATAGAGATAATGTGATTACTGACAGCCGGTTGAGTCATGTATAGCAGTTTTGCTGCTTTTGAAAAGCTTTTTATTTGAGCAACCATACAAAATATTTCTAATTGGTTAATCTGCATTAGCATAACCCCTTTAAAGATTATATTATGGAATTATTTCGCTATTCATTATGGTTATCCTTTTAAGTAAATATTAAGAATATTCGCTTCTATAACACATTTCTATATGGTTATGTGGAACGCTGATGGCATATAAAAAGGTTAAAAGAAAACTGACATGGAATTGTGAATAATATAAATAACAAAAGGATCTCCTGTATGTGAATTTAAGACTAATTGTTTTTGGCAAGGTCGTGAAATAGATCACAATACTGTAAGTCATGAGACTGTAGTCCAGAGGCCGGTGTTTTTTGCTGGCCTCTGATTTTTTTTAATCAAAAATTCAGTTAGGGAGGGGGGAGTGAATTGAAAAGATATACAGTTTTGATTTTAATTGTGATAGTAATCACAATTATCAGTGGTGTGACAAATGCAACTGCAAAGGAAACTGAGCCAAAACCCTTTAAAACCAAAGAGCAATGTTTAAGCTGCCACGAAAAAGAAACTTTTGGTATTGAAAAAGAGGGAAAGAAGATCTCGCTATATGTGGATCAGGAGAAATATGAGAATTCGGTGCATGGTCAGTTTGCTTGTATCGGCTGCCACAAATTTGAGGAACCTCATCAATACGGGAAAGTGCTGACAAACAGAGTATCTGAAAAATGTGCCAACTGTCACACCGGAGCTACCTTCGAGTATAGCCGCAGTGTGCATAACCAAAACAGCGAACAGGAGCAGCCAAATTGTGTCGATTGTCATGGGGGCCATTATATTAAGAAAATTGACGGAGTGGATTCTCCCGTCGCGGCGGTTAGTCTTGCCGATACCTGTGGGCAGAAATGCCATGCTCAAGAGAGTGAACATTTTAAAGAGAGTTTTCATGGCAAGGCCGCAGCTCTTAATGCGGAAAATTCCGCAGATTGCGTCACCTGTCATGGATATCACCAAATTCTGAGTCAAGACAATCCAGTCGCTATGACTAGTGAGGAAAAGAAATCTTTTCTCTGCAAAAGCTGTCATGGCAGCAGTCTATTAGGAACGGAAAGCATGGAGCACTATGTAATACAGCCAGAGGGTTATAGTTTGCCGATGTATTTGACAAAAGAGATATTCATATGGCTTATCTTGGTTGTTGTCACTGTTTTCTTATTGCACATTGAGTTAGATTTATTCCATCGTTTGCGAACTGCTTTGACTAGGAAGAAAGATGAAACAAAGGGGGTGTAAAAATGACTGGAACATCAACTATGTACAAACGTTGGGATATTCATCAGCGCCTTCAGCACTATCTAACGGTGATAAGTTTCTTAAGCTGCGCCGTAACCGGTATCGTGATTAAATTCGCGTATACAACGTGGGCGCAGAGCTTTGCCAAGTTATTTGGTAACTTCAATACATTATTTGCAATACATTTGGCTGGGGCTGTCATCATGATTATTGCGGGAGTTTATCATTTGTTTTATTTGGTGCATAGAGTTTTCAAGGGCAATTTAAGGGGAACTATGCTGCCTGTTTGGAAAGACCTAAAGGATTTTGCATTAAATATTTGTTTTTACTGTGGTTTAACAAGAAGTGCACCGCAGTTTGCGAAATACTCCTATAAAGAAAAGATAGATTACTTGGCAGAATACTGGGGTACGCCGCTGATGATTATTACTGGCTTGATTTTGTTATATCCGGGAAAAGCAATAGCTATCATGCCCAGGTGGGTCATTGAATGCTCGCATTTTGCCCACCAGGGAGAAGGAATGCTTGCCTTTTTGGTTATTTTTACCTGGCATATTTACGCGGTACACTTTTCACTGGATTTTTTCCCCATGAATAATGTTTGGCTAACTGGTAAAGTAAGCCGGGAAGTAATGGAACATGAATATCCCTTGGAGTTAGCCCTTATTGAGAACAAGGAGGGATCGTTGGATGGCAGGGAAGTACCACAACAACCTAGTGCTACTCATTAGTGAGATTATGTTATATGCTGCTATATTGATTGCTTTATATCTTTATTTCCTACCACAGGTGCTTACTTAACTAAAAGGAGGTGAAATCATTGACTAAAAATAGAAACTACTATGGACTGCTGCTTCTCGTAATCATTGCCATATTGATTGCTGCAGCTTTTGCCGGGTGTGCTCAACAAACAACTGTTGCTACAAATGCTATACCAAAGACCCCGGCGGAAGCAGGGATTGAGATTTTAGACAGTACCAGTTGCGAAGGATGCCATACGGATGCTGAAGCAATAAGTGCCTATGAAAAGCCGGAGGGGGAAGGGGAAGTAGAAGAAGCCGGTGGCGGTTGAGGAGCTCCGCCTCCAAAGCTTTCGCTGACCGACAAGTTTGTCGTGTCTCAGGATTTTTCTACAACTACCCATGGGTTTATTAGCTGTCGCAGCTGCCACGGCGGCAAGAACGCTATGGAACCTGAAACTGCTCATGAAGGAATGATAGAAAGTCCCGCATCACCCGAATGGAACGATGAAGGTTTGCAATTTGGTGTCTGTGAAAAGTGTCATGATGACGTTACAGAATTTTATGCTGAATCGCTGCATTACACACAAAATGGTCAAGTTAATTCTATGATTTCATATACCCATGAAGGCATATTGGCGGAAGGGACAAATGCCATAACCAAGGGTTGGGAATTGGATTGTAACGAATGTCATGCAGAATGCGGCGGCTGTCATGTAAGCCGACCTAAGGTACAGGAAGGCGGATTGCTCTCAGCTCACCAGTTTGAAAAGGTTCCACCAATGGAGAAAACTTGCGTAGGCTGCCACTCTACAAGAAACGGCGGAGAATTTATTGGTAATGTGGGGCCGGCTGCTGATACCCATTATTATGATTACGATATGGTGTGCACTGATTGCCATCCTAAGTCAAATTTTCATGGCACCGGGGATTTACCGGAAAACATGCATGTTAAGGAGGATTTACCAACCTGTATTTCAGCCAATTGTCATGCGGATACCTTGTCAGAGGAAAAGGGTATTGAAATGCACTTAGCGCATGAGGACCCCGATTTGCTATCGTGTTCCGTCTGTCATTCTCAAGAGGCGCATGGGTGCAGTGATTGTCATGTTTCCTATAAGGATGAAAAACAGAACAGTGTTTTACCTTCTTCAAAAGTTATTGACGTTTTTAAAATTGCCAAAAATCCTAATCCGACAGAACTGCATCCTAATAAATTCATTACGGTACGGCATATGCCGATGGTTCGTGATTCGCTTGAGGGTATGGGCTATCCTGAACTAGATAACTTCGATAAAATATCCAGCTGGAAGGAATCACCAACGCATAATACCCAGTTGTACACACCTCAGGCAGCTGATTGTAATTCTTGTCATGGAGTGGAAAAGGTCTTTCTTACCGAAGAGGATATTCTGCCCACCGATAGTAAGGCATCTTTAGAATATGTGGTGACGGAGATTCCTGAAGCCATTGAGGCTAAAAAGTAAAACACAAAGGGGGAAGTTAAATGTTTTTTAAAGGACAAAAGTTAAAGTTTTTTGGCTTGTTATTGGTATTAATTTTTAGTATTAGCTTGGTTGTGGGCTGCGGAGGGCAAGGCCAACTGGCAGAAACACCTGAAAAACCGCAAGTTGAACAAGCTGCACCCAAGGAAGACACCGGTTCTAAGGTCGACGCACAGCAAGTTATTTTGGACGCTGCTACTAAATACTATGAGAAAATGCCAAGTCACATTTATAAGATTACTAGCGATGAAGTTAAAGACCTGCTTGATAGTGGGACCCTAGAGGATTACTTGGTATTGGATATCACGGGGCATGATCATTATGCTGAGGGTCATATCCAAGGAGCAATTGATATTCCGTTTGCTGAGCTTGGGCAGAATCTAGACTTAATTGCTACTAATGCCAAGGGTAAGAAGGCAGTGCTGGTGGTATGTTGGACAGGGCAAACAGCTGGACAAACGGTAGCAGTGTTAAATATGTTGGGCATAAATGCTAGAAGCATCAATTTAGGAATGGAATTAGGCTGGAAAGCAAAGAATTATCCCATGGTTCAAGACGCCGTTGAGCTTAAGGCGGCAGAAGCATATGATTGGGGCGATAAACTGCCTGTTAAAGAAGCTGTGGAAAAATATTTTGACAAAATGCCAAGTAACGGGATGTTTAAAAGTTATAAAATTTCCGAGCCAGATCTGAAGGATCAGCTGGAGAAAAACCCGGAAAAATTCGTAATGATCGACATTAGGGGTCATGAAGAGTATGCCAAAGGAACCGTCACTGGCGCTATTGATATTCCTTTTAAAGAAGTTTCCAAGCATTTCGCTGAGATTACAGAAATGGCAAAAGGTAAAACTGCTGTAGTAGCCTGCTATACAGGGCAGACTGCCGGCCAAACTGATGCTGTATTAAACCTCATTGGAATTAAGACAGTATCGCTTAATAGAGGAATTAATGCCGGCTGGGTTGAAGGAAATGGATTTGAGCTGGTAAAGCAATAACTTCTTGTGGACCTCCTTTCATATATATACCATTTAGCAGCGTGCTTTCGGCACGCTGCCTTTTTTTGTGCAGTACACATAAAAAATTACTTTTAAATGGTGCAAAAGGATTAGTTGTGCGTCTGTCTGATGAAACCAACTGGGGCTAAAGGACAGTATCGTTTGTGTTCTCCATTAATGTATCAGCATTGACGAGAATTTTAATAAATTTTTCTACTACATCAGGGTCAAATTGTGTTCCGGAATTTTTTCTAAGTTTCTGTAGAGCTTCAAAATAAGAAAACGCTTTTCGATAAGGCCTATCAGAAGTCATCGCCTCAAAGGCATCTGCCACTGCAATAATTCTACCTTCCAATGAAATATCTCTTCCTGCTAAGCCATAGGGGTATCCTTTGCCATTGAAACGTTCATGATGTTGTTCGACCCAATCAGCAATTTCTTTAAAATCATTCATATCGCGCAAAAGTTTTGATCCGTATTCTGGGTGTTTCTTAACAAGTTCAAACTCTTCGTTAGTTAACTTTCCTGGTTTGTTAAGCAGGTTAGTTGGCAATCCAACCTTGCCAATATCATGTAGTAAACCAGCAATAGTTAGTTTCTCCAGCTTCTTTTCATCAAAACCGTAAGCACTGCCTATTTGGCGGACGTATTTTGCCACCTGCTGGGAGTGGGTATTGGTATAGTGGTCTTTTAAGTCAACAACCCTAGAAGTCAACTTCACTATTTCCTGGTACCTCTCATTTAATTTTGTGGAAAAGTCTATAGTCTTTAGGTAATTTGCTAAAGAATAACTTAACAATGTTATCACTTGCATTTGGTCTTTTCCGAAAGCATGGGTATGATTACAGTTAGCCATAATAATAAGTCCATAAGGTTCATTTGCATACACATTTGGTGAGATTACTAAGCTCTTAACATCATGTAAGAAATCACGTAATCCGGGGATTGACCTAGAATTCTCAAACCAACGTCGGTACTGTTCGTCATTTTCTGCATCTGTGATAGTCCTTGTTTTATTGTCTTCAATAACTAGTTGATAGCTTAATTTGCTAAAATTATTAATTTTTAAACGGGTCATTTTTAACTCTTTGGCAATATCCTTTAAATATATAACACCATGGTCTTCAAAGGGGAAAATAAAAGCAGCCTTATCTGTGTAGTTTATAAAACGGGAATAAGTTTCAAGCAGTTCTGCAATCTGATCTAAATTCTCAGCTTTACTCATAGCAAGACCTATTTCGTTAAGGGATTCAATTATATTCTGTGTTTTAGAGAGTTTAGATTGTTGTATCTTGAGGTCGTCTGCATTCTTTTGGAAGTGTTTTTTCAAGAGGGTGCTTTTTCGTGACATAAAGCCAATAAATAACGCGGTACTAAATGTTATGCTCACGTGTATAAGGGTATCCGCGATATGATGTTCAGAGTAGGACGCGTAATAAAAGCCAGCTGCTGCCAGTAGGCCCGCTGTAAATACTTCCTTAAAGCCATAGAAGTAGCCCATAAATAAAAATTCAACAACGTATAGTGGGTGGAGGACACTATGGGTGTCACCCGTTACTTTTACCAAAACGGAAATTAAAGCCAAATCAATAATCATTGCCGGAAACGGTTCAATACGATACAAAAGTTTGATTCCAAACATTTTGAGGCTGACAATTAACACATAAACAAACAAACCAATCCATCCAATAAAAGTTAATAGCAAGACGTTATCAGGTTTTAGAAAGGCAGTCACCATAACTACGAACACTAACAATATTCTGTACGTTTGAAGCCATTTATGTATTGGACTGAGAGAACTAATAGAAAAAACCCCTTTCTTAAAGGTTACGTGTTATTATCCTTTGTTTTGTCGGGTCTCAAGTGGGTTCCATGCTTAACCTGCCTAATTAAATAATATACGTGTTTTAGTTTAAAGGCAAGCTGTGAAGAAGGCCATAACAGGTGTGCTGGGCACCGCGCGAATTCTATATTTTAAACACTTTGGAAGGATATTTACCTATAATACTTTCATCAAATAGACTTACTGTTTGGTGTTGCGAGTAGTATTACCCAGTTATTTGAGCCCCTATTGTTCCTTATGTACGTTGATATCCAAATCTATATGGTAATTAAATTTTTGAACCTCAAACAGATACCTCAGGAATGTGTGTTACGGGGAAAGCAATATTTACTCCCGTTAATTGCCGCTATTACACTATCTTGTGGAACCGTATATTATCAGTTAATAAGCTATTGACATTAACGTTGCGTAAAGGTGTAAAGTAAGGTTATAAGGGGGACGGAAAGATGGAATATACAGTACAAAAGCTCGGCAGTCTGGCAGGCGTTAGCACTAGAACACTAAGGTATTATGATGAAATAAGCATTCTTAAGCCGGCAAGAATTAATTCGTCAGGATATCGGATTTATAGGCAGGCGGAAGTTGATAGGCTACAGCAAATACTATTCTACAGAGAATTGGGTGTGAGTTTAGAAAGCATCAAAAATATAATAACGGCACCTTCCTTTGATGCAGCAAATGTACTAAGGGAACATCGCGAAAAGCTCCTAAAAAAGAGAGAACAGTTGGATATATTGATAGCCAATGTGGATAAAACTTTAGCTTCAAAAGAAGGGAGACTTAAAATGACGGATAAAGAAAAATTTGAAGGATTTAGACTAAAAATGGTTGATGATAATGAGAAGAAATACGGTGAAGAAATTCGGAAAAGGTATGGCAATGATATTATGAATCAGGCGAATGAAAAATTCAAGAATATGACACAAGAAGAATATGAAGCAATGACAAGTCTTGAAATTCAAGTTAGGGAAGTACTTTCCCAAGCAATTAAAACTGGTGACCCGGCAAGTGACCTAGCTCAAAAAGCAGCTGGTTTGCACAAGCAGTGGATAACCCTTTGTTGGGGACAATATAGTAAGGAGGGCCATGCCGGGCTAGCCCAAATGTATGTCGATGATAACAGGTTTAGAGCATATTATGATCAAAAGCAGCCGGGTACAGCAGCCTTTTTAAGAGAGGCAATTCTCATTTATACTGGCTAGAAAAGGCTAAGATTAGATTAGTCTCGAAGTCAGCACACTTCTTTTGGTCCTTTTTATTAACCGATTTCTTTTCCCTTTCCTGCTTTCGTAACCCAAAATGCTCTTTGGTCTAATTTCAAACTCAATGCAGGGATTATTAGGATGAATCCCTAATTGGAAAAGGTGAAAGAGAATGTTAGAAAGAGGAGAAGACATCGGTTGAAAGTTTGCCCGGAATGTTATAGTGACAACATTGAGAGAACTTCATCTATTGGCTTACGCGTGGTACTATTGTGCTGTTATTCGTTCCCTTTGGGATATTCTTCTGCTGGATTCCTTTTGCTTTTCCACATACCTTCAGGTGTAATGTTTGCGGTAAGGAAGGTAAAGAAGAGGAATTGATTGGAATGGATTGGCGAGAAAAAGAGGTTCTATTAGAGCATCAAAAGGCCCTGGAGAAAAATATAGAACCAATAATCAGTAAGTGGTTTAATTATAACGACAGCTTTTATAAAGTTGTTAAAGGTAAAGGGCTCCTTTTATTACTGGAGGTTACGGAAGGGAATATTGTACCACTACGTATTGAAGATTATTTATCCGAGAGTAACACGTTAAAGGTAAAAGATAAATTGGGTAAGGACTTTAGAGTAATGGTACTTAAGAGTGTTGTGCAAGATAGAGATAGCACTGTAAATAAATATGAACCTTATGCGGGTGGTTACTCTGCCCAAGAAATTACCGAAACTACGCTGACCCCTTTTGGCAGGGAGTTAATTACTGAGGAAGAGCTAGCATCTTTCAAAAGTGGGATGGATGATTTGCGACAATTTTTAGAAGAGAGAGGGTTGATGGTAGACGCTTTAAAAATTACTACCAATTAGTACCTTAGAGCCTTGGTTTTCATGCCGAGGCTCTTTATAATCTAGATTACTACTTAACTGTTACCATGATTTTCACAAATATCAGTGCGGGTTTTGTTAAAAAATATGGTTAAAGCAATCTCGAACTGAAGGTGAATGAAATGTGGCGCAAGGCATCAATAGTTTCTTTAATCGTAGTGACATTGGCGATAATTATCTATGGTTTTTTACTTGGAACTGTACCGCCGATACAAAAGCCAATCCCTGGTCAGAATAAAAAGCCACCTACCCCGACATCAGGCAAAAAGCTTATCGAAGATAAAGAACATATCCTCTACCAAAATTAAGACACTATAACCTTACAAAATAAAGCTAATGGCATGGAAAAAACATTAAGAATTGGTGAGGCTGCATTAAACCGCACTGAGATATTTACTGATAAAGCGCTTGGGCAGGTTCCGTTGATTAATGAAACATTTGAGAAAGGCATTCTCTTGGTTGGTGACAAAGAAAGTTTTGTGGTACAGATTATGCCTGAATTTAGCCTCTTAAGTAGATACCCGACTATTTATAAAACCAAAGATTATATCCTAATAAATAAAGAGAAAAATCGTCTATATTTTTTTCAACAAGGATTGTTGGCAAAAGAATATACTGTGTCGACAGGGAAAGAACCTTACTATACCCCTGAGGGAGTGTTTGAAATAACTAATAAGCTTTTATATCCTAAAGGAAAGGCTCCTGAAGCACCAATGGGCCCTAGATGGATGGGGATGGAGGTTCCCTTTGCTAAGGATAGGCGTGGTAATAAGGTTGACGGAGGGCCGGATCACCGGGCACCCAAAGGCCAAAAATACGGCATTCATGGAACTAATGATGAGACTACTATTGGCACTGATGCTTCCGGGGGATGCATCAGAATGTATAATAAAGATGTGAAAGAATTGTACGACATGGTATCCATTGGTACCATGGTGGAAATCGAATGATCCGGAACTATTTATTGCTTCACTTTTTTAACGATTGGGGATAAAATGTAGTAAAACATCAAAAGGTTGTGGTTTATAAGAAAGCTAGCCGAGAGCCACTTCCTTGGTAGGTGTTTTTGGACAGCAGGGAGTTGAATTCTATGGGCTCATTATCCCCATCTATTGGGTTAAACCTTTTCACCGTATATTATAATTACCTACAAAACTTTATTTTAGGTCATCATCTGACATCAATAGGATGGATTGTCGTGCTTTCTTTGATTAGGCCATTTACCTTGATACCCATTTCTATGCTGGGCTTTATCGTAGCGGCCACCCACTCGTCTCTTGGAAGTATCATTATTCTCAACATATCCGCCTTCATTAGTTCTACAGTTATCTTTTCTATCTCCCGCAGATTTGCAAATCCTTTACTGAAATACTGGGCCAATAATCGGTGGTTGAAGAAAACAAAACAATACGGATTCGAAACCATATTGTTTCTACGTGGGAGTATGTTGGTACATTTCGACATTTTATCCGCAGTATCAGGTACAACCAATGTCCCGTTTACCTCTTTTTTTACGGCTTCGTTTTTAGGATTTTTGCCGGAAACCTTGGTTTATGGATTGCTGGCCGCGGTCATTAATGATTTTAGCAAGTTCTATCTGGCTGCGCCCGTTTTTCTACTCTATTTCATTGTAGTTGTGCTTATCAGGAAAAAAGTAAAGCAGATAAACGAAACTAGTACAGGTTAATTTGTGTTGATTTAAACACAATATGGGATGGTATACTAGATAATAAATGAGCTTCAATCGGTGGATTGAGCTTAGTTTTAATAAATTTGTTATTTATTAGTCACGGATGTTAGTTTCTCCCCATCGGTCAAACAGATTATGGGAGATATTAAGGCAATCAAGGATTTTGCCAATGGTTTGATTAATAATGTCATCAATGGTCTTGGGCATGTGATAGAAGGACGGCATAGGCGGCAGTAGTATCCCGCCGGCGGCAGCAATTATTTTCATATTTTCTAGATGAATCACATTTAGTGGTGTTTCCCGAGGAACTAGTATCAATTTCCTTTTTTCTTTTAAGGCCACATCAGCTGTTCGGCTGATTAAGTTATCGGTATACCCGTGAGCAATGGCCGCTAAGGTTTTCATGCTGCAGGGGGCAATAACCGTTGCGTCTACATGATATGAACCGCTGGAAACTGCTGCTGCCAAATTGTCGAAGTTATATACTTTGGCTGCGAGCGGCCTAATATCAGCCAAGGTGTAATCAGTTTCAAAGTGTATGGTTTTCTCTGCCCAGGGACTGATAATTAGTTCGATATCGTGTCCCTTTTGCTGCAGGACTTCCAGCAGTCGTATACCGTACATGGCACCGCTGGCACCGGTTATTCCTAAGACTATTTTCATAACTTCCTCCTTTACCAATGCGCATCATAAAAATTATAACATAAAAACATTTGTTGAAAAATTAAATTGGCAGGAGGTGGGACAAGTTTCGACCTTTCTTACGGTCGGACTAACTATTCTTCTTCAGAACCCTCATCATAATTATATTCCTGTTCCAATTCACCGGCTGAAACTCTGGGGATGTCTACAGCGTACATCTTTTTTAATTCCTCTGCGGTAGTATCCCGCCATTTTGCGGATAATGGGACATGCGTACTTTTATCTGTCAGGTTCTTTTCCTTATTATCTTCCTTGGTCAATTAAATCACCCCTTAAGCATAGTTTCTTACCAAAAGCTTAGAAACATGATGGAACTTTTAGGAAAATTAATTCTTATGAAGGATGTCCTAAACAGATGTCCTAAAGCTAATAAATAGATGTTATCTTAAGCCTAGACTTCATAATGGTAAAAAAGGACAAAAAGGTTGACAAATTTCGCTGCAAGTTCTACAATCTTTTCAAGCAATCTTTGTTTTTGGTGCAGATACAAATATACACACTGGGAGGACATTGCCGTTGAGCGGAATACAATTAGCAGATAGAGTAAAGTTATTGGAGACAGAGTCAGCATTTGAAGTCTTGGAAAAGGCCAATCGTTTGCAAGCTCAGGGTATGGAAGTGGTTCACCTGGAAATAGGGGAACCGGATTTTAGTACTGACAGTAGTGTTTTGCAGGCTGCTGCCAGAGCATTAGAGGAAGGGCACACCAAGTACGGCCCGCCGGTAGGGCTGCCTGCACTGCGCCAGGCGATTGCCGGTCATGCCGGCGCCAGGCGGGGGATAGAAGTGCTGTCGGAGCAGGTAGTGGTTACACCGGGTGCAAAACCAATTTTGTTTTTTGCCATGCAGGCCTGTGTCAACCCGGGTGATGAAGTTATCCTGCCTGATCCTGGTTTTCCGATTTACCAGTCTGTGATTCGCTACTGTGGTGCCGTTCCTAAGCATGTCCCTATTATTGAGAAGGATGACAACTTTACCATGGACCTTGATGCATTGGAGGCGGCAATTACCCCTCGTACTCGGGCAATTATTTTAAATTCGCCGCATAACCCTACCGGCGGCATTATTCCGCAGGAGGATATGGCTGCCATTGTGTCTTTACTGCAGGATAAAAATATTTTGGTCATTTCTGATGAGATTTATAGCGATATTTATTATGATGAGCCGCCAATTACCATAGCTTCTTTTCCGGGAATGCGTGAGAAGACCATCATTATTGATGGGTTTTCCAAAAGTTACGCTATGACCGGTTGGCGATTAGGTTATGGTATTATGCCTAAAATGTTGGTGGAGCAATTCAGCAAGCTGGCAGTTAATGTTCATTCCTGTACGCCGCCCTTCGTGCAGTTGGCCGGTGTGGAGGCTCTTAAAGAAGGGCAAGCAAGCCTGGAACGAATGGTCAAGGAGTTCAAAGAAAGAAGAGATATTTTAGTAGAGGGCTTGCGAAACATCAATGGCTTTCGCTGTCCTACTCCTAAGGGGGCCTTTTATGCGTTTCCCAATATAGAGGGCACTGGGTTTGATAGTAAAACCTTGGCCAATAAGCTGTTGGAAGAAGGTGGTGTCGCGGCTCTCAACGGCAGTTCTTTTGGTGAAGCAGGGAATGGCTATCTGCGTTTCTCTTACGCCAATTCGCAGGAGAATATTACAAAAGCGCTGGAAAAAATAGATGCGGTACTCTCCTCGAAAAAAACTCGAAACATTATCTAACATGAAAAACCCGCTTATAAGCGGGTTTTTTGATGCCTTTTAAAAAAGAAGGGCTTAAGGGTTCATCTTACCTTAGGCATTAAGGAGTTTGGCAATGGGGGTGCCGGGACGCACCATATTGGCCAGCACCACGAAGGGAATAGGAAATTCCTGGATACCCGCTGCATGGGGGAAATAGGTAATTTCTTGGAAATAGATCACCAAATCAGTAGGAGTAAGATAGTATCCTTCGTTATCAGTAATAGTTATGAACTCTGTAATTGTGGGTAAATCACGCTTTTTTATTTCTCGCTTAATGATGTCGCTGATAACTATGCGGTCATTGGCACCCGGCTTGAATAATTCGTAAAGTTCGTAAGATTTACCGGTACCTAAATCTACAGTTAAAGAATCCCGTATGGTGATACCATTAGCTGCCATGCGGCGAATTGTGAAAACGTCAATCCACAAACTCAAGATACCATCCTGATTAACGGTGATTTCATAACGGCCGGTGACATTGACGGTACAGCCTTCCGCATCTTCTACATCTGTGGGTACTAAGCTATTGACCATCTGTTCGATCATGCTGTTAATTTTGTTTTCCACATTTTGGTCAATTAGTGATACCTGGGGATATATCACATCGATACATTCTGTTTCAATACTTTTTTCTGCTATTCCGGCTGAAAGATCATGATGAGACAATGGACAGCCTCCTTTCTCTGATTTTAGCTGTTGTGTTCTTTTTCTATTAGTTTATTCCAGGGGTGTGACAGTTGCTATTAAATTTGAAGCTGCTAATTATTTTGGTCTTAAGCAGGAAAGTGCAGAATATTTAAATAATATAGTAACAAAGGCATTTACAAGGAGGTTTAAAAATGAGAGAGAAAATAAAAAAATATGCAGTGGAGCTTGGCGTAGAAGATGTGGGTATTGCCGCAGTGGAAGATTACCAAAGCCCTCAGTCACCGGCACTGGAAAGTATTTACCCAGGAGCTAAAAGCATGGTGGTGCTGGCATACAGGGAATTGTCCACCTGTGAAAGCCCAAACCCGCAGATTGCTATGAACGGCAGGCTAGATGTAATGGAGTTTTCTCGTTCCTGCAATTATAAGGTGGCCCAGTTTTTAGAAAGGGAGTGTGGTGCCAAGGCTATGACCGTACCTGCCTCTTGGCCGATGGATATTAATAACAAAACTAAAGGGGTAATCGGGGAGGTTTCCCTGCGGCATGCCGCCATAGCAGCGGGATTGGGGGCGTTTGGCAGGCATAATCTGGTGGTACACCCCCAATTAGGCAGTCGGATGATCTTTACTGCGATACTATCTGATTTGGAAATCACCTCTGATGCGCCGCCAAAGGAGAACCCATGCGACCAATGTAATCAATGCGTAGAGGCATGTCCGGCGCAGGCTTTAAATGAAGAGGGTAAAACTGACTTTTTCAAGTGCTTAAAGAACTCCCAGCCTTATGGTCTGGGAGGGAACATTCGTTTTTGGAGTAAGTTTGCTGACGCATCACCGGAAGACAGGAAAGAAATGCTGCGGGATGATTATTTTTGGCGGTTATATCAGGCAGGGTTTATTGGATTTCAATATTTCTGCTTCAAATGTCTTGCTGCCTGCCCCGTAGGACAAAGGTAGTTAGATACTAAAAAAAAACGGCCCATCTTCTCATCGGAGAAGATGGGCTTTTTTGAATGTTTAGGCAATTATAGGTTCGGAGAGGAAAAACGATTACCTTAAGATTGCGAAGGCGATGAAATCGCTTTTCTTGAGCTTTAAAGTTAACTGTGAGTGATGTCACATCAGATTAGTGATAGGAATCATATGCCATATTTGGAAAGTCCGATAGGATTTTAGTAAGCGGACACCTTAAGATAAAAATTTGAAAGGATGGTGTAAATGGCAAGTTCACGAACACATCGGAATCTCTTTATTGTTGTTTCACTTCTAAGTCTCACGGTGTTTATATTTCTTACTATTGACTCGCTGCAGCACATTCAGGCTAGTTCACCACCGCTTACTGTCAGCGTGGTAGAGGGTAAGAAAGTGTGGCAGCGGGAAAACTGTATCAATTGCCATACAATTTTGGGTAATGGTGCTTATTTTGCGCCTGACCTAACCAAAGAGGCCAGTAAGCGCAGCAGTGATTGGCTGATGAAGTTTCTTCAAAACCCTGATGCGGTAATGCCGGGAACGGCTATGAGCTCGGTGCAGCTTGATGCTGCGGATGCAGAGAATGTGGTACGTTTCTTGGAATGGGTGAACGAGGTGGATACTAATGATTGGCCGCCCGAGGCGATAATGTCCAGCGATTCCTCGTCGACACGCACCGGGCAGGAGCAAGAAGGTAGCGGTGCTGATAGCGGTAAAGGAAGTGGCCTTGACGGTAAGAACATCTTCCTCACTGCAGGATGCACAAACTGCCACACGGTTGACGACCGTGGCGGCAATGTAGGTCCTGACCTATCCCATATTGGTGGCAAACGCAGTGACAAGTATCTACGTAACATTATCAGCAGCCCTGGTTCAGTGATTCCGGGATCTATTATGCCTGCGGCAGATCTTTCTGAAGAAAAGCTGGATGCTTTGGTTAATTACTTAGTGACATTAAAATAGGAGGTGCAGAACATGAAGTATAAATCTCAAAGGGCGGCCTATCCGTATTTTGTGCTGGCAATGATATTGTTTGGCTTGCAGGTGCTTTTTGGCCTGGTTATAGCGGCACAGTTTATCTGGCCGCAGTTGTTAAGGAATATTCTGCCCTTTAGCGTTGGCAGAGAGGTTCATCTGAATACTATGGTTTTTTGGCTGCTGCTGGGATTGATGGGTGCGACATACTACTTAGTTCCGGAAGAGACCCAATCTGAGCTATATAGCACAAAGCTCGCTTCTTTGCAGTTTTGGCTGTTAGGCCTGACAGGAGTTGCCACGGTGGTGGGCTTCCTCTTTGGTTGGACAGAAGGACGAGAATATATTGAGGCGCCGCGACTGCTAGATTGGTTGATTGTCATTGGCGCGCTTATTTTCCTTTTCAATGTGTTAGCGACTATTTTGAAATCTCGGCGCTGGACCGCCATTATGGGAGTTCTGTTTGCCGGTATGACAGGGTTATCATTAATGTATTTGGTAGGCATGAAGTTTTTCGGCTCGATCAGTGTGGACCAGTTTTTTTGGTGGTGGGTTATCCACTTCTGGGTTGAAGGAACATGGGAGTTAATCGCTGCGGCCATTACTGCTTATTTACTGGTAAAGCTCACCGGCGTGAATACTAAAGTGGTGGCAAAATGGCTGTATATTGAAGTAACTCTAGTGGTCTTTACCGGAGTATTGGGTATTGGACATCATTATTACTGGATTGGCACGCCTAAGTACTGGTTAATGATAGGCGGGCTGTTTGGCTTACTCGAGCCAATTCCCATACTACTGATGGTTATTGATACCCTTCGTCACACGAAGGGCATGAAGACAGCAGGTACCAATCGGGTGGCGCTGCTGTGGCTGGTTGGTGCTGCTATTACCCACTTTGTCGGCGCCGGTTTGATGGGTGTGGTGCAGACATTACCCTCAATTAATAAGTGGACGCACGGGACCCAATTGACTGCTGCCCACGGTCACTTGGCTTTTTACGGTGCTTTTGCCATGCTGGTGATAGCGGCTATGTATTACATGGTTCCGGAGATGACCGGTGCACTGGTTTCCCGTAAAAGCGGTTCCCGTATCTTTTGGATGATGCTGCTCAGTATGTGTGCCATGAGTCTGATTATGTTTGGCGCGGGCATCACCCAGGTGTATATGGAGCGGATTATGGGCCTTGATTTCACCTACGTCAAGAACAGCTTTACCAACTTCTGGTTGTTATGGCGTTTAGTTGCCGGTTTCTTCTTTGCTTGGGGGACGTTGTGGCTGGTCAAAGACAGCCTTGGCTTATTTTCCGGTTCTACGGAATATTACCAAACAGGGGTAACTTATGAGGATTATATTAATAAGGGGTGATTATTGATGAGAGTAACTGAAGAATTGGTGCATGAACACGAAGTGATTAAGCGGTTATTGGGATTGTTGGAAACTGCCTGTAGACGTCTGGATGATGGTAAGGAAGTAGATATGGATTTTTTCCACGGTTCAGTAAGCTTCCTGCGGCAATTTGCGGATACCTGCCACCATGGTAAAGAAGAAAAGGTGCTCTTCCCAGAACTAGAACGGGTAGGTGTGCCGGTGGATGGCGGCCCTATCGGCCAAATGCTCACGGAACACGAGCGGGGCAGGAAGCTGATTGCCGCAATTGAGGACGGCGCTGACCACCACCGCCTCACCCAAATAAAAGAAGCGGCGAGGAGTTACGTAAATATGCTGCGTGACCATATAGTCAAAGAAAATGAAGTGCTGTTTCCCCTGGCGGATAAATTGATGATAGAGGAAAAAGGGGAAAAGGTGATAGCGGAGTTTGAGAGAATTGAGGTTGATGTGATGGGTGAAGGTGCCCACGAAAAACTGCTGGGAGAGCTTGATAGATTGGCTGACTACATGAAATAACCGGCAGTGTATATGCCAGGCCCGAGCTCCAAGATAGCTTGCCTTATCGGTGAGCTGTCTTTTTTTATGTATGGGAAATTATGGGTTGTGGATAATTTCCTATACATGGGGAGTTGGTAAGGGGCTGAGCTCTTCAGTATTTTGAGTAAGTATTTACCTATGGTATAATATGGTGATAGAATTGGGCAAGGTTGCGGCTTGGTCAAAACATACTATTAGAGGGAGTTTTATCATGAATATATTGCGACCTGATTTATATGTTGATTCCCTGCACGACATACCTATGGGCCGACTTCATAACAAGGGTATTAGGGGTTTTGTGCTTGATTTGGATAATACCATCACTGAATGGAACAACAAAGAGGTTACCCCGGAAGTAATAGAGTGGTTTAAAAAGGCGGATGCTAAGGGTTTTAAGCTTTGCATTGCCTCAAATAATAATGAAGACCGAGTAGCCCGGGTCGGGAGGATGTTGGGTGTACCCTTTTTATCCAAGGCAGCAAAACCCCGGAGGCGTGCGTACAGGAAGGCCTTGTCTTTGCTGGAATTAGATCAAAAAGAGCTCGCGGTGGTTGGAGACCAGGTATTTACTGATGTACTGGGCGGCAATCGTGCCGGGTTGTATACCATCCTGGTAGCGCCAATTAGTTCTGTGGAGTTTTTCGGTACTCGTATCATGCGTCGGGTTGAGCGGCTGGTACTGCCATTTCTCAGTAAAAATGAGGTTAAATAATGAAGGAACGGATTTCGGGAACAACAAAAATTGTCGGTTTGCTGGGCTGGCCGGTGGAGCATTCTTTTTCTCCGGCGATGCATAATGCAGTTTTTGAATATCTGGATATGGATTACGCCTATATACCGTTTCCGGTGCCGCCTACAGGGTTGGCTCGGGCCGTGCGCGGCCTTTTTCAGGCGGGTGTAAAGGGTGTTAATGTTACTGTCCCTCACAAAGTGCGGGTAATGGACTGTCTAGACGAAATAGACCCCTACGCCCAAGCGGTGGGGGCGGTCAATACGGTGACGCTGCACCAAGGCCGATTGCAGGGTTACAATACCGATGGGGCAGGCTTCATTGCTTCCCTCGCTGAGGCAGGCTTTAATCCTACGGGAAAGAGGTTTCTTCTGTTGGGGGCCGGGGGGGCCGCCCGGGCGGCAGCCTTTGCCCTAGTTGGTGCAGGGGCGGATAAAGTATTTATTGCTAACCGTACATTCAACCGTGCCGAAGCATTAGCGGGGGCATTGCCGCCTAATATCGGAGCAGCCGCCGGATTTTTTCGAGATGATCTGACAAAGGTTATTGACGCATGTCATTGTTTAGTCAACACCACGTCGGTGGGGATGTATCCTCATGCCGGAGCACTACCCATTCCGGCTGAGCTTATCAAATCCCATTTGATAGTGGCGGACCTTGTCTATAACCCCGTTGAGACTGAGCTGTTGATTGAGGCCCGGGCGAGGGGATGTCGCACTGTCAGCGGACTAGGTATGCTCATTTATCAGGGAGCGGCAAGCTTTAAGATATGGACCGGCCGGGAAGCACCGGTGGAACTAATGCTTCAGGTACTCAAAAAGGAAAATCGGCAGTAAGTCTGTCGATTTTTTTGCGTTTCTGCTGGAAAAAAGAGGAAGGAATTTATGGCGTGAAAGGGGAATGTTTGTAACTGAGGTGAGGGCATATGTCACAAGTATTAACCATTCAGCAGTTGGCAAATATCCTTCAAGTTGAAGTGAGTACGGTGCGTTTTTGGGAAAAGGAATTTGAAGATTATCTAACTAAGGTAGACAAGAAAAAAAGGCGCCGTTATAATCAGAACCACATGGAGGTATTCGGCCAAATTAAGGAACTTCTCTATACCGAGCAGTACACCATTAAAGGGGCCAAACGCCGGCTGGATTTGGAACGAACTCTGACTTCTGCATTAGGTGTCGAGCAGACATTAAAAACCACGGTGCTATATATGTTTTCCGCAATTATGGATGAACTGCAGCAGTCCCGGGAGGAAAGCAAGAAATTAGCCAGGGAAATTGAACTGTTGCGGGAGCAGAAAGAGCAGATGGAACAACGACTGGTTGAAGAACAGAATAAGACTATTCTGGAAATGATTAAAAGCCGTTTGTCCGCCAGAACTCCCGAGGCAGGTTAGCAGGAAATATGTCGTAAATGGCGAAACAGATGAAAACGGACTGGAGGCGGTACAATTGCTGCGATTTCTTACGGCCGGGGAATCCCACGGGCCGGCATTGACGGCGATAATAGAGGGACTCCCGGCGAAATTACCAGTAGATGTTGGCATTATTGACAGTATGCTGGCTCGGCGTCAGGGCGGCCACGGCAGAGGCGGCCGTATGCAAATAGAGACAGATCGGGTAGAAATAACTGCCGGTGTTCGTGGCGGTTTTACTTTAGGCAGTCCGGTTTGCCTTAACATTAAAAATAAAGATTGGAAAAATTGGCAGGGGATTATGTCAGCTGCTGCCGAGGCGGATACTGAAAAGCGGGTAGTGAGGCGGCCGCGGCCTGGGCATGCGGACCTGTCTGGAAGCATAAAGTATGGACATAAGGATATGCGCAATGTGCTAGAGCGATCTAGCGCCAGAGAAACCGCAGTAAGGGTGGCGGTTGGCGCGGTGGCTGAGCAACTGCTCGGCGAACTGGAGATAGAGTTGGCTGCTCATGTGGTGCGTGTTGGTGAAGCTGCAGCAGAAAAGCTGCTGCCCTGGGAGCAGCTGTCGGCAGCGGCCGCCTCCCCGGTTTACTGTGCCGACCCCCATGTTTCATCACAAATGGTTACTGCCATTGATAGGGCCGGTGCGCAAGGTGATACCTTGGGCGGAGTCTTTGAAGTGCGGGTGAAGGGGCTGCCGGTAGGTTTGGGCAGCCATGTTCATTGGGATCGTCGCCTTGACGGGATGCTGGCCCAAGGATTGATGAGTATTCAAGCTATCAAAGGAGTGGAAATAGGCCTTGGCTTTGAAAGTGCCATGCTGCCTGGTTCCCAAGTACATGACGAAATATTTCATGGGCCGAAACGGGGGATCTTTCGGGAAACAAATGGTGCCGGCGGTATCGAGGGCGGTATTACTAATGGTGAAGAACTGGTGGTGCGGGCAGCGATGAAGCCCATTCCCACCCTGATGCAGCCTTTACGTAGTATAAATATGGATACTAAGGCCGCCGAAGATGCTGCTGTGGAAAGGTCTGACGCCTGCGCGGTACCTGCCGCCAGTGTCGTTGGTGAGGCGGTTGTCGCTTTCACCTTGGCCCAAAGCATCTTGGAACATTTCGGCGGGGACGATTTAGAGACAATCAAGCAGCGCTGGCAGGAATGGCAGCAGTATCTAAAAAGTGTTTAAGGATGGATGTTATGGCCAATCTTGTATTAATTGGATTTATGGGTTCGGGGAAGACCACCATCGGTTTTCGCTTGGCTCGTGCTTTGAAAAGAAAATTCATAGACACGGATTCGGAGATTGAAAGGCTGACCGGATTGACCATTACGCGGATATTTATCAAGCACGGCGAGCGGCGGTTTCGTTCGGAGGAAGAGTTAATGGTGCAAAAGGTAGTTGCCGGGGGTAATGCCATTATAGCCACGGGCGGCGGGGTAGTATTAAATCCTGATAATGTCCGCCGGCTTAAGGAAAACGGTATTGTTATCTGGTTAAAAGCAGATAGCCGGGAAGTTGCTAATCGTATCGGGCGAAGTCGAAATAGACCGATGCTGAGGCCGCGTCCTGACCTGGATAAAATCCGGCAGATGCTGGCCGCCCGGGAAAAATATTATCGTGATGCAGCAGATATGGTGATTGATACTAAGGACAAGAATCACGACCAAATAGTCGCAGAAATTCTTAAGCAGATCGAGGTGCGGCAATGAATACGGTGACAGTGGCTTTGGGCCGAAGGAATTATAAAATATTTATTGGGCGGGATTTGTTGGCGCGCTTAGAAGAATTTCTCCCCCGGGAGCTCAGTTCCAGGTGCCTAGTGGTAACTGACGATAATGTGGATCCCATCTATGGACAAAGATTGATCAACGTCTTAAAGAGCCTTGGTTTCCGACCGGCCAAGGTAGTGGTCCCGGCTGGAGAAGCAAGCAAAAGTCTGGCGGGTGCTGAAGCGCTTTATGACCGCGCTTTTGAGCATGGCCTAGATCGCCGTTCGCCGATAATTGCCTTAGGCGGCGGCGTAGTTGGAGACTTGGCGGGGTTCATTGCCGCCACTTATATGCGCGGCGTGCCCTTTATTCAGATACCCACAACCCTTTTGGCCCAGGTAGACAGCAGCGTGGGCGGCAAGGTAGCCGTCAATCACCCGAGGGGGAAGAATATTATCGGTGCTTTCTATCAGCCATCGGCGGTAATCAGTGACCTTTCCCTGCTTGATACTCTACCGGTCCGCGAGATGCGCAGCGGTATGGCGGAAGTAATTAAATACGGGGTAATTTGGGATGATGCATTTTTTCAATACCTTGAGAGTAATCTGGACGCAGCCATGGGGTTGGATAGCCGGGTCATGCAAGCGGTTGTGGCCCGCTGTTGTGAGATAAAGGCCGGGATAGTGGCCGAGGACGAACGGGAAAGCGGCCTGCGGGCCATATTAAACTACGGTCATACTATCGGCCATGCCGTTGAGTCATTAGGCGGCTATCATTTGAAGAATCATGGTGAAGCGGTGGCAGTGGGCATGGTTATGGAGGCGGTGTTAGCCCGGCAAATGGGGCAGTTGGATGTAAAGGAACTGGAGCGTCTAATGGCATTAATTCAAAAGGTACCGCTGGATATTTCTCTGCCCGGCGAATGGCATAAGCAGCAGGCGATAGAACTAATGCGCCAAGATAAGAAGGCGGTGGGCAACGAAATGTTTTTTGTGCTACCGGAATGTATTGGGCGAGTGCACATTAAAAAAGTATCTGACCAGCAGTTGGATGACCTCCTTCCCGTAGAATAAGGTCTACTTCCAATTGAACATATTTTTTAACCGGCGGAAATCGCCGGTTTATTTATTGTGCGCCTAAAATAAGAAAAAAAAGGAAATACGTCGCTGTTAATCGAAATACCAGGGGGAAGAGGGGTGATGACATCGTGGCAAGAAGAAAGCAGCTTGGCGAGTTTCTGGTTGAGAATAAATTAGTAACCTATGTCCAGCTCCAAGAAGCACTGCGTATACAAAAAAATTCGGCAGGGCGGTTAGGCGAAATCCTGGTTAACCTGGGCTACGTTACCGAAAAGGACATTATGGACGTACTGGAGTTCCAATTGGGCATTGACCAGGTAGACCTTTTAAACACCCAGGTGGACCCTGAGGTTATTAATAAAATCCCCGAATCAATGATTAGGCGGCATCGAGTAATACCAATTGCCCAAGCAGGTAATGTGCTGACGGTGGCCATGGCTGACCCCTTAAACATTGTCGCCGCAGATGATATAAAGGTTGCTACCGGTCTAGAAGTGAAGCCGGTGATGGTTGCTGAGAGGTCAATAGATAAAACTATCCAGAAGTTTTTTGGAATGCAGGATCTAATGAGCCGAGCATTTGACCTTGACCAGATTTCGGAAAACTTAAGTGACCATAAGACTTTTAAACTGGACGAAATGGAAAATCAGATGATGGATGAAGCACCGATAGTACGAGTGGTAAACTCTGTTATCGGCCAGGCGGTGCAAAAGCGGGCCAGTGATATTCATATTGAGCCCCACGAAGAAACGGTGCGGATACGCATGCGTATTGACGGATTACTGCGGGACTATATGAATCTACCCCGGGATTCTCATCCTTCTTTGATTTCACGAATTAAGATTATGGCGGGGATGGATATAGCAGAAAAACGTATTCCCCAAGACGGACGCATTCGGGTACATATCCTGACAAAAGAAGTGGATCTGAGGATTTCTACCCTGCCAACCATCTTCGGTGAAAAAGCAGTGCTGCGTATCTTGGATAAAGGACAGCTTATGCTTAGCTTGGATGAGTTGGGATTTTCTCCTGCCGCCGGTAAAAGGTTTAAAGAAATGATTAGCAGTACATACGGGATGGTTTTGGTCACCGGACCAACCGGCAGCGGTAAAACCACTACCCTTTACACTACACTTAACGCCATCAGCACCCCGGATTTGAATATAATTGCCGTGGAGGACCCGGTAGAATATGTGTTGGGCGGTATTAATCAAGTGCAGGTAAATATGAAATCCGGCCTTTCTTTTGCTGCGGGCCTGCGTTCTATCCTGCGTCAGGACCCTGATGTGGTAATGGTAGGTGAAATTCGTGATGGAGAGACGGCAAGTATAGCCATTAGGGCTGCCACCACCGGGCACTTGGTTTTCAGCACACTGCATACCAATGATGCACCTGGTGCGTTGACGCGGTTAATTGATATGGGTGCCGAGCCGTTTTTAGTAGCCTCATCGGTGGTGGGCGTGGTCGCCCAGCGCTTGGTGCGTAGAATCTGCGGTCGCTGCCGTACCACCTACCAGTTGGACTCGGAAGACCCGGCCCGACTTTATTTGGGTGTCGGACAGAATGAGACAGTGGAGCTTTATCGTGGTGAGGGCTGCGGCTACTGTGACCATACAGGTTTTAGGGGGAGACTGTCCATCCATGAGGTGCTGCCGCTCAGCCCTAAACTACGCTCTTTGGTGGCAAGAGAAGGCCAAGACCAATTACGCCAGACAGCCATTGCCGAGGGAATGGCCACCCTGAAGGAAGATGGCATAGATAAAGCCTTTAAAGGTTTGACTACCATTCAGGAAGTTATGCGGGTGGCACATTCCGATCAGGTAATAGATTAGGGAGGGGACCTTAGTGAATATCAATGAAATTTTGGAGTTGGCAGTAGAACAGGGCGTTTCTGACATTCACATCACCGTAGGCAGGCCGCCGGTTTTTCGTAAAAATGGTTCTGTATCTCCGGTACAAGGTTTTGCAGTATTAATGCCTGATGATACCCGAGACCTTGTGACTCAGGTAATGTCTGAAGAACAGTTTGAACAATTTCAAACCAGCGGCGAACTGGATCTGGCATATTCTGTGGCTGGATTAGGACGCTTTCGTGTCAACACCTTTCACCAGCGCGGCAGCATGGCCATGGCCTTGCGGAGAATTAATTCTCAAATCTTGGCCTTAGAACAGTTAGGGATGCCCCCGGTAGTGAAGGAATTAAGCCGTAGGCCCAACGGGCTGGTCCTGGTCACCGGACCTACCGGAAGCGGCAAATCTACCACTTTGGCTGCCATAATTGACATGATTAACAGGGAGAGAGCCGCTCACATCATTACTTTAGAAGACCCTGTCGAATACATCCATCAGCACCACAAATGTATAGTTAACCAGCGTGAAATCGGTGCGGACTCTAAGAGTTTTACCGCCGCCCTGCGTTCTGCCATGCGTCAGGATCCCGACGTAATTCTGGTAGGGGAACTGCGGGACCTAGATACTATTGCCATTGCTATCACAGCGGCAGAGACGGGGCATTTGGTGTTAGGAACCCTGCACACCAACAATGCCGCACAAACTGTTGACCGGATTATCGATGTATTTCCTCCTTATCAGCAATCCCAGATCAGGGTGCAGCTGGCGGAAACCCTGCGTGGAGTAATTGCTCAGCAGCTAGTTCCCAAAATAGGCGGCGGTCGGGTTGCGTCAGTGGAAATTCTGGTTGCTACTCCCGGCGTACGTAATATCATCCGGGAAGGAAAGAGTCACCAACTGATGCATGCCCTCCAAACCGGCGGTCAGTACGGCATGCAGACGATGGACTCTCATCTAAAGAAGTTAATGCAGAGCGGTTTGATTTCTTCCGATGATATGTATGCGCGGCTCAGTTCCGGCACAGCGACAATGCTCTAAATAGCGGAAATAATCCATATTTCAGCAGGGATATGGACGATAATGTCGAAGCGTTGCTTAGAAATAAGTTGTTAAAATTTGTCTTTACTAGGAAATAGATCCTGACATGGATATTAATAGCGTGACTAGTGTCTAGAGGTGTTAACGGTGCCCCATTTTAAATATAAGGTAAGAGACAGAACCGGGCGAATGATGACGGGGACCATTGAAGCGGATACTGTGGGCCAGGTGGTGGGCCGCCTGCAGGACCGCAACTGCTTCGTTATTGATATTAATAAGAAGAAAGTAAGTAATCGGCAGTTTTCTATTAAATTACCTGCCAGAAGGATTAGCAGCCGGGATTTATCGGTGTTTGCCAGGCAGTTGGCTACCATGATAAACGCCGGTCTACCACTGTTAAATGCATTAGACATTTGTACCAAACAGCTGGATAATGACAAATTACGGGATGTATTATCTGTCGTAGCAGAAGACTTGGAAAGTGGCAGCAGTTTTGCCGAAGCCCTCAAGAAGCATGACAAGCTCTTTCCCACTCTCTTTATTAACCTGATCGAGGTAGGGGAAATGGGCGGTGTGCTGGATGAAGTGCTTGAGCAGCTGGCAGTAAATTATGAGCGTGAACATGATATCCGGGAAAAAGTAAAGTCGGCAATGACCTATCCTGCGGTGGTACTGATCATTGCTTTAGTTGCAATCATTTTTTTATTGACATTCGTTCTTCCTACATTCACGGCCATGCTCACTGACTTAGGTGCGGAACTGCCGCTGCCCACAAAAATTGTCATTGGAACAAGTAATGTTCTAAGGCGTTTTTGGTACCTGTTACCGTTATTATTTATTGGCCTGCCTCTCATATTTTACAACGCCATCAGGCAAAACCCCGGGAAAATGTATTGGCATAGACTGCTCCTTAGGGTACCGGTGGCCGGTTCACTGCATAAGTTGACTGTTATTTCACGTTTTTGTCGGTCGCTGGGAACCCTCGTTCGCGGTGGTGTACCCGTACTGCAAGCTCTCGAGGTAGTCAAAAAGACAGCTGGCAATTCGGTGGTTGAAGCAGGCTTAAGCCGGGCCCAAGATTTTATCCGAGAGGGGCAGGGCATGGTGAAGCCCTTAAAAGATACAGGCGTTTTCCCGCCCATGGTCATTCAGATGATTCAGGTAGGTGAGGAGACCGGCACCTTAGATGACTTGCTTGAACGTCTTAGCGTCTTTTATGATCGGGAAGTGGATGAGATGGTATCCAGACTTTCTACTATCATTGAGCCCATCCTGATAGTGCTTCTTGGCGGGATCGTCGGCTTTATTATCATTTCCATCATGCTGCCCATGTTCAGCATGGTTGATGCCATCGGCTGACATATTTTCGGATGGAAGCAGGAGACAAAAAAGAGGTGCTTTTCCTGCATTAGGACGTACACTGACATGTCAAGGGAGGAGGTGAAGGAAATGTTTGCCAAAATCAATAAGTGGTTAAAGAACAATGAATCTGGTTTTACCCTAATTGAGTTAATGGTGGTTGTAGTTATTTTAGGCATTTTAGCCGCGGTGATTATTCCCCAGTTCAGTAATAGTACTGACAAAGCAAGAGCTGCCAGGGCTAAGGCCGAATTGAGGTCCATGCAGAATGCGATTGAGGTGTATTATTTAGAGTATAATGCCTCGCCTGCAGCAGCGGACTTAGTTGATGAGATTGGGTATGACCCAACTGCTAAAAATGACCCTTGGGGTAATTCTTACCAAGATGGTACAAGTGACAGCTTACTGTATTTCTACTCTCAAGGTCCTGATACTACTGACGGTGGCGACGATATAGCTTCAAATGATTTATAATTTGTTCGTTTTATCTGGCCCCCTTCCGGGGGCCTTATTCCTATTGTTGGGGTGGCAGTATGACACAGATTATTGTTTTTCTATTTGGCTTAGTAATAGGCAGCTTTTTAAACGTAGTAATATATCGCCTGCCTCTAAAACAATCGATAATATTTCCTGCTTCTCATTGCCCAAACTGTGGCGTGCACCTACTGATTCGGGACTTGGTTCCGGTTTTAAGCTGGCTTTTCCTTCAGGGACGCTGTCGCAACTGCGGGACACGGATATCCAGGCGCTATCCTCTGATTGAACTGTTTACGGCACTTGTTTTTCTTATTCTTTCTTTATATTTCCAGGGATGGCAGTTAATTGGCCTATTATTTCTGGCAGCAATATTAATTGCCGCATCAGCCATTGATTTTAAACACGGTATTATTCCCAATCAATTAATAATAGCTGGGCTGGTTGTTGGCCTGGCAGATATTTTTCTTAATGTTTCACTTACCTGGCAGCAGCAGCTACTGGGTTTTTTTACCGGTGGCGGGTTGCTGCTTCTGCTGGCTGTGGTATCCCGGGGCGGAATGGGTGGCGGCGATATTAAATTGACCGCAGTAATGGGTATATTTCTCGGCCCCAAGCTGGTATTGGTGACACTGGTACTTGCCTCGGCATTAGGGGCGGCAGCAGGTGTGGCACTGATATTGGCGGGAAAAAAAGGGCGTAAGGATGCTATCGTCTTTGGCCCCTTTTTGGCAGTGGGAGCGCTATTGGCACTTTTATGGGGGGAAACTCTCCTGGGCTGGTATTTCAGTACTTGGTGATATTAAGGAGATGACATAGTGCAGCGTGCAGCCACAAACATTTACCTGCTCGTACTGATGCTGGTACTGGGTGTCACTCCGTTGTTGAAAAACGGATTTTATCACTGGATATTATATCTAGACATGATGCTGGTAGGGCTTGCAGTACTTTATGCCTTAGGAAAAGGCGCTCGACCCCGCTGGCATAAGATGACTGTAATTTATTTTTCCGGTTACATTATCATAGTATTTTTAACCTTCTTTTCGGGGATTGACCCTCATGAAACTCTGTACGTTGGCTTGAAACTACTGCTTTACTTGGGTGTTTGTTACCTCGCTTCATCCACTTTGATCCGAGAGGAAATCTATCGGCTCAACCTTTTCCTTGTCGTTGTTACTTCTTTGGTTGCTTCTACCGGCATTCTCTACTTTCTGCTCTTAAATAGCAGCCGCATCGAGTCAACCTTTATCAATTCAAACCCACTGGGCCTTTTTTTAGTGATGGGTTTCTTTCTCGCCCTCTTTCCTTACCTCTATAACGGTAAGAAGGGTTATCTGTTGGCTTTATTGCTGACCGGCACTGGGGCCATGCTTACCGGCTCCCGTGGTTCGATGGTTGCTGCTTTTCTACCGTACCTTATTACTTTAATACAAATTGTAAGATTACGCATACCAGGCGGAGTTAGGCGATTGATGAAGGTGACTGCCCTGGTGGTTGCCGTTGTTATTCTGATATCTATCATCGCTCCCTGTGTGCAAACTTCAATTAATGAGACTGTCGGAGATGCTTATCCCATAGCTAAAGGCAGGAAATTATTGGAGCATAATCTGGTGCGGGCTGGCTCCTTTGCCTCAAGTTCTGTGGGCGGTAGGCTCAGCTTCTGGCTGGTGGCCCTAAAGGAATTTCAGGCCCATCCCTTTACTGGTGTGGGTGCTGGCAATTACCATAACGCTTACTTCTATTTTTGGAATGATGACCGTTTTTATTCTCGTTTTACTCATAATCAATATCTTCAAGTGTTGGCGGAGACAGGGATGTTCGGTTTTTTCTTTTTCACTTTGACAATGGCAATGGTTATATGGGTTCTTTGGCGGCAGAGGCGTGGTGACCCGCTTTACTGGGGATTTTTCCTGGCATTACTTTCCTTTATTATACATATGGGTATTGATTTTAGCTGGGATATGCCGGCGGTGACCCTGACCTTTTGGGCGGTTGTAGGCATGGCCTGGTCTTTAACTGACCCCACCACAGTGGCGAGCAGCCGGCGGTTTTTGGCATTGGCCATGGTGGCGATGCTGCTGATCGGGGGAATGCAGTTTGGTTCTGATTGGCTGGCCCGGCAGGGGTCTCGGTTTACCGAGCAACAGCAATATCGTCAAGCAATCGAAAAATATAGTTTGGCAGTAAAGATATATCCCTGGAAGGATACCTATTGGTCCGGTTTAAGCTTTACTTATGACCGTCTGTACCGTTCTGAAAATATTGAGAGTAACCTCAACAGGGCTACCATGTTTTTAGACAAAGCTTTGCTTGTCAATCCCAGTAACAGTTACTTGATGGATGTCCAGGCTGCTTATTTTGAAGCAAAGGGTCAAGCCAAACAGGCTGAGCGGCTTTACCGGCAGGCGGTGGAGGCTAGCGGCTTTTATCCTCAGGCACGGGTGAAATTGGGTAATTTTTATCTTGACCAAAAGCGGTATCTATTGGCCAAAGAGGTTTTTGCTGAAGGAATTTATTGGTTTTCCACTGCCTTGCGCGCCGCACCTGATAGCGGCCAGCGGGTAAAGCTGCAATTGGCGTCGGTGGACTTATACCGAGGTATGGCAGCAGTTGAAGAGAAGTTGGGTAATACAGAATCTGCGCGCCATTATAGTGCTAAAGCAAATGAAATATTGACTAAGATACAGTTTTGGGCGGACGATGGTAAAACGTAGCGAACAATCCGTAAAAGAGGGATAATCTGACAGTTTGTCGAAAGACGCTAAGGAGACAGCAGGGTAAGCCTACCAGTATTCCCTTAAACTGAGAGGTAATTTATGAAACGGGAAGAAGGCATTACCTTAATAGAATTATTGGTGGTTATGTTTTTGCTTGTGCTGCTTAGCAGCATAATGCTGCCTAATATGAGTGGCATTATCGAGGGTTATCGGCTAGATACGGCAGCGCGGCAGATGGCCCAGGAAATCCGCGAAGTGCAGCAGTGGTCTATCACCCTGCAGGATTCCTATGTGATAAAGTTTTACTCTGACTTTAACTACTACCATTTGCCTCTACGACAAGACAACTTTATCAAGCATAGGATTGATCTGCCGCAGGGAGTAACCTTTGAGGAAGTTTCTTATGTAGGCACTTCCTCTAGCCGGCTCAGTTTTAACGCCAAGGGAACGCCTAATTTGGGCGGGCACATTATTCTAAAAGGTGCGGGACAATACAGAGAAATCAGCATTACGCCGGTTACCGGGCGGGTTAAGGTATATAAAGGAAGACGGGTGTTACAATGATTTGGCGGGAAGAGCGGGGCCTTACCTTAGTAGAGGTTTTAGTGGCCATGTTTATCTTGGTGGCAGTAGTGTTGGGCATGCTTAGTGTCTATCAGTCCGGCTTTGTGCTAACTCAGAAAGCGGGCGACCGTACCCAGGCGCTGAATATTGCTCAACAGCTTATAGAAGAGATAAAGGCGGACTCCGGATCCCTTACCGCGGGCGTCGTTTCCGACCAAACAATATCAGGATATACCTATCATGTTGAGATAACAAACATATCTAATGTCAATTTTCCGGACCTTTATCAGGTGAAAGTAACTGTAGAATATCCCATGGTTAATAATGCCAAAAACCTTTCGTTGGCAACTTACATAAAGAAGCGGTGAATGTTATGCGTGATGATTCCGGATTTACTCTGGTGGAACTGTTGGTCACAGCTATAATATTAGTCTTTCTGTTCTCTGTAGTATTTGCGGTAATGCAGAGCGGCATACGCAGCTGGCAGCGTGGCGAAGCCCAGGTAGACCGGCAGCAGAATGTCCGCATAATGATGGACCGACTTGTGAGGGAGGTTCGTCAAGCAGAAAGATTGATTAACGTTAGTGAGGATGGGAGAAGTGTTAAATTTAAAGATTATCAGGGGCGGAATATTCGCTATGCTTTTGATATCGATGCGGGCCAAATTGTCAGGCAGGTTTTGGATGAGAATGGTGTTCCAACCGGTAATAATATTGTAGGCTATGGTATTACGGCGGTAAATTATGCAGTGTATCAGGAAAATACGGCTTTGTCAGTTTCCGTTACTAGCGGCCGCTATACAGCTGATAGTTATGTATTTATCAGGGCTGCCGGCTTTTAAAAAGAAGGGGGGGCGGTGTCGTTTTGTGGCATAATCAACGGGGAGCAGCATTGGTTACTGTAATGGTGGCCATGCTGATCATATTTTTTACGTCCGCTACTCTATTACAGGTATCGGCAATGGAAAGCAGAATCAGCTTAAATCACCTGGATGAAACCAAGGCCCTTTATATTGCCGATGCCGGCATTTCCATGCTGATGGCCAAGCTTGAAGCAAACCATGATATCCCTTCATGGGCTGAAGGCTGGGAAGCGGATTTTGCCAATATATCGGTTGGCGATGGGTTTATCGAATCCCTGACCGTGACTGATCAGGGCACCGGACTGAGGGTGGTGAGCACCGGCATAATAAAGGGGCCGGATGGGTCTGTGAGATCCCGAAAATCTGTACAGGTGATTATCTTGAAACCGCCATATGATGCTGCCTTTGCCGGCGCGGTGGGGGCTGTTCAGCAGGGTAATACCGTGGGTAATACTCTTACCATCACTGGAAACTCTGAGATTAGCGGAAACTTCATTTATAACGGATTGATTAACATCAATAGTTCAAGTGCAGTTATTCATGGTGATATCACTACCAAAGGAGATATCATTAATGCTGGTACTGTTAACGGCAGTTTGGTTGCCGGCGGGTTTATTGAAAATAGCAACATCATTGATGCTGGGGGCGAAGGCATTGTTCAGGCTGGTGAGCAAATAGATAACAGCGGCTCAATTTATACCGGTGCAGGCGGCGTGGTGCATACAGATACTAATTTGATAAACAGCAGCGGTTCTATTGTCAGTGACTACTTTTACAGAGGTTCTCTTTCCGGCACGGCCCCCAACGGAACTCGACTTTACAACCGGGAACATACATTGGTGTTAGTGCCCGAGGTACCGCCGGTGGATTATGGTTGGTATTTGGCTAACGCAAATGAGATTTATAATAATACAGGCAGTATAGTCACCTTTGAAGGCGCACACTTAAAGGATATGCAAATTGCCGGTGATATACCTTATATCATTTACATAAAGGGAAATGTGAGATTAAGAAATCTTGATATCGGTACCGGCAAGAATTATTCCGGGGTAGGGATGATTGTGGCGGAAGGGGATATTGACATAGACTCCAACCTGCTGCCGGATGATTCCAACTACAGTTCCCTTGCTCTTATCAGTAAGGGTAACATGGCTGCGGGCGGCGGCTTGCAGCTGGGGGGTATATTTATTTGTGAAGGCGTCTATAGCACCAATGGCGATGTTGAGATTAACGGCAGCTTGATACCCCGGATAATTGACGTATCGGGGCATTTGAACATTGAGTACAGTACAGCAACCATAAAACTTCTGGGTGAGGGGTTGCCCGGCAATGAATATAAAATGAAGGCGTGGCGTGAGATTTATTCTGTTTTTTAACAGCTGTGAAAGAGGGTGAAGGCGTTGGCTATCTGGGATAAGTTTAAGAATAATAGCTGTTTGGGTATTGAATTCGGCGGTAGAGAGGTTAAGGCCATGGTGATTACCAAAGCAAAGGGTGGTTTGATGGTCACCGGCACGGCTATTGAACCTATACCTGCAGGAATAATGGAAAACGGCAAAATAGTGAAAGGTGACGTGCTGGCGGGGACTCTGGCCAAGGTAGTGGAAAAGACAGGCTCCAAGCAGCGTCAGGTAGTAACGGCTATTCCTGGTGAACATGTGATTACCAGGTACTTAAAATTGCCGCAGATGAGAGATAACGAAGTAGCACAAACTTTAAAATGGGAAGCAGAAAAATACATTCCTATCTCCGAAGCTGACTTAGTGATTGAACACATTAACTTCGGACCGGACGGTACCGGAGGGAACCAGCTTAATATCCTGCTGGTGGCTGTTCCTAAGAAGGTTATCTACCAGTACTATGAAATATTCTCTCTGGCAGGGTTAGAGCTGTTGGCGATAGATATTGAACCCTTGGCCTTATGGCGGCTTTTATTTTTGCAAAACGCGGACAGTGAGCCCGTTGGTTTGGTGGATATTGGCGCTGCCAGCACGGAAATCGCCATTGCCAACGGCCGCCGTTTAGAATTTAGCCGTTCCTTTGGCATCGGCATTAATAATTTAGTTAATTCGCTGGCTAGCAGTTTGATGGTTGATGCTGCTTCAGCCGAAGAGACCCTGTGGGATAAGGTGCGGGTACCATTGAACACCGATGAACCGGGAAGCCAATCTAACTTGGATTTCACTGTTCTCGAGGAAATGAATCGAGTGGTGCACGAAATAAAACGTTCTTTGGATTTCTATGGCGTACAGTCCAAGGGAAAGACTGTACGGCGGATTTTTCTTAGCGGTGAACTGGCAGCGTTGTCGGGATTGGAAGAATTCTTGCGGCAGGAACTAGAGGTAACGGTGATGCTGTTGAAACCGGTCCTTTCATGGCTGGATGCGGACATGCCCGGGCAAAAAGAAGGTCTGCTACATCCTGCTTGGGCAGTAACCGCTGGATTGGCAATGCGGGAGGTGGCCGCTAGTGGCACAGATTAACCTATTACCGATTGAGCTGCGCCCCAAATCACCATTAAATAATCCCAAGGTTATTAGTGCTGTGCTAGTCGGCTTGCTGGTTATAATTGCTGTTACTTTGGTGGGCGGATGGTTTTGGTACATGAATAGTCTAGAACAACAGTTGTCTCAGGTTCAGAGTCAGCGCAAGCAGTTAACAACCACCCTTGCCAAGGTTGACAAATTGGAAAAAGATATCGACAATCGGCAGGCGGAAATTACACAGTTACAGCAAATTACTACCAACCGATTGCGCTGGGCCCAAATGCTGGAAGATGTGGAGGATAACTTTCCTCAGAAGGTATGGCTGCAATCTCTGAGTACCGGCGATGGCGGTATGTTGGTTATTGAAGGACAGAGCGTTGCTTTGGAGGATGTTGGTGTGCTGATACATCAGCTTAATGACCTGTCATATTTTAGCACGGTAGTTCTCAATCAGATGGACCAAGCTGACGAGTATCCCCATGCCGTGACATTTAAAGTTACTGCGCGGCTGGCCAAATAGGGGGGTGACGGCTATGTGGGAAAACCTTTCAACCAGAGAAAAAAGATTAATCATTGTATTCATCAGTATCACGGCCATATTTGCTTTATACCGCTTTGTGTGGACAAGTCAGCTGCCCAGATGGCAGGATATTACTTCAAAGCTTCAGACGGAAAGAGTGGCTTTGGCCAAAGATAAAGCCCGGGCGGGTAGACTGCCCAAGCTGGAACAAGAATTTGCTGCGCTGGCAGATGAGGCCGCTAAAGTGCGTCAAAAGTTTGAGGTAACCCTCAACGATGGTAATCCTTATGTGGAAATGGGCTTTCGCTCTGAGGACAAGGTGACCTTAACCAAAGTCCTGCCTCGGCCACCGGAAAGCAAGGGCCAGTACCAGGTGCTGCCGGTTCAGATGGAATTAAAGGGTTCTTATGTGGGGCAGCTTCAGTTTATTAAGGCCCTGGAAAACCTACCCACCATGTCGGAAATCACCCAGATAAGCATGGCAGCGGCCGACAAGGGTCCCTACCCGGAACTGCAGTCCGGAATTACACTGCTATTATACAGTATTAATGATGCGGTTCCCGGTAAGCTCAGGGGGAAGTGGGAACTTGGTAGATTTGATATTTTTAGTCCTACATTACAAAGTATTATAGACCAAGAATTTGAGCCATTGACCGGGGAGCAAAAGCCTGGTAATAGTGGTGCTGTTATATCAAGTGATTACCCTAAGAAAGGGCGCACACCTGTATATAGTTTCCCAGTTAAGTAGGAGGTGACGAAATGGGCAAAAAAAGTCTGATAGTTTGCACAATGTTAGTATTGATTTTTATTAGCGGCCAGGCCATCGCCGGGAGTGCTTGGGTAAAGAAGCAGATTGGGGTTATTTACGGCAATATACAGATATATATAGATGGAAACCATTTGTCAACGGATATTGAACCTTTCATCTATAACGGCAGTACGATGGTACCACTAAGAGTGGTTAGTGAAGCATTGGGGGAGCCGGTTGTTTGGGATGGAGTTAACAACAGGGTTCTGATTGGAAGTAAGCATAATATAAATGTACCCGCTCAACCAAAGCCCAAGGTCGAGACTAAATATCTAGAAGATATGTTGGTGCTTAGGAATGTGGGGCCTTTCTTTAAAAATCAGTTTGTTATTGCCCACCGTCCTTTCGCTCATGGGGTGGCGGCAGAAATTAGCAAAGGCGCTCCAAAGGCTGAATTTGTCATAGACTTGAAAGGTAAATATAAAAAATTAGCCGGTTATGTTGGTGTGGATGATAGCACACAAAACAGTTCAGGTGGATTCAAACTTGAAATTCTGGGCAACGGGGAGCAGTTGTTAGTAAGCTCTAAATTTTCACCCGGGCAATACCCCGCTTATATTGAAACCAATGTTTCCGGATATGAGACCTTAATCTTCAAAGTGGAGCGGTTTGATGTTAGTACTGGAGACTATAATGAAGTTAAGGCAGCTTTAGCGAATTTTAAGCTTCAGTAAAAGCTTTTTAGGAAAATCAATCAACTTTTTCTAGGGATAGGCCAAGCGGTCTATCTCTTTAATGTTTGCGAGGCATGTTGCCGAGCCAATGGTTTGAAAGAAAACCTGTCACCTAGCTAAAGGGAAGACAAGCTGTAAGCAAGGGCGTTTTCGGCGACGAAAGGGTCTGAAGGAAGCTGATGGCGGTGGTTGGAACGGAACGTCAGTGAACCAACGTTGGCATATGTAGCGGATAACCCTCCATTAAGTGGGAACGTCCCAAAAATTAGCTTAGCTACATGTGTTATGATGGTCGTTTTAACGACAGGCAGAGCAACTTAACCTTGGAAGTACTGTACTCGTAGCTGTAGGCTTTACTTCAAGCGAAAGCAAGAAGTGAAATTAGGGTGCAGTATGCAGATGAAGCCGTAGTAGTGATTAAACTTAAGCCAATGAAAGCGAGTAATCGCAAGGAGGAGAAAACTTAAGTGACACATCACAAAGTTGATGTGACTGTTTTAGGTCAAAAGCCTATGACAGATGCGAAGGGCAGAAGAGATTTCAAAGTGTATCCGAAAGGTCTTTTGTAAGAGTGAAGGAGTTAAAAGAAAGCTGAAACGCTAGAAGGTACGAATAGTTGGCATAAGAAAACTTGCGAACTACCTCGACCACACGGATATGAATAATTAGGGGAACGAAGATAAGATTGCCATAGAGCTAGAGACGTCAAGTAACCCTAATGAAGAACATATAGCTCAAACAAAAGATGCTGAAAGATACAGCAACAATGGAGGAAAGTCATGAAGAAATGGTACAGCCTTATCGATAAAATATATCGAAAAGAAAATTTAGAACTAGCCTTTAAGCACGTAAAGAGAAACAAAGGAGCCCCTGGGATAGATGGGGAAACCGTTTCTGATTTTGCGGCTAAACTAGAGCTAAATATTGAGTTTCTTCATGAAAGACTGAAAACCAAAAGCTTCGAACCCAGTCCAGTTAGGAGAGTAGAAATCGAGAAGCCAGAAGGTGGCGTAAGATTACTAGGCATTCCTACCGTAAAGGACAGGGTGGTGCAGCAGGCCATTGTAAATATTATAGAGCCAATCTTTGATAAAACATTTCATCCATCAAGCTATGGATATCGACCTAATCATTCACAACACCAAGCAGTAGCCAAAGCAGAACGCTTTATGAATAAGTATGGTTTAGAGCATGTGGTAGATATGGACCTAAGTAAATGTTTTGATACCCTTGACCATGAAATCATGATAAAAGCAGTATCAGAACAAATAAGTGACGGGCAAGTATTAGACCTGATTAGAAACTTTCTAAAATCAGGCGTAATGCACAGTGATAACTTCTCAAAGACAGAAGTCGGAAGCCCGCAAGGCGGCGTCTGTTCACCATTACTTAGTAATATCTACCTCAATCAGTTTGACCAAAAGATGATGAAAAAGGGCATAAGGATAGTACGTTACGCTGACGATATTCTTATCTTTGCAAAAGATAAGAAAACAGCAGGTGACTATAGAGCCTATGCCACAAAAGTCTTAGAAGAAGAACTGAAGCTAAAGATAAACAAAGAGAAAACCAAACTTACAAGCGTGCATGAAGGTGTTGAATTTTTAGGATTTGTAATTCGGAGGAAAACACTTGGAGTCAATCCGAAAAGGATAAAACGCTTCAAAGATAAAGTGAGAAGAATTACAAGGAGAAATTCAGGGAGAAAGCTTGAAAACATAATCAAAGAGCTAAATCCAGTGTTAAGAGGATGGATGAATTACTATCGAGTAGCGAACATTAAGGAATTTACACGAAACTTTATGGGTTGGCTACGCAGAAGATTAAGAATGGTGAAAATGAAGCAATGGAAAACCTGCAAGGCAATGGATAAAGAGATGAGAAAGCTAGGTATCAAAGGAAATGGATTAAAAATGGCTGTGACAAAATGGAAAAATTCTAATGTTCACATCATACATCAGATACTGCCAAATCAATACTTTGAGAATCTAGGTCTTATCGATATGCACCAATACGAAGTTGGGTTGTTGTCGAATCATTATTAATTCGGTGAGAAATTTCAGGAGCCGGATACGGCAAACGTAAGTCCGGTTCTGTGAGAGCAAAGAAAACAGGACTAATTATCCTGTTTTCTAGCTACTCGATTCATGTATAGGTGAAGGGAACCATGTTCCCCGGCAAGCTTAGGGGCGGCTGGGCAGGAATATTTTGCTTTTCCTTGAATAATACTACTAGGCAATAGCCAGAATAACGGGGTGATAAGATGGTTAGCAGGGAAGATGCCAATAGGATACTGAAGATAGCGCTTCAAAACGGTGGTAATTTCGCCGATATTTTTGTGGAAAGGAAGCGGAATGTTTCCATCAGCTTGGAGGCAGGGAAAATCGAACGGGTTAATTCCGGGTTGGATGTGGGTGCGGGAATCAGGGTTATTTCCGGTGACAGCACTTCCTTTGCCCATACCAATGATGTGACGTTGAAGGGCCTTGAAGCTTTAGCTGACATTGTCAGTAAGGCAGCAAAGGGTCACAATGGGCAAAAGGATATTCCAGTCATCGATAGGCCTGCAAACTGGCGCCCGGATTTTAAGAAAAAGCCGGGGTCGGTACCCACTGAGGCAAAGGTGGCATTGGTGGAAAAGATGGACAAGGCGGCCAGGTCAGCAGATCCGAGAATTAAGCAGGTGGCGGTGGGCTACGGGGATGTGGAACAAGATGTGCTGATTGCGAACAGTGACGGTGTCTATGTAGAGGACCAACGGGTGCGTACACGGATGGTGATAAATGCAGTGGCCCAGGAAGGGGATGCCATTCAGACCGGTTTTGATTCTCTCGGAGGGTTACAGGGCTTTGAGATTTTTGATACTGCCAATGTTGAAGAGACCGCCCGCAATGCTGCTAAAAGAGCGGTGGCGCTGCTTAGTGCCAAACCGGCACCCGCAGGCAGAATGCCGGTGGTTATGGCCGGAGAGGCGGGCGGCACCATGGTACATGAGGCGTGCGGTCATGGGCTGGAAGCGGACTTGGTCCAAAAGAAACTGTCAGTATACGGTGGTAAGGTTGGTGAGAAGGTTGCTTCTGAATTAATTACGGTAATAGATGATGCCACTATTCCCGGTAAATATGGCTCCCTTGCCTACGACGATGAAGGAACGCCGGGTGAGAAAAGTGTCTTAATTGAAAAGGGAGTGCTAAAAAGCTACATGTACGATAAGTTAACCGCAATAAAGGAAAAGCGCGAGTCTAATGGCAACGGCCGGCGGCAGTCTTATCAGGATCGGCCGATACCGCGAATGACTAATACATATATTGCATCCGGAGAAAGTGACCCGGAGGAAATTATCAGGGACACCAAATCGGGACTGCTGGTAAAGAAAATGGGCGGTGGCCAGGTAAATACTACCAACGGTGATTTTGTCTTTGATGTGGCCGAAGGTTATTTGATTGAGGACGGTCAGGTAGGTGCGTTGGTTCGGGGTGCGACCCTTACCGGTAACGGACCTAAGGTGCTGCAAATAGTGGATCGGGTGGGTAATGATCTGGGTTTTGCCATCGGTACCTGCGGCAAGGACGGACAGGGTGCGCCCGTTTCTGATGCTCAACCCACCATTCGTATTCCGGAAATGGTGGTTGGCGGAATTCTGGACGAAGATTAGGAGGTGACTGTCATGGCTTTTGATTTACTTAAATTGGGTGACGACACTGTATCCCGGGCGCTTAAGCTGGGAGCCAGTGCGGCAGAAAGTTTTTTGGTTTCCGACCGTGAGCTTTCTATAGAGGTTGCCAATCAAGAAGTGGAGACAATGAAGGTGGCAGAAAGCGCCGGACTGGGCATGCGTGTCTTTAAAGATGGGCGGATGGGTTTTGCCTACACCGCGGACCTGTCAAAAACAGGTCTTGATTTTGTAGCTGCTCAAGCGATGGAGAATGCCAAAAGGTCAGCGGTGGATGAACATAATGTTCTGCCTGAACCCGTGGGTAACTATACCAGTCTTGACCTTTTTGACCCGGAAATTGACAAGACACCGGTGGAAACTAAGATAAGTTTGGCCAAGGAAATCGAGCGCCAAGCCCGTCAGTATGATAAGCGGGTAACAATTACCGAACGTTGCGCCTACCAGGATAGCACCTATCGGGTGGCGATTGTCAATTCCCATGGTATTAGTGAGGAATACAAGGGCGCTTATTGTGGGGCCTACTCCTTTTTAGTTGCTGAGGAAAATGATGAGCAGCAAACCGGCTTTGGGATGCAGTACCGACTGAAATATAATCAGTTGAACCCCAAGGAAGTGGGCCATGAAGGGGCGGAAAAGGCGGTTCGTATGCTGGGAGCCAAGGAAATAAGTACCCAACGGGCCACTGTCGTATTGGATCCGTATGTAGCAACAAACTTTTTGGGGGTTATTGCTCCGGCGTTATCAGCAGAATCGGTGCAAAAGGGTAAATCTCTTTTTGCCGGTAAAGTTGGCCAGGCAGTGGGGGCCCGCCTGTTGACCATTATCGACGACGGTGCTATGAAAGGCGGCGTGATTTCTGCACCTATGGATGGCGAAGGAGTCCCTGCCGGCAAAACGGTTCTTATCGACAAGGGAGACCTGCAGGGTTTCTTACACAATACATATACCGCTGCCAAAGACGGTGTGGCTTCTACCGGCAATGGTACCAGGGGGTCCTTCAAGGGCACGCCGGAGATAGGCACAACCAACTTCTATATTGCGCCGGGAGAAACACCCAGGGATAAATTATTGGCTGAAATTGATAAAGGGCTTTATATTACAGAGGTAATGGGTATGCATACGGCCAACCCCATCTCCGGCGACTTTTCCGTGGGTGCCTCAGGATTGTGGATAGAGAACGGTAAGTTTACACACCCCGTCCGTGGGGTAGCCATTGCTGGAAATGTGATGGACCTGCTCAAGTCTATTGACTGTATTGGTAGTGATATGACTTTCTTTGTTGGGAAAGGTTCGCCTACAGTACGCATTGCCCGTATGACCATCAGCGGCGCTTAAACCCAGCCAGTGGCCAATAAGTGACACGGTGCCTGACACCAAAATAGTGACAAATAAGTGACAAATAAGTGACAAGGTGCCTGACACCGAAATAAGTGACATGGTGCCTGACACCATTCCTATAAATATATTGTTTATATTAGAAAAAAGTGGTAGAATGCAACCAGGTTAAAGGAGTGGAAGATTGGTGAAGGTATGGGTACTAAATGGGCCGAATTTAAACCTTCTGGGGAACAGGGAGCCTAAAATATACGGCAGTGGAACTCTGGAAGAACTGAATGAAGAAATTGTCAACCGGGGGCGCCAGCTAGGGTTGGCGGTGCAGTGTTATCAATCCAACCACGAAGGTTGGTTGGTGGATAAAATTCATGCCGCTGCGGGTGAGGCAGATTGCCTGATAATTAATCCCGCCGCCTACAGTCATTACAGCATTGCCATCAGGGACGCGGTGGCTGCGATAGCCGTTCCGGTAATTGAAGTACATCTTTCCAATATTGCTGCCCGAGAAGAATTTCGCCATCGGTCGCTAATCACGCCTGTGGCAGCGGGGCAAATCAGCGGCTTTGGTAAAAGGAGTTATATTCTTGCTCTGGAAGCTGCAAAATTAATGCTTATTGGAAGCTAATCATAGGAGGAAAAAGTTGAAGCAGCGTATAGAGAGGATACAGCAAAAATTAAAAGACAATCGCATTGAAGCTTTTTTAGTGACCAATGGTACTAACCGCCGCTACTTAAGCGGATTCACCGGTACCGCCGGGATTATATTAATTACTGTCCGCCAGGCATTTTTAATTGTTGATTTTCGCTATACTGATCAAGCCGGGCAGCAGGCACAGCATTTAGAAGTGCGTCAGCACGGACACGACCGTCTACAGTATTTGGCAGATCTTTTAGGAAAACTGAAAATTAACAAGCTGGCTTTTGAGGAGAAAGATGTTACTTATCAAGAGTATCGAGAGTTCGGGGACAAACTTGCGGTGGACCTGCAGCCGGTACAGGGTTGGGTGGAGGAACTTCGCCGGGTAAAGGATGAAGATGAGTTAGCATGTCTCAAGCGGGCAATAGCCATTGCTGACGAGGGTTTCAGGCACATTACTTCTGAAGTACTGGCACCGAGTAAAAGTGAGCAGGAAGTGGCTTTGGAATTGGAATTTTACATGCGGCGTCATGGGGCCAGCGGGCCGGCATTTGATTTTATTGTCGCCTCGGGCTTTAGAGGAGCACTGCCTCATGGAGTGGCATCGGAGAAGTTCATTCAGGCCGGTGATTTGGTAGTGATTGATTTTGGCGCTGTCTATCAAGGATATCATTCCGATATAACTCGGAGTGTAGCAGTGGCAGGGACTGATGCCAAACAAGAGGAAATATATGATATAGTGCTGGAAGCACAGCTTGCAGCTATCAACGCCTTGAAACCTGGGTTGACCGGTGCAGAAGTTGATGCTGTGGCGCGGAAAGTGATTGGCGATGCTGGTTATGCTGATTACTTCGGTCATGGATTGGGTCACGGTGTAGGTCTAGACATTCATGAAGGCCCGCGATTGGCACCTAAGTCGGATGTGGTATTGGAACCTGGCATGGTGGTCACCGTGGAGCCCGGGATCTATCTCCCCGAGTGGGGCGGTGTCAGAATTGAGGATATAGTGCTGGTAACTTCTCAGGGGTGTGAAATCCTGACTGGAAGCACTAAGCATTTTTTAAACTTGTAGTTTCACATGAACAATGTAAGGGGGGAAATGAATGATTTCAACCAACGATTTTAAAACTGGTGTGACTATCGAAATTGATGGAGAATTGTATCAGGTTGTAGACTTTCAACATGTAAAACCAGGAAAAGGAGCTGCTTTTGTTCGCTCTAAATTAAAAAACCTCTTAACCGGGTCCACTGTGGAAAAAACTTTTCGGGCAGGTGAAAAAGTTTCTAAGGCCCATGTCGAAAGAAAACAGATGCAGTATCTTTATAATGACGGTGATTTCTATCATTTTATGGACACAAGTACCTACGAGCAGCTACAGATCACCAGGGATATAATTGGGGATAAAAGTAATTATATGAAGGATAATATGCTCTTGGATGTGGCCATGCACGGCGCTACCATCATAGATGTAGAGCTGCCCAACTTTGTTGAGCTGGAAGTAGTGGAAACGGAACCGGGCATTAAGGGTGATACGGCTACTGGAGCCACCAAATCCGCCACTCTAGCAACTGGGGCCACAGTTCAGGTGCCTTTATTTATCAATATTGGTGATGTACTGCGTATCGATACCCGGACAGGGGATTATATGACCCGGGCGTAGATAGAATTCCCCGTTATCCGGGGTTAAAAGTTAATTGCTGGGGAAATAATACTATGGTATGAAAGGAGGATGAGTATGGAAGATTTAAAGAAAAAGATTGCTTATCTGCAGGGTTTGATGGCTGGTTTGGAGATGGACCCCGCTACCAAGGAAGGAAAATTATTTCAGGGCATGCTCGAAGTGCTTGACGAAATGGCTGAGACCATGGATGATTTGTACATCAATCAAGACGAACTGGAAGATTACATGGAAAGCATCGACGAGGACCTTTATGACCTGGAGGACGAGTATTATCTCGCTGACGAAGACTTTGATGAAGAGTTTGAAGAAGATATTGACGATGAATTTTATGACGATGAAGAAGATATGGATCTGGTTGAGGTGGAGTGTCCGGATTGCGGTGATACGCTTTACTTTGATGCGAATATCCTGGACGATGACGACTATGTGGAAGTCACCTGCCCCAATTGTGAAACGGTAGTATTCGTCAATGATGACGATTACGAGATAACAGATGAACCGGGCGATGATGAAGGCCCGGGTACTGACGATATTTAAACTTCATATTACTAGACTGACTCTCTCCTATTGGAGGGAGTTTTTTTGTATGTATAGGAAATTATGGGTTGTGGATAATTTTCATTCGCACGAGATGGGAAAGAGACGGATACGCATTGTCAACCAAACATTAACGAATAAGCAACGAGAAAAACCACATGAAAATCTACAAGTATAAATACGGGTGGAACTACGCGACTTTTTTTAATCTGGCATAAAGTTGGACAGACCATAATATCTATATAGGAGAGTACGGATTATGAGGAGGGTTCCGGTTGTCCAGACCCATGAAAAAGCTTAAGGTACAACAACATATGGATGGGATACCGGAAAAGCTGGTGCTGCTCTTTGGTGCACCGATAAAGGATTATTTGACTAATTTGCCCGGCGATACCCAGGCTACGGTGGAGGAAATACGTTTGCGAATAGGCCAACCGGTGATAGTGCGAAGCGCCGAAGGGGAGTGGTGTCTTAGCGAACGTGGTCCCACCAGAAACCAGGCTGAGGCCTACCACTGTACCCGGCGTGATGTGCAGGTATTGTTAAACCAAGTAAGCGGTGGAGCGATGTACAGTTTAGAGGAAGAGCTCAGAAGCGGCTTTGTTACTGTCCCGGGCGGGCATCGTCTGGGTTTTGCCGGACAGGCAGTAATGGAAAAGAGCCAACTAAAAACCATAACTCACATCTCGGCGGTAAATGTTCGCTTGGCCAGACAGGTAACCGGCTGCGCGCAGCGGGTGCTTTCATATATATTAACAAACACCGGTTTGCCAAATAATACGCTGATAATTTCCCCGCCCCAGTGCGGCAAGACCACTTTATTGCGGGATATAGTGCGTCATTTGAGCGGTACAGGGGGAATCCAGGTAGGGATAGTGGATGAACGGTCTGAAATTGCGGGCTGCCACCGGGGGGTACCACAATTGGATTTGGGTTCAAGGGTGGATGTATTGGACCGCTGCCCCAAAGCCCAGGGCATGGTTTTATTGGTAAGGTCCATGTCGCCTCAGGTTGTAGCTGCGGATGAGCTTGGTCGCCAGGAAGATGTTGCTGCGGTACTAGAAATGCGAAATGCCGGAGTGAAAATCATCACTACCGTGCATGGAAGTGACTTGGCTGAAGTAAAAAGAAGGCCCCAGGTAGAACCGTTGATAAGCCAGCGTATCTTTGAACGCTATCTGATATTAAGCCGTTCCCAAGGCGTGGGTACGGTGGAGCAGGTGCTTGACGGTAGTGGCAAAAAGTTAAATACTGCACCTCTACGGTTAAGGGGTGGTATTTTGTGATAATTAAGACGTTTGGTGCTCTGATGGTGCTTGGCAGCTGTTCGTTAGTGGGATTTTCCTATGGCGGCCGCTATGTCAGGCGGGTGGGACAGCTTCGTCAGTTGATTTCGGCTTTGCAGCTGATGCAGTCGGAGATTGGCTTTACTGCAACACCGATGCTGGAAGTACTTCCTCGCCTCAAAGCTGTGGCAAGGCCTCCGGTAACGGAACTGTTTACCCAGTTTGAATATGGTCTGGAGGCGGGAAAGGGATTGACCGCGGCTGAGGCGTGGAATGAGGCGCTCACCGTCATAAAAGGACGTCTGGATTTGCTGGAAGCGGACTGCGAAATACTAGAACGGTTTGGCAGTGGCTTAAGCTCCGGGGGGCGGGATGAGCAGTTAAAGAGTTTGCAGCTAGCTCAACAGCAGCTGGCCTATCAGGAAAGGGAAGCTGCGGAGGAACGGCTTAAGTATGAACGGCTTTATAAGACCATGGGCGTGCTAGTAGGGCTTGCCTTGGTACTAGTATTTGTTTAACAAGGAGGATGAGCAATGGCAGATGTAAACCTGATTTTTCAATTAGCGGCGTTGGGAATAGTAATGTCCATCCTGTTTAAATATTTAAAGCAGTCGGAACGGGATGAAATAGCCTATTTGACATTGTTGGCCGGTCTTGCTGTGGCAGTACTTTGGGTTCTGCCGGTAATCGCTGATTTATTCCGCGAGGTCAAGTCGGTATTCCAGCTTTATTAGAGGTGTCCCCATGGAAATATTCCAAATAGTAGGTTTCGGGTTAATCACGGTGGTGCTTATTGTACTGGTAAAGCAGCTGGATGGAGCGCACCTTGGAGCACTAATTAGGGTTGTGTTTGGTGCGGTGGTTTTCCTTTTGCTGCTGGGCAAAATCGCCAACATACTGGACATCGTCCAGGAACTGTTCCTTCGAGCCAATGTAAATCAATTTTACCTAGGCACAATTTTAAAAGTTATCGGTATCGCCTATATTGCCGAATTTGGTGCTCAAGTATGCCGGGATGCCGGCGAAAGCGCTATTGCTCAAAAGGTGGAATTTGCCGGAAAAATTCTTGTCTTGGTGCTGGCTCTGCCCATATTGGCGGCTATAGTTGAAACGGTGATCAAATTGCTTCCATAAGGTGGTTGATTTAATGTGGATAAGAGCGGTTTCCCTAGCTTTACTGTTGTTGTTGCTCTTTGTCCCGGCCGGGATGGCCGATACTACGGTTGACCGGGTAGTTGAAGAGCAGATAGATAAATTAAATTTAACAGACATTCAGCAGTTCGTGGACCAGGTTGACGGCGAGATGGAACGTTTCATACCCCAGCTGAGTGTGCGACAGTTAGTGCAGGATATGCGCAGGGGCAAGCTTGACTTAAGCTTTGGCAAGTTTCTTTCCGGGTTGGTTCGTTATTTGTTTTCCGAGTTTTTAGCGCATTCCTATTTACTGACGCAGCTTTTAGTGTTGACTCTTTTATGTGCTCTGCTTAATAACCTTCAGGATGCCTTCGGCTCGGCAGGAAGTGGCAGGGCGGCATATATGGTGGCGTATTTGGTGCTGATTACTATTGCCTTATCGTCATTTACAGCTGCCATCGGTACCGCCCGTGACGCAATACAGCAGATGGTAGATTTTCTCCACGCGATATTGCCGGTACTGCTTAGTCTTTTAGCAGCAATGGGCGGGCTGATATCTGCTTCGGTAATGCACCCACTGGTATTAGTGGCTGTTGGAATAATCAGCAATGTGATGAATAATCTTGTGCTGCCATTGGTCCTGTTCGCGGCTATTCTAACTTTAGTCAGCCAGATATCAGAGCGCTTTAAAGTTGATGGACTTGCAAATCTGTTTAAGGACACATGTAAGATACTTATTGGGCTATTACTTACTGCCTTTACCGGCTTCATGGCGCTTCAAGGGGTAGCCGGTGCAGTGGCGGACAGCGTCACTCTGCGAACTGCCAAATTTGTCACCGGTGCTTTTGTACCGGTGGTGGGGGGGATGATGGCCGATGCGGCCGAGGCTTTAGTGGGTACATCGCTGCTATTAAAGAACGCGGTAGGAATTATGGGGCTTCTATTAATTATTGCCATGGCAATCTACCCAATGATAAAAATCTTGTCTTTGGTACTGATTTACCGCCTTGTGGGTGCCTTGGCGCAACCTTTTGGTGATAACCAAATTGCTGAGGTTTTAGATAGCTTAGGAAATATGCTTTTAATGGTGTTTGCTGCCGTTGCCAGCGTGGGTTTGGCATTTTTCCTTGCCATTAGTTTTATCGTAGGCATTGGCAATGTGACTGTAATGATGAGGTAGGTGACGATGATGGATATGCTGCGTGACTTGGTGCGAAATGTGTCGTTGGTGGTATTGATTGCTTCATTCATTGATTTATTGATGCCGGGGCAGAAGATGGATCGTTACCTAAAACTGATTGTTGGCTTATTTATCATCATTTCCGTACTAAATCCGATATTGACCTTTTTAAACCTGGCGCAGTCTTTTGAAGTAACTGCTTGGCAGTATGAAAGAAGCGGTCAGGCTCAGATGGAAAGCATTTTCCAACATGGGGAGGAGCTTGCCGGTGTTGCTGAAAACGCCGCCTGGCATGATTATAAAAGTCGTATGGAGAGACAGATAGTCTCCTTGGCCAGATTGGTGCCTGGGGTAAAGGGGGTGCAGGTAGACGTCCAGGTTGAGAAACGAGAAAAGGCCTATTATGGCTCTATTAGGCAGGTTACCATGGTAGTATCTGTAGGTCAGTCCACTAAGAAAGAGGATATGGTGGACCCTGTACGGGTCAATATCGATGATGAGACAGCCCAACATCAACCATCTTCTACAGCAATCCTGGGGATGGATGAAAGAATGGCAATCAAGAAACAGGTGCGGGAAGTGGTTTCCAATTTTTACGGATTGCAGCCTGATAGTGTGGTGGTTACGGTAATTACTGGTAAAGCGATTGGAGGTGATGTTGATGAAGGAAAAACTGGGTAAGGATAAATTAATTATGGCGGCCGTAGTGCTGCTGGCTGGGATAGTCTTTATGTCGCTTAATGGTATGGTAAAAACGGGAGGCACTACGGCGGAAATCCCTCAACTCACCGAGGGAGTATCCTCCCAGCCTATCACTGTTTCCTCGGGAATTGCTGAGATGGAAAAACAGATGGAAAGCAGACTGGAAGAGATTTTAGCTCAGATACAAGGTGCCGGTGAAGTAAAGGTAACCCTGTTTTTGGCGGCCGGGCCAGAATATAGCTACGCCCAAGATTTAAATACCAGTGAGCGCACAATTGAAGAGCAGGACCAGCAGGGAGGAGCACGGGTAACTACGGAGGTTACCGAACAAAGTCAGATGGTGATGGCAAACCGTTCAGCCGGAGCAAAGCCGGTAGTAATTAAGGAAACAAAGCCGGAAGTACAGGGTGTGCTGGTAGTCGCTGAAGGGGCGGCAAATCCTTACTTGAAGGCATTAATGAGCAGAGCTGTGCAGACTTTAATGGGTGTTCCTGCCCACCAGGTAACGGTATTACCAAGAAAGTAGGTGATTATTATGGCAAAAATCAATTTGGTATTGAATAGAAAGAAAAGTTTATGGATAGTGATGGGGTTTATTGTACTGGTAATTGCCTTAATGGCGGTGAGTGGGGGATTTAAACTGGCCTCTTCTCTTCTCAACCGGAATGAGGTTCCAGTAAACACCGGCATGGTCCCCGGTGATATGAATGACAATATCGGCGGTGCTGATGCCAATGCAAAGGTTGCTCCATTAGATGAAAACTATGAACTGCTGGAACAAGTAGATAAGCTTGCTCAGGGGGATAAGGATTTCTTCGTAGAATATCGGCTGGAAAGAGACCGGGTACGCAGTCAGCAGATAGAACTTCTCAAAGATATTATCCAAAATCCAAGCTCCGTGGCGGAAACCCGTCAAGAGGCTCAAGCCGTGTTGTTGGAAATCACCCGGCGTATGGAAAAGGAATTGCAGTTGGAGCACCTGATTACTGCCAAGGGTTATGAGGATGCGGTGCTCTTTATCCAACCATCGGGAGTAACGGTGATTGTGAAGAATACCCAACTATCGCAAGAGGATGTTACTAAAATTGCAGATGTAGTGAGTCGTTCAACCGGGCATGATATTAAGGATATCGTGGTTATCCCCAAAAAGGACTAATTGTTTCTGATTTTCCTTTTGAATTGTTTAATTTCCGCCCTTTTGGTATAATATAGAAGAAGGTCATGAAATATGGAGGTGTGTAAAATGGCAGAGACAAATGGAATGGATAAAGTTACCGAGAATGGTTCAATTCGTATAGCAGACGAGGTTGTAGCGATAATTGCCGGTTTGGCAGCGACAGAAGTCGACGGCGTGGCTGGTATGAGCGGCGGCGTAGTTGGCGGTATTGCTGAAATTTTAGGAAGGAAGAACCTTTCTAAGGGTGTTAAAGTGGAAGTAGGAGAGAAAGAAGCGGCAATTGATATTTACCTCATTGTTAAGTTTGGCATCCGAATTCCCGATGTCGCCCTGAAAATTCAGGAGAATGTAAAGCAGGCTATCGACAGTATGACCGGCTTAAATGTAGTAGAAATAAATGTGCATGTTCAGGGGGTAGCTTTCCCTGAGCCCGAGCGTAAAGCGGATGAGGAAGAGCTGCAGCAGCGGGTTAAATAAGGAGGAACTGGCCTATGAAACTTTTTGACCGGGTTCTGCTGGCGGTATACTCTTTGGTGCTGGTGGCGCTATCGCTGCTGGCACTGATGATGGCTGCCGGCTGGACAACCCCGATTAATTATATGGAGATTTATTTTAATCACCTACAAAGCCGCTGGATTATTGGTATTACGGCAGCTTTACTGTTATTGGTCGGCCTCAATTTGTTTTTTTCAAACTTCCAGCGACGGCGGACGGTACCTGCGGCTGTAAGCCATCATACTCAATTTGGTGAAGTGCGTCTCAGCATCACTGCATTGGAAAATTTGGTGCATCGGGCGTCACGAAAGATTGCCGGCGTTAAGGAGATAAACCCCCGGGTTCGGCCCGGTAGTGACGGCGTAACAGTTCTAATTCAGGCAATCCTCCTGCCTGACCAAAGCATCCCTAAGGTAAGTGAGCAGCTGCAGCAGCAGGTCAAGGACTACTTGCAGGAAGCGGCCGGCTTAGATGTAGCGGAAATCAAGGTGGTTGTGCAAAATGTCAGCCATGAGGGTAAAGTCAGAGTTGAGTAACAGGGGAGGATAAAAGGATGGACTGGTACGAGATAATCGCGGAACTGTGGAACAATCATCGAGGTAAATTTCTGGGTATAATAATTGGCCTGACCTTTGGTTTGTTGACCGCACTAGTAGGCTTTTGGCAGACCCTTTTTATCAGCATCTGTATCGTTATTGGCTATCTGATTGGCAAGAGAATGGATGAAAATGAAAGTTTTCGTGAAATTCTGGAGAGAATACTAAAATAATAGCACTTATATTTCATAGACAATATAGTTAGAGGGGTAGTCAATGAGCCGGAGAATATCAAGAGAGAAGGCGCTGCAAGCATTATTTCAGATTGACCTGGTCAACGCTAAAGTTGAGAGAGCAGTGGACTATGTCTTGGAACAGTCAGTATTGGAGCAAACAGATGCCCAATTTACCCGTCAGTTAGTGACCGGCACTGTAGAACATTTGAAAGAATGCGATGAATACATAGTCAGGTATGCTGTCCAGTGGGGCGTTGATAGATTGGCTAATGTTGATAGGAGCATTCTACGTATGGCCATTTATGAGATGAAGTATGTGGAAGAAGTGCCGCACACAGTCACCATTAATGAAGCAATTGAGTTGGCCAAGGCCTTTAGCAATGAAGATTCTGCTAAATTTATCAATGGGCTGCTGGATGCCATACGAAAAAATGAGCTGGTTATTACTTAATATGATTATTTTGAAGAATTTAATTAAGGAGAGCTTATGTACTCTTTGGGGATAGATACCAGCTGCTATACTACATCGGTCGCAGTGGTTGACCGAAATAGAAAACTGATATTTGAAGACCGCCGGTTATTAGCTGTTCCCCCGGGCGAAAGGGGCTTACAGCAATCCCAGGCGGTTTTTCAGCATGTGCAGAATTTACCTATCATATTGGAGAATGTCTTTAACAGTGTAGGTGCTGAAAAAATAGCAATGATTACTGCTAGTACCGCACCTCGGCCTACCAAAGGATCCTATATGCCGGTCTTTACCGTTAGTCAGGGTCAGGGGAAGATCTTGGCTTCTGCCTTAGACGTTCCCTTTATAGCTGCTACCCACCAGGAAGGCCATTTAGAAGCGGCTCTTTGGTCGACGGATACGCAAATACCGCGCCAATTTTTAGCAGTGCATTTGTCCGGCGGTACTTCGGAGCTGCTGTTGGTCAGCGGCAATCCAGATGGATATGCCATTAAACTTTTGGGCGGCACCATCGATCTTCATGCGGGACAGTTTGTCGACCGGATTGGTGTGGCCTTGGGTTTTGGTTTTCCTGCCGGAGCGGCACTGGAAACACTGGCACGGCAATCGGTAAAAAGATTGGGCCTTGCCACAGCGGTAAAAGGTTATGAATTTAGTTTTTCCGGCCCGGAAAGCCAGGCCCAGCGTTTAATAGCCCAGGGAGCCCCGGCAGCGGATGTGGCTAGGTCGGTAGAACAGTGCATTGCCACCACGTTAGAAAAGGTGCTGCGCCGAGCTATAGAAAAAGAAGGCATAAAGGAGGTGCTGCTGGCCGGCGGGGTTGCAGCCAACGGTTACATTAGGAAAAGATTAATGAAGAGGCTGCACCATCCTGCCGTGGGTGCGTCTCTGGTTTTTGCCAAGCCTGACTACAGTACCGATAATGCGGTAGGGGTTGCTTTGCTGGGTTTGAAGCAGTATTATTCGAACATATCTCTCAAATGATTAACTATTGTATATTATGCAAGGCGGTGTTATAATTACCAATATCGAAATTTGGGAGCGGAGGCTGTTATACCAATGATTATAAGAAAAGCAGTTATGGATGATGTAGAATATATGCATGGTATTATTAATAAATATGCAGAGGAAAGATTGATGTTGGCCCGGTCCCGCAGTATGTTCTATGAGTCGCTACGTGATTATACGGTGGTAGAGCATCAGGGACAAGTGGTGGGAGTGGGCGGATTGCATATCCTTTGGGCGGACTTAGGAGAGATTCGCTCATTGGCCATTGCTCCGGATTTTGTCAAACAGGGAGTCGGCCGCAAACTGGTTCAGGAACTTGAAAAACAAGCTAAGGATTTAAGGATACCAAAGGTGTTCGCATTGACCTACCAGCCGGGTTTTTTTGCTAAATGTGGTTATACGGAGATTTCCAATAAGGATTTGCCGCACAAGGTGTGGAAGGAATGTATTAATTGCCCTAAGTTTCCTGATTGCGATGAGCATGCGGTGATTAAGGAAATATAAACGAATAGTACCATAAAATCTGAGCGTCCGGTTAATGCCGGGCGTTTTGTTTACTATACGGCATATTTGTTAAAAAGACTTTATCAAGATTTTCGAAACATCGACTACTGAGTCTAAAGTTTGAGCATATTCAGGAACAAAACCGGCGCTCATTGATTGTCACGGAAATACGTGCTATACTTATTTACGTGGAGGTGTATTTATGGAACGTCAGAATGTCACTTTATCAGTTCCTAAAGAGATTCTACAAAAGATAAAGCATCTTGCTGTGGATAAACGGACTTCGGTTTCTGCGCTTTTGGTAAAGGCCCTAGAAGAAACTGTACGTAAAGACGAGGCATTTCAAACTGCCAAGAGCAGGCAATTAGCCCTGATGGAACAAGGTTTTGACTTGGGTATTGAGGGTAAAATCAACTATAATCGGGATGACCTACATGAAAGGTAAAAGTCTGCAATTTATAGATACAAACATTATTATCTATGCATATAATAGAACCGACGAAGAAAAACATAACAGGGCAAAAGCACTAATGAAAGAGTTATGGGAAGAGGGACAAGGTTGTTTAAGTATCCAGGTTCTACAAGAGTTCTATGTTAATATTACTCGAAAATTGTCAAGACCAATGCCGCCGGAGACTGCAGCTCAAATTATTGGTGACTTGGGCCAATGGGATTTACATGTACCTGAAATGGTCGATGTATTGGAAACTATTGGCATTCAAAAGAGAAATAAGATATCCTTTTGGGATGCTATGATTGTTTGCAGCGCGAAGAGCTTGGCCTGTGACATTCTTTGGACGGAAGACCTTAACAATGGCCAGTACTGTGAAGGCGTAAAGGTACAAAATCCATTTTTATAAAATCAATTTAACTGCTGCCGGGGCCGGTCCTCCGGCGGTTTTTAATTTTCAGAAAGGCATCGACTTCTCCAGGCGGCTCATCAGGAAAGATCCATGGTGGCTTGTTGCCTGACATTTTGTTTGGTAGTATAATTTACGGCTGAGAAACTCCCAGTTTGGAGGCAATTAGACAAAAATGAAACTTATATTAAATTGTCTCCGGGGGTTAACAGGGGATAATCACTCCCTTTCAGCAGGAGAATCATTTTTTTAATTAAGAAATCTCTGTATTGAATTAATGAATTCCGGAATTTCTGGGCTTAAAACCAGCCAAAGAAAAGGAAGAAAATAAAGACAGGGAAATGCTAAGATTAATAAGGTTTCACGCAGCTTACCCAAACTTCTACTAATGGCTAATAAAATTAACATTAAAACTACCCAAGACGGATAGATTATCACTGCAACCTTTACATACCAAAAAAGCATGTCAGCCGTAGTACCTGACGTTTTTTTTAAGTAAACAAAAGGCCCAAGTATACTAAAAGCGTTAAATAAAAGAAATGAAATTAAAAACCATATAGGATATTTTTTATCACTCAATTTTACTCACCTCAAAAAGAGTAAGCAACTAACCTCTTTAAATAAAAGAGGTTAGTTGACTGTCTGTTAATTATAGTCAGTAACAACAAAAGTCATATCCTGGTCATTTACAGTCCAAACGTGCCAGTGTGTTCCTATGTTGTATTGGCCGCCATCAGGATCTTTTATCCCAAAGTATGCCTCATCGCCTGCTCCATAGTCGTATCCAACACCAACTATCCAATGCCAACTTTCTAAGCTTGACCCGCCTTCCATGTATAAGTCTGACATTATACCAACAGGTCGGTTATTCATGATTGCACTTTCATACTCTGGATAGTTTCCTACACCGTCATACCGCAACTCATACCAAGGTGACGAAGGGAGATATAACCCATTTAAGTGATTGACTAATCCGTTTCCAAAATTACCTACAAAAGTACCAAAAATATCAGTATTCATATCAAAATACATATGGTTAATAAATTCAGCATCTCCACCATAATTACTTGAACCACGAACACTATAACCTAAAGATTTATAATAATTACTGATCATAGCCCCCGTAGTTGGTCCACATGCTGAATTGGGATTATCAACACCTGAAGTGCGCTGCCACATGCGGCTTACTGATAACTCCTGCCCGCCTGATGTTATTGCAGTTATTGTATTCGTCTGTGGTGATAGGAGTTCCTGCCACCCTTTTTCGTGAGTGGAGCTCTTTTCAAGATCTTTAAGAACGTAGTTTTTTGTTTTAATATACTTTTCAGTTCCCTCTAATCCTTTTTCTTTCAGAGATTTAAGGGCCTCTAATTTAGCTTTATTGAATTTTGCTTTTGCGTTTAGTGCATTATCAGCAAATAAAAACTTAAATGCACCTAAATAATAAAATTTATTTCCCTGTTCGATATTTTTATCGTCATTACCGTATAATTGTCCTTGTCCGTATTGAAGAATTGCGGGTAAATTTTTTGATGCGGATACTAAAACATAACCTATTGTGGCATCAGTATCATCATTAATAGTAAAGTAATAACCAGAGACTTTATCATTCAAATCATACATCAAGGATTGAAATTTCAAAGTTCCTTTGCTCCATTCGGAAGAATACCGGCTGTTTTTTACAAACGACTGTGCGGCCTTTTTTGCCACGTTTTTAGTTATAAACGTTTTGTCTATAGCGGAATTATTTTGTGCAAATGCAAAGGTTGAAAAGAATAGAGACAAAATAAGCAATACAGAAACTACAATTAATGATTTTTCACAATACTCACTCTCCCTTTGAAATTTTGAAAGTTTATTAATAACTTACTTTTTTTCAGTTGGTTTTCTCGGCTCATAAAACCAACCAATACAATTCGGTGAAACCGTTGACAGAGTGGCAACAAAAGCCAACAAACCGGAAAATGCTGTTAACAATCCCGCCTTTTAGACTTTCATAGGCGCCTCTCTCCTTTCCTGATTATTACAGTTTAATGGTAGCATATGGCAATGGGAAAATGTGATTTACGGAACGAAAGTGTCATTTTCGGGAACGAAAAGACACTTTTTTGAATCTAAATTGATGGAGGTGAGTTTAATTTGTCAGGATGTTTTTAAAAGGAGCAGGATATAAATGTAAAATATGGAAAATAAAAATTATTGACCATTTTAAGACAAGCGAGGGGAGGGAGATTGTTGGTTATCCGGACCATGATTGCGGAAGATAACCGGTGGTTTCGGGAGCAATTGGTAGATGAGATTGCATCATTTAACGGGATAGAGGTGGCATTTACCGCCGGTAATGGTGAAGAGTTTCTTAAAGTATTTGATGATATCAAGCCTGAGTTAGGCGAACAAAAAGAAAGCGCTGGTCTATACCGCTGCTAAGGTCATTACCGTTAACCACTCCCTTAAAGACATAGAAGAAATGGTGGATAAGAACCTGTTCTTTAAAACTGGTAGATCCTATTTGGTTAATCTTACAAAAGTAGCATCGGTAAAGCCTTCCACAAGAACCTCGCTCGCCATCTCCTTTAAAGGAACAGACTATACGGCATATTTGTCAAAAAGACTTTATCAAGAATTCAGAATAAGGCTCAAAAAAATTTCTGGTTAGGTAAGACATGGATAAACTGTATTAATTAAGGGCATAGAAATAAGGGGTTGACACTCCTTTATTTTTGACATTGACAGGAAATCCGGGGCATTCTCTGTCTGAATTTGCTATAACGTTTATTAGTTTAGGAAAGGCAAAAATAGCAACAGCTACAAGAAAGAATGATATGAAGATAGTGGGGATAAAACCGATTCTGGTTATTTAGTTCTTAATAATGAGCCTATTATTGATAATATTTATGTGTCATAATATTAAACTATTTTAAGCTCATAAAGAGTAATAAAAAACACCATACGACAAAATAGATAGCTACGATAACTCCTAAGGTAACTCCTGTTTGTCGACGATATTTACGCGAAACCGAAACTTTTTTTATATCGTTTTCAATTTTGAATAAATTTTCATGATAAAAATCATCCACATATACATTTGTATTTTCTTTGTGCTCTTTGACTCCAATTATTAAAACGAAGATTATAATAACTATCATCAACATCTTGCTTAAAATAGGGGCTGCTGAACAACCCAAAGCCCTTGCAAATACAGAGTTTTAGCCCCATTTATGATATAATAGATGCATAGAAAATAGCATTTTCCCCACTAAAACCTTGCCCCTGTGGAGGCTGATCTCATGTATAAACATAACGAACGACAGATGATATTGCCTGACGAATTTTGCTTACCCTTTGGCGGAAAGCTTAACCCTAAGAACCGGTGGTGCCAACTAGCAGCAATCATCCCTTGGGATGAAGTCGAAGACAGATATGCTAAAAACTTTAAAAGCCAAAGCGGACAAGCAGCCTATTCTGTAAGAGTTGCCTTAGGAGCACTCATCATACAAAACCGAAAATCCCTTTCAGATAGAGAACTTGTAGAAGAAATCTCCGAGAACCCGTATCTTCAGTACTTCCTAGGCTTTAAAAGCTTCGTTCAAGAGAAGCCTTTTGACCCCTCGCTAATGGTACATTTCCGTAAGCGGCTTGGGAAGAGCGTCATTAATGAAATTAATGAATTGATCGCAAAGCCAAAGAAATCCGATGATAACGATAGTAATGGTAGTGACGAAAATGGCGGCGGCCCTGGTGGCAACGGAGCATCAGGCACTGATACAAATCCCCAAAAACAAGAAACAGAAAAATCAGGGAAGCTGATCTTAGACGCCACTTGTACTCCCGCAGATATCCACTATCCTACAGACCTATGGCTGCTTAACGAAGTACGAGAAGCCCTGGAGGAAATCATAGATGTCTTACATGAACCTCACATCGGAAGCAATAAGAAACCCAGAACATACCGAGAAAGAGCTCGTAAGGATTATTTGAACATTGACAAGCAAAAACGTAAAAGTGCCAAGAAGATACGAAAAGGTGTTGGTCAGCAATTACGTTACATTAAAAGAGATCTAAAGATAGTTAAAGACCTCTCATTAAAAAGTCCTTTGACCCTTCTTGACAAACGTCAATACCGTAATCTTTTGGTCTGTAATGAAATCTACAGGCAGCAACTAGAGATGTACCGGCAACGCATACATAAAGTGGAAGATAGGATAGTAAGCCTCCACATGCCATTTATCTTATCCGCCCCATAGTTCGCGGCAAAGCCAGTGCTGACGTAGAATTTGGTGCAAAGCTAGCAATTAGCACTGTCAACGGCTTTAGTTTCATGGAACATCTAAGCTTTAATGCCTTTAACGAGGGCACAACCCTCATTCAGTCTATTGAAAATTATCACCAACGATTTGGTTGTTATCCCGAGGTGGTGATTGCAGATAAGATTTATCGAAACCGAGAAAACATTAAATTCTGTAAGTCATTGGGCATCCGCCTTTCCGGTCCGCCTTTAGGCCGACCCACAAAGGACGCTGAGCTCTTGAAAAAGCAAAAGCTTGAGGAAAGAATGGATGCTAAAATTAGAAATTCAGTTGAAGCTGTATTTGGTGAAGGAAAGCGCTTCTATGGTCTAGGTCGCATCATGGCTCGTCTTAAAGAAACTAGTGAGACTGTTATTGCTATGCAATTATTGGTGATGAATCTGGAACGTAGGCTCCGGATTCTTTTTGGGCATTTTTTCAAGATGCGTTTTTGGTTCGCTGAATTGGTGGGGTAGAACACAATTTACTACTGTTCAGCGACCCCAAGATTAACCAAATTTCAGGCCCCCTTAAAGTATAAAAGGTTAATCGTAAGGTATTTATTCATAGGCAGTCATTTCCGTTTTTTAATATTGAATTCATTTAGAATTTGATATCGAACTTTTGCCAATTATTCCTTCTTTATTTATCCCCTTTCTATCCTGGTAATTGAACGGACCAGTATGATTCCTGTTAGTACATGAAGAGACGTACGAGTCGCAGTATGGCCCAGAGGGTTTATTAGCCATCGCAGCAACGTCAGTGGAGAAGAACTAAATCGTGCAAGAGGAGTATAAACTACATCAGGTATAAGCCCTGCAATTAGTAATAATAGGCCTGGGGCAAGGAGCCAGTTTACTTCTATATCACCGTTAAATATCCTGCTTATTCTTTTCCATTCTATAAGAGAACCAAACAAGACCTCCAAGATACCCAACCTAAAATATAATAAGTATGGAACAATAGAATTCTTTAACAATTGTCGAATTTCAATATAAGTGGAAAGTACTAAGTTAAGTAACAATAGACCTACTACCCATATTAACAAACTAAACATAATCCTTCTTTTAATGATATCCCTCCTTTTTACTTAGATCCTTTTTTATACATGAATGAGAATCACAATCTATCAGTTTTAAATTACAAAAAAGTAAATCAAAGCCAGAACTTTATTGTTTTAGCTCTGGCTTTTCTAAAATTACCTATTTTACTTTGTTTCTAACCGGGATTCTTGTTTTATTTGTCTAAACTTTTGAATTTTTTCAGGAGTTACTCTTGGTTGAGCATCGGTGTTAGATTGATTCGGAACTAAATTATATTTTTTTTCAATTTCCTTTCGGTGTTTGCGAAGATAACCTTCCGTCGTTTCCAGTACGAGATCACCTTTTGCATTATATATTTTCACAGGATAATCCATGCGTTCTCGCTTACCTTCCTTTACTTCTTTAAAAATACGCTGTGCTTCAGCTTTGTCTTCTAAGACATCTTCTGGATTGTTTGCATCGCGAGTAGCAAATGCCAAACTTGAGGTCATGAGTAGGGAAGCAACTAGACCAACTGAAAACCAAGTAACTATAAGTTTTTTCATCTTTTCACCTCCACCTTATAAACCATGCTCAAGGAGCATACCGCTTTTTGATGCTACTTCATCATAAATAAAGCCACTGTCGCCTTGATAGTATCCAGAATTAAACGTCCACCGCTCACTATGCATTTCAGCTTCCTGAACCCAAGCATAATCTCCCGTAGTATTATATTGGAAATAGATGTAATAGTCTGCCTGTTCTCCTTGGGTTAAGGTAGTCGTTGGATCCTGTGAAACGGCGAAATACCATGTTTTCACCATATGTCCATCAGAATTATAAAATTCAGTGGCAAATAATGCTTTAGGATCTGCGTCATTTGCAGATTTAGGTTGAATGTCATAAAGAATTAACTTGGATTGGTCCCATCCTGTCCTAAAAACCGGTGCCCAATCTCCAGTAGAAACAATTTTTTCGGTGACAGATAGTGTAACAGTTTCACCTGGATCAAGAAGTACAGTGGGAAATTCCCTAAAAGTTAAATCGACAACATTACCTGCACCATCCGCATAATAATAATCGTAAGCACCATTATAATTGATGCTCACAGTTGTGTCTGGGTAGCTTAAATCAGCATAAGCTTTCGGAATTAAAGGTAGCATAAATCCTACTGCAAACATCAGAAAACTTAATAACAATTTTCTATTAGCCATAATTCCCCCTCCTTAATTTTACCAAATTTATTTATACACGCAAAACTTACTATAATATTTTTAGCGTTAGACACCCCCCAAAAAGCCCTTTTTCACTAGATTAGTCAGTTTTTAATAGAGTTTCAGGCTTTCTCGGCTCATAAAACCAACCTATACAGTTTGGTGTAACCGTTGATAGAGTCGCGACAAAAGCCAACAAACCAGAAAATGCCGTTAACAATCCCGCCTTTTGGAATTCCATAGCCTCCCCCCTTTCCTGATTATTACAGTTTAATGGTAGCATATGGCAATGGGAAAATGTGATTTACGGAACGAAAGTGTCATTTTCGGGAACGAAAAGACACTTTTTTGAATCTAAATAGATGTAGGTTAGTTTTAATATGTAAGGATGTTTTTAAAAGGAGCAGGATACAAATGTAAAATATGGAAAATAGAAATTATTGAGCCATTCTTCGACAAGCGAGAGGGGGGGAGATTGGTGGTTATCCGGACCATGATTGCGGAAGACAACCGGTGGTTTCGGGAGCAATTGGCAGATGAGATTGCATCATTTAACGGGATAGAGGTGGCATTTACCGCCGCAAACGGTGAAGAGTTTCTTAATGTATTTGAAGATATCAAGCCTGAGCTAGTTATTTTGGATATTAATATGCCTAAGATTTCCGGTGTTGAAGTGGCACGGGTGATACGGAAACGGTCGCGGGATACGGAAATAATCTTTATCACGTCATATGAGCAGTTTATGAAAGAAGCATTTGCTCTCTATGCCGCAGACTACATTACAAAGCCCCTGGATAAAAAACGGTTGAAGCAGACACTGTTTAGAATCAAAAGGAAACTGAACGGGAATGATAAAATAATTCAGTTTAATACAGGGGAAACAGTTGAGATAGTTAAACAAAATGAACTTTATTTTGTGGAGGCGTATAACAAGAAAACGCTTGTTTATACCGCTGCTAAAGTAATTACAGCTAACTATTCCCTTAAAGACATGGAAGAAATGGTGGATAAGGACTTGTTCTTTAAGACCGGTAGGTCATATTTGGTTAATCTTACAAAAATAGCATCGGTAAGACCTTCCACAAGAACCTCGTTTGCCATTTTCTTTAAAGGAAAAGACTATACGGCATATTTGTCAAAAAGACTTTATCAAGAATTCAGAATCAGGCTCAAAGAAATTTCCGGGTAGGTGAGATATGATGGGAAGGGTGACTGTACTACAAACACTTTTATTTTCCATACCGGAAACCGTGGCTATAATTTGAGGATGTCCTTACTTCTTTCATGTACCCAAATAGCCTTATTAATACCTTGACATAAAGGGCCGGTTCCCTATCCGATAAACGGAACTAAGGACGGAATTAGTGCGAAAGGGAGAACCTTGTTACAAGGTTCTCCTCTAAAATAAATTTTTAGGTTATAGTTATATTAAAACAGCTTTGCAACGTGAAAGATTACCTTATTATCCTTACCCTTAGTCTCCCAAATTAGGTTGTTACCTCTGATATAAGGCAACAATCCCGATGATGTAATTGTTTCTGTACTATTTCTAGATATCGAATAAGCGAATATAGATCCATTCGGCTTTGACTGCCATACGATATAATCTGTTCCAATATCAAAAAAGAATACTGAACCGGTAAAGATGTCAGTTTTCTTTTTTTCCCCTATCCGTTTCATTTTTAGTAAGGGGTATACACCAACTTCATTCCATATCACATATTCATCGTTTACTTTTGGAAACATTGCTAGTTGGTCTGTAATAATTTTTTCTATTACTTTTTCTTTGCTTAAAGAATAAACAAAAATAGTTTTATCTTCTGACCAAACAAGATATTTTCTAGATATGTTCGGCATTGCTTTAGGTGACTTAACTAGTGCTATATCCCTTTCTTCACGTGTTTCAATATTATATAATTTTAAAGATCGTTGCAATATTTCATCTGCGTTGCTAGTCTGAAACCATGCTAAGTAATCATTGGAGGATAGAGTCAACCTAGGAAGAGTGTTCTGGTCTGGTTTTAAGTCACTTTGACCTGAAGCAATTTTATAGAGTTTTTTCCTTTCAAGCGAATATGCATATATTTTCCAAACAGCCCCTTTTTCACCATTCCAATCTGTCCAGCAAACCCATTTACTATTAATCTGAGTTTCGTCGGTTTGTCCATTAAATTGCGTATGAAATAATGTAGTAATTTGCTTGGTGTCAAGATCATATAAAAATACCTTGTCCAATAGGTATATACTACTAGATACCCGATTATTACCTCCTGCCCATACCAAATTACCATTACTTATGTCAGGTTGTGCTGCATTGAAATTGTGTGTATTAACCTCAAACTTATTAATAACAAAACTTTTCTGTTCCAGAGGAGTGTAACAAGAAGAAACGGTAAGTATCGTGCAAATTGTAAGGATAAATAAAATACTTTTTTTCACTTTGCTTGCCCCCAACAATAATCTAGTAATGACTAATCTGGTCTTCTGGGTCGTCATTTATAACGTTCAGTTTATGGCGGTTCAACTGTTTAATATACAATATTTTCGCGCCAACTTTGCGAATTAACGGCACTATAAACATTATCATAGGGTTCATAATTTTGGTAACCAAAGTAAGTGTCATTCCAGTTTGGGTCAACCAAATCAACTTCTCTTTCTCCCGAACTCCAGTCATGCCATCCCCTAACAGTTAAGAAATGGGTAAGCTCTTTGCCATTATACCAACTTAGAGTCTGTGTATTAACAAGAATATTTGCAGGATGTCTATAATCAACTGCAAAAACAAGTTTAGCCCAAAGGTTCTCATAGTTATCTTCTGCACGGGCAACATACCAAGTTGTATCTATCCAATGATTCATGGCGCGAGCCATATCTGGACTGGTGGTACCATGATATAAATCAGTATTCATCCCATACTTATTATTTGTGGGATCCCATTCATTGGCCAATTGTTGTTGACTCGGAACGTTATTGTCAATAATATAATCTATGGCTTGCAGAGCACTTGCAGGACCACACCAATAAGTTGTTTCCTGTTGATGCATCGGTACTGCTAACGAATTATAAGCTTGAACAGAAAATTGCCCGTCTTTAGTAACCAGGTTTTTTCTTGCATTAGCCTTATGTTTTCCCGAATTGAAGTATGCCTTAATCTTAGCATCTTTTTCGTTTGCAGCAGAAATTTCATTAGGGGTTAAGTCTCTATCAATGGTTTCTTTTCCGAATTATTACAATTTCATGGTAGCATAGGGCAATGGAAAAATGTGATTTACGGAACGAAAGTGTCATTTTCGGGAACGAAAAGACACTTTTTTGAATCTAAATAAATGGAGGTGAGTTTTAATATATAGGATATTTTTAAAAGGGGCAGGATATAAATGGAAAATACGGAAAATAGATATTATTAACTATTCTTCGACAACCGAGAGGAGGGGGAGTATTGGTTATCCGGGCCATGATTACGGAAGACAACTGGTGGACCCTTCTACATGAGCCTCGTTCATCATCTTCTTTAAACCTAGATTCCCGCATATACATAACGAGGAATTGTTCAATCGCTTTATTTGCAAGGCTTGTAGCAATATGATGTATTCGTATACATCGTTATGTGTTTAAACACCTAACGAGTCAACTATGCTGTTGTATCAAGGGTTTAAAGCTATATCGTTATGTGTTACCGGGAATCCATGTTTAAAGGAAAAGAGTATACTGCATATTTGTCAAAAAGACTTTATCAAGATTTCGAAACTAGGCTCAAGGAAATTTTCAGGTAGGTGAGACATGATGGGAAAAATGACTGTACTGCAAACTTTATTATTTTCCATACCGGAAGCCGTGGCTATAACTTGGCTGGCCTGCAGTTTAATGGGATTAAAAGTCTCATGGAAAAAGGTATTTTTGATAGGATTGCTCATGGGCGCAGCAGCCCATATTATCCGGCATTTCGCCGCTAGTTATGTCGTAAATGTGTTTTTTTATAACGCAGGATTAGTGGTAATTTTAACTTTCTTTCAAATGGGTGATTGGTTTAAAAGGATTATAGCTGTCATACTGTCAACCATTATTTACTTAATAATTGAGTTTTTCAACATTAAACTTTTGCAGTCTATTTACCATAGCAATCCGGCTGTGGTGCTGGAAAATACTACTTTACAATTTTTGTGGTTTATTCCTCAACTTGTGGTTGCTTTTATTATAGTTTTTGTTATTATCCGTTACCAACTATCTCTATTTAACAAACCACAGCAATTAGCTGACCAGGAGTGGAACCATGACCAGGAATTATTATAAAGCTGTGATTATACTATATATAACTCAGTTGGCGTTAATTGTTCTGTTAATCAATAACAGCTTCATGAAAAGGTATAATGTTTTGCAGCCGAATAATGACGATATTCTTGAGCTGATTTTTGGCATAGTGACCTTTTTTTTGATTATTGCCGCCATTTTTCTGATTCGAAAGTTATATACATCCGGTTTGGAGGAAGAGCAGCATAGACTAATGCGTTTAAAGTTTGAGCATATTCAGGAACAAAACCGCCTTTACCGCCGGCACCGTCATGACATTAAAAATCATTTAAGCGTTATTTCTAACTTAGCAAAAGAGAAAGAATACGAAAAACTGGAAGGTTATTTATCTCAGTATGTAAAGTCTTTAGATGACAGTATGATTAGCATCGAGACAGGTCTAAAAGAATTGGATGTACTTCTTTTTTCCAAGGTTACCGAAGCTAGGCAAAAAAATATTTCAGTGGACTTTAAATGCAGTACAATGATTAAAAGCGACAAAAGATACGTACTTGACCTGGTCTCCATATTAGGAAATGCACTGGATAATGGCATAGAAGCGTGTGAAACAATGCCGGAGCAATCCCAAGGGGTGATTACAGTACAAATTGGTGACGACCCCTTAGATTATATTATTGAAATTACCAATACCTTTACTCAAAGTCAGATTTTTACATCGGAAATGCTTTTTTCTGCAGGCTTTTCTACCAGGAAAAGTAAGCATACGGGAGACGGCCTTGCGATTATAAAAAGATTGACTGAAAAGTTGGATGGTGAAATGCTGCTTGATATTCAGGACAGTCTATTCAGATTAAAAATAGAGATACCCAAACATAGGCTGGAGGCATAGGAAAAGATGTTTAATATGGAAAAGACATCTGCGGTAATAATCTCTAAATTATATAAGAGTCAGCAAGTGTCATTGCCAGAACGGGCTTGATTGTGCTGGCGGCGTTATATAAAAGGGCTTATAGCTTCTGGGTGTTTAGCTTTAATATCATGTTGGTTTTTGTAGCTGCAGCGAGTGACAAAAATTTGTTATCTTTAATAATGGCTGCATCAATGGGCTTGTTTTTTCAGACGATTATGCTGACATCCCTAGGTGATACTATAGTAATTAAAGCAGATAAAATAATGCAAGGGATTGGAATTTAAGTTAGAACTTAGGGTTAGCATTCTTTGGACGGAAGACCTTAATAGCGGCCTGTGCTATGAACGGGCAAAAGGATATAAAAACCATTTTCAAAAATCAATTTAACTGCTGCCGGGCCCATTCTCCGGCGGTTTTGATTTTCAGTAGGGTGTGGCCTTCTCCAGGAGGCCCATCAGGAACGGTGGCTTGTTGTCTGACATTATGTTTGGTATAGATCACGATGTTTGTGAAAAGTGAGACTTTTTCCAAAGCTTTAGCAGGAAATTAAAGATTTTGGTGCGAATACTGTTATGATATGTACAATTTACAATTTACCTAAACGAGGAGGGAAATTTAAGTGTACCAAATTGTTGCAACAAAGGTCTTAGCTCCAACCATTAAGCTCTTTGAAATTAAAGCACCAATGGTAGCGGCCAAGGCGCAGGCGGGGCAGTTCATTATTCTGCGTGTTGATGAAGAAGGGGAACGGATCCCTTTGACAATTGCCGACTATAACCGCGATGCAGGGACTATAACCACTATCTTTCAGGAAATCGGTTATACCACTAAAAAGCTCGGTGCTCTTAATGAAGGTGACAGTCTTGTTGATTTCGTTGGTCCCTTGGGACAAGCTTCCGAAATTGAGAATTTTGGACGTATTGTTTGTGTGGGCGGCGGTGTAGGGGTTGCGCCACTTTACCCGATTACCCGAGCGCTCAAAGAAGCAGGCAATGAAGTGATTTCCATTATCGGCGCCCGTTCTAAGGATTTATTAATTCTTGAAGATGAAATGCGGTCGGTAAGTGATACTCTGCTGGTAGCCACTGACGATGGTTCCTATGGTCACAAGGGTTTTGTTACTGATTTATTAAAGCAGGTTATTGAGGAAAAAGGCGACGTTAAGCACGTATGGGCTATCGGTCCCGTGGTAATGATGCGGGCAGTGACGGGTACCACTAAGCCTTATGAGGTCCCCACTATCGTCAGCATGAACCCGATTATGGTGGATGGTACCGGCATGTGTGGTGCTTGTAGGGTTTCCGTTGGAAATGAGACTAAGTTTGCCTGTGTGGACGGTCCTGAATTTGACGGTCATTTAGTTGACTGGGATTTGGCTATCCGCCGTTTGGCAATTTTTAAGGATGAAGAAAAAAGAGCAGAAGCTGCAGCTAGTTGTGGAGGTGGATGCGGATGCCAATAATCAAGGAAAAGACACCCATGCCGTCACAGGATCCCCAAGAAAGAAGCAGGAATTTTAATGAAGTGGCATTGGGATATACCGAGGAAATGGCTCTGAAAGAAGCGGAGCGCTGCATACAGTGTAAAAATGAGCCATGTCGTCAAGGGTGCCCGGTGGAAGTGGATATTCCCGCGTTTATTCTAAAAATGAAAGAAAAAGATTATGATGGTGCTATTGCCAAAATCAAGGAGAAAAGCAATTTGCCTGCCATCTGCGGCCGGGTTTGTCCTCAGGAAAGTCAGTGTGAGAAGTACTGTACATTGGGCAAGAAAAATGAGCCGGTGGGTATTGGGCGCTTGGAGCGCTATGCCGCTGACTATGAATTAAATAAGGGCGTTACGCCGCCGGAAGTGCCTGCGAGCACCGGTAAAAAGGTGGCTGTGGTAGGCGGCGGACCGGCTAGTTTGACAGCGGCAGCGGATTTAGCACGATTGGGTCATCAAGTGACTCTTTTTGAAGCATTGCACGTAGCAGGCGGAGTATTGATGTATGGTATTCCCCAATTCCGTCTGCCTAAGGAAGTGGTGCAGACGGAAATCGACTATATCCGTAAACTTGGTGTGGACATTCGCACTAACGCTGTAATTGGTAAGATTAGCACCGTGGATGAATTGTTGGAACAAGGTTACGATGCAGTATTTATCGGTACCGGTGCAGGCTTACCATATTTCATGGATATACCCGGTGAAAACCTAAACGGAGTCTATTCCGCCAACGAATTTCTTACCCGCACAAATTTGATGAAGGGCTACAAATTCCCGGAATATGCCACGCCAATAAAAGTTGGTAAGAAAGTGGCCGTGGTTGGTGCCGGCAATGTGGCTATGGATGGTGCCCGTACCGCACTGCGTTTGGGTGCCGAAGAGTCATATATCGTCTATCGCCGTTCAGCCGAGGAGATGCCGGCTCGGACTGAAGAAATACACCACGCTGAAGAAGAAGGGGTGCAGTTTAAGCTACTCACCAGTCCGACAGAAATCGTGGCTACCGACGACGGCTGGGTGAAAGGAATGACCTGTGTCAAGTATGAATTGGGGGAACCAGACGCTTCCGGACGGCGCCGGCCTATTGCTATTGAGGGCTCGGAGTTCTTTATGGAAGTGGATACCGTAGTTATGGCCATTGGTCAGGGTCCTAACCCCTTAGTTCCCACAACCACCCCGGGCATGGAATTGAACAAAAAAGGAACCATCAAAGCCGATGAAGAATCCGGTGCTACTACCAAGGAAGGTGTTTTTGCCGGCGGCGATATTGTTACCGGAGCGGCAACGGTTATCCTGGCTATGGGTGCCGGTAAGAAGGCAGCTAAGGCAATTGATGAGTATTTGAAGAATAAAGCATAGATATTATTGAATTGAGACACGAACTTAAATAAAGATGTGGGGCCTATGACTATTAGCATGCTGTTGTTCAATACATTGGAGGCCGTTAAGCGCAGTGCAGAATAAACGGATTGTAACCGTCAGTCAACTGAATAATTACCTCAAGAGTTTGCTGGAAGCAGACCCGAATTTAACAGGTTTATGGCTAAAAGGTGAGATATCTAATTTTAAGCACCATAATTCGGGACACATGTATTTTACGCTGAAAGACAACAGCGGCAGTATGCGCTGCGTAATGTTTAAAGGGCGCAACAGTCGCTTGGCTTTTCGTCCGGAGAATGGCATGCAGGTTTTGGCTAACGGTTATGTGTCGGTCTATCCTCAAGGGGGCCAGTATCAGTTCTATGTTCAAGACATGGAACCTCATGGTTATGGCAGTTTATATGCTGCTTTTGAGCAGTTAAAATCAAAACTTGAAGCAGAAGGATTATTTGCTGCTGCTGATAAAAAGGCGATACCGGTTTTGCCTCGCAAAATCGGTATCGTTACTTCTATCTCCGGGGCAGCACTCAGGGACATTATTCATGTTATCCGGCGCCGCTTTCCCAGGGTTGAATTGATATTATCACCGGCGGCAGTTCAGGGGTGGGAAGCCCCCGCGGCAATTGCCCGGGCGTTGGATATGCTTAATCGGCATACTGATGTGGATGCTATCATTATGGGCCGCGGCGGCGGTTCCTTGGAAGAGTTATGGTCCTTTAATACTGAGGTTGTTGCTAGAGCGGTATACCAATCCGTGATACCGGTTATTTCCGCCGTAGGCCATGAAACAGACTTTACCATCAGCGACTTTGTAGCGGATAAGCGCGCTCCGACTCCTTCAGCAGCTGCTGAATTGGCGGTGCCTAATTATCAGGAATTAGAGGCGGGACTTTTTACTTTATCCCGGCGGCTGCATCAGGCGGTTGAGGGAAAACTGCGTACCGAGAAACAACGTTTGGCGTATTTGTCCCAACGAAAGGTATTTCAATCACCGCAAACACTGTTTCAGGATAAACACCAGACAATAGATCTTTTGGCAAAGGATTTGGGTAGGTCAATGCAGAAACTACTGTCAGAAAGGCAAATTCATTTTGCCCGCTTGGCTGCAGATTTAGATGCTTACAGCCCATTAAAGGTGTTGGGCCGTGGTTATTCTATCTGCCGTAAGTCGGATGGTACCGTAATCACCGAAGCTGTACAGCTCTTGCCAGGCCAAAAGGTGGAGGTTCTTTTGACCCGGGGGGCAGTGGATTGTACCATAGAGAAGGTGAAGGAGGAACTGCCGTGGCAGAAACCAAAGACATAAACTTTGAAAGCGCTGTAGAAAAGCTGGAAGTGATAGTCAATAAACTTGAGCAGGGTGATGCCACCTTGGAAGAGGCCTTGATGGATTTTCAAGAGGGAGTGGCGCTGCTGCAGCTTTGCAGTAAACGGTTAAATCAGGCAGAAGAAAAGATGAAGGTTCTTTTGGATGAGAATGGCGAAATCAGATTGGCAGCATTTGCAGAGGATGGAGAGGAATAGTGCGCCTTAACGAATATCTATCAGAACGACAAAAATTGATTAATGAAGAACTGGACCGTTACCTGCCGGGGGAGGAAGAGTTCCCTAATATTTTACACAAGGCAATGCGTCACAGCGTTTTCGCCGGCGGAAAACGCATTCGTCCGATTCTAGTAATGGCCGGGGCGGAAAGCGTGGGAAAGGATAAAGAATTGGTGCTGCCAACTGCCTGTGCCTTTGAATTTATTCATACCTATTCCCTTATTCATGACGATCTACCTGCTATGGACGATGATGACCTACGGCGGGGCCAGCCCACATGTCATAAGGTATATGGTGAAGCGGTGGCGATTTTGGCCGGTGACGCCCTGTTGACCCGCGCTTTTGAAGTTATCAGCGCAAACTTATCAGTACCCGGTGTCTCTGCTGCGGCGGTGGCTAGGGTGGTGAGTATTGCAGCTCAAGGTTCTGGTTGTGCCGGGATGGTGGGCGGTCAGGTGGCGGATATGGAAGCGGAAGGCAAGCCCGCGGATAAAGATAACATGGTATATATCCACAACCATAAGACTGGGGCATTGTTCCGCGCCGCATTATGCGCTGGTGCGGTACTGGCCGGTGCAGGCGATTCGGAAGTGGCCGCTTTGGATAAATACGGGCAGTATTTCGGTTTGGCATTTCAAATTACAGATGATATACTTGATGTAGAAGGTGAAGCAAAGATATTAGGTAAACCGGTGGGCAGCGATGAGAAAAATGCTAAAGCGACTTACCCGGCCTTATACGGCTTGGAAATGTCTTACCGAATGGCGGAAGAGAATGTAGCCAAGGCAGTAGACTCATTGCGGCATTTTACCGTAAAGGCAGAGCCGCTGCGCCAACTGGCTAGATTTCTCCTGACAAGAAGTTACTAGCATAGAAATGGCCGGGAAGGAATAGTCTTCTTGTGCCATTTTTCAATATATGGCAATAACTTGACAAAATGGTGTCAGGCACCTTTTTGTCAAGTTATTGCAGATTATTGCAGACTGTTCTAATTCGTGATATAATCTATATTCCTGTATATAATAAGCAATGTCTTACCGTTTGTGAGATATGAGGTAATCATTTCATGGCTTCATGCAGTTTTTACCTGAACTTTCACAGATGATATTAAACAAGGTGGTGCAGTATTCTAGTCAGGATACCGACTTTGAAGGCGGGCCTAAAAATCCGTCACGGGCACATCGATGAAGTTCCTGGTGCTGGCTGCCGACGCCCCGTCGGGGGTTGGTGCTGGGAGTTAAGGGGGATGGGGCGATCTACAAGGGCATGTAGGCGTTGACCCCGCCCCCGCGGAGACCCAAGTACGTGGTTGCCTTCCAGCGAGAAGGTGTTACGGCTTGGGATAGAAACCTGCATGTGGTGCGAAGAGTGCTGGGTGCAGTGTAGCCTGCCTTGAGTGGTGTTGGTGGATAAACGCAAAGGCGACCGGGATAAGTGGCCATATGTCCGGAGACCTGTTTTGAAACCAACACTGCAAAAGAGGCTAGAAGTCGGGTTACTGTAGAGGAAAACTCCTAGACTGTTTGCCATAGAGAGCAAAGCTAGGCAGGGATTAAAGTGTGTGCTAAGTGGTAATCCAGCCCTGCAACCGGTGACGGTGCAGAACCGGTCTTAAAGGGAAACCGCCGCGGTGGCAACGCCGGGTGACTGGTTGGGAAAACCTGCTGGACCTAAGCCACAGCGTTTACCTGCTTAGCTACCACCAATCTGTTACATATTCCGAACCTCTGGAAAGTGAATGGAGCGGATGTTGTTGGGAAACAATAAAAAACGCAGTCTTCACCTTCACGGGTTCTTGATAGCTTTTAGTACCTTTTTTATCGCAATACTTGCCAGTTTTATTTCCCAGAAGATTTTAGACAACATTACATCATTGATTTTAGCTTTTATTCTTTTGGCCCTAATTATACTGTTGGGGGTGCTGTTTGATATTATCGGCGTAGCTGTAACGGTGGCTTCAGATCGAGCTTTCCACGCTAAAGCAGCGAAAAGAGTGCCGGGAGCTCGGCAGGCATTGGGTATGATTCGTAATTCCCATGTGGTTGCCAGTTTCGCCAATGATGTAGTTGGTGATATTTCTGGAACTTTGAGCGGGGCCATAGGTGCGGTTATCGTGTTGCGCTTATTGACGGCACAGGTAACAGGCCCGCAGGTATATGCAGGTACGGTAATGACCGCCATTGTTGCTGCATTGACCGTGGGCGGCAAAGCTATAGGGAAATCTTTGGCCATTGAAAGGGCTGAAGATATTATCTTTCAGGTGGGCAAGCTATTGTTTTGGTGGGAAAGAATCTTCAAGGTGGAACTATTTTCAAACGGAAAAAGAAGGTGATTTTGTGGCCGACATTTTGCCAAATATAAAAAACCCCGATGACCTACGCCAGTTGGATAACAAAAGTTTAATTAAACTGGCAGCTGAAATCAGGGATGAAATGATATCCACCGTTTCCCGCACCGGCGGGCATTTAGCCCCTAATTTGGGGGTGGTGGAATTAACAATAGCCCTGCACAAAATGTTTAATTCACCTCGGGACAGGTTTGTTTTTGACGTGGGACACCAATCTTACGTACATAAACTTCTTACCGGCAGGCAGGAAGCGTTTGAAACGCTGAGGCAGTACCGAGGTCTCAGCGGTTTCCCGAAATTTCAGGAGAGTCCCCATGATGCTTTTAATACCGGGCACAGCAGCACATCCATTTCTGCGGCCACGGGCATTGCCTTGGCCAGGGATCAGCAGAAGAAAGATTACCATGTAGTGGCCGTGATTGGGGATGGTGCCCTCACAGGCGGCATGGCTTACGAGTCTCTGAATCATGCAGGACACTTAGGAACTAACTTAATTGTTATTCTTAATGATAACGAAATGTCTATTGCTTCTAATGTAGGGGCAATGTCCGGATATTTAAGCAGAATGCGTTCTGACCCTATGTATTATAAGGGTAAGGAAGATATTGAAAATCTCTTAAAGCGGTTGCCATCAGTGGGCAGTAGAGTACTAAAAGTGATGGAACGGGTAAAGGACAGCCTCAAGTATCTGGTTGTCCCGGGCATGCTTTTTGAAGAGCTGGGCTTTACCTATCTGGGACCGGTGGATGGGCATAATTTTACCAGCCTCAAGTCTGTTTTATCTAGTGCCAAGTCCATTAAAGGCCCTGTATTGGTACATGTATTGACTACCAAGGGTAAAGGATATCAGCCGGCTGAGGAAAATCCCGACCAATTCCATGGTATCGGGCCTTTTAACATTGAGTCTGGGAAAACAGTGAAAACCAAGGGTGCTCCATCTTATACTCAGGTGTTTAGTGATGCCCTGCGGGATATAGCCAGAGAAAACGATAAGGTGATCGCCGTTACGGCTGCCATGCCGGGTGGGACAGGTATCGATGCTTTCGGGCAGGAGTTTCCTGATAGAACATACGACGTAGGTATTGCGGAACAGCACGCGGTTACCATGAGTGCCGGATTGGCTGCAGGTGGTTACAAACCGGTAGTGGCCATTTACTCAACCTTTCTTCAGCGTGCTTATGACCAAGTGCTCCATGATGTAGCCTTGCAAAAACTGCCGGTGGTATTCGCTTTGGATAGGGCCGGTATAGTCGGGGATGATGGCGAAACCCATCAAGGGCTGTTTGACTTTGCTTATTTGCGAAATATTCCCGGCCTGACAATAATGGCACCAAAGGATGAGAATGAACTACGGCATATGCTTTATACAGCGGTCGAACATAATGAACCTATCTCCCTACGATACCCTCGAGGTTCCGGAATAGGTGTCACCATGGAAGGGGATCTGCAGCAATTACCCATTGGCAGAGGCGAGGTGTTGCGCGATGGAACAGATATCACCATTGTCGCTATCGGCAATATGGTACATCCTTCCCTTGAAGCAGCAGAAAAACTGGCTCTTAAGGGCGTTTCCGCTGCTGTTATTAATGCCCGTTTTGTTAAGCCATTAGATGAGGACTTAATATTAAAACAAATAGATAAGACCGGAAAGGTCGTCACCGTTGAGGAGCATGTCCTGGCCGGCGGCTTTGGCAGTGCGGTACTGGAAATGTTGGCTAAACACAGTATTAACGCGGATGTTTCTAATATAGCTGTGCCTGATGAATTTGTCCAGCAAGGAAGTCAAAGTATGATGCGGGCAAAATACGGTCTTGATGCTCCGGGAATCAGCCGGACCGTTGTAGAACGATTTTTTCCCGGAATAAATCTGAGGCAAGTCAGGCAGAGGGGTTAGAGTCAGATGGCTAAAGTCAGGCTGGACCTGCTGTTAGTTGACAGGGGGTTTTTCCCCAGTCGGGAAAAAGCGAAGGCCAATATTATGGCTGGCCAGGTGTTGGTAGATGAACAAAAGGTTGATAAAGCAGGAACCAAGGTGCACGATAGTGCTGCCATTCGTATTATTGGAGAAGCAATTCCTTATGTCAGTCGGGGCGGTTTGAAGTTAGCAGGGGCAATGGAAGCATTCCAATTGAAATTGGAAGGTAAAGTGGTTTTAGATATTGGCGCGTCTACCGGTGGTTTTACTGATTGTGCACTGCAATATGGTGCTGTTAAGGTTTTCGCAGTGGATGTGGGCTATGGGCAGTTGGCATGGAAACTGCGTCAGGACCCGAGAGTAATATGTCTAGAACGAACCAATGCCCGATACTTAAATATTGAACAGTTAGGGGAAAAGGTTGGATTGGTTACGATTGATGTGGCCTTTATCTCTTTAGAGAAGATATTGCCTGCTTTACCTTTTCTCTTAAAAGAGGAAGGTCAAGTAGTTGCGTTAATCAAACCCCAGTTTGAAGCGGGTAAAGAAAAGGTGGGCAAAAAGGGAGTGGTGCGTGACCCGGATGTCCATAGGGAAGTGATAGAAAATATCCTCGAATGTGCCAGGGAGTTGGACTTTCATGTATTGGGTCTGAAACATTCGCCTATTCGTGGTCCCGAGGGAAATATAGAATATCTGCTTTTTTTAGGGGTAAGTGCAAATGGCCAAATAAATCCTAATACTAAAGAGGTTGTTTCTGCTGCTCATCGGGATGTATGACCCGCTGAGCAGTTTTTTTCTGGATTGATTGGCTGCATCCGGGGTTATACTATCCTTGGGGGTGATGGACATTATTAAGGTGGATGAAAAGAAAATACCCAAGGTACGTGATGAAATAGTTTTGGCAGCGATAATTGTGTGGAATTTTTATATGGTTAATCGGCTTGCTCCTTATATACCCCAGTCAATGCCAGTTCAGCTGACTATGGGGGGGAGAATTCCCGGCCATATTGCTAAGTCATGGTGGAGCATTAATATTTACGGATTAGCGGCGCTAGTGTTGTTTGTGATATTTTCTTCGATAATATGGATTGGACGCAGAAGCCTAGATGATGATTTGCCCACCGGAAATTCAGCCGTCTCAGCGACATCCTTTGATGAATGGGCCCAAGGGACAGTCAAGGTGGCATTAAATGGCTGCCGCTTTATAAATGCAGCAGCAGTGGTGCTGCTTTCTTACGTGGGTTACGCTCGTATGCAGGTTATCATTGGTAATTGGCAGGGGTTAGGTATTGCTTTTTGGGTTTTCTTTATTTTCCTGGTTGTCGGAATAACATTGCTCATGGGTCAGATATTGTGGTTATTTCTAAATAGGCCCGTGCGCTCGAATACTAGTGACTAAAGCGATTGGCATTAAATTGGTCAAAGATTAATCTCGCAGGGAATAAAGTAGAAACACGCTTCTATATCAAAATCGAAAAATATAGCTAGAAAGAGTAATAACAAGGGCAGCACCCTGATAAAAGGTGCTGCCCCTTAATTATTATCCGCCGCCAACCGGAGGGAATATACCCACCCGGTCACCGTCATTCAATAATGTATCTTCCCGCTGACGCCGACCGTTGACTAAAATTATTAACGGCAGGTCTTTGGGAATATTCAGTTGTCGAACGAGCTGTGCTGCGGTGCTGCCTTGCGGCATACTGAGCGTCAGCACACCCTTAGATTCCTTTGGGTAATTGTCACGCAAATTAGCAAAGAGACGTACTTCTAATTCCACTATAATCCCACCTAGAAGTTGTAAAGATTATCAAGCTCCTCATCTGTGAAGTCCCAAGTGGTGCCGTGGGGTTCAAGTACTTCCTTAAAGAATTCAGGCAAACGGTCGTGAGACTTTGTGAAACCGGCCTTTGCGTTGAAATCTCTTTCCACTTTTAGTATTGATTGCCCTAAAGCAGTTACATCATCAAGGGTAAGGCTGAGGCCGTATTGAGCGTTAAGCATATCCACCACCCGCGGTAGTGCTTTAGGTTCATCCAATACTGCGAAGGCCACAAATAAGCAGAGACCTGTGCTGTCCACAGCGGCAGTGGCAATCTGCAGGTTACGGGACAGGTCTACCTGGCCTTCTTTGTTTAAGGGGTCAACGTTTCCGCCCACTTTTAAGATATTTGCGGTAACACTATAGCCCGCAGTGTGGTCTGCACCCTGGGTAGTAGTGGCGTATGTGACGCCGACACCTTTAACCGCCCGCGGGTCATAAGCCGGCATGCTTTGGTCTTTTACAGTAGGAACTCGGGTGATGCCGTACGCTTTACCGGTGAAGGATGCACCGTTACCGAGAATTCTGCCCAGCGGTGTACCTTCGCCGACCTGCTGCAGCAGGTCAATAGCGCCTTCTGCGTCGCCAAACGGGATAATACCTGCCTCCATGGCCACCCCGACGGTTACGCCCATCTCGATGGTGTCCACGCCGATGTCATCGCAAAGGCGGTCCAAGGTGGCAATGGCATCTAAGTCATCAATAGTACAGTGAGCTCCGAATGCCCAGATAGTTTCATACTCAAAACCGGCGGTAAGGTAATTGCCTTCCTTATCATTATAGACTTGGGAACAGCGCATGACACAACCGGGATGGCATCCATGGGTTGGATTACCTTTGCGTTCATTGATTATATCGTACATTGCTTCGCCACCGATTTTATCCGCACCGTCAAAACGCCCTGAACGGAAGTTTTTAGTGGGAAGACCACCGGCCTCGTTAAGAATGTTTACCAATACTGCAGTACCATATGTGGGCAGGCCTTGGCCGCATACCGGGTGGTCAAGGAGCATTTTGCTGAAGTCTCTGGCTGCTTCTTTAAATTTATCCTTATCCTTAACTTCTACTCCCGGAGCGCCGGCATCATCGATAATGACGGCTTTAACGCCCTTGGAGCCCATCACTGCGCCTGTACCGCCGCGGCCGCAGTGACGTACCGGGCGACCCTCACCGTCAGTTACTGCGATGGAGGCTGCGGAGACCTTGTATTCACCGGCAGGCCCGATGGACATCACACATACCTTTTCTCCGAAATCACCACGTGCTAAGTCACCCACGTCGTAATTTCTTTTGCCTATCAGTTTGGCAGCATCCAGTAATTGAACGCCGTCATTGGTAATTTTAATGGTATAGAACTTTCCGTCCTTGGGCTGGCCTTCGATAATAATAGCCTTTATACCCAGCTTAGCAAGCTTTTGAGAAGCAGTACCGCCGGCATTGGATTCCTTGATGGTCCCGGTTAAGGGGCTCTTGGTACCAACCGATAAACGGCCGGAACTGGGTGCACTAGTACCGGAAAGGAGTCCCGGTGCGATGACCAGCTTGTTTCCGCCGCCAAGGGCATGGCAGTTTGGGTCGACCTCGTCGGCAATGATTTGGGAAGTCAAGCCGCGGCCGCCTAAAGCGGCATACTTTTCCGCTACCTCTTCAGCAGCAACCTTACCTTCTGTCATGTCAATCCTGTAGATTTTCATTTTCAAACACCTCCACTTAGATTGTTTGTCTTATAACGGAACAGTTAACAAAAAACTGTTCTGTTTTGGCACACTTGAGCTGAGAATAATGGAAGGGGAAGCCCCTATAGTATCAAAGGCTGTCCATTGTCCACTACTTCCCTAATTGTGCAGTATTAATATATAATGCAAGATAAATGCCAGTATGACTGATATTATGTCTAGGGTGCAGATAGGCACCATTTAAAGGATTATCAAGCACATAAAAAGTGAGGGCGCGATTTAAGCGCCCTCATATAGAGGAGTAATGCCAAGTGATCCCTTAATTACAGTGCTTCCTTGTAGATGTTAATGATATCTTCTAAAGTAGCGGTTCTGGGGTTTGTCAGCGCGCAGGCATCTTTCATAGCATTTTCAGCCATTATTTTCAGGTCTGTTTCTTTGACGCCTAATTCGGTTAAGCCCGCAGGAATATCAATGTCTACGGAAAGTGTTTTAATAGCTTCAAGAGCGACATCGGCTGCTTCCCGCACAGACAGACCTTCAATGTTTTCACCCATGGCCGCAGCGATGTCGGCAAAACGCTGGGGATTAGAAATTAGGTTATACTTTTCTACGTGGGGCAGCAGGATGGCATTGCAGACACCGTGAGGAAGGTTATAGAAACCGCCCAACTGGTGCGCCATCGCATGAACATAACCTAAGCTGGCATTATTGAAAGCCATGCCGCCCAAGAACTCAGCGTAGGCCATGGCATCCCTGGCGGGGAAGTTTTCGCCGTTAGCTACTGCGTTTCTCAGATTTTCAGCAACTAACTTAATGGCCATCAGAGCTGCAGAATCTGTAACCGGGGTAGCGGCGGTGGAGACATAAGCTTCTACCGCGTGGGTAAGTGCGTCCATACCGGTGGCAGCTGTCAAGGCCGGTGGCTTTTTCATCATTAAAATAGGGTCGTTAATGGCAACGGTTGGAGTGCAGCGCCAGTCAACAATAGCCATCTTAACCTTTCTGGACGTATCAGTAATGATACAGAAACGAGTCATCTCTGACGCGGTACCGGCAGTGGTGTTAACGGCAATCATGGGGATGGAAGCATCCTTTGATTGGTCAACACCCTCATAGTCTTTGATATTGCCGCCATTGGCAGCGACAATGCGGACACCTTTGGCGCAGTCATGGCTGCTGCCGCCGCCTAGAGAAATGATAACATCACAATCATTTTCCTTGAAAACAACTAGACCGGCCTCAACGTTTTTATCTGTGGGGTTGGGTTCGGCGCCATCAAAGATTATCGCCTGGGCGCCGGCGGCTTCAATGTTAGTTTTGACATCATCTGCCATGCCGATTTTATTTAAAAACGCATCAGTTACAATCAGCGCCTTTTTTACACCCAAGACATTCATTTGTTCGCCTACTTGCTTGGCGGAACCGGCTCCCATCAAGTTAACTGTGGGCATATAATAACCAAATATTTGTTCACCGATAGACATAATTTATTCCTCCTTATTTTTACTAAAGCATGGGTTGCATTTTTGGGCATACATCTGTTTTGGGTTTGTGGTGCCACTAGCAGTATTGCAATGATTCACCACCTTTATAAAGGTTTGTGGTTTAGGGTCAAGCAACATGTGCCATAAAGTAATCGCAAACACCGTGCCAATAAATATCAAAACGCAAATAAATGCCTTAAATAAGCCACGGAGGTCGGCAATAACAATGCAAATAGTCTGGGAGTTCGCAAAATTCCAATAGCTGTGATATGTTTCACAAACCGAAGGATTGTCCTATATTGCCGATGCAATGGCCGACTGTGCCGAATGTTTGGCACAAGTTACCTGGTTTGTTGACAGGAATAACTGTATTTGCCGCCGAAAGATAGATAAAAGCTAGTAAATAGTAAGACGGAGGGTTATTAATATGGATATTTTCAAATTTGTTACCCCTGAAATAATCTTTGGTAGGGGAGCGCTGCAGCAAATTGGTTTTAGTGCACGTCGTCTTGGTGCCAGAAAGGTATTCCTTGTCAGCGACCCAGGGGTGTTGGATGCGGGCTGGGTTGATAAAACCATTACGGTGCTCGGGGATGCCGGGTTGGAATATACCATGTGGACCGGTGTTACCCCTAATCCCAAGGACAGTGAAGTAGCGGAAGGGCGACAGCTGTATGAAGAAAAAGGCTGCGATGCTGTAATAGCTTTAGGTGGAGGCAGTGCCATTGATGCGGCCAAGGCTGTGGCTGTTTTGGTAAGTAACCAAGGGGATATCAGCAGTTATGAAGGAGTGGATAAGATTAGCCACCCGCTGCCCCCCATTATTGCCCTGCCCACTACCGCGGGGTCCGGAGCGGAAGTATCGCAGTTTTCTATTATTGTGGATGTAAAGAGAAAGTTGAAGATGACCATTATTTCCAAATCATTGGTTCCTGATATTGCAATTATTGACCCGGAGGTCTTGGGTACGAAGTCCGCTGAACTCACTGCCAATACCGGTATGGATGCCTTAACCCATGCCATCGAGTCCTATACATCGGTTGCTGCCACGCCGCTCACTGATGTCCAAGCTCTTAATGCCATTCGTTTGATCGCAAACTTTCTCCGTAAATCGGTGGCCAGTCAATCAGACTTTCAAGCTAAAGAAGCCATGGCTATGGCTTCGCTTCAGGCAGGATTGGCTTTTTCCAACGCTATTTTGGGAGCAGTACATGCCATGACTCACCAATTAGGCGGACTGCTTGATATGCCTCATGGCGAAGCTAATGCCATTTTGCTTCCCTATGTGATGCGATATAACTTGATTGCTTCTATGGAAAAATACGCCCAGGTTGCTGAAGCATTTGGTGAAAGCAGCTTGGGGGTTGGCAAAAGAGCGATGGCGGAGAAAGCCATTTCCGCTGTGGAAGAAATGGCTCGGGATATCGGCATTCCCCGATCTTTAAGCCAGGTTGGCCTCACTGATGAATTCATTCCCAAACTAAGTGAGAATGCGGTTAAAGATGCGTGTCTGGTGACAAATCCCCGAGACATGTCTCGCCAGGAAATAGAAAGATTGTTTCGGGAAGCTTTATGATGCTTGCTAATTATGAACCGGGGAGGCCATAAAGTATGCAGAAAAAGCAAGAACTTCTACACAGTTTGACCGGGGTTGGGGCTTCAAAGCTCAGCTATTACACCGAACTGAAAGAAAAAATTAATGAAATTGAAAAGAGGAATGCTCAGCTTGAAATACTCAACCAGGTGGCCAAGGGTATTAATGTTGATACCACGGTGGAGGATATGCTCAGCAAAGTATTCCAGCTGCTGTGTCGGTTGATACCCATTACTCGGCTTGGTATCTACCTGAAACAGGCCAAACCAACGGCAGCGGTGGTCACTATTAGCCAAAGCGGAAAATTAACAACTGAGAGCAGCATGGTAATACCGCCAACAGCCGCTGAGATAATTCAAACAGATTGTCATGGCGGTGTCTGTGACATCCACACCGGGGAGGCGTTCTTTCCATTAAAGGTGAAAGGGCGCTGCCAGGGTCTTTTGGGAGTACGCTGCAGTCGGAAATATGATATGTCAAGCGGGGATCTGGCGTTTTTGCAGCACTTGACGGAGCATCTTGGTGTCAGTTTGGAGAACTCTCGGCTCTACCGGGAGGTAGTATTTGCAAACCTGCGCTGGGAAGAAACCTTTAAAGCCGTCACCGAACAAATTATTCTAGTCGGCAAAGATTTTACCCTGCTTCGGGTTAACGAAGCAACTAGTGATTTCTATCATTTGGATCGGCCGCGCACCGGGGAAAAGTGTTATCGCGTATTCTGGGGTAGGGATGAGGTCTGTCCGGAATGCTTAGCGCGTCAGGTATTGCAGTCTGGGTTGTCGGGGCAGAACAGGCAGGAAATAAAAGATTGTATCTTTGACCTCACTGCCTACCCTGTTCATAATGACCGGGGCGAAATCTACGGAGTTATTCAATACGCCAGAGATGTGACGGAGAAATTGCATATGGAGGTCCAACTGCTACAATCAGCTAAACTAGCTGCTACCGGGGAAATGGCCGCGGGAGTTGCTCACGAGCTCAACAGTCCGCTTACCGCTATTTTGGGCAACAGTCAACTGCTGGCTAGAGAACTTATGGAAAAAGACCCTCGACACGAGCTGGCTCAAAATATAGTAAACAGTGGCAAACGGTGTAAATCTATTATCCAAAATCTACTCACCTTTGCACGCCAGGACAATGCACCTCGGGAAAACGTATCTCTGGCCGAATGTATTGACCAAGCACTAAGTTTAATATCATATCAAATGGACCGGCAGGGAATTAAAATTACTAAGCAAATTAGCGGTCAGCGGCAGGAAATATTTGCGAACAAACAGCAGATTGAACAGGTGTTGGTCAATCTAATTCTTAATGCCCGGGATGCCCTGGAAGGAAAAGAGGATGGGGGAATTATCATTCGAACAGGTATCATTGATCAAGATGATAGGGAAAGTGTGTTTATCTCCGTGTCCGATAACGGCTGCGGTATTAGTCAACAGGACCAAGAATCAATTTTTCAACCTTTTTATACAACTAAAGCCGATGGAAAGGGTTATGGGTTGGGGCTATCAGTCAGCTTGGGAATAATTCAAAATCATAGCGGCAGTATTGAAGTCAAAAGCAGAAAAAATCAGGGCAGCACTTTTAAACTATTGCTGCCCCCGGCGCGGCAGGAGGTGTGACCCGTGAAAGAAGAAAACCGAATTTTAGTAGTGGACGACGAACAAGATGTGGGCCGGTTCTTTAAATACTTTCTAAAGCAGTTAAACTTTGATACTGTGGTAGCGCATAATATAAAAGAGGCACGGCAGTCATTGGAGCAATCAGGTTTTCAGGTTATAATGCTGGATTTAAAGCTGCCCGATGGCAGCGGTCTGGATTTGCTTCGGGATATCAAACAGCATTATCCCGGGACCCATGTGATAATCATGACTGGGTACAGCACGGTGCAATCGGCGGTTGAAGCTATTAAACTTGGGGCATTTGATTATGTAGAAAAACCTTTTGATGATTTAGATACCTTGGAAGAACTGGTTGTTCGAGCTATGGGTACTAAGCCATGGCAAACCGAAGAAACTGAAGAGTCCAGGGAAATCAGAGCGCAGTTAGGTTTTATCACCGGCGGCAGTGAAACTGTGAAAAGGTTGATATCCGTTGCCGAAAGGGTGGCAGGGAAAAATATCACCGTGCTAATCCGGGGTGAGACCGGCACCGGAAAAGAGGTTTTAGCTAGGTATGTCCATTGTCTCAGCAAACGGAGGCATCAACCATTTGTTCCGGTAAACTGTGGTGCCCTGGCGGAAACCCTTTTGGAAAGTGAGCTTTTTGGTCATGAGAAAGGGTCCTTTACCGGCGCTCATGCTGCTCGGCGGGGCGTGTTTGAAATAGCGGACAGGGGTTCGTTGTTTTTGGACGAAATAGGTGATGCCAGTATGTCCGTTCAGGTAAAACTACTACGGGCGTTGGATTCAGGACAGTTTACTCGTATCGGTTCTGAAAGGCTGCTGCAGACTGACTGTAGAGTAATAGCAGCTACCAATGTGGATTTAGAGGAAGCGGTGGCAAAAAAAAATTTCCGTAAGGACCTGCTGTACCGTCTTAATGTGGTTACTCTAGAGCTACCGCCTCTTCGTGAACGGGTGGAGGATATTCCTTATCTTGCCAAACACCTGGCTATGAGGCAATCAGGGAATCGCACAGTGCATTTTTCCCCGGGAGCTATTAATAAACTTCAGATATACTCCTGGCCGGGCAACATTCGTGAAATGGCCAACGTGATATCTCAGGCTATGGCCCTTACTGCGGGAAATATTATCGAAGAAAGTAACCTGCGCATTAATGCTGTCGGTAAATCTTCCAGAGAAATGACGGTTATAAGCACTGATCCCCAGATGCGGCTGCAGCAGCATCTAGAACAATGGTTGGCGGAAAGCTATCACCCCAACAGCGCTTCGGACCTGCAGCAGGTACGGGGGTATATCGAACGGGCAGAGGACTATCTTGTAAAAAAAATTCTGATAGATGCTCTACGGGATACACTGGGAGACAGAACCCAGGCGGCAAAAAAATTAAATATCAGCCCACGCACGCTGAGATATCTGCTGCGGGAAAAGTAAGACGGTCACCAGCGGCGGTGCAAGGTGTTGTATTGTGCTGCCGCCCTTGGATTAGTCACGTCAAGAGTTTTTATTTTGGGATAAAGTCATCAAGGAGAGAACATATTAATAAAAAATTAAGAAATATCTCTTGACAATAATGCTATTAGTAATTATTATTAGTAATAACAAATCACGTTTTGAGGAAAGCTAAGGTAACGACATTTTTTTTGGGGGGTGATAAGAATGGCTCAATATGAATGTACCGCTTGTGGTTACATTTATGACCCTGCAGTAGGTGATCCCGATAACGGTATAAAGCCGGGGACTGCTTTCAAAGACCTGCCGGAGGATTGGGAGTGCCCACTATGCGGCGTGGGTAAAGAAGACTTTGAAAAAGTAGAAGACTAGGAGGGGAGTTACCGTGACGAAACTGAGGGAAATTTACAAATGTGACATCTGTGGTAATGTGGTGGAAATAGCTCATGCCGGGGCTGATGCGTTGGTATGCTGCGGTCAGCCAATGGAAAAACTTACTGCCAAGACTGAAGATCAGGGAAAAGAAAAACACCTGCCGGTAATCAAGGAAGAAACAAGTGGAATTCGTGTGGAAGTGGGAAGTGTCCATCATCCCATGGAGAGAAACATTACATCAAGTTTATTGAAATACTTACCGCTGATAAAATTCATCGGGCGGAGCTTAACGCTGAAGAAGCACCGGCTGCTGAATTTGCAGTAAATCGGCAGGAGGTAAAAGAGGTACGCAGCTATTGTAATGTGCATGGTCTTTGGTCTGTCAAGTAAGTTAGATACTAAATTTTATCGAGGAGGTAAGTATTAATGGCAAAAGATTTAAAAGGGACCAACACCGAAAAGAATTTATGGGAGGCGTTTGCCGGTGAATCCCAAGCTCGCAATAAGTATACATATTTTGCGGCTGTAGCCAAAAAAGAAGGATATCAGCAGATAGCCGCCATTTTTGAAGAGACAGCAGCGAATGAAAAGGAGCATGCCAAGCTTCATTTTAAGACTCTTCAGGGCATCGGCGATACAGCAGCTAATTTGAAAGCTGCGGCGGCCGGTGAAAACGGTGAATGGGTGGATATGTACCCGCGTATGGCTAAAGAAGCCAGAAAAGAAGGGTTTGAAGAGATAGCCAAGGTATTTGAAGGAATCGGCAAAATTGAAAAGAAGCATGAGGAGCGTTACAAGCAGTTATTGGAGAACCTAGAAAATGGCAAGGTGTTCAAGAAGGAAAATACCGTTAAGTGGGAATGCCGTAACTGCGGCCATATCCATGAGGGTCCCGAGGCACCGGATGTATGCTCTGTTTGTGCTCATCCCCAGGCTTTCTTTGAAGTAACGGCAGAAAATTATTAGCACTTTAGCCGGGAAGGCTGTCAGCTTCTCCGGCTTTTCTTAGGAGAGTTATTATGGCAAAGATATTAGCTTTTGTGGGTAGTCCCCGTCGGGAGGGCAATAGTGAAACATTAGTTGCTGAGTTCTTGAAAGGGTCAGAGAATGCCGGTGCAAAGACGGAACTAATTCGCCTTAATGCTTTAGATATCCGTTTGTGCCAGGCCTGTGATGCCTGCGCCGGTAGTGGCTTTTGCGTGATGCGTGATGATTTGCGGCCTATTTATGCAGAAATTGCCGCGGCGGCCGGTTTATTGATAATGACCCCAATTTACTTTGGCAGTCTTTCCGCGCAGACGAAGGTCTTTATTGACCGCTTTCAGTGTTGGTGGCATGCCAAGTATACCTTTAAGCGCCCTTTCGTTAATAAAGAGGAAAAGAGGCCTGCCTTTTTTATGACCGTAGGTGCTTGGAAAAATAAGAGTTATGGTCAAAACGCGGCTGATATTGCTAAAGTATATTTTACTAGCATTAATTATCGGTTAACCGGCGAATTGCACTATACCGGTTTTGATTACCCTGGCAGTGTGGCTGAGGCGCCGGCGGTGCTGGAGGAAGTGTATAAAGCGGGTAAGGATTTTGCCCGGGAGGCCTTAAAAACTTACGGGGCAGTTCATCGGGGAGAGGAGTGAGTATTTTGTGGAATTTATCTAGATTTGAACCCAGCGAAGTGATCGATCTGGCAGCAGAGATCGAAAAAAAGGGGGCTGAGTTCTATCGCCGGTTGGCGGATAAATGTGAACACCTAGAAGCTAAAAAGCTTTTAAGCTATTTGGCCGCAGAAGAGGACCGCCACCAGGCGGATTTTATCAAATTAGGTGAGGATTTTGAGGGGACCAACCCACGGGAGAGCTACCCAGGTGAGTACTTCGATTATATGAAAAGTACAGCAGAAACCCATATGTTTAATGATGACCACCGACTAACGCGTATGGTGGATGATGCCGTTTCCCCGGAAGAAATACTACTGCTGGCTGCTTCCTTTGAAAAAGATTCTATCTTATTTTTTATCGGGTTCCGCAGGTTTACAAGTAAAAATAAGCAGCAGGTGGTTGATGACCTCATTCGGGAGGAAGAAGGTCACCTGCAAAAACTAGCGGTTTTAAGGCGCCAGATCGGGGAGGAATAGGGATGAACAATTGGAAATGTGATAAGTGCGGCTATACGTTAGAGGCGGAAGTGCCGCCGGAAATTTGCCCGTCATGTAAGGAGAAATGTCAGTTTATTGATAATAACTGTTACACTCCTGATTGTGGACTGTGATAAGTGATTGAATAAAGCGTTACTTAAGAAGCAAAAAGTCAACGCCGGTGGTGTCTTGTGTCTTTCACCAAGGGTGTTGACTTTTTTATTTACGCCGTTCGGGTGGCAGGAAAATGATACCGTGTAGGTTGCCAATAGCTAGTTTAAATATAGTCCAGGCCAATATAAGACCGCCAGCGGAAAAAACGGCTCCTCCTGCCGTTCTGATGACTAGATAAGGTATCAGTATTCTTTGTGTCTCCATGAAGTCGTTGCCCAGAATTCGGTAAAGGTATGTTTCCAAGGTTCCGGCTATGGCCAAAGCTAATCCCATAATTAATAACCCCACGTTCAAAAAGGCAATACTCCACCAGAGGCGTTTATAGTCCTTATTCTTCAAAGGAAATTCATTGGTAAGGATGTACACGGCAAATCCGAGAGCAAGAAACCCAAAGACGCCGAATAGGGCAAAGTGGGCATGGGACGAGGTTAAATAGGTGCCATGAGCGAAATTATTAATGAAGGGCATAGCTAGAATCCACCCCAATACCCCGGCGCCTAGGAAATGATAAAAGAGACTCGACACTATAAAGGCAAAACCAAGCTTTTCTGCCCGACTCATGGACTGAAACTTCTCAGCCCGATAGCTTTTATACTGGGAATAGATTAAAAAAACCGAGGGAAGAACCTGAAGTGTGCTGAAAATTCCGCCAACCCACAACCAGTAATGAGGCAAGCCTATCCAATAGTAATGATGTCCGGTGGCAAAAAAACCGGTAATAAGCACGAAAGCTAAATCAAGATATAATATAGTATGTACCGCACGGCGATTTCTAGGAGTGGAAGATAATACATAGGCGGCAATGATACTGGTGCCTAAAAGCTCAAGGCTCATTTCCTCCCATAAATGCACTACCCAGAATTTCACTACTTCATCCACTGCCGGGTGGCTGTAAAAGAATAAATTTGGTATAAAAAGACCCAGTAAGGAATAGGCGCCTAAAAGCATCCCCAGCAGGGCGGGCCGCAGCTTTGGGGTAGCCTTTTTTAAATAGGTCTGGGTAAGGATTATGGAGAACAATAGTAGAGCCAGTGTAATGGCCCAGTCAAAGGGCCGAATTGCCTCCAGGTACTCTCGCCCTTCCGTTAAACCAAAGACGAAGGATAATAAAATTCCTACCAAGGTTACGGGCAAACCGTAAGACAGCAGTCTAGCCATCCTTGGGTGGGCCAACTCGTTCTTTGCTTCCCCGGGAAAAAAATAGAAAGCAGCACCAATTGTCGCCATTAGCGGCCAGAATACACTTAGGTTGAGATGAACCATCCGTCCCGAGCGAAAGGGTACCGGCGCCGGCAGATTAGGCCAGATTAACTCCAGGGACCCCATGGTAACTACAGTAACCTGAAAACCGAAAAACAATACTGCCGCGACACAAAAGGGGTAGGCAACAGCGCGAGTAGTAAAACTTTCTGGTTCTTGACCTGTGGTTTTTTTGAATAGGCGTTTTAATAATCTGAACATCACTGACCATCCTGCTGTTTTGGAGCGGGAGTGTAGTGGGGCTTTGGCGGCCAGCCCAAGTTAGGGATATTGTCAAGAAGCTTAAAAAATGCCAGCATTGCTCTTGTATCTTTGGGGGTTAATCCCGGATGCTTCCTTTGCTTATGGGGGCGCATCATTGGCGGCTTGGCAAAGAACTGCTTCAGCCATTTTTCCCCCCGGATACTGAAGGAATTGGTAAGGTCCGGGGCATTGTAGCCGCCGTTGCCAAATATCGTATGGCATTCTACGCAGCCTTTACTTTGCCACAGGCGTTTGCCTATTACCGCCTCTTCCGGCAGCTCTTCGTTAAACATCGGTGCGGTGGAAGTGTACAATAGATAAAAGAATATCACCGGGGAAAGCAACGCGACTACAACCAGACAGATGATGACATATTTCACTTGGAAATTCCCCCATTATCAGGATTTTCTATAGTGTTTCCTATCACGGTGAAATTATTTGAAGCAAAAGGGGGAAAGGTGTAACATAAGAAGTGTAGTTGCAAAATAGGAGGGGTGACATGTTAAAGGCTTGGAGAACTGTTGAAAATAAATTACATGAGACAGAAGACCTTAATCATAAGGGAGCTTGGGTTAGCTTGGTTAAACCCACCGAGACTGAAATCCAACGGGTGAATCGTGAGACCGGTGTAATGCTCGATTTCTTAAAGGCACCGTTAGATGACGAGGAACGCCCCCGTATTGAAGTTGAAGAGGGTACCATCCTCATTATTATTAATATCCCAACCATTGAAAGCGAGCGGGGTAGGACAAGATACGATACTATTCCTTTTGGAATGATTGTCACTGCTAATAATTTAATTACAGTATGTCTTGAAGATAACATCTTGCTTGAGGATTTTGTTAACGGCCGGATAAAAACCTGGTACACCTTTAAAAAGACCAGGTTTATCTTTCAAATACTTTACCGTACCGCGGCACTTTATCTTAAATACCTCAAAGAAATTGACAAGAAAACCAATGACATTGAAAGAGAACTGCACCGTTCTATGAGAAACGAGCAATTAATCAAATTGCTCGATTTAGAAAAAAGTTTGGTTTATTTCAATACATCGCTAAAGGCTAACGAAATAGTGATGGAAAAATTGCTAAAATCCCCCTTTCTTAAGATGTACCCCGAGGACCAGGACCTGCTTGAGGATGTTATTACTGAGAATAAGCAGGCCATTGATATGGCCGAAATATATTCTTCCATTCTCAGTGGTATGATGGATGCTTTTGCTTCAATTATTTCCAACAACCTCAATATGGTGATGAAATTCCTCGCCTCAGTAACCATTATTTTAGCGCTGCCCACCATGGTAGCCAGTTTTTTCGGCATGAATGTGGTACTACCGATGCAGGATAATCCGTTTGCTTTTATTTTTACAGTTGGGCTGTCATTGACTTTATCCGGGGCGGCAATCATTTACCTGGTGAAAAAGAATATGTTTTGAGAAGTGGTTGTTAAATTGTTACTTCTGCCGTTATGGGAAACTTATTCTAATGTAATTTCGACTTGGAATGCTGTTTCTTTTTCATGCTATAGTCGCCCAGGTAACGTTCCAGCCGTCCGATTGCAATTGGTTGACCCTTTTTGGCCAAGATACACTTTGATTCACATTGCGTTTCCTGGGGGCATACTCGACCGCACACGGCCGAAAGGGTATTGGACTTTTCTAAGCTTTCGGAGGCTTTGTTCAAATCTTCCGTCTGCATGTGTTTGATAAAGTCTTTTATGCCAATGCCGACAGGGCAGCCTTGTTCGCAAGTGGGAGTTTTGCACTGTAGGCATCTTTGTGCTTCTTCCAAGGCCATTTCTTTAGAATAACCCAACGATACTTCTTCAAAATCTTTGCTTCGTTCCTGGGCGGATCGGTGGGGCATATCGGTTCGGTCTTTTTTGCGTGCCATCAGGGCACCTCCTTGTCACACTTAGTGTGTCCCACTGAGACTTTTTCATAAACCGTTAGTTATTTTAATTTGCTTTTTTTGAAAAATTTTACATATAGGCTAAAGGAATTTTCTGTATCCTTGGAGAAGTATTAAATCACTTTTTTAAATTATTATTTTAAGGGATTTAGGGCGAGGTGAAATCAAATGATAGCCGGTAAGTATTGGCATGCAGATGATGGGGAAAGGTTGCATCCTAAACTTGTTTTGCTCAATGAATACATCTTCGAACTAAATTCAAGCCACGATGTGAATACAATCTTACGCAATAGCACCCGCAAGATTGCGGCAATCATGGAGGTAGATAGTTGTCATCTGCTCCTGTCTCGAAAAGTACGCCGGCAATTACGGTTAGAAACTGCGTATTTTTTTAGTAAGCAAGGTTATCAATTTCCCAAGGATGCCGATGAGACTAAGGGCATTAGCGGTTTGGCTTTTGAAACAGCTCACCCTGTAGTGGTTAATGATGCTGCTAACGACCCCAGAGCTACGCCGAAAATAGTTGAGGCGTTTCAGGTGGCAGCGGTATTGGCGGTTCCAATTATTGTGAAGGACCGAGTACTGGGGGTTGCGACTGTTCATAGTGAGACAAAGAACAATTTCGGTCAAGTAGACGTTGATTTTCTCAGTGCGCTGGCGGTTCAATTAGGTTTGGCTGTGGAGAATGCTCGATTGATGGACCAACTAAAGTTAGCGGCGTCCACCGATGCATTAACGGGGCTTTTTAATTATGGTTACTTTCGTGCCGCCTTGGATAGGGAAATGGCCAACACAGGAACTAAGGATGACCAAATAGTGTCACTGCTGATGATAGATATTAACAATTTCAAGAAATTTAATGATACCTACGGTCATGTGGCCGGTGACTTTATTCTTAAGGAAGTAGCTGCTGTAATAAGTGTGGCAGTACGGGATGGTGACCAAGTGGCCCGTTACGGCGGGGATGAATTTGCGGTGATTTTACCCGGCGCCAACGGGGATACAGCTAGTTCGGTGGCAGAAAGACTGGCAAAAGCAGTTAGTGAGCATCGATATAATTACCAGGGACAAGAATTTACCGGCATGATCAGCATTTGTTATGGACTGGCCACTTACCTGGGAGTAAACTGTGGTTCCAGCGGTTTCATAGAATGTGCTGACCGCGGATTATATCAAATGAAAAAGAGTCATAAACAGCGTAAGGCCAGGTAAAATTCCTGGTCTCTTTTTTTAGCATAAAGGTATTCTGCACCAAGTTTTCTTTTTGCCTGGCCTTGATTGACAGGATATATTTTATCCATGTAGAAAAGGATATTGAGGTGAATAATTTGCGCACTTCCGACTTAATTATACTGGGCTTTATATTAGCTGTATTTTTGACTTATAATATTACTAAAGGCTTGCGACAGCGGCGAGCAGGAAAAAAAATGCTGCTGGCGCGGAAGGCGGTGCAAAATACAGCAAGTGAATTGAGCGAGCAGGGTTACCGTATTGTGGAAGTTGAACAGAACTATCCAGTGTTGGTAAATGTAGATGACCGGCAGTATCGTCATGTAGTTAAAATAGACCTAGTAGTGGCGAAGCAGGGTAAGACATATCTGGTTGAAGTGAAATCGGGCAAACAGACCCGTCGCCTAAACAGCGCTCGCAGCAGAAGGCAGCTGTTGGAGTATTACTCCGTGCGCCGAGCCGACGGTATTATCCTGTTTGATGCAGATAACGGTAAGATACGTCATATTAGTTTCCAGATGGCAGTCAACCGCACAGAACAGCGGCTGAGGGACGTTACTCTTATTGCTGTAGGAATTTTGGTTACATATTTATATTTTTATTTTAGGGTCAGGTGAGCAGAATGAAAGTAATCGGATTGATAATAAATGCTAAAAAACCACGGGCGCTGGAAGTTGCGGGGGAAATGATTACCTGGCTGGAAAAGCGAGAAGTTCGACTTGTTTTACCGCTCGCTAACGCTCAGCTGGTGGGTCGGGAGGAATTGGGGCTGCCCGAAGAGGAAATAAGCAGTCAAGCCGATTGTATCTTGGTATTGGGCGGGGATGGAACCTTGCTTAATACTGCCCGCTCAGTGGCACCTAGACAAACACCGCTGCTAGGAATTAATCTAGGTCAGTTGGGGTTTCTTACAGAAATTGAACTGCCCGATCTGTTTCAGGGACTGGAAAATTACCTTGAGGGTAATTTTACCGTTGAAGAACGGATGATGCTGGAAGCCCGGGTTTTACGTGAGGGTCTTGTTGTAGATAAATTTTTTGGACTTAACGATATAGTTGTTACAAAAGGCGCTTTTTCCCGGATGATTTTATTAGAAACCTACGTTGGTCAACATTATCATACCACTTACCCAGCTGATGGTGTCATCATATCTTCACCGACCGGGTCTACGGCTTATTCTCTTTCTGCCGGCGGACCGTTGGTCAGCCCTAACGTAGAAGTGATGGTAGTAACACCAATTTGCCCCCATACTCTGTCTGCCCGGCCGCTGGTATTATCGTCTCAAGAGACAGTTCGGGTAGTGGTGCGTTCAGCAGTCGCGGAAGTTATGCTTACTGTAGACGGGCAGCACGGTTTTAAACTTGAAGAAAGTGACGAAATCACCATTCAAAGAGCGCCTTTTACCACCAAATTGGTGCGCTTGCATGGGCGTGGCTTTTACGAAGTACTGCGGGAAAAATTAAGAGGAGAGGACGGCCGCTGTGGCAAAAAATAGATTATTTATTAATGCGGTTCAAGAGGCAAAAAGATTGATGTCCCAGGCCGTGGCCATTGGTGATGTATGTCTTGACGCTACTTGTGGCAACGGACATGACACCCTTTTTTTAGCGAATCTGGTTGGTGCCCAGGGAAAAGTATTCGCTTTTGATGTTCAACAAATGGCCTTGGACAGCACCCAAAAACGCCTCCAGCTGGCCAATGTGGCTGAAAGGGTATCCTTGATAAATGACGGGCATCAGCAGATGGCAGAATATGTTCATGAGAAAATTGCCGGAGCCATGTTTAATCTTGGCTATTTACCGGGTGGTAACAAGGGATTGGTAACAAAGCCTAATACCACTGTTGCGGCCCTTGATATATTAACGGAGCTTATGCTCCCTTATGGTCTGATTACTTTAGTGCTTTATACCGGCCACCCCGGCGGTGAGGAGGAAGCCAAAAAGGTAACCGCTTGGGCGGATGCTTTGCCACAGGATGGGTGGGATGTGATTTCATTTAGCTTTCCCAATCGGGAGAATAACTCACCGATTTTACTGGCCATTCAGAAACGAGGTGAACAGTGTTGAAAGCGCGGAGACAGAAAAAAGTTATGGAATTAATAGAACAATTCGAGATAGAAACTCAAGAAGAACTGGTAGCGGTATTGAGAAAGGATGGGTATGACATTACCCAGGCGACTATTTCTCGGGATATCAAAGAATTAGGTCTGGTTAAGGTGCCCGGTGGGGATAAGGCCTATCGTTATGCGCTGCCCCAGGAGCAAAGAGGCGGCAATTATCGCCTGCGACTGGAGCGATTATTCAGGGATTCGATGATATCCATCGATTACAGTGAAAACCTAATTTTAGTTCGTACTCTGCCTGGGACTGCCAATGCAGTGGCTTCCTGCCTGGACCATGTGGCGTGGAAAGAAGTTATCGGAACTGTGGCCGGTGACGATACTATTTTGGTGATTATTAAACCAAAAGAGGCAGTGGGTGAAATATTGGAACGTTTTGACAGCCTATTGGCGTAGGAGGATACTATGCTAAGAGAATTAAGCGTGGAGAATTTTGCCTTAATTGAACAATTACATATAGAATTTACAGCCGGATTGAATGTATTAACCGGTGAGACCGGAGCGGGCAAATCTATCATTATTGACGCTGTTGCTTTGTTATTGGGCGAAAGGGCGAGCCAAACATATATCCGCACTGGGGCTGATGCAGCTGTGGTGCGCGGTCTATTCGAAACGACACATCTGCCGGAGGTTAAAACGCTATTGTCCGAGATGGGTCTGTCTCGTGATGAAGAAGATAATTTGCTGCTGTCTAGGGAAATATCCGCGGCCGGCAAAAATACCTGTCGCGTCAACGGCCAGGCTGTTACACTTGCCATGTATCAGCGGCTGGGGAAAATTTTGGTGGATATCCACGGCCAACACGACCACCAGTCCCTCCTAATCGCCAACACGCAAAAACAGCTGTTGGATGGCTTTTGTGGCGATGAACTGAGTGCTGCGGTGGCGGAGATCGGTAAAGTATATTTGCAGTGGCAGGAAACACTGAAGCGGCTTGACGATTTAGAAAAAAAAGCCCGAGACTTGGCCCGGGAGGAAGAGTTTCTCCAATTCCAAGTGACGGAAATTGACAAGGCACAGTTATCGCCGGGTGAGGAAGAGGAATTAGAGGCCGCAAGGCGTCGCCTGGACGGAGCCGAAATACTGCTGGGTTCTGTAGAAAAGGTCCGTGCTCTGCTTTATGGAAACGGCGCTGCAAAGGAGAGTGCCTACGATTCGGTGAGCCAAGCGTTGGCAGACATTCGTACCATGTTAAAATATGATGATAGTGTCACTCCAATGGCGGAAACTTTGGAACAAATGCTTTACCAAATAGAAGAATGCGCAGCGGAGCTTCGGCATTATGGTGAGGGAATGACACTTGACCCGAAACAGGTGGAAGAGACAGAAAATAGACTACAGCTCATCAGGCAGCTTAAAAGAAAATATGGCGGCAGCATAAAAGAGATATTGGCTTTTAGGCAAGAAGCGGCCGCTTCTTTGGAAGAATTACAGTTTAAGAACGAAAACAAGGACTTTTTGCGCCGGGAAGCCGGCAATATGGAACAGCATTATACTAAACTGGCTCAAAAAATAAGCGATTTGCGTCATCAAGGCGGTGAGACATTAGCCAAACATCTCGGCGCCCTATGGGAAGATTTGGGTATGGAGGATACAAAGTTTCGGGTCCAAATCGACCAAGTTTTACCCGGCCCTGACGGGCGTGATACTATAGAGTTTATTATCTCGCCAAACCCCGGAGAAGAATTAAAACCGCTGGCGCGCATTGCATCCGGCGGGGAGATGTCTCGGATTATGCTGGCACTCAAGACGGTACTGGCAGAGATAGACCAAGTGCCTACGTTAATTTTTGACGAGATTGATGCAGGTATTGGTGGTGAGACCATTGGCCGGGTAGCCGAAAAATTGGCAGCTATCGGTAAACATCGCCAGGTGCTTTGCGTTACTCACAGCCCACGTATTGCAGCCAAGGCCCGAAAGCATTTTGCTATTAAAAAGCAGATTGCCAGCGGCCGCACAATCACTAATATTTCAGCTTTAAAAGAAGAACAACGAATTGCAGAGCTTACCAGAATGTTAGGCGGTAATGATCTGTTAACAACGCAGCATGCAAAAAATTTATTAAAAAAGTAGAGATAATAGATATTAAAGGACTGTCTTTTTAGGGCAGTCTTTTTTTAATACTTTTTTCATAAAATTTTAAGTGAGCGGCAAAATATTTTTAAAGAAAAATTGATTTTGTCAAAAATTGAAGCTACCTTTCTCAGACGCCTGATTTATTGAAAAAGATAGCTGCTGGAAGTTTTACCGGCAGATTTGACAAGGGTTTCATAGCATAAAAGCAACCAAGACAGGTTAATTTAATGTTAGAACTCGAGTTAAATCAACTTCTGCAGAAGATGAAGAGTTTTCCAGGGAAATATTTTCCGACTCATTTCATTTAGGAGGTAGGAGTAACTAAAGCGTCCTCGTGGGAACAAGGCAGGAGGGTAAAAAAGTGCAGAATTTCAGAAAAAGCACGTTTTTAGGTTTGTGCTTGATATTTCTAATGACCACAGTTAGTTTTACGTCTCAGGTACGAAGTTTTCTAACCCTCCCCACCCAACAAAGAATTCCGGTCGGCGAACAAGTAAGACTGGATTTAGACTTTCCTAACGAGATCATGGAAAAGCTGAGCCTCGATGTCAGGACAGAAACTGACGGAGTGCTCAAAATCGATGGCAGCGAAATGATATCAGAAAAAGTGTTAGGTTTTTCTCAAACTTGGCCGGTGGCAATTCAACCGGGAAAAGTAAAGCTAAATTTAAAACTATTTGGTATAATTCCCTTGCGTCAAATGACAGTAAATGTAGTTGCCCAAAATAAAGTTTACCCTGGAGGCCAGTCTATTGGCGTGATGCTTCAAGCCCAGGGAGTATCCATTGTTGGGTATTCACCGGTAAAAGGGCACGATGACAGAAACCATTTTCCCGCTAAAGAAGCTGGTGTGGAAATAGGTGACCAAATAATCAGCATCAATGGTGTTCAGGTAGCTACAGACAAAGAAGCGGCTAGAGTTATTGATAAGGCCGGTGACAGCAAACTGCCGGTGGAAATGATATTGAAAAGAAATGACCGAAAAATTGAAGTATCTATTGCTCCCGAGTATTGCAAGGAAACAGAGCGCTATCGAATTGGACTGTTTATTCGAGACAGCGCTGCAGGAGTAGGTACACTCACCTTTTTTGAGCCGAATAGCAAGACCTACGGTGCCTTGGGCCATGTGATAATTGATGCAGAAACCAATAAACAGATTGACCTCGGGCATGGTAAAGTAGTATCAGCAGCGGTGCACGGTATTCAACAAGGAAAAAAAGGTCAGCCAGGTGAAAAAATAGGGATCTTTCAAGAAAAAGGTATTAGAGGAAATATAGAGAAGAACACTACGGTAGGTATATTTGGGGAAATGAGCAAAATACCAGAAAACCCTTATTTTGATAGTCCACTACCGGTTGCTTTGGTTAATCAAATTCAACCTGGTTCTGCAACGGTTTACACGGTAGTTGACGGAAACAAGATAGAAAGGTTTTCTATAGAAATTGAGCGGGTAATGCCGTACAATCGAATAGAAGGAAAGGGAATGGTAATTCGTATTAACGACCCGAAGCTTCTTTCCATTACTGGCGGCATAATCCAGGGAATGAGTGGTAGTCCCATAGTTCAAAATGGTAAGCTGGTTGGTGCGGTTACCCATGTATTTATTAACGATCCAACAAGAGGATATGCGGTACCTGCCGAATGGATGTTAAATGAGACAGAATCAATTACCAAAACCAGGACTATCAGCAAAATAGATCCTGGTTTTTTACATATTTCACGAAATTCGTAGAACTTTAGCTGAATTTAGATATTTAGCACTTTTTACCACTTACAGCAGGATTATTTTATTTCGTCGTCGAAATTGCTTTTAAATTGAAATATTTACAGGAGGCGGGATGTATATCATGAATGATTCAATTAATGTCTTGATTGCAGACGATAACAAGGAGTTCTGCAATATTCTGCAAAGTTACTTTGCAGAGCAAGAAGATTTATCACTGGTAGGTACAGCTTTTAATGGGACGGAAGCGATAGGCCTAATCCAGGAAAACGAACCCGATGTAGTAGTGTTGGATATCATAATGCCTCATTTGGATGGGATTGGGGTGCTGGAGAAACTTTCCAGCGTTGATGGAAAAAAGCCTAAAGTAATCATCCTTACAGCTTTAGGACAGGAAAGCATGACTCAACGCTCCATGCAATTGGGTGCCGATTACTACATTCTTAAGCCTTTTGACCTGGATGTGCTGGGGACGCGCATTCGTCAGCTGGCAAATGGAATGCCTAGCAATGAAAATGGTGTCAGAGGCGCATTTGTAAAAACGCGCAATCTTGATGTGGAAGTGACAAAGATTATTCATCAAATGGGTGTACCTGCTCATATTAAAGGCTATCAATATTTGAGAGACGCTATTCTATTCGTGATTGATGAAGTTAATTTATTGGGTGCGGTGACCAAGGAATTATATCCTATGATTGCTAAGAAGTATAATACGACCCCAAGTCGGGTTGAAAGGGCTATCCGACATGCTATAGAATTGGCCTGGGATCGCGGTAATGTGGACATGATGAATAAGTTTTTTGGCTATACCATCAACGTAGAACGCGGCAAGCCCACCAATTCAGAATTTATCGCCATGGTGGCAGATAAGCTGAGAATCGGTAAGGTTAGTTAAAAGAATAAAAAAATCATAAATTTGAACCGCTCGATAAAGGGGCGGTTTTTTTTATGTTTTCTCTTAACCTAAAAAAGGGGTATAGGTTACATCATTATTGTTCCATACTACTATTAGGTGAAAAGGAATGCGAATTAGGGGAAAAGTTAGAATTGATAAAAAAACCAAAAACTTGGCCAAACGGTTGAAACCAGGTGATATCGCCATCATTGATCATCGCGATATTGATGAACTGGCGGCGCGAAGCTTATTAGCGTCTAAGGTCAAAGCGGTTATTAACCTAGGTCAGTCCATCAGCGGCCGATATCCTAATCAAGGTCCGCTATTATTGGTAAAGAGCGGGGTAACACTGTTGGATGCTGATAGTAGGCGGCTGGTTGATATGTTAAGTGAAGGACAGGTAGTAGAAATCCAGGGCAGCGGTATTTTCCTTGGGGAAAAGCAAATCGCCACCGGAACTATACATACTGTAAGTTCCGTTACCAGCCAATTGAAAGATAGTTTGGGCAATTATCGCAATGAGTTGACTAAATTTGCTAAAAATACTTTCGATTATGCTGCTAGAGAGATGGACTTATTGTTGGACGACCTGGCAGTTCCGCCACTACCGGTTGACTTTAATGGGCGTCATGCCCTGGTAGTGGTGCGTGGGCATAATTATCGGGAAGATTTAGGTGTGATCGAAAGCTATATCAGAGATGTTAGACCAGTGCTAATCGGGGTGGACGGCGGTGCCGATGCACTATTGGATTCTGGTTTTAAGCCGCATTTAATTGTCGGTGACATGGATAGTGTGTCCGACGCCGCGTTAAAGTGTAACTCCACATTGATTGTCCACGCTTATCCCGATGGTCGTGCCCCGGGAATGGAACGGCTTCACCAGCTGGGTCTAACTGGACATAGCATCGCGGCTCCTGGCACTAGTGAAGACATTGCCATGCTGTTAGCATATCAACAAGGAGCAGATTTAATAGTAGCCGTGGGCAGCCATTCTAATGTCTTGGATTTCCTCGAAAAAGGCCGCCCGGGTATGGCCAGCACGATGCTAACCAGGATGAAGATAGGCCCGGCCTTGGTGGATGCCAAAGGCGTTAGCAAATTATATCGGCAGCAGGTGAAAGTCGGCTATGTGGCGCAGCTGATGGTTGCAGCACTGGTGCCCATTACACTAATTGCTTTGGCAGCACCGGAAACTTTTCAAATAATTCGACTAATGCTGATACGGCTTAAATTTTTGTTTTTTTAAAGGTGGTTTGCTGTATGAAGGACGATGTCTCTGTCATTATTCCTGCTTATAATGAAGCTGCTGTAATTACTGCCACGCTTAATTCCTTAAACAGCCTGCCGCATATCAAGGAAATTGTGGTGGTGGATGATGGGTCAAATGACGGGACCGCTGAAAAGGCTAAAGCTGCCGGTGCCCAGGTTATTGTGCAACCCTTCAATAAGGGGAAAGGTGCGGCGTTAACCAGGGGCTTACAGGAGTCATTGGGGGAGTATATTTGTTTCTTGGATGCCGATTTAGGGGAAAGTGCCGCATGCGCCGCCAAATTGTACCAGCCAATTAAAGTAGGTAACGCTGACATCGCTATCGCCGCATTTCCGCCTGCAAAATCTAAAGGCGGTTTTGGTGTTGTTACAAATTTGGCCCGGTTTGGCCTACGTTCTTTTACCGGCAAGGAATTTCAATCGCCGCTCTCGGGACAGCGGGCCATGAGTCGAGGGGCAGCAGAGAGGCTTGCACCCTTCGCGGACGGGTTTGGGGTTGAAGTTTCGTTTACCATTGATGCATATCGGGCAGGTTTCCGTGTAATAGAAATACCGGTAGAGATGTTTCACCGGGAAACGGGCCGGGACTGGCGGGGCTTTTACCATAGGGGCAGACAGTGCTGCCATGTAGCCAGGGTGTTTTTAGAGAAAGCTCGGGATAGGGGGCGGGGCTTTGACTGAAATAATAACAGTATATTTATTGGCGTTGTTTAATTATGCCTTGGCTCGCTCCATGCAGCCACCCCTGATGGCCTTTTTGAATCATAGTGACATTACCCGGAGCAATCACGCGGGTCATAAGATACCGTATTTAGGAGGACTAACCCCGCTTTTTGGCGTGGCCGGGGGTCTGTATCTGGCAGCTTTGCTGCTTCCTGTTAAGCGGGAGGCAGCTTTATTGTTAGTTGCTGCTATGATTATGGGCGGGGTGGGGTTTTTGGATGACTTGTGGGGTGGTGACAGCAAAGGTTTTAGAGGGCACATATCGGCCCTGATGCGTCAGAGAAAGATGACCACAGGGTTTGTAAAAGCAGTTGGCGGGGGCCTGACCGCTTTTGCTGCCGCAGTTATTTATTCTTCTATTCCCTGGGTGGTGGTTGTTAATACCCTGATGATTGCTTTGACCACTAATTTTTTAAATTTAATGGACTTGAGGCCAGGGAGAGCGTTAAAGCTATTTTTCTTTGTCGGTGTTCTATTGCTTTTAATACCCGGCCCTTTTTTGCCAAAAGGCCTGATCTGGCTGATTATTGCTCCGGCCCTGGTTTTTTTTCCTTGGGACTTAAGCGGCGAGGCTATGTTAGGTGATGTAGGGGCAAATATTTTGGGGGTATTGCTAGGGTTGACAATGATGTGGGCTCTGCCGGAAATGTTAAAAGTGGCTCTGGTTGCTTTATTGGTTGCGTTGCATTGGTATGGGGAAAAAGTTTCCTTTACTCGTGTAATAGAGGGAAATAATCTTCTTAATAGGTTGGATCGGTTAGGAAGGGATTAAGCAATATGCTTGCAAAAGAACTAGCTGCTGTTTATCGTGCCTTGGTGTGGTGAGTAAGGAAAGCGGTACTGCTGCCGCAGTGCTTAAGGTAAGGAGACCATTTTAGAATATTAATAAAGCATTGCAGTCAAAGGTATACTAAGTAATGCATTTTACCTTTTGGATTATCAGCCTGTTCTTTTGGGGAAAAGGTGGAAGAGATTAATGATTTGCTTTAGTCAGGGTGAAGTGACAGCAGTTATGGGTCATCGACCGGGAGTAACAGAGATTAATATTAAATTGGAACTTGGTGAGGCTGCTGCAATAAACTATGACCTGCTCACTGGTACTGTAGCAGTGGGCGACTTAGTGCTTGTCAATACCACTGCCGTGGGACTTGGATTAGGCAGCGGCGGCTGTCATTTCGTCATGGCCAACATCAATAATACAGGTCGGGAGAGCTTGCGACCTGGGCATATTATAAAATTGCGGTATACCCCTAATCAGGTTAAAGTATTGGCGGTGGAAGAGCCTGCCAGCCCGTATTATGAGGAATTCAGAGTTTCTGAGGATTTGGGCGGCATGCCTGTGGTGTTAGGATTGCTGCACAGCATGCTTCCTTATGCTGCTGCCGGTATTAAAGCGGCTGACAGTACATTACGGGTTGCTTATATAATGAGCGACGGCGGGGCACTGCCTCTGGGCTTTAGCAAAATGGTACCAAGTCTCAAGCATAGGGGTTTTTTGGACGGAACTGTTACCATTGGGCATGCTTTTGGCGGTGATTTAGAGGCGGTCAACATTTATACGGGGCTGTTGGCAGCCAGGAATGTGCTGAAGGCCGATGTCGCTGTGGTTACCATGGGGCCGGGAATCACCGGTACGGGCAGCACCTTTGGTTTTAGCGGTATGGAACAGGTGTCTTTTATTGATACCGTAGACCGGTTGGGCGGCAGGCCTTTTGTTATTCCACGTCTTAGTATGGCCGATCCCAGACCAAGGCACCGGGGCGTCAGTCATCATACCCTTACAGTTCTTGATATGGTTCATTCCCAGGCAACCGTTGTATTCCCCAAACTAGAAGATGAATGGGAAGAAATCCAAGATGATGTAGAAGTAATTGCCCAAGGCCATAAGGTGGTTGAAGTTGACGGCATGCAGGCCCATCATTTACTGATGAAAAGTAATTTGAAAGTTAATTCTATGGGAAGAGAGTTCGAGCAAGATCCGGCGTTTTTTCTTGCGGCCGGTGCCGCCGGTATATTAGCCGGCCGCAGGGTGGCTAAGAGTATTTGCGGTCGCTAAAGTTAATCCTAGGAAGCGCCCAAAATTTATGCAAGGTTTTTATTAATGAATTCTTGTACCGTAGATTGAGTTTTACCCAATTCACGCAGATAAGGGAGTAATTCCTTGATGGAACCCCGCCAATAAACCTGATTTTTCATTACCAACTGTTCGATCATTTATTGATACCCCTTTTCGCGGTATGATAGTATTAGACTATGGTTCTAAATGGCAAAATATACCTGGAGGGGAAACTATTGTCTTTAAAAGAAAAGACTCTCGCACAGAAGCAAATTTTTCAAGGAAATATGATTAGCCTCAGATTAGATACTGTGGAGCTGCCCAACGGCAAGGAATCCACCCGGGAGGTGGTGGAGCATCCCGGTGCTGTTACCATATTGGCCTATACCGAGGAAAAAGAGTTATTAATGGTGCGCCAGTATCGTTACCCGATCGCTCAAGAGACTCTGGAACTGCCCGCGGGAAAGCTAGACCACCAGGAAGACCCGGCTCGATGTGCGGCCAGAGAACTAGAGGAGGAGACGGGATATAAACCAGGCACAGTAGAATTGTTGGGTACGTTTTATACGTCCCCAGGGTTTTCCGATGAAATAATGTATCTCTATCGGGCGGAGAATCTGGAAGAAGGAGAGCAATGCTGTGACGAAGATGAATTTGTCCAGGTAATCAAGCTTTTTCGGGAAGAAGCAGTTGAAAAAATCAGCAAAGGAGAAATTACGGATGGTAAGACTATTACCGGCATTTTGTGGCCCGATCAATAAGAAAATTAGCTAAGGGGGAATAGTATTTGAGCAGGCCCAGGGTGAGCGTAGTATCAGATGCCAGCGGTGCGGCAGCGGCGGCACTGCTGGGAGATATAGTGGTAATCGTCGATGTGATTGACATGTCTACCACTATAGAAAGTGCCATAGAAGCAGGAGCCTGGCAGGTATTTGGCGCCGCTCCCGATAACGCTAACCCGCCGGTACCGGTAGTGCCGGAAAATATTGGCCGACAGGCTGCTAAATCAGCTCTTAAGGATGGGCGGGATATCATTCTCGCTACTGAACCACGTTGGGCCAGTCCTGCCCAGCGGGAGCAAAATGCTAGAAGGTTCATTTCCGGTGTCCGTGATCAGGGCGGCAGCATCAGTAAAATAGTTCCCAATGCCGGTGCGGAAATTTGTAAGCTTTGTACTTTGGAGGGTGCTGTATTGGTGGTAGTCAGTGATACGGGAGGCACTGCCTTTGATGCGGCCTTCAATGCCGGTGGTATCGTGACCACCGCTACCGTAGCCCGTACTTTAGCGAAAAAAGGGATAGAACCATCCTTTTCTGGTGCTGCCAGAGCAGTGGCCTTAGCCCGGCAATACTCCAGCAATGTCAGTGTTGTTGCTGCCAGTGCCAACTCTTGGGAAGATATATTAGCGGCCCAATTTATCGCCCAAATCATCCAAAGCAATTTGTCCGGTCAAGTCCCACCGCAGCAAGCATAAACCATCCACCCCTGCATACATATAGTTAAAGCAGGTGAGGTGGAGCGAATGAAACTCAAAAGCCGAATTGGGCAATATCTGCAGGCTAATTTGGCAGTATTCATCCTTATAGTCTTTATCTTCGCTGCCGGTATTATTTCCGGCGCTTTAGGCATAAATTCTCTATCCCAACAGCAGCAACTGGACTTGTTAAATTATGTGGATACAGTGCTTCAGGGCAGCGGCGATTGGCAGGTTGACAGTTTAGGGCTGGCCAAGACGGCTGTTTGGTCAAATATTAAGTTGATGCTTTTGATTTGGTTTTTGGGATTGACTGTAGTAGGTATTCCGGTGGTAGGTGTAGTGGTATTTCTTCGCGGCGCGGTATTGGGATTTACTGTGGGCTTTTTAGTACAAGAGAAAGCATTTGCCGGGGTATTGCTAACTATTCTTTCCGTGCTTCCTCAAAATCTCATCTTTGTACCGGCACTGCTGCTTGCTGCTATCAGTTCAGTAGCTTTTTCGTTACAACTCTTACAAGGCAAGTTTTCTCGGGGCTTGGTGCTGTCTCAGTATTTGTTAGGCTATACTGTCTTATTTGGGGTAGTGATGGGTGTAGTGAGCCTGGGTGGGTTGGTTGAGGCCTACATCTCGCCAGCATTCATCAAACTGATTGCGGTTTACTTCTAAACAAAGAACTAAGGAAATAATTTAAATAATATGTACGATTTCAAATACTCCTTCGGTGGAGTATTTTTTCTTTTTTAGACCCCCATGTTACGCAGTGATTTTGAAGTAGATTAGTTTAAATACATATTTATTCGCTAGGGTAAAAAGATACTAGTAACAATGTCACTTCATTTAAGAAAGGCGGCTTCAAATTATGATAATAGGAATACCGAAGGAAATTAAAAATAACGAAAACAGGGTGGCGATTACTCCTGCTGGAGTAGCTGCTTTCACCCAACAGGGACATAAGGTAATGGTGCAGAAAGATGCGGGTTTGGGCAGCGGCATTACTAATGAAGAATTCACTGTTCAAGGGGCAAATATCTTGGGTTCTGCTGCAGAGGTTTGGGAGAATGCAGAGATGATTATCAAGGTAAAGGAACCGCTTTCTGAAGAATACGGCTATTTTCGGGAAGATTTGGTGCTATTTACCTATCTGCATCTAGCGGCGGAAGGCGAATTGACAAAAGCCCTGGCAGAAAAGAAAGTAACTGCCATTGCTTATGAAACAATTCAACTGGATGATGGCAGTCTGCCGCTGCTAACACCAATGAGTGAGGTAGCCGGCAGGATGTCGGTTCAGGTAGGCGCTCAATTGTTGGAGAAACCCAAAGGGGGGCGCGGCGTGCTGTTGGGTGGTATTCCCGGTGTCCCGCCGGCGGACGTAGTAATTATCGGCGGCGGAGTAGTCGGTACCAATGCTGCTAAGATGGCTCACGGTTTGGGCGCATCTGTAACTATCGTTGACCTTAATCCTAATCGTTTGCGGCAGTTAGATGATTTGTTCGGCGGAAATGTGAATACATTAATGTCCAACTCTGTCAACGTCCAAAAGGCTGTTTCTTTTGCAGACTTGCTTATTGGTGCTGTGCTTATTCCCGGGGCTAAAGCGCCGCATATTGTCACCGATGATATGGTGCGGGGTATGAAGAAAGCTGCAGTTATTGTTGATGTTGCCATTGACCAGGGTGGCTGTATCCAGACGATTGACCATGTCACTACCCATAGTGAACCTACTTATGAGAAGTATGGTGTGCTCCACTATGCCGTAGCCAATATTCCCGGTGCAGTGGCGCGAACTTCCACCTTCGGATTGACCAATTCAACCCTTCCTTATGCGCTGCAGTTGGCGAATAAGGGTTGGCTTCGGGCCGTAAAAGAAAACGAACCATTGTCTAACGGAGTAAATGTAGTAAAGGGTAAAGTGACCTACCGGGCAGTGGCGGAAGCCCACGGTATGGAATATGTGGATTTGGAAACGCTAATATAGTAAATTCTATTTTTAAATATCAACAGAGAGGTGATAAAAAATGGCGGCATTTACTGAACTGCTAAGTGATATAAGTAGCTGGGTCTGGGGACCCTACATGTTGACCCTGTTGGTTGGCACGGGAATTTACCTCACCTTTAGGATGAAGTTTTTACAAATACGCAAATTACCATATGCGCTCTCACTTGTCTTTAAAAAACCTGATAAAGAAGATCAGGGAGAAGGAGATATTACTCCATTCCAGGCACTGATGACTGCTTTGGCAGCCACCATCGGTACCGGGAATATTGCCGGTGTGGCTACTGCTATTGCTGCCGGCGGCCCAGGTGCGGTATTTTGGATGTGGATTACCGCGCTTTTTGGTATGGCAACCAAATATGCGGAAGCTATCTTAGCGGTGAAATACCGTATTAAAGACGAAAAGGGAGAAATATCCGGCGGACCCATGTATTATATTAGCCGGGGCTTGGGCTGGAAATGGCTGGGCACTTTATTCGCTGTTTTTGCATCTGTGGCAGCTTTTGGTATCGGTAATACCGTTCAATCAAACTCTGTGGCTGATGCTATTAAGACCTCTTTTGGCATTGACCCCAGAATTACCGGGATAATTCTTGCGGCTCTGGTGGCTATGGTTATTCTTGGTGGAATTAAAAGCATTGCCCGGGTAACTTCCTGGTTGGTTCCGTTAATGGCCGTGTTTTATATTTTGGGCGGGCTGTTAATTATTATCATTAACTTCTCTGAGATCCCGCGGGCCTTGGGAATGATAGTCGGTCAGGCATTCACTGGTACTGCCGCGGCGGGCGGCTTTGCCGGCTCAGGCGTCTTATTGGCTATAAGAATGGGTGTGGCCCGAGGGGTATTCTCTAACGAGGCCGGTTTGGGCAGTGCTCCTATCGCCGCAGCGGCGGCAAAAACAGACTTCCCCGGCCGCCAGGCTTTGGTATCTATGACAGGGACATTTATTGATACTCTGGTAGTTTGCACCATTACTGCGTTAGCTATTATTTCCAGTGGCATGTGGAACTCAGGTGAGACCGGAGCGGCATTGACGGTGATATCTTTCCGGGAAGGGTTACCCGGGCCGGGTGGATTAATTGTTAGTTTAGGTATCGTATTTTTTGCCTTTTCCACCATTCTCGGCTGGGCTTATTATGGTGAGAAATCTTTTGAATATCTATTTGGTTTCAAAAGCATAAAGTGGTATCGCTATGCTTGGATTGTGGCCGTTTTTCTTGGTACTTCAATAAACCTATCGTTGGTGTGGAGCGTGGCCGACATCATGAACGCTTTGATGGCCATCCCCAACTTAATTGGTTTATTGGGGCTTAGCGGTGTTGTAGTGGCGGAGACCCATCGTTTCCTTACTGAAAGCGAGTTGGGTAAGAAAGTACGGCGAAGTTAGCAATTCAAAAAGGCAGCTGATGTTCTAAACCTGGGCATGTTCACATATCTTTTCAGTATATAAATGTGAACAGGAAGGATGAGGCAGGGTGCTGATAGTAGTCACCAATGCTCGGGTGAAACTGGCTGCGCTGCGGATAGTCTTATTGTTCGGATTGCTGCTTTTGATTGGCCTCAGTTTTAACAATCTGATGGTAGATGTAGCCGAGAATGAAGACTTGAACCATGCTCCCGGTCAGCCGGTCAGAGTAGAAAACCCGGCTAAACAAGATTTAGGCAAAGCGGCGGTTCAGGCAAGCCCTGGGGTGGAGCAAGACCTAACTCCGACGCCGGCCGACGGTGAAGCGGGGGAGGACTGGTTCGGTGGTTTTGTATCAAAGTTAAAAGAATATTATCAGGGAGGAAGATAATTGCGGTTAACGCAGGAACTTCCTCTTTTTTTGTAGAAAACCCTACCAAAGTTAATTTGGAGAGGGATGCTGCTTTTATGGCTAATTATTGGGTGGAGGAGTTTTTGCATTATCTGGCCGTGGAGAGAGGACTGGCGGAAAATACACTTTCTTCTTATCATCGGGACCTGCACCAATTTCTGGAGTGGCTAAAGGAACGGGATATAAAAAGCGTAGAAGCAGTACATCGTAACCATATCATGGCTTACCTGCTTAAACTGCAGCAAAAAGGGCGTGCGCCGGCTACAGTATCCCGGCACCTGGCAGCTTTGAAATCCTTTTATCATTTTCTTACCCGTGAAAGTGCTGTAGAAAAAGACCCGACAATTAACTTAGATTCACCTAAATTAGCAAAGAAACTCCCTCATGTGCTGAGCCCCGATGAAGTTGTTGCATTGCTGGATCAACCCGATACTGGCAAAAAAGCGGGGCTGCGGGATAAGGCGATGTTGGAACTGCTTTATGCCACGGGACTGAGGGTGTCGGAATTGATGGCCCTTGATGTACCCCATCTTAATCTGGAACTGGGCTTCGTGCGCTGCTTCGGCAAAGGGGCGAAGGAACGGATTGTACCCATGGGTTCGGTGGCTGCCCGCTGTCTTAATGAATATTTGGAAAAGGGAAGAAATAAACTAATTAAGCATTTTGATGAGCCGGCACTATTTGTCAATCAACACGGACGGCGCTTAACCCGTCAAGGTTTTTGGAAGCTGTTAAAGAAATATGCGGTCGATGCGGGGATTAATAAAGATATTGCCCCGCATACCTTAAGACATTCTTTTGCCACGCACCTGTTGGAGAATGGTGCGGATTTGCGGGCTGTGCAGGAAATGCTCGGGCATGCGGATATTACCACCACTCAAATTTATACTCACCTTACCAAAAGCCGGATTAAAGAAGTGTATGATGAAACACACCCTCGCGCATAGCGGACAGGAGGTCTTTATTTGATACGTCGTGTAATTTTAATAGTCCTGGATAGTGTGGGAATTGGTGCTTTGCCTGATGCGGCAGAGTATGGAGATGCAGGTGCGAATACTTTGCTTCATGTGGCGGAGGGCGTAGGCGGCCTAGCACTCCCCAATATGAGCGATTTGGGTCTAGGTAATATTATCCAGGTACCCGGAATACAGGCGATGGACATGCCCAAAGGTGCTTTTGGGAAAATGCAGGAAAGGTCGGCGGGCAAGGATACTACTACCGGCCATTGGGAAATGTCCGGTGTGGTACTGGAGCAGCCTTTTCCCACCTATCCACAGGGTTTTCCACCTGAAATATTAGAACCCTTCAAACAGCAGATTGGGCGCGGTATTTTGGGTAACAAAGCGGCTTCAGGCACGGAAATAATTCAGGAATTGGGCAGGGAACACATGGACACCGGTTTCCCGATAGTTTACACCTCAGCGGACAGTGTTCTTCAGATCGCCGCCCACGAGGATGTAATCCCCATAGAAGACCTTTATCACATGTGCCGTGTCGCCAGAAAGATATTGACCGGCGAGCACGCTGTCGGCCGGGTGATTGCTCGGCCCTTTATCGGCCAACCGGGTAATTTTACCCGTACGCCGCGACGGCATGATTTTTCTTTACAACCACCGGAAAAGACGCTGCTGCAATTGGTGGCGGAAAGCGGAGAAGAAGTGATGGCGGTGGGTAAGATCAAGGATGTTTTTGCCGGCGTTGGTATCACTAACTCCTTAAGCAGCACCAGCAATGAAGAAGGGGTACTGCGCATTAAAGAATTCCTGCAGCAGGATAAGGCGGGTCTTATTTTTGCCAACTTGGTGGATTTTGATATGCTTTATGGTCACCGCAATAATATAGAAGGGTATGCCAAAGCATTGGCAGCATTTGATAAAGAACTGCCGGGAATTATGGCATTGATGTCTCCCGAGGATGTCCTGGTTATTACCGCAGACCACGGCACTGACCCGGGTTTTCCCGGTACGGACCATACTAGAGAGCATGTGCCGGTATTGGTTGCCGGTCGGCAGGTTAAGCCCGGGGTTGATATTGGTACCCGCAGAAGCTTTAGCGATTTGGGCGCCACTATCGCGGAACTTCTTCACTGCGGTTCCACCGCTCACGGTGAATCCTTTGCTAGGGAAATAATAGAATCAATAAGAGCCGATAACAATAATTTCAAAGGAGGGGACGACTCTTGGACAAGATGATAGCTAAACTGGAACAAACTATTGGATATCTCAAGGGTAAAGTTTCTTTTAATCCTCAGATAGGTTTGATACTGGGCTCAGGTCTCGGAGTACTGGCAGAAGAAATCGAAGAGCCCTTTATAATACCCTATGAGGATATTCCTAACTTCCCGGTGTCAACGGTAACAGGTCATAAGGGTCAATTGGTGTTTGGCAAACTGCAGGGTAAAGATGTAGTTGCAATGCAGGGAAGATTTCACTTTTATGAAGGTTATTCCATACAGGAAGTTACATATCCGGTTCGTGTTATGAAGAAGTTGGGTGTTGAGACGCTTATTGTTACTAATGCAGCTGGTGGTACCAATTCGAAGTTTGAGGCGGGGGATTTAGTATTAATAAGTGACCATATTAACCTAACTGGGACAAATCCTTTAATTGGACCGAATTATGATGAATTTGGCCCAAGATTTCCGGATATGACCGAGGCATACGCTCCTGAGTTACGAAAAACAGCAGAAGAAGCTGGTGATGAACAAGGCATACCGCTGAAGGATGGTGTCTATGGCGGGCTGGCAGGACCAAGCTATGAGACACCGGCGGAAATAAATTATCTCAAGACTATCGGCGTGGATATGGTGGGCATGAGTACGGTGGCGGAGGTAATTGTGGCACGCCATGCTGGAATAAAAGTCTTGGGAATTTCTTGTATTACCAATATGGCTGCTGGCCTAGGACATCATTTGTTAAGTCATGATGAAGTGATGGATACTGCGGAAAAAACAAAATCGAAGTTTCTGGGATTGGTGCGGTTAGTGGTGCAGCGTTTGTAAATTTAAGAATCGGGAGTGTGTACCAATGAGGGTTTATGATGTTATTGCAAAAAAAAGAGACGGTGCGGAACTCAGCCAAGAAGAAATACAATTTCTATTGAACGGCTATGCAGCCGGCGATATTCCCGATTATCAAATGTCCGCCTTTACCATGGCGGTTTTTTTTCAAGGCATGACTGCTCGGGAGACGGCGCATTTTACCCAGGTGATGCTGCAGTCCGGAGACCAAATAGATCTTTCAGACATACCCGGTGTGAAGGTAGATAAGCACAGTACCGGCGGGGTAGGCGATAAGACTACCCTGGTGGTAGCACCGTTGGTGGCTGCAGCAGGCATTCCGGTGGCGAAAATGTCTGGCCGAGGTCTGGGTCATACCGGTGGTACCTTGGATAAACTTGCTGCCATCCCCGGCTTGCAGGTGGATTTGGCGCCGGAGCAATTTTTACGCCAAGTAAGAGAAGTAGGCCTCGCTGTGGTGGGTCAGACGGGGAATCTGGTACCGGCGGATAAAAAGCTTTATGCGCTGAGGGATGTTACCGCCACGGTTAATAGTCTACCCTTGATTGCTTCTAGTATCATGAGTAAAAAGTTGGCCTCGGGGGCGGACAAGATTATTTTAGATGTTAAGGTCGGCAGCGGTGCCTTCATGAAAACTGCCGAAGAAGCTTTTGCCTTAGCCAAAGCTATGGTGGACATTGGCAGCAGTATGAAGCGGGAGACCACTGCTTTAGTCTCTGACATGGACCAACCATTGGGTAAGACGGTGGGCAATGCTTTAGAGGTTGTGGAGGCGGTGGAAACCTTGAAGGGACACGGTCCTGAAGACTTGCGTCAGCTTTGTCTTGAACTAGGTGCACGGATGTTGGCTGCTGCTGGAAAGGCAGCAGACGAACACCGCGGTAAAGAGATACTGACGGAACTTTTGCGTAACGGCTCCGGCCTCAAGAAACTCAGGGAAATGGTTACGACTCAGGGTGGTAATGCTGAGGCCCTGGAAAATTATAATCTGTTGCCTCGGGCGCAGGTAATTATTCCACTTTATAGTAAAACTAATGGTTATATCAGTCATTTGCACGCGGAAAAGGTTGGCTTGGCGGCAATGGCGGCCGGTGCCGGTCGCAGCCGGAAAGAGGACGAAATTGATCTGGCGGCCGGAATAGTTTTAAAAGCTAAAAGAGGGGATAAGGTTGCCGTGGGTGAGCAACTCGCGGAAATTCATGCCGCAGATGAGAGGCGTGCGGCGCAAGCAACGGACATGTTGGCTGAAGCATTTACCTATGGGCAGCCGGAGAAACATCCTTTAATATTAGGTTTTGTCACCGATACTGGGGAATACCGGAATGCGCCTTAAACTTGTCATATTTCCCCTTGCCGGATAATAAAGTAGAGGTATGAAGCCCGTTGAACGGGCCTTAACCTTAATTTCCGGGAGGGAATACCGGTGAAAAGGAAACTTGCTTTTACACTTATATTCACTATGTTGTTTTCTGTCATGGTTGTAAGCGGCGCGTATGCCGTTGATTTGAATTTGGATGTGGAAAGTGCTGCTTTAATGGACGCGGCTACCGGAAAGTTGCTTTATGACCAGGATGCCCATAAAAAATGGTACCCGGCAAGTATGACTAAAATGATGACTCTAATAGTGGCCTTGGAGGCGGTGGAGCAGGGCAAAGTGCAGTTGACCGACAAAGTCACGGCCAGCGAAAATGCCTGCAGTTACGGCGGTTCCCAGGTTTGGCTTGAACCCGGGGAAACATTTACTCTGGAAAAGCTTTTGATTGCGGTGGCGGTGGGTTCGGCAAATGATGCCAGTGTGGCAGTAGCCGAATACATTGGCGGTACGGAAGAAAATTTTGTAGACATGATGAATAAGCGGGCTAAGGAGTTGGGTGCGAAGAATACCCACTTTGTTAATTCTCACGGACTGCACGATGATGATCATTACACCACTGCCTACGACATGGCTGTAATCGGCCGGCACGCCACAACCATGTCAAAGATGATGGAAATTGTTTCAACGGAATATTATGAGTTCAGGGCGGAACCGGAATTGAAGCTTTGGAATTTAAATAAGCTGCTGTGGTGGTACAAGGGAGCAGACGGTCTTAAGACCGGTACCACCTCTATTGCTAAGCGCAATCTTACCGCTACTGCTCAACGGGAGGGGCTAAGACTGGTCGCGGTGGTAATGGGTGTGGAGAAAAGAAACGGCCATTTTTCCAACGCTATGAATCTTTTAAACTATGGTTTTAATACCTTTAAATTCCACTCAACTTACAGCAAGGGTGATAAAGTGGGTATCGTGGATGTGAGCAAAGGACTGCTTGAACAGATAGATGCCGTTGCCAGTGATAATGTAGGTTTCCTCTCGGAAAAAGGGGAAGAAGTAAAAGTGGAAACAAAAGTTAATCTTGAGCAATATGTGGAGGCGCCGATTGAAGCTGGGCAGAAATTGGGGGAAGTGGTGGTGTACAATCAGGGGGAAGAGGTAAATCGGGTAGACCTGGTGGCAGCTCAAGCTGTTGAACGGGCGGGATTTTTCCACATTTTAAAGAAGACTTTTCGTAATATATTAGGAAAATAGATATTTTAAAAGCAGCTTCGGCTGCTTTTTTTGTGCAATAACTTGACAAAATGGTGCCTGACACCATTTTGTCAAGTTATTTTTTCTATTCTTTAGAAAACCGTACTTCGACATTCTTAGCCAAGTAATTTAGCAGGATTTGCCAACTGATCTATCGAATAATCCATGGCAGAGCACCGAAAAAAGGGGGGCCTTAGTTTGAATTTAAAGGTCAAACATTATGGCAATACATTAAAGGTATCCGTCAGCGGCGAATTAGATATGAAGGTCGCGGAACGATTCCGGCAGGTGCTGGATAGAGGATTAGAACAGCATCCGGATTCAAATTTGTTATTGGATCTGTCAGGGGTTAGTTTTATTGACAGTTCTGGTCTTGGTGTAATACTTGGCAGGTACAAGAAGCTGATTAAAGACGGTCGGGTGATGGTAATCAGCGGTGCCCGGCCTGTGGTGGAGCGTATTTTGGAGTTATCGGGAATTATGAAGATCATCGGCGTTTACCCAACCGAGTCCGATGCACTATCCCAACTATCCTAAGGGGGAAGAACGGTGAAATACGAAAATTTGGGCAAGTTATTAAACAGCTTAAAAATGGAATTTACAAGCGTGCCGGATAACGTGGCGCTTGCCAGGGTTACGGTGGCCAGCATGGCCGCCCAGTCTGACCTTACTTTAAATGACCTGGAAGAAGTCAAGGTTGCAGTATCCGAGGCAGTTTCTAATGCCATCATTCACGGCTATGAGACTAGTCCTGACGGGCAGATCAACCTGGAAATAAATCGCTATGAGGAATTTCTGGAAATAGTGGTGCAGGACGAGGGGAAAGGTATTGAGGATGTCCAACAGGCCATGGAACCTACATATTCTTCAGACCCCGAGCGGATGGGATTGGGATTCGTTTTCATGCAGTCTTTTATGGATGGACTGGATGTTAAATCAGAGCCCGGGCGGGGCACGCTAGTACACATGTTAAAAAAGTTAAGTAAGTAAGGGAGAGCAGCGCCATGGTTGGTCGTTTATCCGAAATGAATCTGCCTCGTTTCCCTCTTCTCTCTGATCAACAACAAGTGGATTTGCTGGAGAAAACCAGAAATGGAGATGAAGAGGCCCGGGAGCAGCTAATAAACTGCAACTTGAAATTAGTCTTTAATGTCGTCAAGCGTTTTGACAATCGAGGTTATGATTTGGATGATCTTTTTCAAATCGGTACCATCGGGCTTATTAAAGCTATTGATAAATTTGATATGTCTTATGGGGTGAAGTTTTCTACATATGCAGTACCCATGATTGTCGGGGAAATCCGTCGTTTCCTTAGGGATGATAGTCCGGTGAAGGTGAGCCGTTCGTTAAAGGAAATTGCCGGAAAGGTTAGAATTCGGAGGGAAGAATTAAGTAAAAATATGGGGCGTGAACCCAGCATTAATGAACTTGCTGAGAGCTTGGACATACCAAAGGAACAAATAGTGGAGGCCCTGGAGGCAGCCCAATTGCCCAGTTCCATCTATGATACACTTTATCAGGATAGTGGTGATCCCATTTTTGTATCGGACCAACTAGGCAGCACCAAGGAAGACGAGAATGTTTGGTTTGATAAAATTGCTTTAAAGGATTTACTGATGTCATTGTCTGAAAAGCATCGAAAAGTGTTGCTAATGCGCTTTTTCCAAGATAAGACCCAAACAGAAGTAGCGGAAGTGATAGGATTATCCCAAGTTCAAGTTTCGCGGATTGAAAGACAGGCCCTAAAACAAATCCGCCAGTTACTGGCGGATAACGAAAAAAGGTAAGATGGGGTTGTGTGCGCAATAACAGTGCCTTCGCGGGAGCCTCTGGACTCTGGGTCTCCGGGCTCCATTCCCGGCCTCAGACCTGCTATTACTTATCACCATATTATCAAACAATTTAAACAATTAACAACGGGCCAAGGTCATGATAAAAAAGTGACTTTGGTCACATTATTTTGGTATATAATTTGCAAGATGAGCTAAAACTAAAAACAGAAATTTGATAAGGAGGGATAAACATGCATGTAAAAGTAGTTGAACTAGTTGGTGAATCAGCTTATAACTGGAAGGATGCAGTGCAGGCAGCGGTGAATGAAGCTTCCCGGGGTATCCCCAACATTACTGGTGTGGAAGTCTACAATTTGACCGCTAATGTTCATAACGGCAAACTTAACGAGTACAAAGCTAATGTGAAAATTGCCTATGCCGATGATGGCGGTAATGCCTCGTTATAAAAGAGAAACTAAAAGCACCTGCCAAACGGTAGGTGCTTTACTAATTACATTGGCATGAAACTGTCTTACTAAGGAAACACTAAAATACGGAGGTGCTTTTATGGCAGCAACAGAAGGCGATTTATTGGATAAACAATTTCAGCAGGCAAAGAAACAAGCGGAACAGCAAGAGTATCAGCAGTTGGCCCAGCAGGTTAAACCTAGCCAGACTTGGCTGAAAAATGCTGTGGCTGCCTTTGTGGTGGGGGGAGCCATTACTGCAATCGCACAAATTATTCAAAATCTCTTTCAGGCTGGGGGCTTGACCTCAAAAGAAGCAGGTACTTCCACTTTGGTGGTAATGGTATTCTTGGGAGCATTTTTTACCGGCTTGGGTATCTATGATAACCTGGGGAAATTTGCTGGTGCGGGTTCTATTGTGCCAATTACCGGATTTGCAAATTCCATAGTTGCTCCGGCATTGGAATTCAAACGAGAAGGTTACGTCTATGGAGTAGCTGCTAAGATGTTTACTGTTGCCGGTCCCGTATTGGTTTATGGATTTGTAGTTTCGGTGATTATTGGTCTGGTGACATTTTTTTTGCAATGAAAAAGCAGTTAACAATGCACGACTGGAGTGAAATGGATTGGATAGAAACAAACGCATCGGTCAAAGAACGATACGGTTTGCTGACCCGCCGGCGATAATGGCTGCCGCATCAATTGTGGGTCCTAAAGAGGGCGAAGGGCCGCTCGCAGATAGCTTTGATAAAATTGTTCAAGATACTTATCACGGTGAAAAGACCTGGGAAAAAGCAGAAAGCAAATTGCTGACAGAATCTGTAGAAACGGTGATTAAGAAGGCGGGATTAACGCCTCAGGATATAGACTATTTGCTGGCGGGAGACCTGCTGAATCAGATTATTTCTGCTAACTATGCCGCTCGGCAGCTAACAATCCCATTCGTAGGGCTTTACGGCGCTTGTTCGACCATGTACGAGGGAATTGCCCTGGCGGCGATGATGGTGGACGGAGGTTATGCCGAAAAAGTGGTGGTAGCGGTTTCCAGCCATCACGATACGGCAGAGCGGCAGTACCGCTATCCAACGGAGTTGGGCGCTCAGCGCCCTATGACTTCCCAATGGACGGTAACAGGAGCGGGGGCAATGTTGATTGGCAAAGAGGGCTCGGGGCCAAAGATTACCCATGCTACAATCGGTAAAATCGTAGATCAGGGCATTAAAGATGCCAACGATATGGGGTCGGCTATGGCTCCAGCCGCGGCAGATACCATCCTGACCCATCTGATGGATACTGGCCGTACGCCGGAAGATTATGATTTAATCGTCACCGGCGATTTAGCCACAGTCGGTAAGGCACTGGTGGAGAAACTTGCCCAACAACAGAATACCGATTTAAGCAATAACTATACTGACTGCGGTATCCTCATTTTCGACCCATCTCAAGATGTACATGCCGGCGGCAGTGGTTGTGCTTGCTCCGCGGTAGTAACCTGCGGCTATTTAATAGAAGAGATGATGGCAGGTAAATTCAAGAGAATACTGGGCGTTGGCACCGGTGCACTGCACAGCCCATTGTCCTGTCAACAGGGAGAATCAATACCTGGCATCGGCCACGCCGTCGCATTCGAAATGCAATAACTTGACAAAAAGGTGCCTGGCACCTTTTTGTCAAGTTATTAAATTTATCAAAGGAGGAAGATATCTTGACTATATTGATGGCATTTTTGGTAGGTGGAGCTCTATGCCTGGTCGGTCAACTGATAATGGACTTAACACCTTATGATATCACTCCGGGTCATGTGTTGGTGGGTTATGTGACTCTTGGTGCGGTGGCCAGTGCAATTGGATTATACCAACCTTTAGTAAATTTAGGGGGTGCGGGGGCGACAATTCCACTAAGCGGCTTTGGCCACACTTTGGCGCAGGGGGTCATGGATTCTGTCAAAGTTAATGGTTTGCTGGGTGCTTTCGGAGGCGGTGTTGAGGCTACTTCGGTAGGTATTGCCGCAGCAGTGGTCTTTGGTTACATGATGGCAGTCATGTTTAACCCCCAAGGATAATTATGCGGACCACAGGCGATAAGAAACGAGTAGTGCTTATTACCGATGGTGATAAGGTGGCCCGAAAGGCCGTGGAGGAAGTGGCCCACAGGGTAGGCGGGCGATGCATCTCTTTATCTGCGGGGAATCCTACCCCCATTACCGGCGATGAAATAATATCCCATATATTGGAAACACCTTATGATCCAGTACTTGTGATGTTGGATGACAGGGGTGACCGGGGCCAAGCCCAGGGTGAGCAGGCGTTGGCCGAAATTGTACGAAACGGTCAGGTGGAAGTGTTGGGAGTGGTGGCAGTTGCCTCTAATACAGACCATATTCGTGGCGTAAAGGTAGATTGTTCAATAACAAGGGACGGTGAACTTATTCAGGAAGCAGTTGATAAGGATGGTTATCCTCGAACAGATCACAGCCCCAAGCTCCAGGGGGATACGGTGGATGTTTTAAATGATTACAATATACCAATAATTGTTGGGGTCGGTGATGTAGGAAAAATGAAGGGATCTGACCGCAGTCATAAAGGTGCGCCTATCACTACCCGGGCGGTGGAGGAAATATTAGCTAGGAGTGGATATCAGGTATGACGGAAAACATTAATGAAAAAATGCCTGTCAGCAAAAAGCTATCCGATAATAAGGAATGGATATATAACGAACTAAGTCCGGATAACAGTTTTGACCTGATGTGGCGGGAAATCACTGTTGCCGGCAAAGATGCGGCATTACTTTTTGTTGATGGTTTTGCCAAAGACGATATTATGCTTTGGATTATGCGCCGTCTTACTTCCATTGAACGTGACCAAATTACTCCCAATACCTTTGAAAAGATAGTAAAAAAACAAATTAATTATCTTGAAACGGATGGAGTGGATGACCTACATAAGGTAGTAGATACCATCTTATCCGGTCCTATTGCCCTGTTTGTGGATGGCCTCGATCAAGCCATAGTTATTGATGCCAGAACATACCCGGCGCGTGGCCCTCAGGAACCTGACCTTGAACGGGTGGTGCGGGGCTCTAGAGATGGTTTTGTAGAGACTATTGTTTTCAATACGGCCTTAATTCGCCGCCGTATTCGTGACCCAAAGTTAAGAATGGAAATTATGAATGTGGGTCGACGCTCCAAGCAAGATATCTGTATCTCTTATATTGATGATATAGCAAATCCTAGACTTGTGGAAAAGGTGAAAAGCAAGCTCACTGAGATCGATATTGACGGCTTACCCATGGCAGAAAAATCGGTGGAGGAATTGATAACGCCCGGAAGTTTTTGGAATCCGTTTCCCCGGGTAAGATATACCGAAAGGCCTGATGTGGCTGCCCAACATTTGCTGGAGGGACATGTCCTAATTATTGTTGATACCTCGCCCAGTGTAATTATATTACCGGCTACTTTTTTTCATCATGTGCAGCATGCGGAGGAATTTCGTGAAGCCCCACCTGTAGGTGCATATTTACGTTGGGTGCGCTTTATCGGCATGATTGGCAGTGTGTTTATCGCCCCATTATGGCTGCTGTTCTCTCTGGAACCGTCCCTGCTCCCGGAAAGCTTAAAATTTATTGGGCCCACCGATGTCGGAAAAGTGGGCTTGATGTGGCAATTTTTGTTTGCCCAGTTGGGTATTGATTTGATGCGCATGGCAGCAGTGCATACACCTTCAGCCTTGGCTACTGCTTTGGGCCTTATTGCCGCAGTTTTGATAGGGCAAGTAGCCATTGACATCGGCCTATTTGCTCCCGAAGTGATACTATATATGGCGGTAGCAGCTATCGGTTCTTTTGCCACTCCCAGTTATGAGATGAGTATGGCTAACAGATTGGTACGCGTTGCTCTGCTGGTGGGTACAGGTCTGCTGCGGCTGCCGGGATTCGCCGGTGTTACTGTGTTATATTTTATGATCTTAGCCCTAACTAAATCATTTGGCGTGCCATATTTATGGCCGTTGATACCTTTTAACTACAAAGCGTTTAAATCGATTATTATCCGTTCTCCGGTACCAATCCAAAACCTCAGACCGTCGATATTAAAGCCCATAGACCCTGATCGCCAGCCGGCGGTGGCTATGAAGCCAAAAGATGACCCGGACGAAAAAGAATAGCACTGCCCGGTTGGTCATTTCAACCGGGTTTCTTAATGCATAGAAAATTGTGGATAATTAGTTTGAATATAAGAAGATTTTCTTTTTAGCAGGATTTGCAGAACATTTGGATGAATAAAATAAAGGTTTGATGCTTGATAAGGAAGAAGAATAAAAATTGGAGTCGGAAATAAGCTACAAAAAGGATAAGTGTAGAAAAAGGAAACTACTTTTTTCAAATAATTAAACAAAGAAATCTTTTATCAAGGGAGGATATGAATGAAAAAAACAATTCAAATGCTTCAAGAGTTTTCAATTCCTTTAATTGCGGGCGTATTCGCAGCACTTATTTGGGCAAACATTTCTCCTCACAGCTATCATGAATTGATGGAAACGGAATTAATCTTTGGTGCCAATTTTCATTTTCTAGTTAACGATATTTTTATGGTATTTTTCTTTGCGATAGCCGGTGTGGAGATAACCCAGAGCTTGATGCCAGGCGGGGACCTTAACCCGCTCAAAAAGGCAATTAACCCTCTTTTAGCCACTATTGGCGGGGTTGTCGGTCCTGTAGCGGTGTACTTAGGGTTAAACGCAGTTTTTGGCTCACCCGAGCTGGTCAGAGGGTGGGGTATTCCCACCGCAACCGATATTGCCTTGGCGTGGTTGGTGGCTCGTTTTGTATTCGGCGCAGCGCATCCTGCCGTAAAGTTTCTCTTATTACTGGCAATTGCCGATGATGCCATTGGATTAGTTATCATAGCCGTTTTCTACCCCGATCCTTTGCAGCCCGCCGAACCTATTTGGCTGTTGTTGGTGCTGGCGGCAGTGATCGTTGCCTTCGCACTGAGGAAATTTAATGTGCGTAATTATTGGCCATATTTATTGGTAGCAGGATTGCTCAGCTGGACCGGACTTCATAATACTCATTTGCACCCGGCACTGGCTTTGGTATTTATTGTACCGTTTTTACCCCATCCTGTTACTGCGCGCGGGCATCTGTTTGAAGCAGAAGAGGAAGAGGAAGAGCATTCCACCCTGGCGCGGTTTGAACATGAATGGAAGGTTATTGTGGATTTTGGGCTATTTTTCTTTGGCCTTTCCAATGCGGGTGTACAGCTGTCCGGCATCGGTGCCGCCACATGGTTGGTTTTTGTGGGCCTGCTGCTAGGTAAAACGGTGGGTATAGTTACTCTGGCCAACTTGGGCAAGCTGGTAGGTTTTCCTTTGCCTGAGGGTATGGGACAGAAAGAACTGTTTACCGCAGCCTTGGTAGCGGCGCTTGGTCTAACGGTAGCATTATTTGTGGCCGGGGCGGCATTTGTTGACCCGTCCATCCAAGGCGCTGCCAAGATGGGCGCTTTATTCAGCGGTTTTGTGGCCATCCTGGCGTTGGCGGTTGGAAAGATGCTGGGTATCAGAAAGATAAACGAGGAAGCAACCCCTGTAGTTGAGGAACATTGATAAAAAATAAGGACTTGGGGTGAAAACCCCAAGTCCTTATGTGTGTGGAAATTTCAAGGTAAGCGTCGATTTAGTTTCTCTTTTTTTTCAGAACTTTGCGAAAACTGTTGCTGAAATGCTATAAATAAGGTAAAATAAAGAAAATAAATATTGTTACCTGTTGTGGGAAAGCGGTGCAAATCCGCTACAGCCCCCGCTACTGTAAGCACGGACGAAACCTGTATCAAGCCACTGGGAAACCGGGAAGGCACAGGGACTAGGGTGAAGTGCAAGTCAGGAGATCACTGCCGGTGACGAGAATTCAACAACCTTCGGTGGGAAGGAAATGGGGATACTATTCCGTTTTACCTAAACCCGGCCGTGGCCGGGTTTTTTTATATTTAATGGAAGTTTCTCCCCGTAAAACCGAAGTACAACTGGGAGGGAAGAAAGTGAAAAGAAGAAAGTTTTTTGTCTTGTTGTTGGTAGTTGTGATGGTGCTGAACATGACCGGCATGGCGTTAGCCGGGGTAACCGTAGATATTATTTCCCCTGCAGACGGCGGGGTATTTGCTGCGGGACAGGAAGTTACCATAAATGCTGACGTTTATGACAGCGTCTATGGTCAGGTTTATTCCGGTATTACTTGGTTATACCTTGGCGAAGATAACAACCAATTGGACACGTATACAGGTGGACCTCAATTAGATATTACTTTGATGTCCCCGCAATCATTTAAGCAGGACCAAGTAATAAAGGCTGTATATCAAGATGTTTACGAAGCAGAAATAAATATAACGACCTATGCTGATTGGGTGGACCTTGCTATCGGAAGGTCACTGGGCTATTTAACAGACCTGCAGCAGTCAGACGGGTCATTCGCTTACAGCGGCTGGGACGGTTCACTTGGCGTGGATGACCAGGTGGCCTACGCATTGGCGGCATCCGGGGTTGATCTGGTAAATTTGTCAAATGGCGGCGATACCTATTTAGATTATCTGGCCGGATTTGATTTTAGCGACACGCAGAAGTTAATTACAGCGATTAATATTTTAAATGCTTTAGGAATGGATGCTTCGGACTTTAATGGTCAAAACTTAGCAGCTGACTTGAAAGGGAGACAGCAAAGCAGCGGCGAATTTGACGGGGCTAAATCAACGGCAGATAATGCTCAGGCAGTGATAGCTGTTGTCGAGGCAGGAGAAGCTGTGACATATCCCCAGGCGGCAGAAAGTTATTTTAAAAATTTAGACCGTGACGGAGGACTATGGACGGCTAGTTACACGGGTTATGATGGTAATGAGGTAGTTTACCAGGATATAGATACTAGTGCGATGATATTGAGAGCTTTCAATGCATTAAGTGTAGATTCCGGGGACACGATCGCCCAGGAAACAATAGCCGCGTTTAATGGAAAACAGGACGACAGCGGTGCTATTGCAGATATGTACGGTGCAAACTATGATTCCACCGCCCAGGTAGTACTGACCTTATCCAAACTGGGCATAAACCCCACGATGGGCATTTGGCAAAAAGCTGAGGGGAATTTAGTTACGGCACTGTTAAAGAATCAAAACCCAGCAACCGGGGCCTTTAAGTCGATGGGGGTAGAAGCCTATACCACGTGGGATACCCTGTTGGCTTTGGCCAATGTAGATAAGGTAGGGCCGGTTATGACCCAGGCAGAAAGTTATTTAACAGACCTGCAGCAGTCAGACGGGTCATTCGCTTACAGCGGCTGGGACGGTTCACTTGGCGTGGATGACCAGGTGGCCTACGCATTGGCGGCATCCGGGGTTGATCTGGTAAATTTGTCAAATGGCGGCGATACCTATTTAGATTATCTGGCCGGATTTGATTTTAGCGACACGCAGAAGTTAATTACAGCGATTAATATTTTAAATGCTTTAGGAATGGATGCTTCGGACTTTAATGGTCAAAACTTAGCAGCTGACTTGAAAGGGAGACAGCAAAGCAGCGGCGAATTTGACGGGGCTAAATCAACGGCAGATAATGCTCAGGCAGTGATAGCTGTTGTCGAGGCAGGAGAAGCTGTGACATATCCCCAGGCGGCAGAAAGTTATTTTAAAAATTTAGACCGTGACGGAGGACTATGGACGGCTAGTTACACGGGTTATGATGGTAATGAGGTAGTTTACCAGGATATAGATACTAGTGCGATGATATTGAGAGCTTTCAATGCATTAAGTGTAGATTCCGGGGACACGATCGCCCAGGAAACAATAGCCGCGTTTAATGGAAAACAGGACGACAGCGGTGCTATTGCAGATATGTACGGTGCAAACTATGATTCCACCGCCCAGGTAGTACTGACCTTATCCAAACTGGGCATAAACCCCACGATGGGCATTTGGCAAAAAGCTGAGGGGAATTTAGTTACGGCACTGTTAAAGAATCAAAACCCAGCAACCGGGGCCTTTAAGTCGATGGGGGTAGAAGCCTATACCACGTGGGATACCCTGTTGGCTTTAGCAAGCTTTACCGAGGAATATCCGACTCAGGTCCATTATGGCAGGGTTATGCCGGCATTATCAGGCATAATTACTAATTCCCCGGACGACCCTGAGCCTCCGTCCAACTCAGACGACAACACAATTAGCGTAAACATCGAAGTTCAGGACATTTCGCCAGTAGTTGAGGACCAGCTGCAGCTTCCGGCAGGATCCACGGTTATGGATGCGTTAATGGGATTAGGGCTTGATGTGGAGACGGGGTTTGGCGGTAGCTATGTTTCCTCCATCGAAGGAGTCGAGGAAACCATCTCAGGGACAGGCGGTTGGAAGTATTCTGTCAATGGCTATGTACCGGCGAACGTCGGTGCCGGCTCTTGGACCATTGAGGATGAAGATGAAATAATTTGGTTTTTTGCAGAAAACAGCACTGACGATAACCCGGGCCGCCAATTTGATGATATTATTCAACCGGAAATATCTGAACAACTACAAGAGGTACGGGAGGCGATCCGCCAGGAAGCCAAGGAAAAATTGGCCCAGTTAGTCGGAAAACCGGGCAGCGCCTTGGTACTAGGTGAGAGTGACGCCATGACCCAAGACGAAATCGAATACTGGCAGCAGTTATTAGAAGATAATGAGGTAGATGTTGACGGGATGGTGGAAACTGATGAAGATACAATTATTAGTGATGACAACGAAGAGGTGAACTTGGCGCTTCCCGCCGGGGCCTTGGCGGAAAGGACTTCCCTTACGGTTCGGGAACAGGCAAACTTTGACGACGAAGATAGTGTAAACCGCTTAACCAGTGTTTATAATTTTGGCCCAGATGGGACCGTCTTTAAAAAGCCGGTACAGCTTCGGCTTAAGACGGTGTTTGACGGTAACAATGCCCGCCAGGTGCGCCTGGCTTGGTATGACGAAGAAAATAACAAATGGCAGCCGGTTCCTACTGTGGTGGATGTAGCCAACGGTGAAGTTACAGGACTTGTAAATCACTTCACTAAGTTTGCAGTGATTAAGGAAAAGAGTGGGCGGTTTGAGGATTTTAGCCAGGAGAAATATCCATGGGCATACGAAGCAGTAGAGGAGTTAGCCGCCAAGGGTGTGCTTAACGGCGTGGGAGAAGGGTTATTTGCACCTAATAAGGCGGTGACCAGAGCAGAGTTTATCAAAATGTTGGTTGGCGCCCTAGAGATAGAGACCGATGAAACGGCAGATATTGTCTTCGAGGATGTAGAGGCGGGAAGCTGGTATGCTCCTTTTGTTGGGGCGGCATTCCGACAGGAACTGGTTACCGGATACGAAGATAATTCCTTTAAGCCCAATGCGGTCCTTAACCGGCAGGAGATGACTGCCATGGTGGTGCGAGCCGTTGAGCTAAGTGTAGATGAAACGGTTACTGCGGATGCATTGGAGTTTGCCGACAAGACAAAGGTTCAGACTTGGGCGGCGCCAGCGGTAAATGCCGCAGTGGATACAGGTTTGGTAAACGGTGTAGGAAATGGCCGATTTGCCCCGCTGGGCACTGCCACCCGCGCCCAGGCAGCGGTGATTATCTGGCGGGCAGTTAACAACATAGAGTAATAACTGGAGGGAAACCCTTGAGAAAAGTTATCTTAGCGGTAAGCCTGATACTTGTTCTAGCGGTGTCAGGCTGCGCCGCCAACCCTGACAACATGGATGCGGGCAATCCGCAGAAAGCGGAAGTGACCTTGTGGGTAACTGAGGATTTTGGCAGCGAAGTGCTTTTTCAAGAAAAAGTGCCGCTGGAAGAAGATGATACAGTCCTTGATGTACTCGCACGTCATGTAGATGTGGAAACAGAATATGGTGGTGGCTTTGTCAACGCTATTAATGGTCTACAGTCCGCATATAGCAATGTTGGCGGTGCCGGCCGTCGTAAAAATGACTGGTTTTTTTGGTTAAACGGCATTCAGAGTAATGTTGGCGGTGCTTCTTATTATCCTAAGCCCGGTGACAATATCTGGTGGGATTATCATGACTGGCAGCATCTTACCTACATGCCGGCAGTGATCGGGGCTTATCCCAAACCTTTTACCTCCGGATTTGGCGAAGAGGAAGCTGATATGCCCTGGCTTATTATGCATAATGGCGATACCAAAGTTTTGGCTCTAAAACTGGCTGGTTATTTTGGAAACCAGGGGGCAAAGGTAGATTTAGTTCCAGTGGATGACAGTCATATTTTAGACAGGGAACGCCCTACTCTGGTAATGGGTACATGGTCGCAATTAGCATTGCTGCCGTCCATGAATGATCTGGTTAAAAATTTGGATCGAACTGGTATGTTTGTGAAGCCCGTGCCTGACGGTTTGGTGGCAATGGGACTGGATCGTACGGAAAGAAAGGTCTATGGTTCCGGCAGCGCGGCAATTATTGCCACAGGCACGGGACAGGGGGATCAGACCCCGTTGTGGATGGTGATAGGCGTTGACCAGGAAGGATTGGAACGTGCTGTTCGATTGATGACTGAAGAACCGGAACGCCTGAAATTTCGGACAGGACTAATAGTGACTGCTGATAAATTGTTGCCGGTGCCGATAGGTGAATAGATCGAGGTGATTCATTTAATGGAAGGGAAAGGGAAAGGGCTATTGACTAAACTTAATCCTGCTACTTTATTATGCCTGATATTGGCACAAGTGGCATTGGTTCTTTCCCTGGACCATCCACTCTTGCTGCTAGCTTTTCTTGCAGCCACCGCTGCCTTTCTGGTAATTAATGGTGGGCTGCAGTCGCTGTTAGGTTATGGCAGGATGGCCGCCTTTATGATGGTTATGATTGTAATAATCAATTCCTTGGTAAACAGGAGCGGTTCTACGGTGCTGTGGCGGGCGCCCCGCTGGCCGATTATCGAGGGGTTTAGAGTGACATTGGAAGCAGTGGCTTTTGGCGGAGTGATGGCACTGCGAATTGCAGCTGTTATTTTGCTGTTTGCTCTTTTTAACCTACTGGTGGGTCCTGATCGCCTAATGGTACTGCTTTCTAGGATTATGCCAAAATCGGGACTGACATTAGCATTGACGGTACGGTTGATACCAAGCTTTAAGGGAGAGATGGAGGAAATCATCAGAGTGCAGCAGCTCCGCGGTGTCAATCTAGAGCAGGGAGGGTTAATAGAGAAGATTCGCATACGGCTGCCACTGCTAAAGGTGTTAGTTCTATCGTCATTGGAGAACAGTTTAGATGCCGCTGAGGCCCTGCGTGCCAGGGGTTACGGGCAGGGTAGGCGCAGCTCCTATAATCCGGATAGTTTCGGGGCTTTGGATATGATAGCGAGCTTTTACTTATTAGTGCTCATAATAGCAACGTTTGTATTTGGATCTATCGTGCGCATGTCCTATTTTCCCCGGATGAGCAATATTGGCTTAAAAGGACAACAGTTGTACCTATTTACCTGGATGCTAATTTTGATTATTTTACCTGTTTTGTTGGATTGGGGGTGGAAGCGATGGCGGTATGCGAAGTAAAAAAAATAACTTACACCTACCCCACGGGGGAAACTGCCCTCAAGGACTGCGATTTTTCACTCGAGCGGGGTGAGACGGCACTGCTTGCCGGGCCGTCTGGGAGCGGTAAATCAACTTTGCTGCGCCTGCTTGCCGGCTTGGCACCGGAATTTTACGGCGGTACCTTGGCGGGGAAATATTTGTATATGGGCCAGGACATGCGGAACTTAGCAGGGCCGGAACTGGCTCGGGAAATAGGAATTGTCTTTCAAGACCCGGAAAAACAGCTGCTAATGACCGGCCTAGAGCGGGAACTGGTTTTTGGTATGGAAAATATCGGCTGCTCGCCTGCGGAAATGGGAAATCGCCTGGATGAAATAATGGGTTATTTTGATTTGTCTCCTTTATTAAATATTCCGCTGCAGCAGCTTTCCGGCGGCCAGAAACAAAAAGTAGTCCTGGCCGCTGTCATGGCTGTCCGTCCTAAGCTTTTGTTACTTGATGAACCGACCTCGCAGTTGGACCCACAGGCTGCCGCTGAATTCATGTCTTTGGTACGGCGGCTAAGCAAACAACAGGGAGTGACTGTGGTAATTGCGGAACAGCGTTTGGAGCGGGTGCTGCCTTTTGTAGAGCGAGTTGTTCATTTCCATGATGGCTGCCCACGCTTTGATGGAGGGGTGCAGCAGTTTTTACATTGGGCCGTGCAGCATGATGTTCTTATCCCGGATTTTTATAAGTATTTTGCCACCATCAACAGAGGCAGGGTCCCCATGGACCCCGCTCGGGTAAAGTTAGACATCAGCCAACGTCTGCCAAAAAGTTTCACCAGTCAAAAGGGCTTCATTAGTGCAGATGAAGAAGACTTACTGGTTCGGGCTAAAAGTTTGGCTGCAGGTTATGTCAAAGAAGAGCCCGTCATTAAGGAAATAAAGCTTGGGCTGTCTGCCGGTGAGTTTGTATCGGTGCTTGGCGCGAACGGAGCGGGAAAAAGCACCCTGCTTAAAACCATGTGTGGATTTATGCCCCATTATCAAGGTACTCTTTCTGTCTGCGGTGTGCCGGTGGAAAACGGGTGTGCCGGGGCATTGGTGGGAAGTGTCGGCTATTTATCCCAGAATCCCAATGATTATCTCTTTCGGGATACTGTCACAGAGGAGCTTTTATTTACCCTGACTAACATGAAGCTCCCCGACAATGGCCAAGTGGAGCGCACTCTGAGGCAGTTGGGGTTATGGGAGGTTCGTCATCGCTATCCACGGGATTTGAGTGGCGGCCAGCGGCAGCGGGTAGCACTGGCGTCGGTATTAGTTAGTGAACCGCGATTGTTGCTCTTAGATGAACCTACTCGTGGGTTAGATATGGCGCTGAAGCAAGAGTTGGGCCATTTAATCGCCCGACTGCAGCAGCAGGGAATCGCTATTATGATGGTTACCCACGATGTAGAGTTTGTTGCAAAGTTTGGCAGCAGGGTAATTATTTTGGAAGACGGAGCCATTATCGCTGATGGCGATCGGTATCAGGTATTAGGCAGTGACCATCAGTATACACCACAACTGAGCAGGGCTTTTAACAGCTGCGGTGTGCTAACCTTTGAAGATGCCATGACAGTGACAGGGGGTGTCGGCAATGCCCAAAATTTTTAGTGTCATCCTTACCATAGGCATCGCTGGTGCATGGTCCGCTTACAGGGCAGCAAATTGGGGATTACTATCTTTATTTATTCTAATCCCGATTTTGGCATACTTTTTCTTTCGCTATGAGCAGGGTGACACTGATGCCCGACAATTAGCATTGGTGGCCACATTAGCTGCCCTGGCGGCTGCTGGAAGAATACCTTTTGCAGCTATTCCCAGTGTGCAGCCAACTACTTTTTTAGTAATGATTACCGGTCTTGTATTTGGGGCGGAATCCGGGTTTGTGGTCGGGGCTACGGCAGCACTTGCATCTAACATGTTTTTGGGCCAAGGGCCGTGGACACCGTGGCAGATGTTGGCCTGGGGATTGGTTGGCGTGACCGGCGGCCTATTGGGGCGGTACCAAGATAAGTCCTGGGCTAAGGGTTTGTTGATGGTATCTGCTTTTGTTTGGGGGTATTTATTCGGTTGGTTTATGAATTTGTGGAACTGGCTGGCTTTTGTCTATCCCCTGACCTGGCAGTCATTTATGGCCACCAACATCACCAGCTTTTGGCCGGATACCATGCACGCTGTCAGCAACGTCTTATTTATGCGCTTGTTTGGTGCGGATTTGGTAAAGATACTGCGGCGTTTTGACCGCAAATTTCGGGTGATATATTTGGATGATAATGTGGAGAATGTGGGAGGGGATTCAGTGGTACGGTTTAGCAAATTCTTAATAGTTTTCTTTTTACTTGCGACGATAATTGCAGTTCCTTTGCCTGCAGCAGCGGGTGATAATGGAGCTGCCACTGCCCAAGAGGAAGCGGTTTCCTTTTTACATGGCTATTATCGGGCAAAGGATTTTCAAGGGGTACTGGATTGGGGGGCCGTAGGACTCTTTGCCGCGGGGGAAGATTTGAACAGCGATAGGTGGCGGCAAGGCATTAATACACCGCTTTCCTGGCGAGCTCAACAGGTCAAAGCAGGCAATACCTTTAACGATGAGAAGAACACTGATTATCAGCGTACACTGTTAGGTGTTCTTGCCGCCGGTGGTGACCCGACGGATTTTGCCGGTCATGACTTGGTTGGGGAGATCAGGTCCACTCAGCTTAAAGACGGTAAATTTGCTGATACTATTACCCAGGGCGGCGAGTATCTGGTTAATGCCCACGTATGGGGCATTATCTCCCTCTTGGCTGCCGGTGAAGATATCCCTGATAAGCGGGCGGCCCTGCAGTGGCTCAAAGATAGACAGCATGCCGATGGTGGTTTTCATTTTGATAGCACGGTTAAACAGTCTGAGTCGGATATGACCGGCCTGAGCTTAGTTGCGATGGCATTGTTAGGCGAAGACGAGGACAGTGAGAAAGTTAAAAAGGCGCTGACATATCTTGAAGAAGAGCAGCTTGCTAACGGTGGTTTTGCTAATTGGGGCACAGAAAACCTGGAATCTACCGCCAGTGTGGTGCAGGGATTGATGGCGCTGGGAATGGATCCGGCTGCGCCGCGCTGGACCAAGGCGGACGGCAGCAATCCTATCACTGCCATAATCGATTATCAATTGGCGGACGGCTCTTTTGCCCACATACCCGGTGGACGTACGGATATGATGGCTACAAAACAGGCTTTGATTGCCTTGAGTGACTATTTAAATGGTGATTCTGTTTACCTGCGGCTGCGCCGGTTATCTTTATTGAGTAAATTTACGGACATTAACGAGGGTCACTGGGCATATCCGGCGGTTAAGCAGCTGGTCAAAGACGGGACACTTAACGGTTATCCTGATGGTACATTTAAACCTGAAAAACTGGTGACCCGGGCAGAGTTTGCCAAGTTCTTAGTCTACGGATTGGGTTATGCTAAAGAGGCAGCAGGTAAAACATATAAATTTAAAGACTTGACTGCTTCGCACTGGGCTAATCCGGTGGTCAAGGCTGCCGTTGATAAAGGATTAATCAAAGGAAAAGCCCAGGATATTTTTGCACCGGGTGACAATATCACTGGCGCGGAAGTGGCCACCATGCTGGTACGGGCCTTAGGATTAGAGGCACGGGCACAAAGCAGTAGTGGTGATTATTGGTACAGTGGTTATATCAAGGCAGCCGAAGAAGAAGGGTTACTCTACCCCGGGTTTAGCCCGAAGAAAGATGCCACCCGGGCTCAATGCGCGGCCGCTGTGGCAGTATTGAGAGATAAGGTTTTAGAATAGATTTGCGGTAATCAAATAATATAATCAATTGCTGCATTGGGAAACAGGTTATTGATTTCTGTTGTAAAGAAATCAATAACCTGTTTTCTTTTTTCTTTGGGGTAAAGGTACTTGCCGTAACCGAACTGACCGTATTTAAACTGCCTATCTTCTTCCTTCATGGGAATCTTGGTGTCAGGAAACACTTCAAGGATAGTGCTTTTCGCCCGCAGGGTATACCTATGACTGATTACTTCAAAGCGGGGCGGGTTATCATCGGTATTATCTAAAGCTTGGGATAGTTTTTCCAGCATAGTATGGTAATCCGTTTGCCAATTTTTATAGAGAAATACTGGTGCCACGATAAAACCCAGGGGATATCCGGCACTATAGACCTTTTTGGCGGCGTCAATTCGGGCTTCTAAGCGGGGAGTGCCCTGTTCAAAAGTAGATATAATGGGCTGGCTGTTGATACTAAAACGGACGGTGGTGTGCTTTTCATGGGTGCTGGTAAGCAGGGAGTCCACATCGGTAAATTTAGTGACAAATCGAAATCTTCCCAGGGGCTCTTGGGCAAAGAATTGGATTACTTGCTGTAGAGCGCCGGTATATGGTTCAACGGGTATCGGATCGGAAGTGGCCGCGCCTTCAAATACTGTCACCTCAGGCTTTCTCTCCTCAATCAATTCTTTTGCTTTGCCGAGAATTTCCTCTATGTTTACATACAGCCGAATATAGGGTTTCTTGCCTAATTGAGTGTTTAAGTAACAATACTGGCATTTTCCCATGCAGCTGGTTACCAAGGGCAGTTGAAAGTGGGCCGAGGGCTTGCAGGTTGCAAAGTCTAGACTTTTCCGCACCCCTACTACCATAGTTTTTTTGCCTTCGAGATACGCCTCACGGGGATTTTTCCCCGGAATACCTGTCACGCGATTATGCGATTTGAGCATAGACACCGGAATGTTTTTGTTTTTAAATAAAGAAAATAGTCTTTCACCTATTGGATATTCCAGGGCACCTTGTTCGAAAAAGATTCTTTTCGGCTTAAACAATTCAATCACTCCTACGTTAGTTTTAGACTTGACGATACTTTGAGATGATAGCAGAATATTCCATGCGTTTTTCGGTAACCCTATGAGAGATATAAGGAGGTATCTTATATGGTTAAAGTCGGCATCCCGCGTGGATTGTTCTACTACTATTTCTTCCCTTTATGGTGTGATTTCTTTCATAATCTGGGGGCCGAAGTGGTGCTATCTCAACCGACTAATAAAAAAATTCTAAATCGGGGCGTTTCTCTAGCAGTTGATGAAGCATGCCTACCGGTTAAATTGTTTTATGGGCATGTGGTAGATTTGGCTGATAAGGTGGACTATTTATTTTTGCCCCGGTTGGTAAGTACAGCCCAGAAAGAATATATTTGTCCCAAATTCATGGGCCTGCCGGACATGATTAAGGCGGCAGATATTAAGCTCCCCCACTTGATAGAGGTAGATTTTGATTTAAGTAAAACAGAAAAAGCAGCTCAGAAGGCGGCAGTAACAATGGGCAGCTACCTCACTAACAGTCGGATTAAAATACGTAAGGCCTGGCATCTGGCTCGTTTCTCCCAGCAACAGTATGAACTGCTTCTGGAAAAGGGGCAGTCTCCTATGCAGGCCCTGGAATTGTGGACCGGCGAAAGAGATTATTGTCATGAGGAACAGCAGGAAACGGAGCGACCGGTGCTTGGTCTGCTGGGACATGGCTATAACATTTACGATCGCCATATTAGTATGGACATTATTCAACGGCTGCACAAGCAGGGAGCGCGGGTGGTGACGGCTGAAAACATACCTGATGCTATCATCGAAAATGAAGCAGCCAAGCTGCCTAAGCGTATGTTTTGGACCCTGGGTAAGCGCCAGATAGGGGCGGCGCTGCATTTAATGAAGCGACCGGATATTAAAGGGATTATTCATGTGGCAAGCTTCGGCTGCGGCCCCGATTCCCTTGTCGGTGAGCTGGTGGAACGCTATATCCGGCGTGCCGGCACTATGCCGTTTTTATTTTTGACCATTGATGAACACACCGGAGAAGCAGGATTAGTTACCCGATTGGAAGCATTTTGGGACATGATCGTAAGGAGGGATACTCTTTGCCAATAACCGTTCCCCGTATGGGATACATACATATTCCTATTAAAGCAATGTTGGAGCATGTGGGGCTGGAGGTGATTGTGCCCCCTCTATGTAGCAGAAGAACACTATCCTTAGGTACCCAGCACTCCCCTGAATCTGCGTGCCTTCCATTGAAGATTAACTTGGGCAACTATCTGGAAGCCCGAGAAATAGGGGCGGACACTATCCTCATGGCAGGGGGTCTAGGGCCCTGTCGTTTTGGCTATTATGCCCAAGTGCAGCGCGAAATTTTGTATGATCTGGGAATAGATATGAAGATGGTGGTGCTAGAGCCGCCGGATACAAGTTTCAGCGACTTGATGTACGACGTGCGCACCCTGGCAAACGGTAAATCTTGGCCGACAATAATAAAGGCGGTACAACTGGCCTGGTATAAGGCGCGGGCTATTGATTTGGCGGAAATAAAACTGCAGCAGATAAGACCGAGAGAGAAAAGCCAAGGAGGAGCAGACCGTATTTTCGATAAAGCGGTTGTGGAAATAGAACAGGTAGATAATAGGAATGACATTTATGCAGCTGCCCACCGGGCCATGGCAGACATGGGGGAGCTGCCCCAAAAGACGGAGTTCCAGCCGGTAAAAATTGCTGTGGTGGGAGAAATTTATACCATTTTAGAACCCTTTGTAAATCTGGATATGGAAAGGCATTTAGGCCGAATGGGCGCTGAAGTAAGTCGTTCAGTTTATCTCAGTGAGTGGATAAATGATCATATTTTCCGAGGTATTATCCCAATTAAAAGCAATAAAAGATTGCGAAAGCTGGCCAAGCCCTATCTTAACCATTTTGTCGGTGGCCACGGCTGGGAAACGGTGGGCGGAACCGTTGACTATGCGCAGCAGGGCTTTGACGGCGTCATCCAATTGGCACCTTTAACCTGTATGCCGGAAATTGTGGCCCAGACTATATTGCCGCGGGTGAGTAAGGACCACGGCATACCGGTAATGAGCATCTACGTGGATGAACAAACGGGGAAAGCTGGATTGGTGACGCGCTTGGAGGCATTTGTAGATTTAATTTATCGGCAGAAATATGCTCAAACAGGAGTGATGTAGTGATGAAGGTATTTCTGGGATTAGACGTGGGTTCAGTCAGCACTAACTTAGTGCTGATGAATGAAGATAGGGAAATAATGGAGTCACTCTACCTGCGCACGCAGGGTCAGCCCATTAGGACAGTGAAAAACGGGTTAATGAAATTAAAAAAGGATATGCGGCAGACTTATCAAGTAGCAGGGGTAGGTACTACCGGCAGTGCCCGCAACCTGTCGGCGGTGATTGTAGGTGCGGATACGATGAAGAATGAGATTACCGCTCACGCCATTGCTGCTATCGAGATGGTTCCCGAAGTACAGACGGTTTTAGAAATTGGCGGTCAGGATTCTAAAATAATCATTCTTCGTAACGGGATTGTCAGTGACTTTGCCATGAATACCGTTTGTGCCGCGGGCACCGGTTCCTTTCTTGACCAGCAGGCGGCACGGCTGGACGTGGCCATCGAAGAGTTCGGCGATCTGGCTCTGCGTACCGATAACCCCGTTCGGGTGGCTGGGCGCTGTTCGGTTTTTGCCGAATCTGATATGATCCACAAACAACAGATGGGGCACAGTCTGCCCGATATAATCGCCGGACTTTGTGAGGCACTGGTGCGCAACTACTTAAATAATGTGGGTAAAGGAAAGGAAATTTTGGGACCGGTGGTATTCCAAGGCGGGGTAGCCGCTAACGCCGGTATGCACAAGGCCTTTAACAAAGCATTGGGCCAGGAAGTAATCATCCCGAAGTATTTCAATGTTATGGGGGCCGTGGGGGCCGCAATCTTAGCCCAGGAAAAAGTAAAGCAGAAAGGATATACAGATTTCCGCGGCTTCTCTTTGGTAGACCAACAGTTCGATACCAGAAGTTTTGAATGTTCCGGCTGCGCCAACGCCTGCGAAGTAATCGAGATCAGTATGGACGGACAGCCGCTGGCCCGCTGGGGCGACCGCTGCGGCAAATGGGAACAATCCCTCTCCGCATAACTTGACAAAAAGGTGCCAGGCACCTTTTTGTCAAGTTATTGCAATTGCAAAGAAATACCATAAAAACCTCTGGACAATGGTGACGGCTTTTAGTAAAATAGTGGAAACATGAGTTTAGTTTAGTTTTAGATTAGGAGAGGAGAGATGAGTAAGATGAGTAAAAAAGAAGCTGTGAAGATTTTGTTGGATGAGAGGGAAATGCCGAGACAGTGGTACAACATTCAGGCGGATATGCCTAATCTGCCAAAGCCACCGTTGAATCCTGCCACCAAGCAACCTGCCGGACCTGAAGATTTATCCGCAATTTTTCCAATGGAACTGATAAAACAGGAGGTAACCACCGACAGGTGGGTAGATATTCCTGAAGAGGTAGCTGATATTTACCGTACTTGGAGGCCGGCACCTCTTTATCGTGCTGTCCGTTTGGAAAAAGAGTTGGATACGCCAGCAAAGATTTACTACAAATACGAAGGCGTCAGTCCTTCAGGCAGCCACAAGCTCAATACCTCTATACCGCAGGCCTATTATAACAAGCAGGCGGGTATCAAGAGATTGGCCACGGAAACCGGCGCCGGTCAGTGGGGAACAGCACTGAGCCAGGCCTGTGCGTTCTTTGGTCTAGAGTGTACGGTTTATATGGTGAAGATTAGTTTCAGCCAAAAGCCCTACCGACGATCCTTCATGGAAGTATTCGGGGCCAATGTAATAGCGAGCCCCAGTCAATATACTGAATCAGGACGGAGTATTTTGGCCAAAGACCCTGAGTCCTTGGGCAGTTTAGGTATCGCTATTAGTGAAGCTGTGGAGGACGCAGCCCAGCGCGACGATACTAATTATGCCTTAGGCAGCGTACTTAACCATGTGGTGCTGCATCAGACAGTTATTGGTCTGGAAGCGCGTCAGCAGTTGGCTAAAGTAGACGAATATCCCGACATAGTTATCGGTTGCTGCGGCGGCGGCAGTAATTTTGCCGGGTTGGGTTTTCCCTTTATAAAAGATAATTTGACTGAAAATAAAAAAGTGCGGGTTATAGCGATAGAACCTAGTGCATGTCCTACCTTGACAAAGGGTACTTTTGCCTATGATTTTGGCGATACGGCTCAATTGACGCCTATCACTATGATGTACACCCTGGGCCATGATTTTGTACCACCGGGAATTCATGCGGGCGGGCTTCGCTACCACGGTGCTTCATCATTGGTTAGTCAGCTTTACCAAGATAAATTGATCGAAGCGCAGGCATTCGGTCAGAATGAAGTATTTGCGTCGGCTATCCGTTTTGCTCGCAGTGAAGGAATAGTACCGGCACCGGAATCTTCCCACGCGATTCATGGTGCGGTGGTCGAGGCCTTAAGGTGCAAAGAAGCGGGTGAAGCAAAGACCATTCTGTTTGGCCTTAGCGGTCATGGCCATTTTGATCTTACTGCTTACGACGCTTACCTGGGTAATAAACTGGAAGATGCGGACTATGCTGAAGAAAGTGTCAAGCAGAGCCTGGCCTGTCTCCCTAAAATATAAATAAGAAGCTATGAACCCTGTGCATTTTGCAGGGTTCTTTATTTATATATAGACTTCCATACCGCTGCGTAGCACCATCAGCCTCATGGCAGCTACGATGGCGATAATTATTATTTGATTGCTAAAAGAAAATTACACTAATAAAGATATTCCGGATGCGAAATTTCCTCCGGAATATCTTTTTACCCTACTTTATAGTATTAAAGCAGTCACGTTAAAGGTAGGTATTCATTTTTTAGAGACCCTCTGGGGCAGTGCGCCCTCCTGGGCGATTTTTTCAATAACTACACTCAACTGCTCACGGCTGGACACTAGATAGTTTGGCAGATGTGTATTCAGTTCTGCTGCATCAGCCATGCCCCAGCTGACGGCAATGGTGGTAACGCCGGCATTGTTACCGCTGACAATGTCAAAGGGACTATCGCCGATGAAAACTGCTTCATCAGGATGAGCATCTAATGATGCAAGTGCCTTTTCTACTGGCTCCGGGTCTGGCTTATGCTTTTCCACATCATCAGCAGTAATCACCACTGAAAACTTATTTTTAAGCTTTAGGAAATCCAAGGTCATTTCCGTGCCCACTTTGCTCTTTGAAGTTACGATAGCCAAAGTAAACTGTTTGCCCAGTTGGTTAAGTAATTCTTCGGTGCCCGGGTAAACCTCCATACAGCGGTTGTGTTCTCGGCGGTAAAAGTATTGGTAGCGATCAAAAAACTCTTCTACCCGAAGCTCACCGGCAAACTGCCGCCCGATTTCTTTAAGCGGCAGACCAATCAGCCGCATGACATCATCGTTACCCCAGTTTAAACCCATTTCCTTGAAAACTTTAGCATACGTTTGTTTGATCAGCGGCAGTGAGTTTGTCACTGTACCATCCAAATCAAAAAGAATTGTTGTTAACATATTTTCTTCACCTCTTAGTTGGCATACTTGTTTGATTAAAGCATTATATACTAGTTTCTCCCATATCAATATTTTTTCCTTCATGACTACCCCCAAAAAGGTTTTTCCCTCTGCAAGTTGGCAAATAAAACAAGGAATTATTATGATGAATTAGAATAACAAATAAAAGGTAAAAGTAATCTTAGCAGCTCATGATAACCGAATTACTTTAATGAGGAAGCCCGTGCCTTAAAGCTGTGAGTTGGACGCCCCAGTAATACTTACCGCTATATGCTTAAACTATTAGGAATTTAAAACGCTAAAGGAGAAGGATTATGCTTGAAATGTATTTAGTCCGTCATGGCGAAACATTGTGGAATCAGGACCATAAATATCAGGGACACCAGGATGTACCCTTAAGTGAAGTGGGCCGAAGACAGGCGAAAGAATTGGCACACTGGCTTAAAGAAGTGCGATATACCGCCATCTATGCCAGTGATTTATCTCGGGCCTATGATACCGCTGCTGCAGTTGCGGATAGTAGAGCGATTAAAGTAACGGCAGATAGACGACTGAGGGAAATCAATTTCGGTACATGGGAAGGCCGTACCTTTAAAGAGATTAATAAGATTTTCCCTGACATAGTCAAGCAGTGGATGGAAAACCCGGCGGAAGTAAACCTGCCTGAGGGAGAAAGCTTTGCCCTGGTTAAGAAACGGGCCTATCAGGCGGTGAAGGATATTGTAGCAAAGAATGAATATGCCGGTAAAGTGGCAGTCTTCTCCCACGGTGCTACTATCCGTACCATTCTTTGCTCCGTATTGGATTTGCCTCTTAAAGCCATGTGGCAGATTGAGCAGGGGAATACAGCAGTGAACATTATCAAATTTCCAAAAAACCATCCACCCATAATATCGCTGCTTAACAGCACATGCCATCTGCAATAACTTGACAAAATGGTGTCAGGCACCATTTTGTCAAGTTATTGCTAGCCTGGAAATTAGTTGACATAACGTGGTGTCTGTGTTAATATATTTTAAAAGAATATTAATGCCTCATCTCTTGATGGAGGTGAGGTAGAGGCGCGAATTAGCCATTACTACTATGAGTGAGGAGGGCACCTGTGATCTCATAGGAAAGGGGCATTCGCCGAAGTCCAAAAACCGCTGCTGTTTTTGGGCTGGGTCTACGCTTAATAGGTGTAGGACTGTCACTGGTAGCTGCCCTGGCTGTCCGGTGGAGAACTATCTCGCTTACCTGGGAAAGAGATGGGTGTTTCTATGTGCGCCATAATACGGCGGTGAGGAATGCTCACTGTCGTTTTTTGTTTTTTTAGAGATAATATTACATAGAGTATTGGTAAAATCATCAAAAAAGGAGAGGAACCAAATGAAATTTCATGGCACTATGAAGATTAATGACCTAGGACATCTGGAAGTGGGCGGCTGCGATACCGTAGACTTAGCCAAACGGTATGGCACACCCTTATATATTTTTGATGAGACGAAAATGCGGGCAACCTGCAGAGAATATTATAACGCTTTTACCGAAAAGTATCATAATGCCCAGGTTCTTTATGCCAGCAAGGCATTTTTAACTACGGCAGTCTGTCGTATTATTGAGGAAGAGGGTCTGGGTCTTGATGTGGTCTCCGGCGGTGAATTATATACAGCTCTTAAGGCCGGCTTTCCGATGGACAGAGTTTACTTCCATGGTAATAATAAGACGCCTGAAGAGCTGCGCATGGCTTTGGATAATGAAGTGGGCCGGATAGTGGTGGATAATTTTTATGAGTTGGAGATTTTGGATGCTTTGGCTCGGGAACGTCACTGCGTGCCGGAAGTACTACTGCGTATTACACCAGGTGTGGAAGCGCATACTCATGATTATATTAGGACCGGACAGATTGATTCTAAATTTGGTTTTACTTTACCCAACGGGCAGGCCTTGGAAGCGGTGAAAGCAGTCAAGGAAAAGCATGTTTCTTTTCGGGGAGTACACTGTCATATTGGTTCGCAAATATTTGAGATGGAATCCTATGTGCATGCAGTTGATGTAATGGTACAGTTTGTTGCTGACATTAAGCGGGAAACAGGATTAGCTGTTGAGGAACTTAATTTGGGCGGCGGCTTTGGTATTTATTATTCTGATGGTGACCAACCGGCAGCTGTTGAAGAATATGCCGACATGGTTATGGCTCGGGTGAAAGAGAAAACTGAGGAGTTTGAGCTATTATCCCCCCGGGTGTTGGTAGAACCTGGCCGGTCTATTGCCGGTCCTGCCGGCAGCACACTTTACACCATCGGCTCAGTCAAGGAAATACCCGGTGTTCGTAAGTATGTGGCTGTGGATGGCGGTATGACGGATAACATTCGCCCGGCTCTTTACCAGGCTAAGTACGAGGTTATCTTAGCCAATAAAGCTGATAGAGAATTGGAGCAAACAGTTTCGATTACCGGCAAATGCTGCGAATCCGGTGATATGCTTGCTTGGGACGTAGAACTGCCCCAAACTGAGGCCGGCGATCTCATGCTGATGCCCTGTACCGGCGCTTACGGCTATAGTATGGCCAATAATTATAACCGTCTTACCAAACCGGGGGCGGTATTGGTTAAAGACGGGCAGGCGGAATTAATAATTAAGGCCGAGACTTATCAGGACTTAATTCGTAACGATGTGATGCCGGAAAGATTGGCAAAAAAGAAAGAAGTTTGTCTTCAGTCTATTGGTTAGCAGACGGGCCTATACGGCCCTTTTAAGTTTTCTAGAAATTTTTTCAGTCGATTTTTAGAAAAAATCTGGACTGTATACAGTATTTATGATAATATACCTTCATTTACTTTTGTCATAGCATCGTGTATAATATAATATGATTATGATGTGGAGAGGCAGACAAATTTATGGAGGAGGAAGAATATGCGTAAGAGTAAGATATTGGTATTGTCAATTGTATTATTGTTGGGGGTTGGCCTTTTAGCCGGTTGCACAGGAGACGACGGTGGACAGGCAGGGGAACAACCGAAAGATAAGGCAGAAAAACTAGTTGTTGGTGTTGATACAAGCTTTGTACCTTTTGAATTCCGTAATGAAGAAACAGGTAATTATGAAGGTTTTGACATTGATATGTGGGCCGAAATTGCCAAGCGTTTGGAAGTAGACTATGAGTTAAGCCCCATGGATTTCAACGCTTTAATACCGTCTCTGCAGACGGATAAAATTGATGCAGCTATTGCGGGTATGACCATTAAGCCCGAACGTAGAGAGAAAGTTGACTTTTCCATGCCTTACTATGATTCCGGATTATTAATCATGGTTAGAGCCGATAATTCTGATATTCAGGGTAAAGAAGACCTAAAGGGTAAAGTGGTAGGAACAAAAACCGGTGCTACCAGCTATGATTTCGTAGCAAGTATTGACGGCGTGAAGAAAAACACTCCTTTCCCGAATATCACAGATGCTTACATGGCTTTAAGAAACGGTAATGTAGACGCTGCTGTCCATGATGCACCTAACGTGAAATATTATATTAAGACTGCTGGTGACGGCGAAGTTAAAACCGTTGGCAAATTAATGGAAGGTCAGTCCTACGGTATTGCTTTTCCTAAAGGCAGCGAATTAACTGCTCAGGTTGACGAAGCACTTCAGGCAATGAAAGATGACGGCACTTACAACGACATTTATGAAAAATGGTTCGGTAAACAACCGGAGAAATAGGTTTTATTAGTGTTTAAGGACCTTGCTATGATATGTGGATGATAAATTTATTCACGGATAAGTTGTTGGTTCTAACTGCAGTATAGAGCGTAACCCAGTGTTACGCTCTAACATTTATATGAGTAAAAGTGGTAAATATCCCCAGAGGTGATTTAATGGATTTGCAATTCAAGTATGTCGCTCAGGCCCTTCCGTTTTTATTAGCTGGAATGAAGCTTACTATTATTTTTACAGTGGGCGGCCTGGCTATAGGTTTTTTTCTAGGTGCTATTGTGGGCCTAGGCCGTACTGCCAAGAATAAATACGCCTTTTCGGCGGCAACAGTTTATGTAGAGGTAATTCGGGGCACGCCGATTCTGGTGCAAGCAATCTGGATTTATTATGCCATGCCGCAGTTATTGGGGCTAAATCTTGACATATTACCGGCCGGAATAACTGCGATTGCCATTAATTCCGGGGCCTACATTGCCGAGGTAGTGCGGGGTGCTATTGAGGGTGTGCCTAAAGGACAAAGAGAGGCGGGCAGGTCCCTGGGGCTTAACCATTACCACACTTTGTATCATATTATCTGGCCCCAAGCGTTTCGTCGCATGATTCCTTCGCTGGGTAATCAGTTTATTATCAGCTTAAAAGATACTTCACTGTTTACTATTATTGGTGCGGCAGAAATGACTAGGCAGGCGCAGATTAGTGTAGCGTCAAACTTCGCTTACTTTGAGATTTATTCACTATTGGCCGTATTATATTTGAGCTTAACAATTCCTATAACATTAATGCTGCGATATGTTGAGAGGAGGCTTGATGTAAATTGAGCCAATCGGATAAGGGTACAATTATAGAAGTTAAGGACTTACACAAAAATTTCGGTGAGCTTGAAGTGCTTAAAGGAATTACCGAACGCATTAAGGAGCAGGAAGTGGTATGTGTTATCGGGCCTTCCGGTTCCGGTAAGAGTACCTTTTTAAGATGCCTAAACATGTTAGAAGAAATCACTTCCGGTGAGGTAATTATTGACGGTTTCAATTTAACTGACCCTAAAACTAATATTAACAAAGTGCGGGCGGAGACCGGAATGGTGTTTCAGCAGTTTAACCTGTTTCCGCATATGACCGCTGTAGAAAACCTAATGTTAGCACCCACCAAGGTGCGGGGATTTTCCAAAGCTGAAGCCAAGGAAAAGGCTTTAGAGCTACTAGTTAAGGTTGGCCTTAGCGATAAGGCCGATGCTTATCCGGACAACCTTTCTGGTGGTCAGCAGCAGCGGGTAGCTATCGCTCGGGCTCTAGCCATGAATCCGGCAGTGATGCTTTTTGACGAACCCACTTCCGCATTAGACCCAGAATTGGTGGGTGAGGTGCTGGAGGTTATGAAGGATTTGGCCAAAGAGGGTATGACTATGGTAGTTGTTACCCACGAGATGGGCTTTGCCCGGGAAGTGGGGGATAGGGTGCTGTTCATGGACGAAGGGGTAATTGTCGAACAGGGTACTCCTGAGGATATATTCAGCAATCCAAAGAACAGCAGAACCCAGGATTTTCTCAGAAAAATATTGTAGCTCATGGCAGCACCCTTTGGGTGCTGCTTTTCTAATGTGCGCTTTTCTGGCCTCACCGCCGCTTTAATGATATAATCTAAGGCAGTATTTGGCTGTTCGGAGGGGTAAATGTTGCAATTAATTCTCTCTCATAGGAATATAGATTTTGATGGTTTGGCGGCCATGGTTGCCGCTAAGAAGCTTTTTCCCAAAGGGAAAATGGTACTGTCCGGTAAAGCCGGTCCGGCTGTGGCTGAGTTTTTGTCTCTTTATAAGGACAGCCTCCCTATTTTATTCGCTCATCAGGTGGAAAAGCAGCAGTTAGACCGGGTGGTTATTGTTGACACCAATACTCCAGAACGGCTGGGAGAAATGGAGTGGGCATTGGATTCCGCGCGGGAGGTGCTTGTCTATGACCATCACCCGTCACAAAAAGACGGTATTAAGGCCTACAGGCTCAAACAGGAGCAGATGGGTGCCGTTACCACGCTTTTAGTGGAAGAACTGGCAACCCAAGGTCAAAGTATCTCTGCATTTGAAGCCACCATATTTGCCTTGGGAATCTATCAGGATACCGGGGCTATGACTCATCCCGGAACTACACCTAGGGACGTTCGGGCAGTGGCACTGCTGCTTGACAAAGGGGCTAACTTATCAGTGGTGTCACGATTTATGGAACAGCATCTGGATGAGGCCCAACAGGGCTTGCTTAATAGTATGCTCAGTAATATTACTGAAGTAAGTATTAATGGCATTTTAATTTTGGTGAGCAAAGTAAAAGTGGAAGACTACATAGGTGGGCTCGCTTATCTTACCGCCAAACTACTGGAAATTACAGGCGTTAATTCTTTCATCTCCCTGGTGAAAATGGGCAAAAGGGTGCATCTGGTAGGGCGTACCAGCTTAGACTGTGTTCCGATGCATACCATTATGGCCGGGTTTGGCGGCGGCGGTCATCCAAAAGCGGCTGCCGCCACAGTGAAAAACGGCGACCCAGCCACCATCAACCAGCAATTGATAGAATTACTTCAACAAAATGTACGACCCCTAGTCACCGCGGCCGGAATTATGTCCTATCCAGTTAAAGTGCTGGCTCCTGATACAACTATCAAAGAGGCCGGTCGGATGATGCTGCGCTACGGACATTCGGGGCTGCCTATAAGGGAAGACGCCAAACTGGTCGGTATGGTCTCCCGCCGGGATGTGGATAAGGCATTGCATCATGGCTTAGGCCACGCGCCGGTGAAAGGATTTATGAGCAGGCAGGTTAAAGTGATTTCTCCGGACACGCCTTTACCGGAAATTCAGAGATTAATGGTCAGGTATGATGTGGGCCGACTGCCGGTAATGGCTGGAGAAAAAATAGTAGGTATTATCTCCCGAAGTGATATATTACGCACCATGCATGGTGATGGTTATGCGCATCCCTTTAATACACTTTACCAGGATCGGTGTGATTGGCAGACCATGCCGGATATACTTGACTTGCTGGGGGAGCAGTTAGAGGGAGAACAGTTAAAGCTGCTTGCAGGAATTGGTCGCTTGGCTGACGAAAATAATTGGGGTGCTTATTTGGTGGGAGGGTTCGTACGGGACCTGCTTCTGGGTGTACCCAATCTGGATTTAGATATAGTTGTGGTAGGCAGTGCCCCAAAATTAGCGGAAAAACTATCCGCTGAGTTTGGCGGTAACGTACGGGTGCATGAAAAATTTAATACCGCAACCGTACACTTGCCATCAGACATTAAGGTTGATTTTGCCACTGCTAGGAAAGAATTTTATGAGTATCCGGCAGCCTTGCCTACCATAGAGGAAACCAACTTAAGGGAAGATCTCTATCGGCGGGATTTTACCGTTAATGCTTTGGCAATCTGCCTCAATCGCGATGAATTTGGCCTGCTGATTGACTTTTTTTGCGGCTACAGTGATTTGGAAGAGCAGCGCATTAGATTACTGCATAACCTCAGTTTCATCGAAGATCCTACCCGTATATTACGGGCCGTGCGGTTTGAACAACGTTATCAATTTCAATTGGAACCACAAACTGCTCATGTATTAAGCAACGCTGTTGCTGAGGAAGCACTGAAAAACATTAGTCCAGACCGGGTATGGAATGAGTTAAAATTAATCTTTGCAGAAAACGACCCGGTGAAAAGTTTACGGCGGTTGGCGGAGCTGGGTATCTGGCCGCAGATTATTCCGGGGTTAGAATGGAAAAACTCTATACAAGAGTCCTTAAATAAAGTAATTCCGGTGATCACCGCAGTAGCAGACATTACTGGGGTTTCGTTAGAGCGATGGTTGGTTTTTCTCACTGTTATTTTACGAGAAACCGATGAAACTAGTGCGGTTGCATGGCTAGACCAGCTTTCGATTACCAAAGAACAGCGCAGTTCCTTAAAGCGCTGTTTAGAGGAGGATTCTGCAGCCATGCTGCAGGACTTGGAAACACCGGGGCCGGGTGAACTGCATAAGTTATTAAAGGATTGCTCTCCATTAGGGATGGCACTAATTCTTTTATTTATAAAAGGACAAGTGGAACAAAATGTCTATCAATACTTTCGGCTGCGCACACGGCTGCCGCAACTGCTTAAAATGGATGGGAAGGTGCTTGGAAAGATGGGTATTGAGCCCGGGCCTGTGTACGGCAAGGTCTTATTTGCTTTGGAGGCCGCAGTGCTTGAGGGGAAAGTAGAGACTGTTCAGGACCAGCAGCGGTTTGTTCGTAACTGGTTGGAAAGTAAAGGAGTGTTGTAAATGCACAGTATGGATATCAACTCATTGTTGGCAGCAATCCCAGCTATTCTTATTGCCATTGTCTTTCATGAATATGCCCATGGAAAGGTAGCCTATATGCTAGGGGATCCAACCCCCAAGTATCAAAAACGGCTGACTTTAAACCCGCTTAATCACCTTGATCCTTTAGGTGCCTTGATGTTTATTGTTGTAGGATTTGGCTGGGCTAAACCGGTTCAGGTCAATCCATTCCACTTTCGCGGCGACCGGCGTAAGGGAATGATGATGGTAAGTCTGGCCGGGCCGGTCATGAATCTGGTTTTGGCTTATCTGGGGGCTGTAGGCCTGCAGCTATTTGGCACTAGTAACTGGTATGTGGGCAGTTTTTTTCAGTCAGTGGTTCTTTATAATATAGTACTGGCAGTATTTAATCTCATACCGGTACCGCCTTTGGACGGATCAAAGATACTCGCCGGGCTTCTGCCTGCCGGTCAGGCCCACATAATGCAGAATCTGGAGCGATATGGAACGATGATTTTGCTGCTGTTGTTGTTTACCGGAATAATCGGCCGGATTTTGTGGCCTGTAGTTCAAGTTATTTATAGTTCCTTTATGTATTTGAGCAGCTTTGCCCTATTATAATAACTGACAGAGAGGTGTTTGTATGAGCAAGGGAAGGATTTTTAGCGGTATGCGTCCCACCGGGAAACTGCATATTGGTCATTTGAGTGTCATTGAAAACTGGGTGCGTCTCCAGGAAGAGTATCAATGTTTTTTTGCACCAGTTGATTGGCATGCTTTGACTACCGGCTATGAAGATACAGCAGGCATCAAGGAAGATACACGAGAAATGGTTATTGATTGGCTTAGTGCCGGTCTGGATCCGGAAAAAAGTACTATCTTTGTTCAGTCTCACGTCAAGGAACACGCGGAGCTGCATTTGCTTCTGTCCATGACCACGCCATTATCCTGGCTTGAACGCTGTCCTACTTATAAAGAGCAGCTGCAGCAGTTGGGCGCGGGCAGGGATATCCGTACTTATGGTTTTCTTGGTTATCCGGTGTTGATGGCGGCAGACATTTTGGTTTATCGGGCCGATACCGTTCCAGTAGGCGAAGACCAATTACCGCATCTGGAACTGGCTCGTGAAATAGTGCGCCGCTTCAATCATCTGTATGATAGCCAAGTTTTCCCCGAGCCCCAGCCAAAGCTGGCGAAAATATCCATGCTGCCCGGTATAGATAAGCGCAAAATGAGCAAGAGTTATGACAATGACATAGCCATTAGCAGCAATGCTGAGGAACTGTGGGAAAAGGTACGCCTAATGATTACCGATCCTGCCCGGGTGAGAAAGACTGACCCCGGCGATCCGGAAGTGTGCGTGGTGCACACCTATAATAAGATTTATAACGATGAAGAAGTAGAAGAAAGAATTGCGCAATGTCGTACCGCCGGCATTGGCTGCATTAATTGCAAACGGCGTTTGGCAGATAAGATGATCGAAAGCCTTAATCCCATTTGGGAGCGTCGGGCACAGCTTGAAAATAACCCCGGGATTGTTGAGGAAATATTGACTGCTGGAGCCGATAAGGCCCGAAAACAAGCGGCGGAAACCTTACGCGTTGTGCGAGAGGTAATGAACATCGGTTAGGCGGGGAGCAGATGAGCTATAAAATTGATATTGAGGTGTTTCAGGGGCCCTTTGACCTATTATTTCACCTCATTGATAAGAATGAGATTGACATCTACGACATTCCTATTGCCCGGATTACTGATCAATATCTCCATTACCTGCAGTCCATGGGACAAATGGATTTGGAGGTTACCAGTGAGTTCTTGGTAATGGCGGCTACTCTTTTGTCTATTAAGGCCAAAATGCTGCTGCCCAAACCTCCCAAGGAAGAGGAAGAAGAGGATGAGGGCCTGGACCCTAGGGACCAGTTGGTGGAAAGGCTGTTGGAGTACAAGAAGTTTAAACTGGTGGCAGAATACTTAAAAGAAAGGGAAGAAGCGGCAGGCAGAGTTTTTACCAGGCCGGTTGATGTGGAAGAAATGGCCAGCGCATTTGTCGGCAACGATAATCCGTTGCAGGATGTGGAAATGGCCGACCTTTTGGACGCTTTGGCTCAAGTACTGGAGAAGATGCCTGATGAAGAGCCTATAACCAAGGTTCACCGTGCGGAAATAACCATTCGCGATAAAGTGAAAGAAATCCGTGGACGGCTCAGATTCAACCCCAATGGGATAATATTCGCCGAACTATTTCGTCCCGGGGTGTCCCGGGTAGAAGTAGTGGTGACATTTTTGGCTTTGCTGGAAATTATTCGTAGCGGAAACATACTAGTTCGTCAGCGGCGAAATTTTGCTGAAATAGCCATCTATTCCAGGGAAGATACCGACAAAGATGACGGGGGAGAGGCATAGTGCTATTTTCGGAAACTCTATTGGCTGCGTTAGAATGCTTACTCTTTGTTGCCGCAGAACCATTATCAATAAAAAATCTGGCTAATATACTAGAGACCAAAGAAAAGGATACTGAGGAACTGCTGGATTCGTTGGCCCGTAAATATAATGATAAAGAAAGCGGCATCCAATTAGTACGCTTAGCCGGCGGTTACCAGCTTTGCACCCGGCCGGAATTTTCCGGGTATATCGAGAAATTATATAAGCCCCAGGCCCATGCTCTGTCTCGGGCTGCGTTGGAGACTCTAGCCATTGTGGCTTATCGCCAACCAATTACCAGGGCTGAAATGGAACAGATACGCGGAGTTAAAGTGGATGGTGTGGTCAACACGCTGATGGAAAAGAAGTTAATCCAGGAAATTGGTCGCAAGGAGGGGCCGGGCAGGCCAATTCTTTATGGCACCAGCGGTCAATTCTTACAGTACTTTGGCCTCGACGATTTGGAAGACCTGCCTGACCCGGAAAAATTTCTCGATAAGGCTGCCGTAGAGGAAGCAGCAGCTTCCCAGGGAAGTGATTAGTTGGCATAATATTTTCGCAGTGGGGCAATTTAATCGATACTAATTAATCTTCGGGGGCGATATTGTGTTTTCGGGAAAACTACTCAACGAACTAAATGAGCAGATTAAATGGGAGTTTTATTCTGCTCAGTACTACCTTGCTATGGCAGCGTACTGTGCTTCAGAAGATCTGCGGGGCTTCGAAAATTTCTTTTTGGTACAGGCCGAAGAAGAACGTTTTCATGCCATGAAGTTCTACAATTTCATTAATGAAATGGGCGGCCGGGCAATTATGAAGGGGTTTGAAGACCCCAATAATGAATTTTCTACGGTCACAGAGGTGTTTCAGGCGGCATTAAAGCATGAACAGTTTGTCACCCAGCGTATTTATAAGCTGATGGATTTGGCAACCGAGGAAAGAGAGCATGCAACTATTAGTGTCTTAAAGTGGTTTATTGACGAACAGGTGGAAGAAGAGTCCACCATGAACGGTATTGTCAAGAAACTGCAGCGTTTTGGCGAGGATGGCTCAGGCATTATGATGCTTGACAATGAATTGTCTCAGCGCGCCTTTACCCCTCCGGTGTCCGACCCCAGCATATAGCATGGTCGGTCGTAAAGGAGAGTATATTATTACCATTCTTGTTGCACCTGGCGTTATGGAGGAAGGCACTGCTTCTGTCACAATGGGAGTGGAGCCCGTAGTTGATTAAGCAGTTAGACAAATAAGAAACCGGCCGCCATTAGCGCGGCCGGTTTTACTTTTTATTGCTTATCTGCATTTATTTGTGAGGATGCTTCCGCTGCATCGGACCGGTCTGGGTCCCTATCTGTCACCAACGGCTTGGCTGACACCATATCCTTAAGCCCGATACCTTCGGGCAGCGCTTTAAAAATTAGGTAACTGACTGCATAGAACGCTAAAAATACTAAGCCGGCGAATAGTCCGGAACCTTGACCCGGGATTAATGGCATGGTTACGGTGACAATTACCAAGCCGGCGATAGCCGCCCAAGCAGTATAGGGAAAACCCACTAACTGACAGTGCCCTATGGGAGGGCAGCCGTTTTTAGCACGGAATTTGTAGTGAGTCAACATTATGATAATGTAGGCAAAAAGCAGGGAGAAGCCACCCGAGCTGACCAGGAAGATATAAATACTCTTTGGCAAAAAAAATGAAAGACTGACGCCGCCCAACATGGAAGCACCGGAAAAGAGTATGCCCCGATAAGGAACATCACCCTTATCAATCAAAAATGCCGGTGCATTACCTGTGTCCGCCAGGGAACGAACCATTCTGCCCAGTCCAAACGTGGCAGCCAGCATGGTGGATAGTATGGCAGTTACTAGAACAATATTGATTGACCCGGCCGCAACTCCTAAACCTACGGCATTTAGGGCGGCGACCAAAGGGCTAACACTTTCTGTCAGTCCTGCCGTTGGCACCAAAGGCAGCAGTGTAAACATTACCGCAATATATAACCCTGCCAGGCCTATCACAGTGTAGATGATGGCCTTCGGAATCACCTTGTGGGGGTTTTTAACCTCCGAAGCGGCCAAGCCAATAATTTCAAATCCGGCATAACTAAAGAGCACAATCAGCATACTGCCCGCCACCCCGCCTATCCCGTTGGGCAGTAAGGGCTCCTGCGTTATCGCACCCAATCCCACCGGCAGCTTACCGGGAAACAATCCTACTATTAATGCCGCGGCGATGCCTACGAAACCCACCAATGCAGCCAATTTTATCGCAGCCAGACCGCTTTCAAGTTGGCTCAAAGTCTTGGCACCCAACAAATTTAATGAAGTCACCGATACCACAATGGCGATGGCTAATACCGGCAACGACAGCTGTGGTATCCAGGCCCGGATAAATACCGATGCAGCTGTTGCCTCGCTGGACATGGCCAACACAAGGCCGGTCCAGTAAACCCACCCCACTATAAACCCCAGCCAGGGCCCAAAGGCCTGTTCCGCATGGGTCCTGAATGAACCGGTATGGGGATTTGCCACAGTCATTTCTGACAGTGCGGAAAGGATAATATAAACTAAAATACCTCCAATTACATAGGAAATAAATATTGCCGGTCCGGCGGCCTTTATGGCTATAGCCGACCCAAGAAAAAAACTTCCTCCTACTACAGTACCCAATGCCAGCATGGTTAATTGCCAGGCACTCAATCCGCTGCTACGATGATTCATAGTGAGGCCTCCTTGACTTGCGATACGTATATTCATTATTATTAACATCATCAGCCGAATAAATGAGCTAAAAGCTATTTATAGTTGTTAAATGAATAGATGACACTGCTTTAGTGGAAATATAAGGATAAAACATTGGTCAGGAGCTTGTAAATGTTTAAGTATTATCTATTTTTTTATCCGCTGATAGTGTTAGCCGTTTTCACAATACCTGTCACAGTGCGCTTTATGTACAACCGCCACCGGGCCGATGATCATTTAATGGTCTATTGGCGTCCTTTTGGTTTAATTCCCCTAGGGAAATTAGAAATACCGGTAATTACGTTACATTTTGAAGGATTGCAACCGATAGTGGAATTATTAGGGGAACTGGAAGCTATTCACCAGCGCCCGATAATTAAAAAGAATTTGAAAATCCGTAGTAAAAGCCTGCCTTGGTATAAACTACCAAAAATAATTAGTATTACACCTGAAGTTGGCGTAGCTATGTATAAGGTTATCTACATTAACAAAAAACTTATGAGGAATATTCGCTGCAAAAAACTTTACTGGCAGACGGAATTTGGTTTTCGGGATGCTTCACTTACCGGCTTGACTGCCGGTAGTTTATGGGCTTTTAAAAATATGGTGTACCAGTTTATGGCGAGTAATATGAAAATGAATCCTCGCAAAGATACCCTCGAAGTGCTGCCAAACTTTGAGCGGCCTGGATTCCAGCTTGACTTTGACTGCATAGTGTCTATGCGTTTAGGTCATATTATTATTGCAGGTTCGCGTGTTATGCTATTAGTAATTTCTTTAGCTATGAAGACGGTACAAATGAAAGGGGTGAAGGCATGGCAGAAGATCATCCAATTAAATCATTGATGCAGACAGCCATGGAAAGTATCAAGGAAATGGTTGACGTGAACACAATTATCGGCGACCCGGTGGAAACACCACATGGCGTCGTGATAATTCCAGTGAGTCGCGTATCTTGTGGTTTTGCCGCCGGCGGCGGCGAGTACCAACAAGAGCAGGGTAACGGCGGCAAGGATGCTCAGTTGCCCTTTGGCGGTGGCAGCGGTGCAGGTGTGTCAGTTCAGCCAATGGGATTTTTAGTGGTTAATAATGATGAGGTCCGGTTGCTGCCGGTGGATAGCAACGTTATGGTAGACCGGCTTATTGATATGGCCCCTAAGGTATTAAACCAGATACAATCTATGATGGGGGGCAAACAAAAGTCCGAACTAGATGACCAAGAGCACAGTCTTCAGGGTGGAGTCTAATCATCGGTGATCTAGCGCAAATAAATTTATCACCAATAACTTGACAAAAAGGTGCCTGGCACGATTATGGTTAACTTGTCAAGTTATTGGTAATTTTCTGTTTAAAACGACAAAAACTCGCAGGTTTAACTGCAGGGAAGCACATAGAAAATGTGGAATAGTTAAGTGTTAACACTGCGTTTGGACATTGGGCGGCATCGAGGAGTTGACTGCATGAAGTTAAACTGTCATCGGGTTTTAAGTCTGGTTATCTTTATTCTCTACATATTACTTCTTCCTGTTAGCGCTGTCGCGCAACCTAGAATTAATGGACAGGCGGCAGTTTTGATGGATTTAGATTCGGGTCGAGTATTATACGCAATGAACGTCCATCAGCGTCTGCCGCAGGCCAGCACCACCAAGATTACCACCGCTATTTTAGCAATTAAGGGGGGAGATCTGGACCGGAAGGTACATATCAGTGTCGGCGCAGCTGCCACCGGAGAATCATCTATGGGTCTTAGGAACGGAGAGGTACTGCGGCTCCGGGACTTACTTTATGGAATGCTGCTATTATCCGGCAATGATGCGGCAGTCGCTACAGCAGAGGCAGTGGCAGGTTCTGAGAAAGAATTTGTGAAGATGATGAACGATTATGCTGCTGAGGTTGGCGCAGAGGATACGCACTATACAAACCCCCATGGTCTACACTCGCCGGACCATTATTCATCGGCCTATGACCTGGCATTATTGGCCCGAGAGGGTTTCAAGCTGCCTGAATTTCGGCGGATCATTGCTTTGCCGGAAGCAGAGGTAAAACGTCAGAGCCGTACACAGCTGATGAAAAATATAAACCGGCTGCTGACCGGCGATGAAGAATATTATTCTTTTGCTAACGGAGTAAAGTCAGGTTACACTACCCCCGCAGGAAATTGCCTGGTTAGTTCTGCTGCCAAAAACGGCTGGACATTGGTGGCCGTGGTGTTAAACGCTCGCGATGTTTATGGCGAAAGTAAAAAGCTGCTGGAATGGGGCTTTAATACTTTCAACCGTACACCGGTGCTGCAACCGGGTAAGTTTATCCGGGATATTAAGGTTGAAGGCGGCCGCAAGGATTTAGTTGCTGTAGTTACCGGCGGTACGCTGTCCGTGCCTTTACTGGACGGTGAAAAGAAAGAATTGGAACAGCGGGTGGTCCTGCCTGATACGGTAACAGCTCCGGTAGAGGAAGGGGAATGGTTAGGGGAAATTCGCCTCTTTATGGATGATACTCGGGTGGCGACAGTGGACTTGGTTGCCGGAAGCACAGTCAAAAGGCGGTCCCTGCTGACTTCCATTTGGCAGTCCCTGATAGCCATCCTGACCTTTCATTAATGCACCATTAGCCAGTGAAGGACAAGGTTTACCAATGTAAGCAACTGCGACGCGTTTGCGCAGGTACAACCCCGTCCATGGCACTTGCAATAAGCCCATTAGGGGCTTATTTTTTGTGTATAAAAACGCGTATTTTCGCAGCTTGTTCTAAACAGCTTGTATTTATCATAGTTTTTCTTATAGGACTTGCTGAGGAGTGAGATCGATGGTTAATATCATCTGGCTGGCACTTTTGGTATCCGGCATCGCTGTGGCGGGAATAAACGGGCGCATCGAAGTAGTTACTAAGGCCGCTATGGATTCTGCCCAGGCCGGGGTAAACATTGCTATCGAAATAATTGGCATAATGGCGCTTTGGCTGGGTATTATGCGGGTGGCACAAGAATCAGGCATGATTAATTTTTTAGCTAGAATTGTCTGTCCGATTACCAGATTTCTATTTCCGCAGGTACCCCAGGACCATCCGGCCATGGGAGCCATTATTATGAATATCAGTGCCAACATCCTGGGTTTGGGAAATGCAGCCACACCCTTTGGTCTCAAGGCGATGCAGGAACTGCAGGAATTGAATGATTCGCCTGATGAGGCTAGTGCCGCCATGTGTACCTTCTTGGCCATAAATACCTCATGTATTACCCTGATACCGGCCACTATCATCGGTATCAGGGTGGCTTCGGGTTCGGCTAATCCTACAGAAATCGTCGGCCCTACGATTTTTGCCACTGCCACCGGCACCATTGTAGCGGTAACGGCTGATAAAATTCTGCGTTCCCGGTATAAACGTAAATACGGCAAAGATTAGTGCCTGGGTTTTCTGTTTGAAGCAACATTAAAAGGGGGCTTAAGTCTTTATGCTACTGTCCATAGTATCCGAGGTTTCTCGCTGGGCCATACCCTTTCTGCTTCTTGTCATTCCGGTGGCCGGCTTCTTTAGGGGGGTAAAGGTCTATGAGTCATTCGTTGAAGGAGCGGAAGAAGGGTTTGAAACAGCCGTTCGTATCATTCCCTTCTTGGTTGGTATGCTTGTGGCTATCGGTGTTTTTCGGGCATCAGGCGCAATGGCTTATTTTGTTAAGTTCATTAATCCTATTATGATGTTAATCGGCGCGCCGGGAGAAGTGCTGCCCCTAGCTGTGATGCGGCCGTTATCAGGGGGTGGCGCTTTGGGCATTGCTACTGAACTAATCGGCGCCCATGGGCCAGACAGTTTTATTGGGCGGCTTGCTTCAACCATGCAGGGTAGTACCGATACGACATTTTATGTTTTGACGGTTTACTTCGGTTCTGTAGGGATTCGACGTTACCGCTATGCAGTTACCTTGGGCTTAATCGCGGACATCACCGGATTATTGGCATCGGTTTTTATCATTAACCTGCTATTCGGCGGTTAATGGCTGTGGCGAATTTCTTACTGAACGGTAGGATAAAAGATTAAAAGACCGATTTTAAAGAGTGACCGGTAGGGTCACTCTTTTTAAGGTGCCGGTCAGCAGATATTTGTCACTTAACCCCCACTGAGATTGCCTTTTAAACAGTTTACACCGAAAATATTCCGTTTGCGGTAAGTTCGTTTACACTCCCACAAACCGACAGTAGAATAAGTACTGACAATAGTAATGTGAAAATTCAGAAAAAAGGAGGGGTGTCGGTGATACAGCTGGAGATTGATCGGGTGTCACTACATTTTGGCGGGGTCTCCGCCTTGACCAATGTCAGCACTCAAGTGAGGAAGGGGGACATTTTCGCCATCATTGGGCCAAACGGTGCTGGTAAAACCAGTCTACTAAACTGTATTAGCGGGCTTTATCGACCCACTACAGGCAAAATTTCTTTTGAAGGCACAGAGGTTACCCATATGGCCACTCACCAACGAGCCAATCTGGGTATAGCCCGAAGTTTCCAAAATATTGAATTATTTTCCCATATGACCGTATTGGATAATTTAATGCTGGGGCGCCATATCAAAATGAAAAGCGGCATAATTGCCGGTGGGCTTTATTGGGGGAAGACCCAGCGGGAAGAAGTGGTTCATCGGCGGGTAGTTGAGGAAATAATTGATTTTCTGGAAATTGAGAATATTCGGCGGAAAAAAGTGGGTATGTTAGCTTATGGTTTGCAAAAAAGAGTGGAACTGGGGCGAGCCCTGGCGCTGGAACCATCGTTATTGCTTTTGGATGAACCTATGGCAGGAATGAACAGTGAGGAAAAGGAAGACATGGCCCGTTTCATTTTGGACATTTCCGAAGAAAAAGGCACCACAATCATTCTCATTGAGCACGACATGGGTGTGGTAATGGATATCTCCGATCGGGTGGTGGTCCTGGATTTCGGCCAGAAAATTGGCGATGGGGCACCGGATGAGGTACAGCGTAATCCTAAGGTAATTGAGGCATATCTTGGGCAGGAAGCGGTTTGATGGGGCGAGAGGGGGCTAGTGTAATGCAGGCAGATACTTTACCTAAGCTGTTGCTTGGAAATGGCAGGCGATATGGAAAAAAAAGAAGTGCTCTCAGGGAAAAAGAGTTTGGCATTTGGCAAAGCGTTAGTTGGGATCGTTACGTGGAGGCGGTCAAGGAATTTGCTCTGGGACTTTACAAATTAGGGTTTCGCCGCGGGGACAAATTAGCCATTATCGGCGATAATCGCCCGGAATGGATCTATGCTGAATTGGCGGTCCAGTCTTTAGGCGGCATTTCTATTGGATTATATCAGGACTCCCAGTCAAAGGAAGTTAGTTATATTCTCAACCATTCCGAGGCTATGTTCGTGGTGGTAGAGGATCAGGAGCAGGTAGACAAGATATTAGAAATCCGTGAAGAGGTCCCTAATATCCGTAAGGTTATCTATTATGACCCACGTGGGTTACGGAATTATTCTGAAGATATTTTATTATCCTTTCCCGATGTACAAGAAATAGGACATGAGTACGCAGGAAAAAATTCCGCGTTTTTTGAACGGGAGGTGGGTAAAGGCCAAGGAGCCGATGTGGCTATCATCTGCTACACTAGCGGCACCACCGGTTTTCCAAAGGGAGCGATGCTTACCCACGATAATCTGATCAACATGGCTGCTAACCTGACTGGAGTGGACCCAATTAATGAAAAGGATGAATTCGTTTCCTTCTTACCCTTAGCCTGGATAGGCGAACAGATGACTGGGGTAGCGGCATCATTAATGCGCGGCTTTACCGTTAATTTCCCTGAAGAACCGGAGACGGTCAACGACAACATTCGGGAAATCGGACCCCATGTTATGTTCTCGCCACCGCGGATTTGGGAAGATATCGTCTCCCGTATCCAGGTGCAGATCGAGGATAGCAGCTGGTTGAAGAAAAAGCTTTACCACTTTTTCATGCCGCTGGGTTATCGGGTGGCGGACTGCCGCTTTAACAAAGAGCCTGTGCCCTTATGGCTGCGGTTTATGCACGGGTTAGGTGAATTTATGGTTTTTAGTGCGATCAAAGATCATTTCGGTTTACTGCGGCTGCACCGCGGTTATACAGGGGGAGCGGCCCTTGGGCCGCAGGTTTTCCGCTTCTATCATGCGCTGGGAGTAAATCTGAAGCAGATTTACGGTCAAACAGAAGTGTCGGGTATTGCTGTGGTCCATCACGACGGTGATGTCAAGTATCACAGCGTGGGCCGTCCCATTCCCGGCACTGAAGTAAAGATTTCAGCCGAAGGGGAGATACAGATCAAGAGCTCTAGCGTTTTCACTGGCTATTACAATAATGAAGACGCAACCAAGGAAGCTCTTACCGACGGTTGGCTGCACACTGGTGATGCCGGCTATATTGACGACAATGACCATCTGGTGGTAATTGATCGGGTGAAATACGTACTTACCACTAAGGAAGGTGAGATATTCTCACCTCAATACATCGAAAACAGTCTCAAATTCAGCATGTATATTAAAGAAGCAGTGGTTATTGGTAAAGACCGTCCTTATGTGGTGGGCATTATCAATATTGATTTTTCCAATACCGGTAAATGGGCGGAAAATAATCAGCTGACTTATACTACTTACACGGATTTGACCCAGAAGGAAGAAGTACTGGAATTAGTAAGTAAAGAAGTGATAAGGGTGAATGAGGAACTTCCTCCTGCTGCGCGGATACGTAAGTTTGTACTGCTGCATAAGGAATTTGATGCTGATGACGAGGAATTAACCCGTACCAAGAAAATTCGACGGGGTTACGTGGAAGAAAAATATGCTGTGTTGATAGATGCTTTGTACGGCGGTGACGATACCATCAAGGTCAAAGATAAGGTCAAATACCGGGATGGCCGGCAAACCGTGGTGGAAACCGCTTTGGCAGTAATACTTATGGACATGGAGGTGGCATAACAATGGTGTTTTTAATGCAACTGGTTGTCACCGGTTTGGTGGTAGGCGCGGTTTATGCCATGGTGGCTTTGGGTTTCGTCCTAATTTATAAGTCTAGTGACGTGATTAACTTTGCCCAAGGAGAGCTGCTGTTGGTTGGTGCGTATATTTGTTTGACCTTGGTAAATGTGTACCATATGCCCTTCTTAGTGGCATTATTGATCTCTATTGCCGTCAGCTTCCTATTGGGCATTATTATTGAAAGAACAATACTACGTTCCTTTATTAATGAGCCGGTAATTTCGGTAATTATGGTCACTCTTGGTCTATCCAGTGCCATGAGAGGATTAATCCAGGTTATCTGGAGTACTGATACTAGGACATTTCCGGAGATTTTTCCCACAGCACCGGTAAATATCGGTCCGGTTGTGGTTTCCCAGGTTTATTTATGGTCCTTGTTTGTCAGTCTGGTCATGCTGGTGGCCTTTTCGTTATTTTTTAAATATTCCCATATGGGTATAGCCATGCGGGCTACCGCTGATGACCAACAGGCAGCATTATCCATGGGAATCAGCGTAAAATTAATTTTTGCCGCTACGTGGGCCATTGCTGCAGTAGTTGCCGGCATTGGCGGCATCCTTCTGGGTAACATCAATGGTGTAAATTCGTCTCTTAGCCATATCGGCCTGACGGTCTTGCCTGTAGCCATTTTGGGAGGCCTGGATAGTATTCCCGGGGCAATCGTAGGCGGCTTGATTATCGGCGTTCTCGAAAGCCTTTCCGGTGGTTACCTGGACCCGCTGTTGGGCGGCGGTGTCAAAGAAGTGGCACCCTTTGTAGTTTTGGTGCTGATTTTGATGATTAAACCCTACGGGCTGTTTGGCAAAGAGATCATAGAAAGGGTGTAAAATATGCGGTTACGAAATCCATTCGTTATGGAAAGCGGAGTTTTCACTACCAACTACCGCGATGACATGGCTTTTCATTATCCCATGTTGGCGAAACTGCGGGTAGCGGCAATCATGCTGTTATTGTTTCTTCTTCCCGTGTATGCCGGCACATATCTAGTCAGCATCGCTAATCTGGTAGGTATAGCAATTATCGGGTCTCTTGGGCTAAACATTCTTACCGGCTTTACCGGACAAATATCCATTGGTCATGGAGCATTTTTAGGGGTGGGTGCTTATGCCGCCGGCTTTATTACCGCCAAAATGGGACTGCCATTTTGGATTGCATTGCCTGCTGCCGGGGTGATTACTGCAGCGGTAGGAGCAATATTTGGCATTCCATCTCTTCGATTAAAAGGGCTTTACTTGGCTATTGCCACTTTAGCGGCCCAGGTAATTATTGAATTTGTCATTGCTCATTGGGATGGAGTAACCAACGGTGTTCATGGGATGTTTTTGCCTGCACCTCAGTTATTCGGTTTCACCTTGGATAATGACGTGAGTTACTATTACTTGGTGCTGGTGGTGTGTATCATTGCTGCCATGTTTGCCTTCAATCTGTTTCGAAGCCGGGTAGGCCGGGCCTTTGTGGCCGTTCGGGACCGGGACTTGGCAGCGGAAGTGATGGGGATAAACTTATTTAAGTATAAAATTATGGCTTTTGCTCTCAGTTCGTTTTATGTAGGTGTGGCCGGAGCCCTCTGGGGACATTATTTGCGTATTATCAGTCCTGAGCATTTTACCATTGCAGTTTCCATTCAATATCTGGCCATGGTGATTATCGGCGGTTTGGGAAGTGTGATGGGATCCATTTATGGTGCGGTGTTTATCACCCTGCTGCCTATCGTGCTGCGGGAAATTGCCGGATTGTTTTCCACTTACTTTCCCAATATTGAAACCATTATTCTTGGGCTGAAGGAGGCGGTTTTTGGCACCACCATTGTAGTCTTTCTGATATACGAGCCCGAGGGGCTGGCCAGAATATGGCAGAATATTAAAGATTACTTTAAGTTGTGGCCATTTTCTTATTGATGCTTATGCGGAAGGATACAAATCGTCTGTTAAAGGGGGGGAGGCCGGGCAAGGGGTGGCAACTATTAACCTCACAAGAAGTCGATTTTGCCAGGAGATGTGAAACTACTAAAGATTAAGTTTACACATCCAGTAACTACCTAAAAGGAGGAAAAAAAATGTCCATAAGATTGCGGTTTGCTGCTGTTATTCTATCTCTGCTGCTGGTGATTGGTTTGGTGGCCGGATGCGGTGGCGGAAGTACCACTGAATCCGCCGATAAAGGTGACCAGGAAAAGTCAACTCCTAAACAAGAGGAACCTGCAAAGGAAGAGAATACAGAACCGATTAAACTGGGCGGTATTTTCGATATTACAGGTGGAACCGGTGATGTGGGCGCACCCTATGCTGAGGGAGCCACAGCCTATGTGAAATGGTTAAATGAAAATGGCGGCGTTAACGGTCGACAGATAGATTTAGAAGGTATTGACTATGCGTATAAGATTCCTCAGGCAGTTGAGGCTTATAAAAAGCTGGTCTACCAACAGAAAGCTCCTGCCATCCTGGGTTGGGGAACCGGTGATACCGAAGCAATGGTACCCTTTATCAGCAAGGATAAAATCCCCTATATTTCCGGATCTTTGTCCGAAACTCTACTGACGGTGGCTGATCACCCTTATAACTTCATGGTTGCTGCTTCTTATTCAGATCAGGCCAGAGTTATTCTTAAATACATCAAGGACAATGCCCAAGAGGAACAACCAAAGGTAGCTTTAATATATAACGATACCGGATTTGGTAAATCCCCCATCGCTGATGCTGAGGCATTTGCCAAGGAAATTGGCGTAGAGATTGTGGATAAGGAGGTAGTTGATTTAAAGGCACTGGATGCCACATCCCAGCTTTTGAACATGGATAAGGCCGGCGCCAACTATGCTATCATCCAGGAAACGTCAAACGCTACCGCTACCATCTTAAAGGATGCAAAGAAACTTGGTCTTGATACCAAATTCTTCGGTCTGAATTGGACGGCGGATGAAATTTCTCTCAAGCTGATGGGTGATGCTGCTGAAGGTTATATTGGGGTAATTCCCTTCGCCTTCCCATATGAAGATGTTGCAGGAATGAAAGATGTTGAAGAAGGATTTGCTTTAACGGGTAAGAGCCTGGATGAGTTGAACCAAAAGCATATTCAGGGTTGGTTTTCTGCTATGGTAATGATGGAAGGTATGAAGCGAGCCGGTGATGACGTTACCGGTGAAAATATTAAAAAGGGATTGGAAAGTATGAATGAATTTAGCTCCGGCGACCTAGCCGCACCGGTAAGTTTTTCTGCTGACAGTCATCGCGGCAGCAGTAAGGTTAAACTTTATCAAGTGACGGATGGACAATGGACACCTATTACAGATTGGATTGGTTACAAATAATAGTTAGCGGCATGAGTGAGAGTGTTTTTACCTCTCACTTCCCGCCGCTGTTTTAATCGGGGAGGTGAAGGCATGTTAGCTCTTAATAACATTGAAGTAATGTATGATAAAATAATTCTCGTATTGAAGGGCCTGTCTTTAAAAGTGCCCCAGGGTCAAATTGTTGCCTTACTGGGTAGTAACGGTGCGGGAAAGACGACCACACTTAAGGCAATTTCCGGGCTGTTGGCGGGAGAAGACGGGGAGGTCACCGACGGTAATATCCAGTTTCATGATAAGGACATTCACGGTATGGAACCGGATAAAATAGTTCGGGAAGGCATCTTCCAAGTGATGGAAGGTAGACGGGTATTTGAACACTTGACTGTAGAGGAGAACCTGATTGCCGGCGCATTCACCAGGAAAGACAAGGGTGGTGCAAAGAATGACCTTCAGTTGGTGTATGAGTATTTCCCCAAACTGAAACAGCTCAAATCGCGTGTTGCCGGTTACCTATCCGGGGGAGAACAGCAAATGCTGGCCATTGGCCGCGCACTGATGGCCCGTCCCCAATTGATGCTGTTAGATGAGCCATCCTTGGGCCTGGCACCGCTTTTGGTGCGAGAAATATTTGACATCATTCGACGTATTAATGAGAATGAAGGAACTACCATTTTGTTGGTGGAGCAAAATGCCAACATTGCCCTATCCATAGCGCATTATGGTTACATCATGGAAAGCGGTAGAATAGTGATGGAAGGTACGGAGGATAAGTTGAAGAAGAACGAAGATGTCCAAGAGTTCTATCTGGGTCTGACAGAAATTGGTGGGCGTAAAAGCTACCGCGACGTAAAGCATTATAAGCGCAGGAAGAGGTGGTTATAGGTGGAACTGGTTGAGTTTATTCAATATGGTTATGCCAATTCACCGAGAATTAGACAAATCATGGATGGTGTGGGAGTTGCGCCGGGCAGCGTAACCTGTGAAGCTGACTTGGATGGCATCCCGGTTACAAGCAAGGAATCCTTGATATCAGGTCAGGCTGCAGATCTGCCTTTTGGCGGCTGGCTGGGTGTCAATCCTGATGCTTTAGCGAGGATCTATGCTTCTCCCGGGCCGATATATGACCCCGAGGGCCAGGATCAGGATTTTTGGCGGTGGGTCCCGGCATTAAAGGCAGCAGGATTTACTGCCGCTGAACGGGTAATCAATACCTTCTCTTACCATCTTACACCTGCGGGCTTTATGTTTGATTCCGGGCTTCGTGCTCTAGGATGCACTGTCATTCCCGCTGGTACCGGAAATAAAGAGCTGCAGCTCACCATGATCCAGCAGATTGAGGTATCGGGTTTCGTCGGGCTGCCCAGTTACCTGATGGCCTTGATTAAAGACGCTGAGGACCAGGGACTGAATTTTGCCGACTCACATAACATTGATAAGGCATTGGTGACGGCAGAGCCGCTGCCAGGGTCTTTACGCCATGAACTGGAGCAAAGAGGGATAGATACTTACCAGTCTTATGGTACCGCTGATTTGGGTTGTGTGGCCTATGAATGCTCTGCCCATTCAGGGATGCATATTAATGAAGGACTTATTTTGGAAGTTGTAGACCCTAATTCTGGGCACAAAGTAGCACTAGGGGAACCCGGGGAAATAGTGGTGACCTTACTAAATACTACTTATCCCCTGCTTCGGTTTGGTACCGGTGACATGGGGATACTTACTGACGACGCCTGTACTTGCGGCCGCGGCGGTAAACGTATCAAAGAAATTATTGGCCGGGTGGGAGATGCTGTTAAGGTGCGTGGGTTATTTGTTCACCCTTCCCAGTTGGACCGGGCGCTGAACGAGATTACAGATGTGGATTATTATCAGGCACTGGTTACCAGAGAAGATTATAAAGATAAGTTAATCCTTCGCATTGAAACCAGAGGGACAGTACCCAAAAGTACTATGGCTGCTTTTATCGCAAACAAACTCAGGGAGCGTCTCCGGCTTGGTGTAGAAGTGGATCTGGTAACGAAAGATACCATAAATCGCCAAGAACCCCGGTTCAAAGACACCCGCTTTTGGGACTAGGTATTTGACTAATGTGCGGCCCTTTCCAAACGATCTTTACTTATATGCAGGTATTGGCCCGGTACCAGATTACTCAGGGTAAGGTCACCAATTGCTACCCGTTTTAAGTCAAGTACCGGGTGCCCAACTGCTTTGCACATTCGTCTTACTTGACGGTTGCGGCCTTCATGGATGATTATCTCCAACAGGGTATTGCCCTGTATTTTTTTTAGCTGTTTGACCTGAGCGTGGGCGGTGGGACCGTCCTCTAGTAACACCCCGCGGCGCAGCGTTGCTAATGTCTGCTGAGTTGGATCGCCCTTGACTAGGGCATGATATACTTTGTTTACTTCATGACTGGGGTGAGTGAATTTGTAGGTTAGTTCACCGTCATTGGTGAGAATGAGGAGACCTTCAGTATCATAATCCAGTCTGCCAACCGGATATATCCGCTGGGGTACATCCACCAAATCCATCACGGTACGCCGTCCCCGGGGGTCATCAGTGGTGCTCAAATATCCCTTAGGCTTGTACAGCAGTAGATAGACCTTCTCTTCACCGACCGAGACTATCTGATTATCTACCTCAATCACATCTTTGTCCGGGTCCGTCTTAAACCCCATTTCCCGAATTACCTTACCGTTCACCTTCACCCGTCCGTCTTCTATCATTTTTTCACTTTCACGCCGAGATGCAATGCCTGCGTGGGCCATCAATTTTTGCAAGCGTTCCAAGGTAATCACCTCATTGATAGATTTCTAGCTAGTTATCTGACCATCTTCTAACATGTAAACGATATAACTTATCATTATTTTATCACAGTGAAGGCAAATTTACAGATTGTTGAATAATTGTCTTCGCCGGGCTTCAAGCTAATACTGACTAATGGTAAGGAGGTGGTGAGTCTGAGTATTCGTCGTACCATCGTGGCACTGTTTAACGGTAGCCGGCAGGCAGTGGATTTGGTGAAAGCATTAAACGAAAAAGAACTGGCTAATAACCAAATTTCGTTGATAACTCCCCGAAAACGTCTTGAGGATATGGAAACTGCCGCTGAAGTAGCTGTGCCAGGTATTGATGCATTGGAGGGGTGGTTGGTACAGATAGATGATATCGACATTCCTGGTGTTGGCCGGGTGACCGCAGGCGGTCCTTTTGCCGGGGCCATCGGTCAGGGAGATAAAAATATCAGCGATATACTAACTTACTATGGTGTTGCTGCTTCTCGTGCCAAGGTATATCAGGAAGAGGTTAAGCGAGGGAAAATCCTTGCCGTAATTGAGACCAATAATGACAAGGCCAGTGAAACCGCTAACCTGATGGAACAAATGGGTGGCCATAAAGTGACAAAGTGGAGCAAGAATAAGAATAAATGGGGTAAAAGGAGCTGATTGCTATGCCTCGATGTATGGATTGTGGCAATGATACCACGTTTTCTTCAAGTGCCATTCCTAATGGTGCTCCCTGGGCTAATGGCCCTTATTCCGGATTAGTGGCAAGCTTTAGTGAAGGACAAGTGAAGCATGTAGAAAATATGGGCGCTGCTTACGAAGTAGCCCAAGAAGCGTTCCAGCGGCCGGAAGGTTATTTTGACACCTGTCACCACTGCGGGTCTGCTAACTTGCAGTGGCCTTAAAGTCCTTTAATGATGACATAATATTGCGATTTTTTCACCAAGCGCATTATCTGGGCAGGAAATATCCGACACATAACGAAAACCTATACGAATATAATTATTCCCGGCAATTGCTGCCGGGGATTTTCATCAGGGGGTTTTTCTATGGGGAAACATTTGGAGCAGGGCTTAATTCAAATATATACCGGTAATGCCAAAGGGAAGAGTACCGCCGCTTTTGGTTTGGCACTGCGCGCGGCGGGGCATGGCTATAATATTCGAATTGTCCAGTTTATGAAGACTGGTGATTACGGCGAGAATGCGGCTTTTAGGAGGCTAGAGCCTGAAATTCAGTGCCGTTCTTTTGGCAAGAAGGGCTTTAATAAGAAAGGCGAGGCTGCTGAGGAGGATATTGCCTTAGCCAGGCAGGCCATGGCTCAGGCACGAAACTGGTTGATTGATCCGGCAGTGGACATCCTGATATTGGACGAAATTAATAATGCTCTTTGGTTTGAGTTGGTTACTCTTGCGGAAGTGGAAGAACTGCTGCAGCTTAAGCCTGACCTCACAGAGGTTGTTCTAACCGGGCGCAACGCGCCGAAAAAACTGATAGAGCGTGCTGAACTGGTGACGGAGATGTTGGAGTTAAAGCATCCTTATCATAGTGGCATCGGCAGCCGAGAGGGGATAGAATTCTAAAAGTTGTAAGATATAGAGCAAAATAACTGCCGCAAAAGTCTTTATGGGATAGGGGGATGTCCGATGCCAATCGGTTTCACAGAATTAAGGGATGAGGTGAATCACCTGCCTGTGCTGCCTCAAACAATTATTCAAGTACTGGGACTGATTAATGCACCTGATGCCACACTCGTTATTTGTGGAAAAACAAAGGTGTTTTAAAGGATATTTCTGGGCCAGAATATTCAGCGAAAAATTTTTTGGAATTTTCGGCAGGAATTTTCATAATTCTTTAGAATATGAAATAGAATATCCTCGGATAAATTTTACAAATTAAATGGGAGGCATAAGTATGGCCAAGATGTTTTATGATGATGATGCAAATTTAAGTTTACTACAGGGTAAAACTATCGCTGTACTGGGTTACGGCAGTCAGGGCCACGCTCAGGCACAGAACTTAAAAGATAGCGGCTTGGATGTTGTTGTGGGTTTACGGGAAGGTAGTAAGTCCTGGACCCAAGCCGAAGACGATGGATTGAAGGTAGTAACCGTTGCTGAAGCCGCTAAAATGGCTCAGGTAGTGCAGATTTTATTGCCTGATGAAGCACAGGGTAAAGTTTACAAAACCGATGTGGAGCCAAATCTTGAACCAGGTAACGCTTTGGTATTTTCCCACGGCTTTAACATTCACTTTAATCAGATAGTACCGCCGAAAGATGTGGACGTCTTTATGGCTGCACCAAAGAGTCCGGGCCATTTGGTGCGCCGCATGTACGAAAATGGCGCCGGTGTTCCCGGTTTAGTCGCGGTTTACCAAAATGCCAGCGGCAAAGCGATGGATTTGGCCTTAGCCTACTCTAAAGGCATTGGTTGTACCCGTGCCGGTGTGATTGAGACTACTTTCCAGGAAGAGACCGAGACAGACCTATTCGGTGAGCAGGCCGTCCTGTGCGGCGGTGCCACTGCCCTAGTAAAAGCCGGTTTTGAAACCCTGGTGGAGGCTGGATACCAGCCGGAAATTGCCTACTTTGAATGTCTGCATGAATTGAAATTAATTGTAGATTTAATGTATGAAGGCGGTTTAGGCCAGATGCGCTATTCCATCAGTGATACGGCTCAGTACGGTGATATCACCCGGGGTCCCCGGTTAATCAATGCCGATGTTAAGGCGGAAATGGCAAAAATCCTAGCGGAAATACAGGATGGTCAGTTTGCAAAAGAGTGGATTTTGGAAAACCAGGCAAACCGTCCCCAGTTCAATGCCCTCACGCGTAAAGATGATGAGCATCTGCTGGAGAAGGTGGGTAGCAAGTTAAGAGAAATGATGCCCTGGTTGAAAAAGAAGTAAGCAAGAAAGCCAAAATTAGCTAATAAAGCCACTGTTACCTGTGCGGATAGCAGTGGCTTTGCCATATAATCTGTTAAAGAGGAACACGCTATTAAAACATGCCCGGTGGACTCCCATCTCAAAAAGTGGGTGGTGAATGGGCGTCAATTAAATGCTGAAAGGATGATGAAATGATGCGATGGCTGCGTTTTTTGGAAGGGGAACGGGTAAAATATGGACTGGAGTCTGATGGGGTTGTCACCCCTGTCAAGGGTTCGCCATTTAATTCCTATCAGCGGGAGACAAAATCCTATGCGTTGGAAGATTTAATGCTGCTTTCACCCTGTGAACCCAGTAAAGTATTATGTGTCGGTCTTAATTATCGGGACCACGCCCAGGAGGTCAAGATTGAGCTGCCTGATAAACCGGTAATCTTCATGAAACCTTCTACCAGTGTTGTAGGCAGCTGCCAAGATATTGTCTGCCCCCCTATCAGCAGAAGGGTGGATTATGAGGCGGAATTGGCAGTGGTTATCCGCAAAACCGCTAAAAATATCGCTCGACAGGATGCCCATCAATTCGTTCTGGGTTACACCTGCGGCAATGATGTCACTGCGCGGGATTTGCAGCCCAAGGATGGGCAATGGACCATCAGTAAGTCCTTTGATACCTTTTGTCCGCTGGGCCCGGTAATTGACACGGACGCTAACCCTGACAACTTGATGGTTAGGCTGCTGCTTAACGGCGAGGTGAAGCAGCAGGCCAACACTAATCAGATGATTTTCTCTCCTCTTGACCTGGTCAGTTACTTATCAGCAGTGATGACACTTCATCCCGGAGATGTGATTTTGACCGGTACGCCCAGCGGTATTGGACCGATACGGCCCGGGGACCAAGTGACCGTGGAAATTGATGGGATTGGCAGCTTGGTTAATCCTGTGGTAGAAGGGTAATAATCTATTGCTGGAAAGGTGTTTGCACAAATTGGAAGGAATAATAAATACTCTTGTGCTTTTAAGTGAAATACGTGTAAAAAACATTAATTGGCAGAACAACGGTGGTGGTTAATATTTACGATGTAGTAGTAATTGGCGGCGGTGCTGCCGGCATGATGGCGGCAATACAGGCGGGCCTTCGTGGCAGAGAAGTGTTGCTGCTGGAAAAAAATAACCGTTTAGGTAAGAAACTGCTCATTACCGGTAATGGACGCTGCAATATTACCAACAGCACCCCGATAGAAGATATGATTGGTCAGGTGCCCGGCAATGGCCGTTTCCTTTATAGTGCATTCTATACATTTGACAATAACGCAGTACTGGACTTTTTTCACCGGCAGGGTGTACCCACCAAGGAGGAACGGGGCGGACGCATTTTCCCCCGTTCTGACCGTGCTCGGGATGTGGTGGACGGTTTAGCCAGGGCATTGCGACAAGCGGGGGTCGAGGTAATGATGGGTCAAAGCGTAGAGGCGGTTATCCCGAGAGCAGAAAGTAGTTTTACTATTCGTACCAGCGAAACCGAATATACTGCCGGGAAAGTAATTATTGCTGTCGGGGGTGCATCCTGTCCCCGCACTGGTTCAAGCGGTGACGCTTACCCATGGGTAAGAGAGATGGGTCATAAGGTTACCCCTATTTTGCCCGCCCTAATACCCCTGGTGACGCAAGAAAAATGGGTGCCTCAGCTCCAGGGGCTCTCTTTAAAAAATGTTTGCCTAACTGCTCGTCAGGGGAAAAGAAAGTTAGGTGAGGAATTTGGCGAGATGCTTTTTACACATTTCGGTCTTTCCGGTCCCATTGTGCTTACATTGAGTCGGGCAGTTGCCCATGCTCTCAATAAAGGCGCACGGGTCACGGTTGAATTAAATCTCAAGCCGGCACTGACCCCGGATAAGCTGGATCAACGCCTGATAAAAGATTTTAAGACATACGCCCGCAAGCAATTTAAAAACGCCTTGGACGATTTGCTGCCGAAGATGCTTATCCCGGTAATTATACAGTTATCGGCCATTGACGCGGAAAAACCGGTTCACCAGATTACCCAGGAAGAACGAAAATCATTAGTGGTACTGCTCCAGTGCCTGACTATGACTGTTAGCGCCACTCGGCCATTGGCCGAGGCGATTGTTACCAGTGGCGGCGTGTCAGTAAAAGAAATAGACCCATCCACCATGGAGTCCCGGCTAGTTCCCGGACTGTATTTTGCGGGAGAGGTGATGGACATTGATGCCTATACCGGCGGCTACAATCTTCAGGCTGCCTGGTCCACCGGTTATGTGGCAGGGAATAGTATCTAGCTTGGTGGATGATACTCGTAAGCGCCGACATCCTCCAGGATGTCCATGGCTATCTTCAACCGGGGCAGTGTTTTTTTAGCAGCGCCTCCAGTCTTCTTTGATTGTTACGGTGCTGAAGGTGAAGCTCCTCTAAGGCCTGTTGAATTTCATCAAGTTGGACTGTTTTGCTGTAATCCAGATAATTTCGGCTTAATGACTTTTCATAGGATATAAATCTGTTTAATATATTACGCAGCGTTGCCAAGATAATCTCCTCCTGATTTGCACTAGTTTTTTGACGCGAGATGTTAGTATATTATATCCAAGATAACTACCGGAGGTTAATGTTTTTATCACCTTTATCGCCTTGCCTGTGGCATAAGAATAACCTGCCCCGCGTAACATACAAATAAGTCTGTCCTTTGGGGGGGTTGTTTTTATGAAATTTAAAAAAATGCGGGTGAGTTGGACGGAAATCTTTGAGCGTTGGTCCGAAACAGTAGAAAAGTACCTTATTCGTACCGTGGTGTTGGGTGTCTTGCTGCTGGTTGTGGCCCAAGCCCTTGCTTTAGATGAACCGGCAAATTTCTATATGGGCTTTTCCCAGCTGTTAGACCGTGAGGCAGCGGAATTTAATCGCCAATATCCTGAAGCGCGTTCGGTCAATGCACCGCTTAGTGCCTTTGCCACTGTTAGTGTTCGGCTGAATAAGTTTTCTGCGCTGGAGAAAGCCAAATTGTTGGTAAACGGGAAAGAAGTTACGGATTTCAGACATCCTCAGGTCACTGTCAAGGTAAACTCCGGTGACGTAATATCGGTGGATGGAAGCTTCTATACCCACCAGCTTGAATTTGAGATTGTCGGCGGCACTGATAATATTGCAGTGCCGAAAATCAATGCAAAAATTGAAGTAGAAGGAGATAGTGCCTCTTTTGCGCCAGTAGAAGTTCTGCAAAAATGAGCCATATCCTTGTCAAACTGCCACCGTTTCAGATATAATCATAAAAAGACTTTCCAAACTAACTTTCGATACATGTTAAAGTACGTGTTCAAAAAGGCCATCGTAGCAGGAGCAAGAAGTTCAAGGCGCGAAGTATTTTGAGACGCGGAGCGTACTGGCGGCGTACGTGAGCAGTCTCAAAGACTGAGCAACGTAGAAATTCGCCGCTCACCTGCGATGGACTTTTTGAACATCCTCTTAAAGCAATACTAATATAAATCATCTATTGAAATTGGAGGTAATGATATGTCCCAACGGTACGGTAGCAAGAAAATTGCAGCGGTGGCTATCCAGATGGCTCTTACCGAATCCCGGGAAGAGGAGAAGAAATTGAAGGACGAGTATCAACAGATGGGCATCAAAACCGCTGCTGTAGATTATGGCGGCGAGTTTATCACTGCCGTGAAAAAAATTGTAGAAAGAGCGGTGGTTGCGGCAAAGCGGGAAGGCGTTATTAAAGAAACCCATGCTGATGAAGGTGCTGTCGCCGGAGCAACTCGGGAAGCGCTTTCTCAAATTATGCCCAAAGCTATTGGTCTTAACGTAGGTGGTAAGATCGGGATTTCTCGGCAGCATGACCATATCAGCGTTGCGGTATATTTTGGTATCGGTCTATTACACCTGGATGAAGTGGCCATCGGCTTGGGCCATAGGGCTGCGTCGTAATGTGCGCAGTAGAGTAGTACAGTTACAACGGGGAGGTATTTTAGGATGGCAGTAAGGGGGATACGCGGCGCTACATCGGTGGCCGAAAACAATCCTCAGTTGATTAAGGAAGCTACTGGGGAGCTTTTGCGTAGGATGGTAGATGAAAACCAAGTTGATTTAGCAGAGACAGCCAGTATATTTTTCACAGTGACCAGGGATTTAGATGCGGCTTTTCCCGCGGCTGCGGCGCGGGAGTTAGGCTGGACCCAGGTGCCTTTGCTTTGTGCCACGGAGATAAATGTGCCGGGCAGCGTATTGGGCATTATTCGCGTGTTGATACACGTCAATACTGATAAAAAGCAGCACGAAATCAAACACTCTTATCTCAAAGATGCAGTAAAATTGCGGGAGGATTTACGGTGAAACCTTTATTGGTAGTATCCGGAATTAAGAATATTGAGCAGGCTATGGAAGCAGTGACAATCGGGGCAGTGGCTATCGGCTTCGTTTTTCATGGTGAAGACAGCATTCACCCTGAGCAGGCTCGGGAGATAGCATTATCCCTGCCGCCGTTTATTTCTAGGGTAGGAATTTTTAAGGATGAACCATGGTACAGTGTGATGGAGTTGGCTACGCTTTGCTCTTTGGAAGTTTTGATGTTTGAAGGAACTGAAGATGAGGTCTATTTAGGGCGTTTTAGTCAGCATGTGCTTAAATATGGTTCGGAGCAGGCCGACAACTTTTATACAGTGATGGGAATTAGCCAATGGCGTCAGGAAATGGATAGCGGCAGATTGATTGTGCGTTGTCATGACGTTAATAGTATAAACAAGGCACAAAAGGTGATTACACCTTTTGGCATAGAATTAAGGACAAGCAGCGGGGAGGATTACCGCAAGCTGCTTGTCGGCTGGCAGAGATGACCCAAAAGTTTTCGGCAGTATGGTAGCGGGTCATGCCACTGACAAACTCACGGTAGGATGGTAGGACGGTAGGAGGGAAGCACATTTCGCTCCTTAAGGAGTGCTTTTTTATGCCTTTTTCCTTAATCCCGTCTTATCCCAAAGGGGGGATGGTGTTTTTAAATTTTGTCCGAAAAGGATATAATGAAATTATACTAATTGGAGGGGTTAAGGCATGATAGTAGTGATGAGTCATAATGCAAAAAAGGAACATATAGAGAAGGTAATGAACCGTCTGAAAAAGGAAGGATTTGACCTGCACCTGTCTCAAGGAGTTTCTCGCGCCATCATTGGCATTATCGGCGATAAGGCGCGTTTGGCGGGACTGGCCATTGAGGCAATGCCGGGAGTAGAAAAAGTAGTTCCCATTCTTCAACCGTTTAAATTAGCGGGATGGGACTTTAAACCGGAGGAAACCGTTGTGGAAATTGTACCAGGAGTGGAAATTGGCGGTAAACAAGTGCATGTTATCGCCGGACCATGTGCAGTGGAAAACGAAGAACAGATAATTTCCGTTGCTAAAGAGGTGAAGGCGGCGGGGGCGACACTGCTTCGCGGCGGCGCTTTTAAACCCCGTAGCTCTCCATATTCTTTTCAGGGTCTGGAAGAAACGGGCCTTAAATTATTGGCCCAGGCGCGGCGGGAAACAGGCCTGCCGGTGGTAACAGAAATAATGGATGTGAGAAATCTGCCTCTGGTTGCCGAGTATGCCGACGTTCTTCAGGTCGGTGCACGCAATATGCAGAACTTCTTTTTACTGAAAGAATTGGGTCAGGTAGACAAGCCGGTGATTTTAAAACGCGGCCCATCCGCTACCATTGAAGAATGGATCTTGGCGGCGGAATACATCATGTCTGCCGGTAATCATAAAGTGATTCTCTGTGAGCGGGGCATTCGTACTTTCGAGACATACACTCGTAACACCTTGGATTTGAGCGCGGTACCGGCGGTAAAGCATCTTACTCACCTGCCGATAATAGTAGACCCCAGCCATGGTACCGGTAAATGGCGGATGGTGCAGCCAATGTCCCGAGCCGCTTTGGCTGCCGGCGCTGACGGTTTGATGGTGGAAGTTCACTGCAGCCCCGAGGAAGCTCTTTCAGACGGGCAGCAGTCGCTAACACCGGAAAATTTCCGGGAAATGATGCGGGAATTAAACTCTTTGGCTCAAGCACTGGGTAGGGAAGTTACCGGAGGTACGCTGTGATACTAGCTTATCTAGGTCCTGAGGGCACCTTTTCCCACCAAGCAGCCCATTACTGGACAAGACAGCAGGATTGTGAATTAGTTTCTTACCCTACGGTAATGGCCACATTGTTGGCCGTTAGCCGAGGTGATGTTCATTTAGCGGCTGTTCCGGTGGAAAACTCTATTGAGGGCAGCGTTAATCTAACCATGGATTTCTTAGCCAAAGAACAGTTGCGCACTGATATGAGAAAAACTGATATTAGCATCCAAGGAGAACTGGTGCTGGATATTGTCCACTGCTTGGCGGCGGTGGATAAAAGCAGCCCTTTGGAAACGATTCTTTCCCATCCTCAAGCCCTGGCACAATGCCGGGGCTATTTAGAAAACCATTTTCCCCAAGTTAGGTTAGAACAGACGGAAAGCACTGCTCATGCCGCAGCTATTGCTGCGGCACGGGGTGCCGGCTGGGGAGCTATCAGCTCCGCTTACGCCGCTGACACCTACAATTTGGCAGTACGCCAGAAGAACATTGCAGACATCACCCCCAATCAGACTCGCTTTTTACTGTTGGGAGACAGTGAACCTGAAAGTACGGGAAATGATAAAACTTCATTAATGTTGGCACTGCCGCAGGATAAACCGGGTGGGCTGTATTCCATTTTGCAGGAATTTGCAGCGGCCGGGATTAACCTCACTCGCATAGAATCACGCCCCAGTAAAAAGGAGCTCGGAGATTACATTTTCTTTATCGATTGTGAGGGCCATCGTCGTACGCAGCCGTTACAGCGAGTGTTGTCGCTGCTAAACACTAAGACAGCGCTCCTAAGTGTGCTTGGATCCTATCCGGTATTTGTTCAGGGCAGTGATGCCCATGACTAAGTTTGGTCGTTTGGTAATTGTTGGCTTGGGTTTGATTGGCGGATCTTTGGCTATGGCATGGAAAAAAGCCGCTGTTGCTGAAGAAATAGTCGGTGTAGATATTGATGACGCGGTGTGCACCATGGCAGAAACAATGGGAGCCGTCGATTGGGCCACCCGGGAAGTCGCGGAAGCGGTATCCAAGGCCCAGGTAGTGGTATTAGCAGTACCGGTGGCCAAAATTGAACAAGTGGCAGAGTTGGTCTTAAAGCATATTCCTAGACAGTGCCTGATAACGGATGTGGGTAGTACCAAAGCCGGGCTTACCGGGCGGTTATCCGACATATTTGCTCACCGGGGCACGTATATCGGCGGGCATCCCATGGCCGGGTCAGAACAGACAGGCATAGCCGGGGCAGACCCTTATCTTTTTGAAAACGCTGTTTATATTCTCACTCCCAGGCAGGAAAATATTCCTGCAGTTGATCAGTTGGCACTTCTAGTGGGTAAATTAGGCGCACGCAGTATAATAATGCCGCCTGGCCAACACGACGCAATCGTGGCGGCGGTGAGCCATCTGCCACATGTAGTGGCGGCAGGTCTAGTAAATACCGCCAGCGGCGTGGAAGAAAGGTTTCCGCGTACCCTGATGCTGGCTGCCGGGGGGTTCCGCGACACTACACGAATTGCTTCGGGTGACCCGGGCTTATGGCAGGGCATCTGCCGGGCAAATAAAGAGCAGCTGCTTCAGGTATTAAAGGAATTTCAGCATAATATTACTCATTTTATTCACCTGTTGGCAGCTGATGATACCGATGGCATCAAAGGTTATTTAACCCGGGCTAGAATCACCAGGGAAAGTATTCCCGCCAAGCGGCGGGGTTTTTTGCCCCAGGTATTTGATCTGGTAGTTACGGTGCCGGACAGGCCGGGTATGATCGGCTCATTGGCTCAGCTTTTGGGCGGACATGGCGTCAACATTGCCGATATCGAAATTCTTCGGGCTCGGGAAGGGGATGGCGGCACTATTCGGCTGGGGGTACAAAGTGCCGAGGCACTGGACCGGGCGGTGGAATTACTTGCTGGGGCCGGTTATCCCGTTCGCAAGCTATAGAAATTAAAATTATAATCCGGCATGATTAAGAGGTGAGTTATTTGCGGGTAAGGCCGATGGATACTATAAGCGGGGAGATTACAGTCCCCGGAGACAAATCTATTTCACATCGGGCAGTGATGCTGGGCGCAATGGCCAGGGGAACAACTGTGGTGAAAGGCTTTCTTATGGGTGAAGATTGCTTAAGCACCGTTAGCTGCTTCCGGCAGCTGGGCGTGCCGGTAGAAATAAAAGAAGACACTGTCATCATCACAGGCTGCGGCGGGCAGCTGCAGTCGCCAGATGCAGTGCTAGATGCGGGCAACTCCGGCACTACCGTCAGATTACTGATGGGTATCTTGGCAGCTTCCCCAGGTTTATCAGCTGTGCTTGACGGTGATAATTCTTTGGCCCACCGGCCGATGGGCAGGGTAATGACGCCTTTAATAAGAATGGGTGCACAGTTTGCAAGCAGGGAAGATAATTACCTGCCCATATCTGTATCAGGCCGGCAGCTTTGGGGCATTAGTTATTCTTCCCCTGTGGCCAGCGCTCAAGTCAAGTCCGCGGTGCTGCTCGCTGGATTGTCTGCCGGCGGAGATACCGAAATCACCGAGCCGTTTCGCTCCCGGGACCATACCGAACGAATGCTTAAAGCATTCGGTGCCAAGCTGGAAAGCCATGGAACCACCGTGGCCCTTACCGGCGGGCAGGCTCTACACGGGTGTCAGGTAAAAGTGCCCGGGGATATTTCTTCTGCCGCCTTTTTTATCACCGCGGCGTTAACAGCTAAAGAAGGTTCTCTGGGTATTAAGAATGTAGGTATTAATCACACCCGCAGTGGCATTATTGACGCCCTGCGAGAGATGGGGGCGGATATTCGCTTGAACAATCGGCGAATGAGCGGTTATGAGGAAGTTGCCGACCTTCATATTGAAAGCAGTGATTTGAGGGGTGCCGTCTTTGGCGGGGATTTAATTCCGCGTATGATTGATGAAATACCGGCCCTGGCAGTTGCCGCTTTGGCTGCCCGGGGATCTACGGTTATCAAGGATGCTGCAGAGCTTAGAGTCAAGGAAAGCGACCGCATTGAAGTGTTGGTCAAAGAACTACGCAGGATGGGTGCTGATATCTCAGAACGCCCGGACGGTTTGGAAATCAGAGGCGGCAGACGGCTCAACGGGACGGCTGTCTCCGGATACGGGGACCACCGAATGGCCATGGCGTTGGCGGTAGCCGGTCTGATGGCTGATGGCGAAACATTAGTTAAGGACGCCGAAAGTGTTACCGTATCCTTTCCAAACTTTTGGGACATGCTCGCTTTGGTGTCAGCGTAGTTAACTCACCCGTAATGTGATAGAATGAGACGGGGAGGTTTGCATATGTATGGAAATGTGGCCATTGACGGCCCTGCCGGCGCAGGTAAAAGTACTGCTGCCCGGATGGTTGCAGAACGGTTGGGATACATATATATAGACACTGGGGCCATGTATCGGGCGCTGACCTGGAAGGTTCTTAACAGCGGCAGCCGCTGGGACGATGAAGAAATTATCCGCTTGGCGGCAGTAACAAAGATTGAATTTTCTCTTGATGAACAGGGCGGCCTGCAGACAATTTGTGATGGTTCGGATGTGAGCAGGGAAATTCGAGAACGGAATGTGTCCGCCAATGTATCCCGCATTGCACGTATTGCCGGAGTACGCCGGAGAATGGTTGAATTACAGCGGCGGATGGCGGCGCAAAAACCGGTGGTGATGGACGGACGAGATATCGGCAGTTTTGTGCTTCCCGATGCACCGCATAAGTTTTTTCTTATCGCTTCGCTGGAAGAACGGACGCGGCGGCGCTGTCGCCAGATGGAGGAACAGGGCATTGATTTTGACCGCAGTCAGGTCAGCGCAGATATTAAAGCTCGGGATGAAATGGACCGGAGCCGAACCGTGGCACCGTTGGTACAGGCAGCAGATGCAAAATTGATCGATACCGACTGCTTGACGCTCCATCAGGTGGTGGCATTAATAATAAAGGAGATCAGAGGGGAATAAAATGTTCTATTCATTTATCAAAGGACTATTTCTTATTTTCTTTAAAATATGGTATCGCTGGCAGGTAACCGGTGAGGAAAATATTCCACAAGAGGGACCGCTGGTGGTGGTGGCAAATCACGTCAGTATGTGGGATCCCATCATCGTAGGTATCGCCCTGCCGCGAAAAATCCATTTTATGGCCAAGGAAGAACTGTTTCGGATACCCGTGATCGGCAGTCTTATACCACATCTTGGCGCATTCCCGGTAAAAAGAGGCAGGTCTGATCGGGCAGCCCTTAAAGCCGGCATGGAGATTTTAGCAGCGGAAAAAATGCTGGGATTATTTCCTGAAGGCAGACGTAGTCCCGACGGACAATTGATGGAATTTCAAGCCGGCGCGGGATTGATGGCAGTTAAAGGGAATGCATCGATAGTTCCCCTTGCCATAAGTGGGTCCCAAGGGTTAAAGCTGCAATTTAAACGACGAATATCGGTGACTATCGGTAAACCGGTCCAATTGTCGGAGATTGCTGAGAAAAAGCGCATCGGCTCCAAAGAATTGACCGGGCTAATGGAAGATCTGCGGCGGCAGATTGCCCAGATGCTTGAGAAAACCGATAAATAAAGGCATCAGAGACAATTTTTATGTGCATTTAAAGGATTTCAAGTTTTTTTCACGAACAGAATAATAATGTTTGGCTATAAAAAACAAAATAACTATAGGCAGCTTTGAGGTGGATGTTTTGGAAATTGTTTTAGCCGATTATGCGGGGTTTTGTTTTGGTGTCAAACGTGCCCTGCAGATGACCCATGAGGCCTCGGGCAGGCACAATTCATTGAAATCATTGGGCCCTCTGATACATAATCCTCAAGTAGTCGAACAACTTGAACGGCAGGGAGTGGGTGTTGCTCATAATACCGATGAAGTGCAGGATGATGTGGTCATTATCCGGTCCCACGGGGTATCTCCTGATGTATTGGAAAGATTGGAGGGTAAAGCAAAGGCCACCATTAATGCTACATGTCCTTTTGTCAGCCGGGCCCAGCAGCTTGCCAACCGATTAACCGAAGAAGGATACCGGACAGTGGTGGTTGGCGACAAGAATCATCCGGAAGTTATTGGTATTGTAGGCTGGACCAAGGGGAAAGCTATTGTTGTGGAAACCCCGGAACAGGCCCAAGGATTGGATTTGCACGGGGAAAAGGTTGCTGTTATTGCTCAAACTACTCAGCCGGAAGAAAACTTTCGAGCTGCGGTGGAGATACTTAAAAAACAGAAAAATGACCTGGTAGTGCATAATACCATTTGTCATGCCACCCGGGAACGCCAGGAGGCAGCCAGTCGATTGGCCCGCTCCGTTGACTTGATGGTCGTGGTGGGCGGCAGAAATAGTGCTAACACTAAGAAACTGGCCAAGCTTTGTCAGGCCACCGGTACTCCCACATATCACATTGAACATGCCGGGGAGTTATGTGCACCATGGTTTCAAGATATAAAAAGGGTTGGAGTGACAGCGGGTGCTTCAACACCAGAATGGATTATTGAGGAGGTAGTTGAGAAAATGACGGATATTAAGAATGAAGACATCAACAAAGAAGAAATGGAACAGGAGGGCACTGCCGCTGAGACGGTTGAGCAGGAAGCAGAAGAAAACGCTGCTCAAGAGGCAGTACCTACCGAAGTGGAAGCTGCTGCAGACGAACCCACCAATCCAGATGACACTGCGGAGGATCAAGATGCAGTTGAAGCTCACTTAGCGGAAAATATGCCTGAAATACGCCGGGGTTCTGTGATTACCGGAACGGTGGTTCAGGTTAACGATAACGGTGTAATGGTTGACGTCGGCGGTAAGAGTGAAGGCATTATCCCACTAAATGAGTTGTCGGTAAACTGGGTTGACCAGCCGGATGAAGTGGTTAATGTAGGCGATGAGGTTGTTGTGGAAGTTCTGCGGGTTGAAAATGAAGAAGGTAACCCCATTCTCTCCAGAAAACGTCTTCAGCGCAAGCAGGTATGGGAAAAGTTAGAGAAAACTGCTGAATCCGGTGAAGAAATTGAAGCGGTAGTCAGCGAAGTAGTGAAAGGTGGTCTGCTGGTGGATGTGGGTATCAAAGGATTTGTTCCCGCAAGTCTGGCGGAAAGAGGATATGTGGAAGACCTCAGTGTATATGTAGGCAAGACCCTGCGTTTGAAGATAATAGAAATGGATCGCAGCAAGAATAAGGTTGTTCTGTCCCAAAAGGCGATTTTAGATGAAGAATTTGAAAAGCAGCGCCAAGAGACCTGGGGCAATCTAGAGGAAGGTGAAGTGCGTCAGGGTATAGTTCGTCGCATCACCGATTTTGGCGCTTTTGTAGATATCGGTGGCGTTGACGGTCTACTCCATGTCTCCGAACTGTCTTGGGGACGGGTTGACCATCCTCGGGATGTGTTGCAAGAAGGCCAGGAATTGGAAGTTAAAGTATTGGGAGTAGACCGTGAGGACGAAAGGGTATCTCTAGGATTAAAGCAGCTTTCCGCCAATCCCTGGCAGACAGCGGCAGAACGTTATCCTGAAGGAACGGTTGTATCCGGTAAAGTACTGCGTACTGCCCCCTTTGGTGCCTTTGTGGAGGTTGAACCTGGTATAGAAGGGCTGGTACACATTTCCCAATTGGCCCACGAACATGTGGAAAAGACTGACGATGCTGTTCAGCCCGGGGACCAAGTGGAAGTTAAAGTACTGGGAGTGGATGAGGATGCTCAACGCATGAGCTTAAGCATTAAAGAAACCCAACCTCGTCCTCAGCGTCAGGCACCGTCCAGACCAAAGGCCGAGCCGTCCAAATCCCATAGCTATACCCAGGAAGAAGACAGCGGTATCAAGATTAAGGACTTAGTAGGGGATTTAAGCGAGATGTTTGAAAAAAGGGGCGAGGAAGAATAGGACGTTACCAACGAAGGAAACTAGAACATATTAAATATTTTCTTCAGTCCGATAGTGAGCCTGGGAGCAACGGCATGGATGATATCTGCCTGGTGCACCAGGCTCTTTCCTGCTTAAATTGGCAGCAGGTGGATACTGCTGTGAACTTTTGTGGTAAGCGGCTGAGCATGCCGGTGATGATTAATGCCATTACCGGCGGTGCTGATAGTTTGGCGGTGATTAATCGGCAGCTTGCCCGGGCTGCGGCGGAGACTGGTGTCGCCATGGCAGTGGGTTCTCAAAAGATTGCCCTTGATGATTATGCGGCAGATGAAAGCTTTCGTGTGACCCGGCAGGAAAACCCCGATGGTGTCATTCTAGCCAATGTCAATGCTCTCACCCCGGTCGCCGATGTCCAGCGTGCTGTTGAGATGCTTGATGCTGATGGGGTACAGCTTCATTTAAACCCTGCTCAGGAACTGTCCATGGCAGAAGGTGACCGGGATTTCTCCCGATCAGCGGCCAACATAGCGGCGGCAGTAAGGGAATTATCGGTGCCGGTAATCGTTAAGGAAGTGGGTTTCGGTATTTCCCGGGAAACGGCGGTCGCTCTGGGTGAAGTAGGAGTTCGCTGGGTGGACGTAGGCGGCAGAGGCGGTACTGACTTCTTGAAAATTGAAGGCCTGCGTTTCCCCGAAGGAATGGCCCAAACATTTAGTGGATGGGGGTTACCCACTGCTGTAAGCATGCTTGAGACTAAAGCCAGCGGCTATCCCTTTAACTTGGTAGCCAGCGGCGGCATTATTACGGGGCTGGAAGTGGCTAAGGCGGTAGCGCTGGGTGCAGATATGGCAGGTATGGCCGGAGTACCGCTGCGGATACTCTTAAACGAGTCTTATGGGAAGTTGATAGAGTATTTGCAGCGGTTACAAACTGAACTAATAACTGCCATGATGCTTACCGGTGCTGACAACATTGGTAAGCTTAGCCGGGTACCGATGGTAATCACCGGAGATACCAGAGAATGGTGTCTCAGCCGGGGGATTAGCATGAGTTAAAGGAAACTCTGCACGATGACGGAATTATATATTCAACCGAGCATAAATTTGGTGAGTGAGCAAGAGGCTCCCTTGCCTTAATCAGCATGGAGGGGGTTTTTTTTTGGACATACTGGCATTAGTTGGCAGTCCCAGAGAAGCGGGCAACTGTGATACGCTTGTTAATCGAGTATTAGAGGGCAGCGGCGCTGCCGGGGCGTCTATAGAAAAGGTAATGATTGCAGATTTAAATATTTATCCCTGCCGGGGCTGTATGGAATGCCGTCCTACAGGAAAGTGCGATTTAGAGGATGATTTGAAACTGCTGCTTGACAAAATTGAACATGCAGATGCTTTGGTGGTGGCAGCGCCTATTTACGGCAATCATCTGCCGGGGCAGTTTAAAGTGCTGTTTGACCGCCTGGTAGGGGTAATGCACAGAACAGATAACAGTGTGCCCGGTAAGCTTACTTCTTACAGTCGTTTACAGAAAAAGTCCCGCCAATTATTGCTGTTGGCGGTAGCCGGTGCTCCCAGGGAAGAGTCCTGTGAACAGGCGCTTTCCTTTCTAAGACGGGTCTTTTTGCCGGAAACCAACGGTGGTGAAATTCATGAACTACGCGCTATTGGCCTTAGTGCCAAAGGGCAGGTAGGTATGAATAAGGAAGAATTGACCGAATTAGTGGCTAAGCTCACGGTTAGTGAACCCGAAGAATATCTTGGCCGAATGCTGGCGCGCAATAAATGTTATCTGGATGGGGCGTATCAACTTGGTAGAGAAATTACCAGACAATAACATACTAAGGACTGAAAAATAAAGATGAATAATAAGAAATTGCCGGAAAATTTCATAAAAATCTTTGGTACCGCCGGTGCCAGAATGGCGCAATCCAAACAGGTAAGGGCATCAGGGGGGGCATGGCTTAGCCTTGCCGATACCAACCTTTTGTTTGACCCGGGACCGGGAACACTGGTCCACTGTTGGGCCGGCGATAAACCATTTAATCCGGCAGAGCTTGATGCCATCGTACTTTCTCATCGTCATCTGGATCACTCTAATGATTTCAATGTAATGGTGGAGTCCATGGTGGAGGGCGGCTTCAATCCCCATGGTGTGGCAGCTGCACCTGCCGATGCCATGGAGGGTGATGAGCCGATATTCTTTCGTTATCTTCGTCCCACTGTAGACAGGGTGGAGACGCTTAAAGAAGGATATTCCTTTCGGGTTGGCGGTTTGACAGTGACAACACCCATTCGGCATAAGCATCCAGTGGAAACTTACGGCTTGGTGTTTCAGGCCGAAGGTATTAATGTTTCGGTGGTTACCGATACCCGGTACTTCTCTGGGTTAATTGATGCCTATCGTGGAGCAGACCTGTTGATATTAAATGTCACTTTTATTAAACCCTTTCATGGCAGTAGGGCTTACCACTTGTCTATGGAGGAAATCAAACCGTTGATTACCGAAATCAGACCTCGGATGACGCTGCTAACCCATTTTGGTACCAGTATTTTAAGCAGCGACCCTGACAAGTTGGCTAACAACTTAGGGGAAGAACTAGCTGCCAAAGTGGTAGCGGCATCTGATGGGATTGTAGTTGACCTAGATGCGATGGATATCTGGAAAGGATAATCAAGCAGGGCGGTGTTCATATGAAGGTGTTTGCCTTAGGGGATTTACATCTTTCCTTTACTCAATCAGTTACGAAGGTAAATTTGCCCGGTGTGCCGCAGCATAAACCCATGAGTTGCTTTGGGCCCGGCTGGCAGGACCACGGGGTAAAAATATTTAACAACTGGTCTCGGATGGTGGATGAAGAAGATCTGGTTTTGGTACCCGGTGATATATCTTGGGCCATGAAATTGGCTGAAACTGTTTATGACTTTCAGTATTTATCTCTGCTGCCAGGCAAGAAGGTATTAGTGCAGGGCAATCACGACTATTGGTGGCATAGTATCAGCAAAGTCCGAAGTGCACTGCCGGATGGATGCTATGCATTGCAAAATGACAGCTTCTCCGTCCCGGGGGTAACTATCGTGGGTACCAGGGGCTGGCTAACCCCCAATAATCGGGTTTTTACCCAACATGACGAAAAAATTTACCGGCGCGAAATTCAACGGCTGGAACTTTCCCTAAAAAGCATGAAACAGCGGCAGCCAGTTGTTATTGCCATGTTTCATTATATGCCAACTAATCAGGAGCATCAGTGCAATGAACTGATTGAACTTCTTAAGCAGTATCGGGTGGATATCTGTATCTATGGTCACCTTCACGGTGCTGAGGCCCACAGTATGAGGCTCCCAGCGCGTCATTGGGGCATAGATTTCTATTTGACCGCTGCAGATTTTGTGCATTTTGCACCTATGCGGATTATTTAGGGGGTGGTGAATGGTGAAGGAACAAAATTACATATTAGTTCTTGATCAGGGAACAACCAGCACTAGGGCAGTTTTGTTTGACCGGCAGGGGAAGATGGTCGGGTGGGCGCAAAAGGAAATAAGCCAGATTTATCCTAAGCCCGGTTGGGTAGAGCACAATGCCGTGGAGATTTGGGCAACTGCAGCTGGGGTAATCGGGGAAGTATTGGCACGTACCGGTACGCGAACCGGAGAAGTTGCTGCGATAGGCATCACCAACCAAAGGGAAACAACGGTGGTATGGAACCGCCGCACCGGGAAACCGGTGCACAATGCTATTGTATGGCAGTGCCGCCGCACTGCACCGTTATGTGAGGAATTAAAAAAAAGTGGTATGGAACAAGAATTTCGGCAGCGTACCGGATTAGTGTTGGATGCCTATTTTTCCGGTACTAAAATTGCGTGGATTCTTGACAATGTTCCTGGCGCTCGGGAAGAGGCGGAAGCGGGCAATTTGCTTTTTGGCACCGTTGACAGCTGGTTGTTGTGGAAACTTACCGGTGGTACGGTGCATGCCACAGATTATTCCAATGCATCCCGGACGCTCATTTATAATATCCACCAAAAGCAGTGGGATAAAAAACTGTTGCAGTACTTAAATATTCCGATACAAATGCTACCTGAGGTAAAACCATCTGCCGGGATATTCGGCTTAACCCAGCGAGAGGCATTCTATGGCGAAGAGCTGCCCATCGCCGGTATTGCCGGCGACCAACAGGCGGCTTTATTTGGTCAGGCTTGTTTCGAACCGGGCATGGCCAAAAATACCTATGGCACCGGCTGTTTTATGTTGATGAACACCGGTCAAGAGGCCGTCCAATCTGAAAGCGGTTTGCTGACTACCATTGCCTGGGGTGTTGACGGTAAAATAACCTATGCTTTGGAAGGCAGTATCTTTATTGCCGGTGCGGCCGTCCAGTGGCTGCGGGACGGCTTGAAACTAATTGATAGTGCTATTGATTCCGAATATTTTGCCGGCAAGGTGGAAGATACCGACGGTGTTTATGTGGTACCTGCGTTTGCCGGCCTTGGTACCCCATATTGGGATATGTATGCCCGGGGGGCGGTGTTCGGTCTGACCCGGGGTACTACCAAAGAGCATTTTATTCGCGCCACTTTACATTCTTTGGCTTATCAAACAAAAGACGTACTGGGTGCCATGGAGAAGGATTCACGTATCAACCTTAAGGCACTGCGGGTTGATGGCGGAGCTGTGGCTAATAACCTTTTGATGCAGTTCCAGGCCGATATCTTGGGCACGGCAGTTGAACGACCGGAAATTATTGAAACCACTTCTGTGGGAGCGGCCTATCTGGCCGGTTTGGCAGTAGGGTTTTGGGGACAGACGGATATTGTGAATAACTGGCGGCGAGAGAAAATTTTTAAACCCCAGATGACCCCGGAACGAAGAAAAAATCTTTACCGGGGCTGGCAAAAGGCAGTGCGTCGTACTATGGGGTGGGCAGCTGAAACGGAATAAGTTTAAAATGGCTCCGGAAAGGATATCTTCCTCCGGAGTTTTTGATTTTTCAATCCCCATTTTTCTTCACCTCTCAGACACAATCTTTGAGTAATTCTATCGTCTCTAAATCTAATATCCCAAGGAAAGTTCTCTTGAAAAAGTTGAGACATCCTTCTGTCTGACGGATAGATTCCTATTCCGAGGGGAAAATAACCACGAGAATATTTCACATCGGAAGGAGAGTGTCTTTATGGCGGGGTTTCCCATAGGAATGATTGCTTTATTGGGGGTTTCCATTTTAATTTATTTCGGTTTGGCACACAGAATTTTGGATAGGCTGCGGTTGACGGACAAAGCTGCTCTAGCCGTGATTGCGGCAATGATAATCGGCAGTTTCATTGATATACCGTTGACCACAGGGGCGGTTGATGCCAGCATTAATGTTGGTGGTGGTGTGATACCGGTGCTTTTAGCGCTTTACGTATTGTTTCGTGCCGGTACTACTAAGGAATGGGTTCGTGCCATTGGCGCTGCCGCGGCTACCGCACTGGGAATATGGTTTATCGGCAGCCGGTTGATGACCGGTGACCCCGGTGCTCGGTTTGACGTGTTAGACCCCCTTTGGGTCTATCCCATTGTGGGCGGCGGCATTGCCTATTTACTGGGTCGGTCTCGCAGAGCATCATTTATTGCAGCAACATTAGGGGTATTAAGCTTGGATGTCATTAACTACTTTTGGCTGGCCTCCCGGGGTATTGGCGGTACGGTAGCCATCGGCGGTGCCGGAGCATTTGATGCGATAGTACTTGCAGGCCTTATAGCAGTACTGCTCGCAGAAATTGTCGGTGAAAGTAGAGAACGGCTCCAGGGAGGACCAGCAACCAAAGGCAGGCCCAAGGAACTGCTTCAGGGGTTGAAAAAACCCGGCTTGGAAGCCGGTGAAGAGATGCATCCTGACACAGAGCTCAAAGGAGAAACGATTGAAGATAAAGACCAATTAGAGGAAGAAGATTCCGAAAGGGGTGGTGACCGTGAATAAAGGAATGCGTTTGGGCGTTGCCCTGGCTATGGTGCTGTTGGGGATATTGGTCATCGGCGGGCAGCAGGTTTACCAGACAGCGTTAAACCCCGAAATTGACCTACCCATCGTCGGGCTTTTTGAAGGTGAACGTAATGACGGCGGTTACTTCACCGTGGTGGACGAAAAAGGTAAGGTTATCAGTAAAACTTCCCGGGTAGTTTATCCGGAAGATGAGCTAATTACCGAAGATAATAAACTATACCGTATTGAGCGGGTAAGCGGCGATACCGCCCATGCTAAATTTGTTAAAGATGTGGAAATGCCTACCTTAGCAGATGAAGTGAGCCCGGTAAACAGTGATGTGGTACCTACCCAAGGGCAAAAGCAAACCAGTACCAAAAACCTTGTGGGGATATACCAAACCCATAATGACGAATCTTATGTACCTACAGACGGTACTGAGTCAATTGCCGGTAAGGGCGGTATTGTGGACGTGGGTAAAGATTTCTCCCAGAAGCTCAAAAATATCGGCGTAAATACGGAATGGAGCAGCGCCGGTCATCTTCCTCACGACCAAAATGCCTATAAACGCTCTCGCCGGACAGCGTTTAAGCTGTTGAAACAGCAGCCGGCGGCATTAATTGATGTGCACCGGGACGGAGTCCCCGATCCGGACTTTTATCGCAGTCAGGTTAGTGGTGAACCGGTAACCAAATTAAGGTTGGTAGTAGGCCGCCAAAACCCGCACATGCAGGCAAACTTAGATTTTGCTAAGCGTCTAAAAGCCACTAGCGACAAAATACATCCCGGCTTAATTAAAGAAATATTTATGGCCAAAGGAAACTATAATCAGGACCTTACGCCCAAATCCATTTTAATTGAAGCAGGTACCCATACTAATACAAAGAAGCGGGCAATGAACGGTGTAGAACTCTTCGCTGATGTGGTACCTCAGGTATTGGGCATTAACACTAATCCGGATAAGGCAGGCCCCGGACCGACAAATGCAGGCACCAGCACCAACAATCCACCGTCAACTCCGGGAGATTGGACCAGCCTGCTGTGGGTAATAGGTGCACTGCTTATCGGTGGCGGCATATTTCTATTGGTCAGCACCGGTAGTTGGGAAGAGTCATGGAAGCGCGTCAAGAATTTTGGTGCCGGCGAGGAGTGGGCCAACTTTCTTGGTCGTACAAAGCGGGATAAGCCCGACAAGCCTGGTAAGAAGGGAAATATGCTCCAATCTCGGATAAACGAAAAAGCATTTCGCATTGAAGAAGTAGAAGAAAAATTAACAGATACCAACGATGAACGGGCGGAATATCAGAAGGATTAGTTTGACTAAGGGGGAACCCTGTATGAACGAATATGTTCCTGCTGTGGTGGCCGGATTGATAATGGGGACCATCGCCCGGGTGTTTATGCTTCGCTCAGATTACCGGCAGTTTCCGGGATATCCACATGGCTATGTCACTCATCTTGGGCTGGGAGTAATCGCCGCGGGCTTAGGTGCCGTGGCGGTTCCCGCCCTGATGGAACAAGAATTTGCAGCTGTTACTTTTCTTGCCCTAGCTGCCCAGCAGTTTAGAGACATTCGTAATATGGAAAGAGAGTCTCTGGCGGAGCTTGAGGAACTAGCCTTGGTACCCCGGGGGAAGGATTATATTGAAGGAATTGCCCGGGTATTTGAATCCCGTAACTACTTAGTGATGTTTACCGCCCTAATGACCAGCTTGGTCACTTTTTACACGGAATGGTACTATGGTATCTTGGCGGCAATATTGGTCATCTATGGAAACAACTTTCTAATGAAGGGTAAAGTGGTGGGAGAAATAGCGGATATAGTACCATGTAAGCTCCACTTTAAAGGAGCGTTATTGATGGTGGATAATATTGTCATTATGAATGTGGGCTTAACTGAATCCCGGGAAAAGATTTTGAAAGAAGGGTTGGGTGTCTTAATTAAGCCCAAGGACGATGACGCGCGCGCCACACTAAACAGCATCGGGCAGCGGCAGGCCATACTGCAAACTGCTGCAAGCTTAATTGGCAGTAAAAAGGAAGTAGGCGAATTAGATTGGACACCGTTGGCACGGAAGGATATTGATACCGGTAAGATAGGGTTGTATATTCTTCCCAATGAACCGGATATACACCCTCTTATTGAGGCTATCAAAATGACACCGGTATTGGAGAGCAGCAAGGTAAACCCACTTCAGGCGGGGCCGGGTCGCCGCGCGGCAGATTAGACTTACAGCCAGAACCAACGGGAGGTTTTGACTGCGGGAGCAGGTGATGATAATGGAAATGGAATTAAAACAACGTATTCTTGTCTTAATTGTGCTGGAGGAAGCACGAGACAGGGTCTCGCCCGGGGAAGCGCCAACATTTTATGTTAATAATAAAAAAGAACAGGATTCGTTGGCTCTAGTGATGAGCCGTACCTTAATGGCTATGGCTCATGACCTTGAAAATGGTGTATATATGCTGGTAAAACATTAAGTTTGGATAAGCGGAGCCATGGGGACGGTTCGAGCGTCCCCGCAGCGTAGCGAAGGGCCGGAGGGAAGACGATGGAACTGTCCCCGTGGCGTATAATCGGCAAGGGAGTGATGATGTGAAGATAGTATATCATTGTTTCGGCGGTTCTCATTCTTCAGTGACCGCTGCTGCTTTGCATTTAGGGTTGATACCTGAAACCCGCCTGCCTACGGCGGCGGAATTAAACAAAATTCCCTATTTTGACCAGCAGCTCGCCGAGGATCACGGGGATTTTAAATATATGGGAACAGACAAAGAGGGGAACCCGGTATACATTGTCGGTAAGCGCAACTTGGGTCCCATGTTTGAACCTTTAATCCGTGGGTTAGCGCGGGTTTTTTCTATTCCCCAAGATGACATTCTGGTGGTGGATACTATGCCGTGCGTCAATTGGATTATGGTGGTAGGCGGTATTCTTTCCAGAAAGCTTGGTATCGTCAGTGTGGGGCGGCCCATTGTTATCCATGGCACCCGTCAATCTCATGGTAATTTCGTCAAACTTACAGACCAAGTCAAGACAACTATTATGCAGCTAAAGGAGTCTTGAAGGTGAAAATCTTTTATTATTGTCATAGCGGTGTTCATGCCAGTGTGGTAACTGCCGGCATTCACATGGGAAGACTGCCCCGTGACCATGCATCCACAGAAGAAATTCTTGCTCTGCCTCATTTTGATGATCGTCAGGGATATCCTGCCGGGACACCTTTTTATCTGGGCGAAGATGAAAAGGGTAACAAGGTCTACACCTTTGCGGTGGCCAATGAAAAGTTTCTGGCTCCTAAGACCGTGCGCTGTTTTATGGACTTATTTGGCCTGCCCCAGGACCAGGTACGCTTGGTAGATGCCTTGAAGTATACCGATGCTGCTCTGAAATGGGGAGGGTACCTTTCGGTAGATATCGGTTTAAAATTTTTGGGCAGACCCATGTTATTGGCCTCCATAAAGAAAAGCTATCCCAATTATGTACAGCAGGTTCAGCGGCTCAAACAGGAGCTAGGATATTTGAATTGACTTGACGCATCATTTAATATAATAGATAATAAGGGAGATAATGGATAGGGTGGCATTTTTATGAGCATTGGATTAAAAGTTGAACGAGTGACTCCCGAAAGTATTGCTGCCGAAGTGGGCATGGAATCGGGAGATAAGGTTATCGCCATAAACGGACGTCAACTGACGGATGTTTTGGATTACCGGTTTTTGATGGCGAACGAAAAGATTGAATTGAAGCTTGCCAAAGCAAATGGCGAACAGTGGTTGGTGGATATAGAGAAAGATCCCGAAGAAGATTTAGGTGCCGAAGTTGAGGGACTTTTGAATATCAGGCCATGCGGTAATAAATGTCTCTTTTGCTTTGTGGATCAAATGCCGGCGGGAATGAGGGACAGTCTTTACGTTAAGGACGATGATTATCGGCATTCATTTTTGTTTGGTAATTTCATAACCTTGACTAATGTTAGTGATGCCGAGCTGCAGCGTATTGCTGATTTACGCCTTAGCCCGCTGTATATTTCGGTACATACTACTAATCCCATCTTGCGACAAAAGATGATGGGTACCATTCGCGCAGCAGAAATTATGGAGCAGCTTTCATTTCTTGCCCGACATAAGATCAATATGCACACTCAGGTGGTACTATGCCCTGGGGAAAATGACGGCGAGGAATTGGAAAGGACTATTGAGGACCTGGCCGGCCTCTGGCCCCAGGTTAAATCATTGGCTGTGGTGCCGGTGGGTCTTACCGGTCATCGCCAAGGACTGGCTGAAATAGGATCATTTAGCCGGGAAAGTGCCCGGGAGACATTAGCTTTGATTGAAAGAACCCAACAACTGATGTTGGAAAGGGAAGGAAGCAGGTTTGTTTTTGCAGCAGATGAATTTTATCTAAGGGCGGGGAAAGAAGTTCCCTTGGACGAAGAGTATGAAGGATATCCCCAGCTGGAAAACGGTGTAGGGCTGGTACGGCAGTTTTTGGATCAGTGGCAGCATCAGCTTTCGGCTAAACTGACGGTCCCGGATGATGAGGCAAAATACTTTATCGGTACGGGTCAAGCCGCGGCACCGTTGATTCGGGGAGCGGTAGTCAGCCTTGCTCAGAGGTTTCCCGGTTTAGATATAAAGGTTGTTACCTTAGATAACTATCATTTTGGCGGTCGTGTGACTGTGACCGGATTAATAACCGGTCGGGATGTGGTGATGAATGTTATGCAGAAGCTTAGCATTCCAGATAGAAAAGATGGAATTCTTCTGCTTCCCGATATCATGCTTAAAGAAGGGACAGACCGTTTTTTGGATGATCTCACTGTTGAAGAAGTCACCGCAGAACTGGATATGCATGTTAAAATAGTAGAAACTCATCCCCAAGCCCTCCTTGAAGGGCTGGGCTTTGGAGGTATTTCATGAAACCGATTATCGCCATAGTGGGCAGACCCAACGTGGGAAAGTCTACCTTATTTAACCGTATTTGCGGCGGCCGAACCGCTATCGTTGAGGACACTCCCGGCGTTACCAGAGATCGACTTTACCGCGATGCCTCTTGGCAGGGAAAAAACTTCACCCTAATTGATACAGGTGGCCTGGAATTTAATGAGGAAGACAATCTCATCAACCAGGTTAAAAAACAAGTAAATGTAGCTCTGGATGAAGCCGATGTAATCGTTCTGGTGGTGGATGGTAAGGCGGGTTTGCTGCCAGACGATTTTGTTGTTGCTGAGAGGTTACGCAAGACAAAAAAGCCTGTGATTTTGGCAGTGAATAAAGTGGAGCAGTTCCAGGACCCGGCCTTTATGGAGTTCTACCAACTGGGCTTGGATGAACCCACCCCGGTGTCAGCCATGCATGGTATGAATGTGGGCGACCTCTTGGACAAAATGGTGGAAGTGATGCCTCAACTGCCGGAGGATGATTATGAACCGGATGCCGTTAAAATTGCTGTGGTGGGACGGCCTAATGTGGGGAAATCCTCCATGGTAAACCTTTTTTTGGGTCAAGAAAGGGTAATAGTTAGTGATATTCCGGGAACTACCCGGGATGCCATCGACTCAGTGTTTCAACGCAACGACCGTCAGTATGTGGTGATAGATACAGCGGGCTTGCGCCGGAAAAGCCGCATCGAAGACCCTACCGAACGGTACAGCGTGATTCGTTCATTGCGAGCCGTTGACCGGTCTGATGTGGTGCTGATGATTCTTGATGCTGTAGAAGGAGTAACTGAACAAGATAAGCGGATAGCCGGCTATGCCCATGAGGCGGGTAAGGCAATAGTGCTGGTGGTGAACAAATGGGATTTGGTGGAAAAGGACTCCAATACCATTAATCGCTTTGAGAGAAATATCCGGGAGGAATTTGCTTTCCTTCAGTATGCGCCTACGGCGTTTACTTCGGCTTTGACCCGACAGCGGGTGTTTCAGGTATTGGATTTAGTAGACTTCGTGGCCGAGCAATCAACCCGACGGGTGAGTACCAGTGTGCTCAACGATACGTTGGCAGAAGCTACGCGCCTTACACCACCGCCCAGTGATAAAGGGAAACGGTTGAAAATTTTGTATGCTACCCAGGCTGGGGTGAAACCGCCTAAGTTTATTCTTTTTGTCAACGAGCCGAAACTATTACATTTTTCCTATAAGCGTTACATAGAGAATCAATTAAGGCAGGCTTTCGGCTTTGAAGGTAATCCCATCTGGTTATTAGTACGTAAGAGAGATAAGTAACGTCGGAAAGAGTGGTTACCGCCAACAGGCGGCAAAGGGGGCGGAATAGGTGATAAAACTTTTGGTTTTGTTGTTCAGCTATTTGCTGGGCTCTATTCCCATGGCTTATATGATTGGTAAATTTCGTTATGGTAAGGATATACGAAAGTATGGCAGCGGTAATGTGGGTGCCACCAACGCCTTTCGCATTCTGGGTCCAGCGGCGGGAATAACCGTATTGGCTGCTGATGCATTGAAAGGATTCTTAGCTGTACTCATTGCGGGTTATTTCGGCGGTCCGTTCATGGTGATTGCAGCCGGTTTTATAGTTATTTTCGGGCATACGTTTTCTGCTTTTCTAAAATTTCGGGGCGGAAAAGGGGTGGCGACCGGTGCAGGTACATTCTTAGCGATAGCGCCTAAATCCATTCTTTGGGCGGTGCTGATATTTGTGCTGATAGTGTTGTTATTTCGTTTTGTTTCTCTGGGTTCGATCAGCGGGGCGGCCAGTTTGCCGGTGTTGTTATTTATCTATCAGCGACCGTGGGCTTACGTAATATATGGTCTTGTAGCGGCTGCCTTTGTCATTTTTAAGCACCGAAGTAATATTGAACGTTTGAGAAATGGCTTGGAACCCAAAATTACTTGGCGTTTTTGATAGGAGTGTATTTGGTGAATAGAAAAGTTGCCGTGGTCGGTGCTGGTAGTTGGGGCACTGCCTTAGGCGTATTATTGGCGGAAAAAGGCATGAATGTATCTCTTTGGGCCCGCCGTGAGGAATGTGTGCGGGAAATTAATGAACAGCGCTCCAACAGCCACTATCTGCCAGACATTGTTATCCCCGAGAACATTACAGCAACCGGGGATTTGGAAGCAGCGGTTAAGGATAAGGAAATGTTGGTGCTGGCTGTGCCGTCCCAGGCGGTAAGGCAAGTGCTTCGGCAGATGGCGCCGGTGTTGGGCGACCAACTCGCAGTGATAAATACCGCTAAAGGCTTGGAAATGGAGACGGGCTTACGTCTGTCCCAGGTTATGATGGAAGAATTACCCGGGCCTTTGAAACAGAGAGTCGCGGTACTTTCTGGTCCCAGCCACGCCGAAGAGGTAAGCCGTCATTTACCCACGGCAGTGGTAGCGACGGCTCTGGAGAAACAAGTGGCGGAGCAGGTCCAGGACTTATTTATGGCTCCTTCTTTTCGTGTCTATACTCACTCCGATCTGACCGGGGTAGAATTGGGTGGTGCCCTAAAGAATATCATCGCTCTTTGTACCGGAATATCTGACGGCTTGGGTTACGGCGATAATACTAAGGCCGCTTTAATGACTCGAGGACTGGCGGAAATGGCGCGATTGGGCGTTGCTATGGGTGCGGAACTAATGACTTTTGCCGGGTTGGCTGGTATGGGGGATTTGGTAGTAACCTGCACCAGTATGTACTCACGCAATCGACGTGCCGGTATTCAATTGGGGCAGGGGAAAAAAATGCCCCAAATTTTAAAGGATATGGGTATGGTGGTGGAAGGTGTTAAAACTACTCGGGTGGCTTATCGCCTCTCCCGAGATAAAGGTGTGGAAATGCCTATTACAGAGGAAGCGCATCAAGTTATATACGAGGAACAGAACCCCAGGGAAGGGGTAGCCAATCTGATGCTGCGAGACAAAACTGAGGAATGGCGGTAGGATAATGCACCATCTTAGAGCGAATAACTTAATAACTTTTGGACAAAAGTGCCCTTCGGGGCACTTTTTTTGTAATAAATATCAAACAAGCTCATATATTTGTAATGTTAAAACGTACCACTGCGAAAAGTGCACTAGCAACTTTTAAATTTTAAAACGATGCTGAAGGAGGGATGTTTTGGGTTAACATTACCAATAGCTATTCCAACACCTGAGAAAACTAGAGGGAGGGAAACCGATGCAAAAGTACGATATCTTTAAGGATATCTCTGAACGTACCGGCGGGGATATCTACTTGGGCGTGGTGGGCCCGGTACGCACAGGCAAATCCACGTTTATTAAAAGATTTATGGACCTGATGGTACTGCCCAATATTATCGATGCCAATGACCGCACCAGGGCCGTGGATGAACTGCCCCAAAGCGGTGCGGGTAAGACCATTATGACCACCGAACCCAAATTCATCCCTGCCGATGCGGTAGGTATCCGTGTTAAAGAAGGGCTGGAGATGAATGTTCGTCTAGTGGATTGCGTGGGCTATGCAGTGCCCGGTGCTCTGGGTTACGAAGAAGAAGGCGGCCCGCGTATGGTGAAGACACCATGGTATGACGAGGAAATCCCGTTTCAAGATGCTGCAGAAACCGGTACCCGAAAAGTGATTGAAGAGCATTCCACCATCGGCCTGGTAGTAGTGACTGACGGCTCCGTTACTGATATTCAGCGTGACAGCTATCTGGGTGCGGAAGAAAGGGTAATCAGTGAATTAAAAGAGTTAAATAAACCATTTGTAGTGGTTTTGAATTCCAGTCAGCCATATGCACAGGCTACCGTGGAATTGGCACATAAATTGGAACAGGATTACGATGTACCGGTACTGCCGTTGGATTGTGCCCAAATGAGTTCCGATGATATATATCGAGTGCTGGAGGAAGCCCTTTACGAATTCCCCATCAGCCATGTAAATGTTAATGTACCTAAATGGATTCAGGAACTGCGGTATGACCACTGGCTGCGTTTTGACCTGGAAAACCTGGTCACCGAGGCTGTAGATAAAATTAACCGACTGCGTGATGTAGATGTATCTCTAGAAGAAATGGGAAATTCCGAGCTGGTAGGCCTTATCCGGCTCAATGAGATGAACCTTGGCACCGGTGAGGTCAATGTCGAGTTAGAGGGCCGGGAAGGGTTGTTCTACGAGATGCTGCAGGAGGAAACCGGCTATACCATTGAAGACGACCATACCCTATTTAAGCTGATGAAGGAACTATCCGTTGCTAAGAAAGAATATGATACTATTGCTATGGGATATAATGAAGCTAAAGCTACGGGTTATGGGATTGTTACTCCCTCACTTGACGAGATGGAATTGGTAGAGCCAGAATTAATTAGAAAGGGCGGCAACTTTGGTGTACGCCTCACTGCCAAGGCAGCATCCTACCATCTAATCAAGGCAGACATAACCACCAGCATTACACCGCTGATCGGTACCGAAAAGCAATGTGAAGACCTGGTTACCTACATCATGGGCGAATTCGAAGAAGATCCCCAGAGAATCTGGGATACAGAAATATTTGGCAAGTCCCTGCACGAATTGGTTCGTGAAGGCATTCAGGGCAAGCTTTACCGCATGCCCGAAAACGCAAGAGATAAGCTTCGGGAAACACTGCAGCGTATCGCCAACGACGGCAGCGGCGGCCTTATCTGCATAATAATCTAAAGTCGGTTCCGCCGGCTTTTTTTCTTTAACAATACCGGGTAACAATACCGGATGATAATACTGGATGATAATACTGGACAAAATAACTTGACAAAATGGTGCCTGACACCATTTTGTCAAGTTATTGCTGTTTAACGACGGTCAGTTTGTTGACTATCCTACCGAGCAGTGATATAATATTTCTAAATTACATAGCAAGTATTTCCTTCGGGGCAAGGTGAAAATCCTTACCGGCGGTAAAGCCCGCGAGCCGCAAGGCTGATCTGGTGTAATTCCGGAGCCGACAGTTACAGTCTGGATGGGAGAAGGAGACTATTACGGTAGATTTGTATGTTTATGTCCCCGGAGGTATTATGTCCTCCGGGTTTTATTTATGTCTAGGAAATTATGGGCTGTGGCTAAAAGTTGCCCAAAAATTTGATTAAAATTATTATGATCGGGAACTGATGTGGAAGGAGACGGAACATGGTTAATAGCGAAGACCTGCGCCATATGCGCCGGGCATTGGATTTGGCTAAAAAAGCAGAAGGATGTACTAGCCCAAATCCACTGGTGGGGGCCGTGATTGTTAAAGATGGCACTGTGGTAGGTGAAGGATACCATCAAAAGGCCGGTACGCCCCATGCCGAGGTGCATGCTTTGGCTATGGCCGGCGAAAGGACCGTGGGAAGCACCGTCTATGTGACCCTGGAGCCCTGCTCTCATCACGGTCGCACACCGCCCTGTGCCCAGGCTTTGACCGAGGCCCGGCCCCGGCGAGTAGTGGTGGCCATGGAAGACCCCAATCCCTTGGTTTCAGGCCGTGGTATCGCTATGCTGCGCCAGGCTGGGGTGGAGGTAGAGGTCGGCGTCATGGCAGAAAAGGCTAGATTAATAAACTTACCCTTTATAAAATACATTACCACCGGCAAACCGCTAGTGGCAGCTAAGATGGCGGTCAGCTTGGATGGAAAAATTGCCACCCGTACCGGCAGTTCTCAGTGGATAACCGGGGAAAAAGCGCGCCAGCGGGGGCGATATCTGCGCCATCGTTACGATGCCATTTTGGTGGGTATCAATACGGTATTAGCGGACAATCCCCGTCTTACCGTCAGATTACCAGGAAGGGAAACCATTAACCCACTGCGGGTGATATTGGATTCCCGGCTGCGCATTCCCTTGGACAGCCATTTATTGGATGTAAATGATGCGCCAACCCTAGTGGTAACTACTGACGCCAGCGATGCCGCTAAGAGAAAATATTTGGCGGATCAAGGTGTAAATTTGTTGGTCCAGGATGGCAATACTAGCATTAACCTTAATGAGCTGCTGACAGAGCTAGGACAAAGGCAGATAACTGGACTATTGGTGGAAGGCGGCGCAGCGGTGCACGGTAGTTTTTTTGACCAGGACTTGGTTGATTTATTATATCTATTTATGGGTTATAAAATCATTGGCGGCAAAGATGCTCCTGGCCCCATAGCCGGATTGGGTGTGGCAGCGGTGGAGCAGGCTAAAGCATTTGACCTGCTGAAAATGGACCGTTATCCCCAGGACCTGGGTCTGCTGCTTGAGAGGAGGCACTCATGTTTACAGGATTAGTAGAAGAACTTGGCACAGTAAAAAGCATCCGTCACGGCCCTAAATCCGCAGTGTTGGAGATAGAAGCCGCGGAGGTCTTAGAGGGAGTTAAATTAGGTGATAGTATCGCAGTTAACGGCGTCTGTCTGACGGTAACTGGTTTTAGTGAGCAGAAGTTTTATGCCGATGTTATGGCAGAGACCCTCAACCGCACTAGCCTTAAGGCACTGCGTTCTCGGGATCAGGTAAATCTAGAGCGGGCCATGCGGCTAGGTGATCGTCTGGGTGGTCATCTAGTCAGCGGGCATATTGACAGCACCGGCCTAATTACGGGCCAAGAGCAGGTGGACATTGCTCTGGTTACCCGCGTGGAGGCGCCCGGAGAGATGCTGCAGTTTGTGATACCGAAAGGGTCTGTGGCTTTAGATGGTATCAGTTTGACGGTGGTGGACGTGGATGATAAAGGTTTTAGTGTGTCCCTTATCCCGCATACGGCCAAAGCGACTACCCTGGGTTTTAAGAGAGTGGGAGATGTGGTAAATATAGAGGTTGACATGCTGGCCAAATATGTAGCGAGACTGCTTTCATGGCAGAAGGAAGGCCAAGACAAACGGCCGGCCGGTGTTACCGCTGCATTATTAGCAGAAAGCGGCTTTATTTAAACATTATTTCAAAAGCCCCCGGAGGCATAGAAGACTTGCCAGCTCTGCTGGCCTAGCCGTATGTATACTTGAGTAGGAGCGGTGAATTTCTCGGCATATATTCTTAAGGAGGAGAGACAAAATGAAATTTAATACTATCGATGAAGCGATTCAAGATATCGAAGCGGGCAAAATGGTTGTGGTAGTAGATGACGAGGACCGGGAAAATGAAGGCGACCTGCTGATGGCCGCAGAAAAGGCCGATGCATCTGCTATAAATTTCATGGCTAAATACGGCCGGGGATTAATCTGTGTACCCATGAAAGGGGAACGGCTGGACCAGTTGGAATTGAATGCCATGGTGCAGCATAATACCGACAACCATGAAACGGCATTTACCGTGTCGATAGACTATAAAGATACTACCACCGGTATTTCCGCTCACGAGCGGGCCCAGACGGTCAAGGCCATGCTGGATCCGGATATCAAACCTTCGGAATTGAGACGGCCGGGACATATATTTCCCTTACGCGCCAAAAAGGGAGGCGTATTACGCCGGGCCGGCCATACTGAAGCAGCTGTGGATTTGGCTCGCATGGCCGGGTGTTACCCTGCTGGGGTTATTTGCGAAATAATGAGTGAAGACGGCACCATGGCTCGAGTGCCTGAGCTAATGGAATTTGTCAAAGAGCATGGCCTCAGCATTATTACAATTGCCGATTTGATTGAATATCGCCGACGCACTGAAAAGCTGATAGAAAAAGTGGAAACCATTAAACTGCCTACCGGCTATGGCGAGTTTATGGCCAGTGCCTATGAAAGCCAATTGGACGGTGAAGCTCATATGGCCTTGGTCAAAGGTGATGTGGCCACCGATGAACCGATACTGGTAAGAGTACATTCTGAATGTCTTACCGGTGATGTATTTGGTTCTCGCCGCTGTGACTGTGGCGACCAGTTGGCAACCGCCATGCAGATGATTGAGAAGGAAGGCCGGGGTGTACTTTTGTACATGCGTCAGGAAGGGCGGGGTATCGGCCTGGTTAATAAAATCCGTGCTTATAAACTGCAAGATGAAGGCAAAGATACCGTAGAAGCCAATGAAGCCCTGGGTTTTGCGGCAGACCTGAGGGACTATGGCATCGGGGCGCAAATACTAGCTGACTTGGGTATTAAAAAACTTCGCATGATTACCAATAACCCCAAGAAGATTAAGGGGTTGGAAGGATATGGTCTGGAAGTGGTGGAGCGTGTGCCCATTGAAATTTGCCCGGTGGAAACCAACGCTCATTACCTAGCAACTAAAAAAGCCAAGCTCGGGCATCTGCTCAGCAGCTAACTAAAGGGAGGTTTTATTCATGCGTACTTTTGAAGGGAAATTAATGGGTAAGGGAATGAAATACGGTATCATCGTGGGTCGGTTTAATGAATTTATTACCGGCAAATTGTTGGACGGTTGTCTCGATGCCTTAAAGCGCCATGAGGTAGAAGAAGATGATATCGACATCGCTTGGGTGCCCGGGGCATTTGAGATACCCCTTGCCGCCAAAGTAATGACCACCAAGGATTATCATGCGGTAATCTGCCTGGGCGCAGTGATTCGCGGCGCCACACCTCATTTTGATTATGTATCCAGCGAGGTAACCAAAGGCATTGCCCACGTCAGCCTTGACAGCGGCAAGCCGGTAATTTTCGGCGTTATCACCGCCGATACCATTGAACAAGCCATCGAGCGGGCCGGTACTAAAGCAGGCAATAAGGGTTGGGATGCAGCAGTTACCGCCTTAGAGATGACCAACCTGCTGCCCAGCCTCACCGAATAACTTGACAAAATGGTGCCAGGCACCTTTTTGTCAAGTTATTGCACCGGTACAACGGTACTATTTTCTAAAATATGTACTTGACACAGATACCTACTATACGGTATAGTACTTTTAAATTAAATTTTTAAATGACTCTTATCAAGAGCGGTGGAGGGACTGGCCCGATGAAGCCCGGCAACCTTCTCGAAATTTTTCGGGAAAGGTGCTAATTCCTGCAGGATTAAATTCCTGGGAGATGAGAGGAGGACTGAACATATGCCTCTTCTTATCCGAGAAGGGGTTTTTTAATACCGCCCCTAACACTAAGTGGTGCTGACAGCACCTCATTTATAAGGAGGAACATTAAAAATGAGTAAAGACTTACGTTTTGACACTTTAACCCTGCATGCAGGCCAAGAGGCGGATCCAACCACTGGGTCCCGGGCAGTACCGTTGTACCAGACCACATCTTATGTCTTTAAGGACTCAGACCATGCGGCACGGCTTTTTGCTTTGGAAGAGGGCGGCAACATTTATACCCGCATTATGAATCCGACCACCGACGTATTTGAACAGCGGGTCGCCGCTCTTGAAGGTGGCGTGGGGGCAGTGGCTACTGCTTCGGGTCAGGCAGCGATTACTTTGGCACTGTGTAACATCGCATCCGCCGGCCAAGAATTTGTCTCTTCCACTAGTCTTTACGGTGGTACTTACAACCTGTTTGCCAATACTCTTCCTAGACTAGGCATCAAGATTCGCTTTGTCGACCAATCTGACCCGGAAAATTTTCGGGCAGCCATCAACGAGAATACCCGAGGCATCTACGTGGAAACTATCGGTAATCCCAAGCTGGATGTTCCGAATTTTCAAGCTCTGGCTAAAATAGCCGAAGAGGCAGGTATTCCTTTGATTGTGGACAGCACCTTTGCCACGCCCTATCTCTGCCGCCCCTTTGAACATGGAGCCCATATAATCATTCATTCGGCTACCAAATTTATCGGCGGGCACGGCACCAGCATTGGTGGGATTATTGTAGACTCAGGGAAATTTAACTGGAATAATGGTAAATTTGCGGAACTTACCCAGCCTGACCCCAGTTACCACGGCGTCAGCTACACCGAAACCTTTAAAGAGGCAGCATACATTGTCAAAGCCAGGGTGCAGCTGTTAAGGGACTTGGGCCCTGCTATCAGCCCTTTTAATTCCTTTTTGCTGATTCAAGGTCTGGAGACCCTCCATTTGAGGATGCAGCGCCACAGCGAGAATGCTTACGCATTAGCTCGTTTTTTGAGTGAGCACCCATTGGTTTCCTGGGTTAATTATCCCGGTTTGTCAAGCCATGCTACCCACGATAACGCCAAGAAATATTTTAGCGGTGGTTACGGCGCCATGCTAACTTTTGGTATCAAAGGCGGCGTTAAAGCAGGAAAAAGCTTTATAGACAGTTTAGAGCTGTTCTCTCATTTAGCCAACGTGGGTGACGCCAAGTCTTTGGTTATTCATCCCGCCAGTACCACCCACCAGCAGCTCACTGCTGAAGAACAGCAGGCATCGGGTGTAACCGGTGATTTAGTAAGAATTTCTGTAGGGATAGAAGATGTTGAGGATTTAAAAGAGGATTTGGACCAGGCACTAAAGTCCAGTCAGTAAGCATTTGGAGAGATGACTATGGATATGGGAAAAGGCGTTGGCTTAGTTGAAACAAAATACATTACAGTAGCTTCTCATCCCCATGAATTAACCCTGGAAAGCGGCCAGCATTTTGGCCCGGTGGAAGTGGCTTACGAGACTTACGGTGAGTTAAACCAGCGGGGTGATAACTGCATTATAGTACCCCATGCCCTCACCGGAGAAGCCCATGTGGCAGGGCGGCATACGCCGGAAGACCGCGTGGCCGGTTGGTGGGATGAATTAATTGGCCCCGGCAGGGCGTTGGATACCAATAAATATTTCGTAGTAGCTGCTAATGTTATTGGCGGCTGCTGCGGCACCACCGGCCCCAAAAGCACTAATCCCGAAACCGGCAAACCCTATGGTGCTGATTTCCCCTTGATTACTATCAGGGATATGGTCCAGGTGCAGTACCTGCTGCTTAAAAACCTGGGAATAAGGCGTATCAAAGCGGTTATCGGCGGCTCGATGGGCGGTATGCAGGTATTGGAATGGGCTCTAATGTATCCGGAAATGGTGGAAGCGATTGTACCCATCGCCGCTTCCGGCAGGTTGGCGGCCCAATGTATTGCATTCAATGCAGTTCAGCGCGAAGCAATAACCGGAGATTCTGATTTTAAGGGCGGGCACTATTATCCGGGCCCAGGCCCGATACGGGGCATGGGTTTGGCCAGGCAGATTGCCACCATTACCTATAAGAGTGATGAATCCTGGGCGAGTAAGTTTGGCCGAACCTTCTCCAGCATTAGGCCGCAGGATTACTACAGCCTAGATAACCGTTTCGAAGTGGAACACTACTTAGACTATCAAGGAGAAAAACTGGTACAGCGTTTTGATGCCAATACCTACTTGTATCTTACCAAAGCCATGGACCTGCACGATCTGGGACGCGGCCGGGGTGAATATAGAGAGGTATTTTCCCGGTTTCGGGGTAAGGTATTAAGTATCGGGGTCAGCTCAGATTTTCTTTACCCCAAGTATTATCAGGAGGAGATACATCACTTTTTTAAGCAAGCTGGCGCTGACAGCCATTACTGGGAATTGATTTCCCCTTACGGTCATGATGCATTCTTAATAGAGTTTAAAAAAATGTCCTTGAAAATCGCACAATTTATGCAAACGTTGTCCTAAACGACGGATTGTGAACTTTTTCTTCACCTATAACCCTTTCTGTGTTATAATGTCTACCATACATGGATTGTTGTACTCTGCAGGAGGACAGATAGGCGGGTGAAAAGATGAATTCGGACGGACAGCGTTTTTTTATTGTCAATGCGGCCATACTGCCTGAGGCTATTGTCAAGACTGCTAAGGCAAAAGAAGTGCTGGCCCGGGGCGATGCCGGTACCATTCATGAAGCCGTGGGCAAAGTTGGGCTTAGCCGCAGCGCTTTCTATAAGTATAAAGATGGGATTTTTCCTTTTCATAATGCTGCTAAGGAACAGATTGTCACCATTTCTATGATATTAGAGCATAAATCGGGAGTGCTATCCCGTATTTTGAACACCGTGGCAAATGTCCAGGGGAATGTCCTCACCATTAACCAGAATTTACCGCTGCAAGGGGTGGCCAATGTCTCAATCTCCATCCAAACGGTGGATATGTTGATGAGCGTAGAGGAACTTCTAAGTAAAATAAAAGAAATAAATGGTGTCAAGAAAGTGGAAGTAGTGGGGCAAACTTAAGGGCAAAGGATAAGAGAGGTGACTTTTAAATGGTAACTAATTCGCAAGCACCGATTAAGGTTGGTATGCTGGGCATGGGCACTGTGGGAAGAGGCGTTTATAAGATTCTGACAGGTAATGCCGATTTAATTACCGCCAGGGCCGGGAGACCAGTACAGATAGAAAAAATAGTAGTTCGGGATACAACTAAAAGTCGAGGCGTAACTGTACCTGACGGTGTGCTCACTGCTGACGCAGCAGCTGTATTAGAAAACCCTGATATCGATATTGTGGTGGAGTTGATGGGTGGTAATGAGCCGGCCAAAGAGTACATTCTTAAAGCCCTTAAAGCTGGTAAACAGGTGGTAACTGCCAACAAGGACTTGATTGCCGGGTACGGCAAGGAACTTTTTGATGCAGAAAAGGAACACGACACCGATTTGATGTTTGAGGCCAGCGTAGCAGGAGGCATTCCCATTATTCGCCCCCTAAAAATGTGCCTGGCAGGTAATAAGGTAACTGATGTAATGGGGATTATCAATGGAACCACTAACTATATACTTACTAAAATGACCCGCTTTGGCAGCGATTTTAATGATGTGCTCAAAGAGGCCCAAGCGCTGGGATATGCCGAGTCAGATCCAACCGCCGATGTGGAAGGTCATGATGCAGCGAGGAAGATTGCCATTTTGGCATCCATCGCCTTTAACACCCGGGTGACATCTAGAGATGTCTATGTAGAGGGTATTACCCGTATTGATGCCACTGATATTAAGTACGCTACCGAATTGGGTTATATCGTAAAATTGCTGGGTATAGCCAAAGAACGGGACGGCGAAGTGGAAGTGCGGGTTCATCCCGTATTTATTCCCGGCAGTCATCCATTAGCAGCAGTGAGCGATGCTAACAACGCCATTTTCGTAGCCGGAGATGCCGTGGGCGAGACTATGTTTTATGGTCCCGGTGCCGGTGAAATGCCGACGGCAAGCGCCGTGGTTGGTGATATAATGGAAGTAGCGCGTAACATTACCGGTGGGGTCAACGGTCGTATCAGCTGCACCTGCTTTGAAGAGAAGCCCATCAAGCCCATCGGTCTGGTGGAATCTAAATACTATCTGCGTTTGATGGTTAAAGACCGCCCAGGCGTATTAGCGAGCATTGCCAGCGTTTTGGGTAACCATAATGTCAGCATTGATACAGTGCTGCAGAAGCGTTCAGATGGTGATATCGCCGAAGTGGTACTGATTATTCATCGGGTGGAAGAACAAAACCTGCGTGATGCCCTTACCATTATGGAGGGTATGTCAATAACTAAAAGAGTAGCAAATGTAATTCGAGTTGAGGGAGAGGATGCGTAAATGAACTGGCCGGGAATTTTAGAAAAATACCAAGAATTTTTACCGATCACCGACAAGACCCCCCTCGTTTCCCTAAAAGAGGGTAATACTCCGTTGATAAAGGGTCAAAACCTTTCCGAAGAACTGGGTATCAATATCTACTTTAAATATGAAGGTTTAAATCCTACCGGCTCCTTTAAGGACCGGGGGATGGTTATGGCTGTGGCGAAGGCGGTGGAAGAAGGTTCAACTGCCATCATGTGTGCCTCAACCGGGAACACCTCCGCTGCCGCTGCCGCGTATGCGGCCCGCTGCGGCCTTACCTGCAGTGTAGTTATTCCCGAAGGTAACATCGCCCTAGGTAAGCTGGCCCAAGCCTTAATTTACGGCGCCAAGGTTATTGCCATCAAAGGAAACTTTGATGATGCTTTAAACATAGTGCGCAGCATTACCGAAAAGAATCCCATCACCTTGGTGAATTCATTAAATCCGTACCGCATCGAAGGCCAGACCAGTTCCGCCTACGAAATCTGCGATGTGCTGGGTGATGCGCCGGACTATTTGGCTATCCCTGTGGGTAATGCCGGTAATATCACCGCCTATTGGCGCGGTTTCAAACGTTATCAGGATGCAGGACGGTCCAAGAATTTACCGCAAATGATCGGGTTTCAGGCGGAGGGGGCATCCCCCATTGTGCAGGACAAAATAGTGGAAAACCCGGAAACTATAGCCACTGCTATCCGTATCGGTAATCCTGCCAGCTGGGAAAAAGCGGTGCAGGCAGCAGATGAGTCTAAGGGCTTTATCAAAGCAGTCACTGATGAGGAAATCTTGGCTGCCCAGCGCCTATTGGCATCCAGGGAAGGCGTTTTTGCCGAGCCGGCTTCAGCGGCGTCTTTGGCCGGTGTTTTGAAACAGCATCAAGAAGGTTTTTTTGAAAAAGGAAGTACGGTGGTATGTGTCCTTACCGGTAACGGTCTGAAGGATCCTAATACAGCAATTAAACAAGTGTCGGAACCCTACTCAGTGCCTGCCGATGAAGATGCGGTGCTGTCAATTGTCAACGGCAAGTAAAAGAAATATGCACTAAATCACAGCAAAAGAGGGAGCAGCAATGGTCAGAGTAAGAGTACCTGCTACGACGGCTAACATGGGTCCCGGCTTTGATACTATCGGTATGGCCCTAGAACTGTACAATTATTTGGAAATGGACGTCATACCATCGGGTCTGGAGTTTGATATTTCCGGTGAGGGCAGCGAATCTATCCCACGGGATGAGACCAATGTGGTATACCAGGCGGCTGTGAGGGTATTTGAAAAAAACGGTGATGAACCGACAGGATTAAAAATAAAGCAGGAAAATCAGATTCCCGCCTCACGGGGCATGGGTTCAAGCGCTGCAGCAATTGTGGCTGGAATGGTGGCAGCCAATGAACTGGCCGGCGGTAAATTGACCGAAGGCCAACTGCTGGAGCTGGCTGTTGCTATGGAAGGGCACCCGGACAATGTAGCTCCGGCTATGCTTGGCGGCGTAGTAGTGTCCGCGGTGCTGGATGAAAGATTATTCTATCGGAAGATAAAGCCGCCCCAACAGCTTAGCATGGTGCTGGCGGTGCCGGACTTTACCCTGTCCACCAGTATAGCCAGGGATGTGCTGCCCTTAAACGTACCGGTAAAAGATGCAGTATTTAATGTCAGCCGGGCCAGCTTACTGGTCTTGGCCCTTATTCAGGAGGATTACCAACTTCTGGGACAGATGATGGATGACAAACTTCATCAGCCATATCGGGTAAATCTGGTGCCCGGGATGCAGGCGGTATTTGATGCCGCTAAAAGAAGCGGTGCGCTGGCAGTGGCTTTAAGCGGTGCCGGCCCAGCGTTAGTGGCTTTTGTAACTGATAAAGACAAGTGTAAACTGGTAGGGCAGAGTATGCGGCAGGCTTTTTCTCAGGTCGGCGTAAACTGTGATACCCGCCATTTGGCGGCCAGCCCTACCGGTGCCCAAATAGAGAGAAAAGGAGAGTGGGTGGAATGCTAGTAGTACAAAAATTCGGCGGCAGCTCAGTAGCGGACCCCGAACGTATCAAGCGCGTGGCCAAAAGAGTGGTGGAAACCAAACGGGCAGGTAATAGCGTGGTGGTAGTAGTATCAGCTATGGGTGATACCACAGACGAATTAATCGGCTTAGCACGCCAGCTGTCAGATACTCCGTCCGAAAGAGAGATGGATATGCTGTTATCTACCGGAGAGCAGGTTTCAATTGCTCTTTTGGCCATGGCCATAGAGAACTTGGGGGAAGCGGCGGTATCGCTGACAGGCGCCCAGGCAGGCGTTAGCACCAATGAGGTTTATGCTAAGGCAAAGATTACCGGGATAAACTCTGAACGGTTGGATAAAGAGTTGGCTGCAGGTAAGATCGTGGTGGTAGCCGGATTTCAAGGTCGATGCGCTAATGACGACACCACCACTTTGGGGCGGGGCGGCTCAGATACCACAGCTGTCGCTCTAGCCGCTGCAATAAAGGCGGATGTCTGCGAAATTTTTACCGATGTTGACGGTGTTTATACCACCGACCCTCGAGTAGTGCCTCGGGCCCAAAAACTGCCCAGTATTTCTTATGATGAGATGCTTGAGCTGGCTAGTCTCGGCGCTTTGGTACTCCATCCCCGGGCAGTGGAATTTGCCAAGATATATAACGTCAAGCTGCATGTTCGTTCAAGTTTTAACCATAATACAGGTACAATAGTTGAGGAGGTGGCCTCCATGGAAAAAGAAATGGTGGTTAGTGGTGTAGCCTATGATTTAAATGTTGCTAAGATTGCTTTTTTCGATGTTCCAGACAAACCGGGTATCGCCATGAAATTATTCAGCGCTCTGGCCGCAGAAAATATCAATGTTGACATGATCATTCAAAGTACCATGCGAAATGATGTCAATGATATCAGTTTTACCATTGCCAAGGACGAACTGAATAAGGCCTTGCAGATATCAGACAGAATAAAGCAGGAAATCGGTACACCCGATTACGATTACGATGATAGTGTGGCCAAAATTTCTATCGTTGGCGCAGGTATGATCACCAATCCCGGTGTTGCTGCCTGTATGTTTGAGGCCCTGGCAAATGCCGGTATCAATATTCAGATGATCAGTACTTCAGAAATCAAGGTATCGTGCATTATTGATGCCGACAGTGTCAAAAAGGCAGTAAAAGTCCTTCATACTAAGTTTGACCTGGATGTTGAGGAAGAAAACTCAGCGGCGTCCTGATGCAGCTGGCCGTTTAATTTAAAATGGAACAGTTAAGCCCTTTACCGTTACCAGCGGTAAAGGGCTTTTTTGGGCCTTTTTTCTAATAACTATTGACAACACGGGCGTAAAATGATACTTTGTATAAAATAAATCCAATAATTCCTATTGAAATAATAGGGATTAATAAATGGAGGTATGTCACAATGAACGTTAAAATTAATGGTGACGACAAGCAGTTGGAAAAAGAAGCGAGCATATTGGAACTTCTAGAGATTGAGCAGGTAAAAATGCCTGACATGGTTTCTGTTGAGTTAAACGGTGATATTGTTGACAGGGAGAAATTTGAAACTACGATTATCAAGGAAAATGATCGGGTAGAGTTTCTGTACTTTATGGGGGGCGGAGCTATTGGACTTTAATGAACAGCAGATAGAAAGATATTCAAGACATATCATCTTGTCAGAAGTTGGCGTTCAAGGGCAGCAGCGTCTGCTCGATGCAAAAGTTCTTGTAATAGGAACTGGAGGACTTGGTGCGCCGGCGGCCATGTTTTTGGCTGCAGCTGGTATTGGTACCATTGGATTAGTAGATGGCGATGAAGTAGATTTATCAAACTTGCAGAGACAAATCATCCACCAAACTAAAGATGTGGGTAAGTTAAAGGTTATATCAGGTAAGGAAACGCTGAATGAAATGAACCCGGATGTGAACGTGGTCACCTACAATACCTTTGTAGACTCCTCAAATATTTTAGATATTATCAAAGACCAGGATTATGATTTTGTAATTGACGGTACTGATAATTTCGCAGCAAAATTTTTAATCAACGATGCATGTGTGATTGCAAAAAAGCCATTTTCCCATGCAGGCATTATCAGATTTAACGGACAGCTGACCACATATATTCCTGATGATGGCACACCTTGTTATAGGTGCATGTTTAAGGAACCGCCGCCGGAAGGAGTTGTACCTACCTGCCGTGAAGCCGGAGTGCTTGGCGTTATGGGCGGTGTTATCGGTACGCTTCAGGCTACGGAAGCTATCAAGTATCTGTTGGACCTTGGTAATAACTTAGCCGGATACCTGCTGACTTATGATGCTGTCAAAATGCAGTTTAGGAAAATTAAGGTTAATTATAAATCAGATTGTGCTGTCTGCGGCCAAGAGCCCACCATAAAAAATCTAATTGACTACCAGGGTCCCGTTTGTGATTTATAGGTCAGCGGACTTATCACTGGGGCAGAGTGTTGACTAGAAAAAGATTGTCCCGCTCGGGATTTATAAATACCCCAACCCCGAAAGGATGTCATTTTAAATGATAGTGAAGCTGTCAAGAGCGCAATATGACCAATTGGTAAAACAGGCAAGAGATGAATTTCCACTGGAGTGCTGCGGGTTGTTGGCGGGCAGAAAAATCCAGGAAGAAATTATTGTTAATAAAATTTTCCCGGGGAGAAATATGGACCAAAGCAGTGAACATTTTACCATGGATCCGAAAGAACAATTCGCGGCACTGAAGGAAATGAGAAACGAGGGTCTTGAATTAGTTGGAAATTATCATTCTCATCCTTATACGCCTTCCAGACCGTCGGAAGAAGATAAACGGCTGGCGTATGATCCCGGCATACTTTACGCAATCATTTCATTAAAGGAAAAAGAACCGGTACTTAATTTCTTTAAAATAGCTACTGGTGAATTTGTGGAGGAACTTGAATACTTATTGACCTAGTGTTGAGTTATTGAGGAGGCGGAACAGTGATTAAAATACCCCGGCAAGTCTTGGAAGAAGGAAAGAATTATCGAACCAAAGTGGAAGAATTGAAAAAGGGTCAGATCGAACCGGAAAGGTTCAAACCTTACCGCGTCGCCATGGGTATTTATGAACAAAGGGATAACGATACTTATATGGTCAGAACCAGAATTCCATCCGGTGTTACTAATCTCAGTCAATTGAAAAAAATAAGTGAATTAGCGAAAGAATATTCTCACGGATATATTCACTTTACCACCAGGCAGGATATACAATTTCATAAGGTCTCGTTGGACGATACTGTGAACATAGTGGAAGGACTTTTGGAGGCAGGTATTATTACCAAGGGTACAGGTGGGAATACGGCGAGAAATGTAGGTTGTTCTCCCCTGTCAGGAGCTGCTAAAGATGAGGTCTTTGATGTTACTCCGTATGCATTAGCAACCACTGAGTACACCCTTAATGACCCGACAGTCTTTAACCTTCCCCGAAAGTATAAAATAGCCTATTCGAATACGCCGGAAGATACGGGTAATGCGACCATCGCTGATCTGGGCTTTGTTGCCAAAATTAAGAATGGTAAGAAAGGTTTTGAGGTCTACGGCGCAGGCGGATTTGGTGCAGGTCCTATCGTCTCAGTAAAACTTTACGATTTCATACCTGCTTCGGAAGTACTGTATCATGTTCAGGCCATGAAAGAACTGTTTGAAAATGAAGGAGATAGAATTAATAAACATAAAGCTCGCATCAGATTTATTCGAAAGAGATTAGGGGAGGCAGGGTTCAAAGCAAAATATCTCGAGACTTTACAACAGGTGAAAAATGAAAAGAGATTGGATGTTTTTTTTAATAACTCTAATCCCAGTAAACCAATAGGCAAACCAAAGAAAAACTCCAATCCTTTAGTATTTGCACAAAGAAATGAAGGACTTTATGCTGTCTACATTCATCCCAAAAACGGTAACCTCAATGTAGATAATCTTGAACAAATTATTGATTTTGCAGCGGATCTGGACTACGAACCTACGGTGAGATTGACCAACACCCAAGGCTTTTTTGTGAGAGATTTAACCGGGGAGCATGCTGAAGAACTGTTACAGTTAATAGCCCCATTCACTTCTCCTTTTGATGTTGATAACTCCATCGCATGTGCCGGTGCGGCAACTTGCAAGCTGGGCTTAGGGTTATCACAAAACCTGCTGACTGCTATCAGACATAGATTTGCAAATGTTGATGAAGAGATAAAAAGGCAGCTCCCGAAAATCTTTATTTCCGGATGCCCAAATTCTTGCGGGCAGCACCATAAAGGCGAGATAGGACTGTTCGGAAAGGCTAAAAGAGTAGAAGACGGATTGATTCCAATGTACTCGGTATTATTTGGTGGTGCTGTTGGTGTCGAAAAGGCGGTCTTGGGTACGGAATACGGTGCTGTCCCCACTAAAAAGATACCTGATTTCTTATACCGATTGGCAGATTTTAAGCGTGAAACCGGAATTTCTGACTTCGCTGAATTTGTAGCAAGGGAAACTGAAGGTATCAAAAGCCTTATTCATGATTATTCCGGGATAGAATCGGAAGCAGAAAACCCTGAGCTTTATTATGATTTTGGTTCAGAGGAAAAATTCTCACTGAAAGGCAGAGGGCCGGGTGAATGCAGTGCAGGGGTGCTGGACGTCATCAAACTAGACATTTCTAATGCACACACACACCTTAGTGAGTACGGGACAACAAAAGAATCTTCAAAGCTTTATGACGCCAGTGTATCAGCAGCCAGAGCATTATTGATTTTGCAGGGTGTGGATACGACAAAAGATAGATTGATATTCAAAGAATTTATTAACCACTTCGTCGATACGGGTTATGTAACAGAAAATATCAAAGACGTAATTAACGAACTCCTGGATTACAAGCTTGGCGATGTGGATAATCTGGAAAGACATTATGAAGATGTGAAGTATCTGGTTGGTAAGGTCAATCAAATGTTTGAATCTCTTAATCCGAAACTTGAAATAACTTTATCAAAAGAGAGTGTTAACGAATATGGTGAAGTGGGTCATCATCAAGATAAGGATTTATCGGTAAACATAATTGACCTGACAGGCGTTAAGTGCCCGATTAATTTCGTTAAGGCCAAAATCGAATTAGAAAAAATTAATTCTCAGGAAACCCTTGGCTTCAAACTGGATCATGGCGAGCCCATCAAGAATGTTCCCAAGAGTCTAGAAGCGGAAGGACATGAGATTATTAAAATTGATGACAACTATGATGGGTGTAATCTTCTTGTTGTCAGGAAAGTGTAGGGTGACAAAATGCTTTATGATAATATTCTTGAAACCATCGGTAATACGCCCACGGTAAGGCTTGGTCATATGGCAGAGGACGCCGCTGCTGAGGTATATTTAAAGCTAGAAATGTTTAACCCCGGCGGTTCCGTTAAAGACAGAATTGCCTGTAGCATGGTTGAGGCTGCGGAAAAAAACGGGCTGATTAAACCGGGCGATACTATGGTAGAGCCCACAAGCGGCAATACGGGCATAGGCCTTGCCATGACCGCAGCGACCAAAGGATACAAATTGGTTCTTACCATGCCGGAATCAATGTCATTGGAAAGAAGAAAACTGCTTCAGGCTTATGGCGCAGAAATTATCCTGACCCCAGCTCCTTTAGGGATGAACGGGGCAATTGAAAAGGCAGTGGAGCTTGTAGAGCAAAAAGGTTATCTGATGCTGCAGCAGTTTGAGAATCCTGCCAATCCTGAGGCGCATCGTGAAACCACTGCCCAGGAGATATTAAAAGACTTTGGTTTGGATCTTCATGCTTTTGTGGCAGGGGTAGGCACCGGTGGAACCATATCCGGTGTAGGAGAGATTTTAAAAGAAACCATTTCCGGCATAAAAATTATTGCCGTTGAGCCTGAAGCCTCAGCGGTACTATCCGGGCAGGAAGCAGGCCCTCATATGATTCAAGGGATAGGGGCCGGTTTCATACCCAAAACGCTAAATGTAGATATTTACGATGAAGTAATTAAAGTCAGCAGTAAAGCAGCTCTTGAAACAGCCAGAGAACTTGCCCGTAAAGAAGGTATTCTTGCCGGTATCTCTGCAGGTGCAAATTTATATGCTGCCCTGCAGGTGGCAGAAAGATTGGGTAAAGGGAAAAAAGTATTGACGATAATTCCGGATACCGGAGAAAGATATTTTTCTACTACGCTGTTTGGAGATTGAGAAGGTGATTGGATGGAATTTCAGACAAAACTAATCCACGGCAATTGGACAGGAGATAATCATACGGGCGCGACTAACGTACCCATCTATTATTCGAATGCCTTTAAGCATAAAACTGCTAAAGAACTTGAACACATTTTCGCCGGCAGGGAAGCCGGTTACGTCTATTCTCGCATAGCCAACCCCAGCGTCGAAGCGTTTGAAAAGAGAATTGCCGCCGCAGAAGGAGGCGTCGCAGCAGTAGCCACAGCTTCGGGGATGTCTGCAATCTATCTTGCAGTAATGAATATCCTCAAACCCAACGATGAGATTATTTCCTCTTCCGGTGTATTTGGCGGGACATACAACCTTTTTAAACACCTTGAAGATTATCAGCTTAAGGTAAAATTTTTAGAGACGCTGGATGAAGAAAGCTTAGGCAGTGAAATTAGCGACAGGACTAAAGTGGTATTTGCCGAGACAATTGGTAATCCAAAGCTTGATGTGCTGGATATGGAAGCGGTAGCAAAAGTATGTCAAAAAAAGAACATTATTTTTATAGTAGATTCAACAATAACGACTCCTTACCTGATAAGACCTATCAGCTATGGGGCAGATGTGGTCATCCATTCAACTTCCAAGTATATCAACGGGAATTCCAATGCCATCGGTGGAGTTATTGTGGACGGAGGCAGTAAAAAGTACGGTGACGATAAATTTAGCGGTTTTAGCCAGTATGCAAAACGTTTTTCCAGGTTTGCATTTACAGCTAAGCTGCGAAAAGAAATAGCAAAAGATATAGGTGCCGCATTATCTCCGATGAACAGCTTTTTAAACTTGGTCGGCATTGAAACGCTGGGACTGAGAATGAAAGCACATTGTGCTAATGCTGGGGAACTCGCCCAGTATCTCAGCACGCATCCTAAGATTAACGGGGTCAATTATCCTCTGCTTAACAATTCAAGTTATTACGGTTTAGCTAAGAAGTACTATGAAAAAGGTGCCAGCGCGATAATTACCTGCAGGCTTGGAAGCAAAGAAAAGGCGTTTAATTTTATAGACAATCTAAAACTCACAAAACCTGGTAAATGTAGGTGATTCAAAAACCTTAATAGTTCATCCTGCTTCTACCATTTGTGCTGACAATACGGAGGCAGAAAAATTACAAATGGGCGTCTATGAGGACTTAGTAAGAATATCTATAGGGATAGAAGATTCAAAAGATATCTTGGCAGACATAGACCAGGCATTAAAAGTAGTTTGAAGAGATGTTTCAAAGTTTACTGCATGATGGAAATTTTTGAATAACGTACCTTAAGGGAGGGGGTTATTATTAATACCATTCGGATAGTGGAGGACACTCCGAAACAAACTGTGCTGGATTTTATTGAAGATGTGATTACAACACATCAGACAAAATATATAGTCCTATCCTTCCAAGATGAGCTAAGCGGCAGTGACCGAAAAAAAACTGTAGAAATGATCAAAAAACACTTTGATATCTTTATTATTCTCAAGTCAGACATGCCAAATCATAAGCAGCTGATAGAAGAGTATTTTTCATATGGTGTACACGGTTTGTATTTTGCTTCAGATATTAATCTCTGCTCCAAACAGCACTTGGAAATATTGACGTTTGCTGTGGACTTATTTGTTCGCGGTTGGGTTTTTGCGAATACGGCAAATGATAAAGAGCTGATAAAAAAATTATTAGCAATGAAAATTATTCCCGTACCCGTGAAATATGATGCCAGACTGAGCAGCTACATTAAGTCCCACAAATGCTACAATAAGTTTTCTTCCAATATGCTGAAGGTAATACCCTTGCTGGATAGGGGCCAGGCTGACTATTCTCTGACAGACAAAATCAAACTGAAGACGCTGTTGGAAACGATGAATTTAAGGCAAAAGCTCAGGGTTAAAAACATAGACGAGTCATTTGGATCCAGCGGATTGTAGGAGGAAACGTGGTGAAAAGCAAGGTTTATATAGATAGAAGGCCGTTACCGGCGCTGTTTTTAATAGAATATAAGAATGCAATTTTGCTATTATTTTCTTTTGCTTTGTTTTTCATATTCATTTCCAATAAAAGCATCCCCCAAGGTATGTCTGTTCAGGCCTACCAGGCATTGGTCATTTTTATATTTGCCAACTTTTTATGGATAACCAATGCTATTCCTCTAGCTATTACCAGCCTGATGATTATGGGGCTTTTGGCTTCATTTAATGTGTTGGCAGCGGAACAAGTCTATTCGTTTTTTGGGAATAAAGCAGTCTTTTTTATCATCGGTGCTTTTATTATTTCCGCCGGTATTTCCGGCTCCGGGCTAAATAAAAGAGTTTCATATTATGTTTTATCAAGATTTGGCGATAAACCGGAGAATTTAGTTCTTTCAATTTTTTTCTTAGCAGCTTCTCTGTCCCACATTATGCCGGAACACGCGGTAGCTGCCATGCTTTTTCCTATTTTAATATCAATAAGCCGAAGATTGGAATTAAGAAATAATTCCATTTTAGGAAAATACATGTTCTTTGCCTTGGCGTGGGGAAGCGTTCTAGGTGGCGTGGTTACTTTTTTGGGCGGTGCAAGAAATCCTCTTGCTGTGGGGATTTTGGAGGAAACTACCGGTCAGAGTATCGGTTTTTTGGAGTGGATAGTTACGGTTGCTCCACCGGTATATTTAATTATGATACTGGTGGCTTTCTATCTTAAATATACGGTAAGGGCCTCCACTCGCGATACGGAAATTTTGAAAGAACTGTTCACAGGTGGTAGAGAAAGACTAGGTAAGATTGACCTAAAAGAAATCAAGGCATTGGTTATCTTAGTCGGAACAATTTATATGTGGATATTTGAAAGTAATAGATTTGGCATTGCAAATGTGGCTCTCATCAGTGCAGCGCTGTTCTTTGTTTTAAATGTAATCAGCTGGGAGGACGCCAAAAAGGAAATTAACTGGGGTGCGATTTTTATGTATGGAGGCGCAATAGCCCTGGGTAAAGCATTGGTAGAGACGGGTTTATTGGATTATATAAACCAAAACTTCCTTGCCAAGATGGATTTTTCCACTTTGGGTTTCTTGATTGTTGTTTTTACCATCAGTGTATTTCTTACCGAGGGTATTTCCAATGCCGCAGTTGTTGTTATATTGCTGCCGCTAATTATCCAGGCAGCGGTGATGCTAAATCTTCCCCCGGCTTTGGCAGTCTATATAGTAGCCGTACCTGCGGGTTTGGCTTTTATGCTGCCCATGAGTTCGCCTCCTAATGCTATTGCCTTTTCTTCCGGGTTTATCAAACCCCATGAGGCGATGAGGATAGGGTTTGTGCTAAATGTCGTCAGTATTGCAGTGGTTACCCTTTTTGCCTTAACTTATTGGCGGGTCATCGGAATTTATTAGGAGGTCGTAACCTTGATACACGGAAAAAATATAGTTTGGCATGATACAAATATCAAACAAGAAGATCGAGAAGCTTTGCTGCAGCAAAAAAGTGTAGTCTTATGGTTTACCGGTTTATCCGGATCCGGTAAGTCCACCATTGCCAATGCCGTGGAAAAAAGATTAGCTGCATTGGGCAGGCTTACTTATTTGCTGGATGGTGACAACGTCAGGCACGGTCTCAATAAGGACTTGGGGTTTGGTGTCAGTGACCGCGTTGAAAACATAAGGAGAATTGCCGAAGTATGTAAATTATTTCTGGACGCCGGTATTATTACGCTTACCGCTTTTATTTCGCCGCTGGCAGCAGATAGAGAAAATGCGAGACAACTGATGGGAGATAGGTTTATCGAGGTATTTGTAGATTGTTCTTTAAAAGCATGTGAAAGCAGAGACCCCAAAGGACTTTATAAAAAAGCCAGAGCTGGGGAGATAAAAGACTTTACCGGGATAGATTCCCCATATGAGAAACCTGTCAATCCCGAGATTGTTATTATTTCGGACAAACAAAGCATAGAAGATTGTGTGGATGACATAATTAATTACTTATTAGCGCAAGGGCATTTTAAGGATGTTACTTTGTAAAGGAGTTGAACGGCTGTGAACTTTGACCTAAAGACTTTAGAAACAGATGTATTAATTATCGGCGGCGGAACCGCCGGGTGTTACTGCGCCCTTACCATAGCCGAAAATTCCAATTTACAAGTATTAATTGCGGATAAAGCCAATATCAAAAGGAGCGGTTGTTTAGCTGCAGGTGTAAATGCTTTGAATGCCTATATTGGTAAAGGCGAAACTCCCGAAACTTTTGTTGACTATGTGAAAAAAGACTCCGAGGGTATCATTCGGGAAGATTTGGTTTACAGTGCGGCAAAACGCCTTAATAAAGCAGCCAAAAGGCTTGAAGCTTTGGGGTTGCCAATTTTTAAGGATGAAAATGGAGAGTATGTTCAAAGGGGAAAAAGAAGCATTAAAATTAACGGTGAAAATATAAAGCCTCTTCTTGCCAAAGCAGTAACAAGTCAAGATAATACGGCTGTTTTGAATAACGTTAATATTGTGGACTATTTGGTTAAAGATGACCGTGTCTTAGGGGCCATTGGTTTTTCGTTGAACGAAAATATTATTTACGTAATTCATGCTAAACAAACCATATGTGCAACCGGCGGGGCATCAGGGCTATACAAACCTAATAACCCTACTTTTTCCAGACATAAAATGTGGTATAGTCCCTTCAATACAGGAGCCGGATATGCCATGGGAATTAGGGCCGGTGCTGAGATGACCTCTTTTGAGATGAGGTTTATCGCCTTAAGATGTAAAGATACCATAGCACCTACCGGTACTATTGCTCAGGGTGTTAATACGGTTCAAATTAATGCCAAAGGTGAGGAATATTTAAAAGACAGCCAGATATGCAGCACCCATTTAAGGCTGTACGCTACTGTTATGGAAAATGTTAAAGGCAGCGGCCCGTGCTTTTTAAAAACAAAGGGAATTACAGAGGGCCAACAAAGTGAATTGTTCAAAGCTTACTTAAACATGGCTCCGGCTCAGGCATTAAAATGGCTGGAAAAAAACACTGGTCCGGCAGAGGAAAATGTTGAAATAGAGGGAACTGAGCCATACATTGTGGGCGGCCATGCAGCCAGCGGTTACTGGGTAGACCATGCCAGGAAGACAACATTGAAGAATTTGTATGCCATCGGCGATGCTGCCGGCGGCAGTCCCAAAAAATACGTGACCGGCTGCCTCGCGGAAGGAGAAATAGCAGCCACGTCGGTAATCGAAACCATAGAAACGGCGCAAATTCACCAATTAGACCCCGAAAAAATAAGTAAAAAAATTAGCTGTATAGATCACTTTTTTTACAATGACTCACCGCTATACAGTATTGAAGAGGTTGAGGAAACAATGCAAAAAGTTATGGACGAATATGCAGGTGGTATTACTACGGCTTACACCTATAGCAGAAATAAATTAGGTATTGCTGCTGAGCGGATAGAGGAACTGCTGAAAACCGCGGCTGACTTAAAGGCTGAGACCCTGCATGAATTATTATCTATCTGTGAAATCATTGACCGTTTATATGTATGTGCCGTATTGATCAGACATCTTGAAGCAAGAAAGGAAACCCGATGGAGATGTTATCAAGAGAACATTGATTATCCCCAAAAAGATGACCAAAAGTGGATGAAGTACGTAAATTCGATTTATAAAGACGGCCGGGTACAAATTCTCTTGAGAGACTTGGTTGGGAGGGATGAAATTTATGAGCATACTAATTGACCCAGCTAAATGCATTTCATGCGGCCGCTGTTGTAATATTTGTCCCGGTAATCTGATTGAAACGGGCAATACTGATAAAGCATTTATCAAGTATCCGACAGAATGTTGGGGGTGTACCGCCTGCCTGAAAGAATGCCCGGCAGGTGCGATTAAATACTACCTAGGTGAGGACATCGGTGGTAAAGGCGGTTATTTATACACTAAAAGTCACCAAGACTGCATTAATTGGCATATCGTTAGTTCCGATAAAAAGAGATATCATATACAAATCAATAAACAAGAATCCAACAAATACTAACGGGGGGAACTAAAATGGTTCATCTAACTAAATTGGAAAATAGGTCTATCCATATTTTACGAGAAGCATATGCAAATTTTAAAGATTTAGGAATGCTTTGGTCCATCGGTAAAGACAGTACAGTTCTTGTGCACCTTGCGAGAAAGGCATTTTTCGGCCATGTTCCGTTTCCGCTGGTTCATATTGATACGCATTATAAAATACCCGAGATGATTGAGTACCGGGACAACTATGCTAAACAATGGCGGCTGGATATGATTTACGGACAAAATGTTGAAGCTTTGAACGCCAAAAAGACATTTCCTGATGGTAATTGCACCAGGTTGGAATGCTGCAGATTGTTAAAGACAGAAGCTTTAAGGGCCACTCTAAATGGGACGGGAGCAAGATTAAGGCTGAATCATGAGACCGGTGAGTACGAGTTGGAGAAAAATCCGACAGCATTTACAGGAATAATTGTTGGAGTTCGGTCTGACGAGGAAGGATCAAGGTCCAAAGAGCGATACTTCTCTCCCAGAAGCCAACAAAATGACTGGCACGTTGGGGACCAGCCGCCGGAATTCTGGAATCAATATAAAACTGACTTTGCGCCAGGGACACATGTGAGAATACACCCTCTGCTTGACTGGACGGAATTAGACCTTTGGGAATATATTCAAAGAGAAAAAATCCCCATGGTATCACTTTATTTTGATAAGGGAGAAGGTAAGAGATACCGGTCGCTGGGATGCTGGCCGTGTACTCAGCCGGTAGAATCAAACGCCAGTACAGTGGCGGAAATTGTGGAAGAATTGAGATCCGGCAAGTTTTCAAACATTGCCGAGAGAAGCGGAAGAGATCAGGACAAAGAAGACGGCGGCGGCTTGGAAGAACTGCGGAAGGTGGGCTATATGTAACCTGCACGCCATGGAATGGAAGCCAGAGAACGCCTGCTCGCTTGCTAGCTCGGATGGTATCGTGCCAACTGCGCCACAAAGCTTTCGCATCTTGAATTTCTTGCTCCTGCTGCGATGGACTTTTTGGACACTCGCTTTTAGCTATGATGGCATACATGTGCTGAAATTTAACATAAAGGGATGGGATGAACAGTGACTAACGAAAATATGAATATCGTAATTGTAGGCCATGTGGATCACGGAAAAAGCACTATAATTGGGCGGCTATTAGCTGATACAAATACATTGCCACTTGGAAAGTTGGAGCAAGTAAGAGAAGCCTGCAGAAGAAATTCAAAGCCCTTTGAATATGCTTTTTTGTTGGATGCCTTAAAAGATGAACAGGCACAGGGAATTACGATTGATGCGGCCAGGGTATTTTTTAAAACAATAAAACGAAAGTATATCATTATGGATGCCCCGGGACATATTGAATTTCTTAAGAATATGGTTACAGGTGCAGCAAGAGCTGAGGCAGCTCTGCTGGTAATAGACGCACATGAAGGAGTAATGGAAAATTCCAAAAGACACGGCTATCTATTGTCAATGCTAGGCATTAAACAAGTTGTTGTTTTGGTAAATAAAATGGATGTAGTTGATTACAACCAAAAGCGATATGACAAGATAGTAACGGAGTATAAGGAGTTTCTTCTGGAAATCGGCGTAGAGGCACAATCATTTATTCCCGTCAGCGGCTTTATGGGAGATAATGTTGCAGTGTATTCTGCAAAAATGCCATGGTATGACAGCATGACGGTGTTGGAAAAATTGGACCAACTGGATAATGCACAAACTCCCGAAAACCAGATGTTTAGAATGCCGGTGCAGGGTGTTTTTAAGTTTACTGCCGGTGGAGATGATAGAAGAATAGTTGCGGGAACAATTGATGCGGGTAAAGTAAAAGTCGGGGATGAAGTGGCTTTCTATCCCAGTGCAAAGAAATCTAAGGTTAAATCCATAGAAAGATTCAACGCTGCAAAGATGGATGAAGATTCAGTGGCCAGTGCAACCGGATTTACCCTTGAAGAGCAGATATATATTACCCGAGGGGAACTGGCCTGCATACCGATAGAGGCCAAGCCGCAAGTATCTACCCGAATAAAGACAAAGTTATTTTGGTTGGGAAAAGAGCATTTGGGCAGCAACAGGAGCTATATTATTAAAATTGGCACTCAAAAGGTAAGTGCTGAACTTGAAAAGGTAATGGCTGTTCTTGATGCATCTACCTTAGTCAAGACAGAGAGACAGTTCGTGCAAAGGCATGAAGTGGCGGAAGTTATCTTCAAGTTGGAAAAAGAAGTTGCTTTTGATAAGGCAGAAAACTTAATAGAAACATCTAGGTTTGTACTGGTGGATAACTTCGAGATATCCGGCGGCGGTATTATTGTGGACAGCTTACCTGATGAGGTGGAGCAAAAAGAGACAGCAAAAAATAACAATTGGCGAAAAGCTGCTGTTACCAGAGAGGAAAGGGCGGTCAAATACGCACAGGAACCTCTGGTAGTACTGATTTCCGGCAAAAAGAATGCAGGAAAACGAAACTTGGCAAAGATTCTTGAAAGAGAACTTTTCACGGAAGGAAAATTTGTTTACCATCTGAACCCAGATGAATTAGTGCTAAATACCCAGACAACCAGGGAAGAATGCTTAAAAAAGATTGCTAAACTGTCACATCTTCTAATGAATGCAGGCTGCATCGTGGTCGCAGCAGTTGATGATATTGTGCCAAAGGAAATGACCATTCTATATGCTGAAATTAACTCAGATGACATGAAATTGGTCTGGCTTGGTGAGATAGATGATTACAATCCAGCTATAGATTTGCATCTTGATTTGTCTGAAGCCAGAGCGAGTGCTTATCAAAAAGTAAAGAACCTGCTGGACTGATAGTTATATACACTAGATCGAAGAATCTGATTAAGGGTTTTATTCAGTTTAAGATTTACTGAATTCCAGCGAAAGATGGCGAGCTGAGCTGTGCGTAAAAATACCGGGTGTACCGCCGGTATGCCAAAATAAGATTGGCTCGCTAAGCTTACTTTGGTCAATCATGTCTAGTAGTGCTGCCGCGGCTTTACCCGTATAGGTAGGGTCAAGTATAATCCCTTCCCTACGAGCAAAAGTTCTAATGGCCGCTAGACCCATCTCATCAGGCACACCGTAGCCGGCACCGATATAATCTCCAAGCACGGTGATGTCTTTTTGGCTGATAGAAATGGGCAGTTGAAATTCTTTAATGGTTTCTGTACATAATTCCATTAATTTCTCTGCAAGGTAATCAGCTGGGTGCCAAACGCTGATGCCCACCACCTGGCAGTCCGGTAAAAAAAGCTTGCAGCCAAGAATAATACCTGCTTGAGTACCGGCTGAACCACAAGCTGTGATGATGGTCTTGATATTTTCTCTTTGACCTTTCAATTCCTTAACGGCCGCTGTGTAGGAAATTACCCCCAGGTTGTTCGAACCGCCTAATGGAATAATATATGGATTATGGCCCAAGGAGACCAACTGTTCTTTTTCTCTCTTCAAGTGTTTTTCTAGTTCCAATGCATTTACATCGCCCAAGAATTTTAATTCCGCTCCCAGCAGCAGGTCCAACAGGTAGTTGCCTGAGGCTTCTGCCGTTTTTTCACCTAACAGTAATAATGTGGCGCGCAGGCCTAATTTTGCCGCAGCTGCAGCAGTCAATCGGGCATGATTAGACTGCTGTCCGCCAATGGTCACCAAGGTATCGCATTGCTTTTCTCGGGCATCTGCTGCTAAAAACTCAAGTTTTCTTAACTTATTGCCACCAAAAGCCAAGCCGGTCAAATCGTCCCGTTTTATCCATAGGTCAACATTTTTTTGGCTGTTGATGTTGTTCAGCCGCTCTAGTGGTGTCGGTAAGTTGGCCAGTTCTATTCTGGGTATTTTTTCAAAAAACATCTTATCACCTCGCTATAGGAAATAGCTGTTGGCAATACTTTTTCCGCGGAGTATCAATTTATACATCGGCCGACCATTCGCGGCGCACGTTGTTTTTTAAGTTATAATACTGCGTCACGTTACTTCACAAAAAGGTCACAATCACGTCACAGTTTTATCAAAATGATGGGCTATACTTTTAAAGATTAAGCTAACCAAAGTAGGGGGCGTTATCAATGTCGAAAAAAGTCTTATTATCTTTAATGTTACTACTTTTTGTAGTGGGTTTGACAGCATGTTCAGCTGCGGAACAATATCTCGTTTACGTACCTAATGCCGGAGACGGCACCGTAACGGTATATGATACTTCAACACAGAAGGTAAAACAAACCATTAGTGTTGGAAAAACAGCTTCCCACGGAGTAGCGGTAACGCCAGATAATAGGTACCTGTATACGGGAGATCTAGACGGCGGAAATATTTACGTGGTGGATACCCAGACAGGTAAAAAAGTTAAGACTATTAATGTAGGTGAAAGGACCCATGGTGTTGATATCAGCCCTGACGGTAAGTATGTCTTGGTGGCGGCAGGGAGGTCAGGCGGGCCCATATTGGCCGTGATTGATACCACCACTAATGAAATAGCGCAGACTATCACTGAGGGCATGGCAGGACCTACCCACATGAGCTTTTCACCGGATGGCCAAAGAGCATATATTGCCGACCCGGTGGCTAATGGTGTGATAGTGGTAGATATGAAAACCTTTAAGGTGGAGGGTGTCTGGGATTCAGGCAGTGAAGGGGCACAGGAGACCCGGCCATCCTCTGACGGCAAGTACCTGTACGTGGCAAATTACGAAGGCGGTACCATCGGGGTACTGGATACCGGCAGCGGTAAATTGGAAAAGATTATTCCTACCGGTGAAAAAACCCATGCGGTAGCTGTGTCCCCTGACAACCGCTATATTTGGGTGGTAGCCCAAGGCCAGGGTACAGTACAAGTGATAGATGTTGAGGCTGATTACAAAGTGGCCCAGGTAATTGATGTCACTCCTTCGCCAAACCACGTCAGCTTCACACCTGACGGTCAAAATGTCTTTATTACCGATAGTAAAGAAAACCGGGTGTACATTTTCAACGCCAAAGATTACAGTGAACTGTACCATTATGATGTAGGTGCATCACCTCATGAAATTGATTTCGTATCAGTACAATAGCAATAGCGAGAGGATGACTGTCATGAAGAAAAAAGGATTGGCTATTTTAATAATGATTTTTGCTTTGAGCTTAATACTTGTAGGTTGTACCTCTGGAGAGAAGGCACCAGAACAAGGCGATAATGTATCTCAAGATACCCCAGCCCAGGCCGGTAAGGATGCACCTGCCCAAGCAGGTGAGAATCAAAATGAGCAGGCAGTGGCTGAGGATCAATTTGAGCAGATGTATTTCCGCGTCGATGAAGGCCAGGGCAGTGTTGAAGTAGGTGTGTTCTGGGCAGCGCCGGAATATTTCGAGGCCGTAGGTAACGAACAGTCAGTGGACCAACTGGACTTAGAGAATAATATCGTTTTTGAGGTGTCCATGACCACCCATTCCGGCGATTTAAGGGATTACTCCATGCTGGAAAAAGCCGAATTAGAGGTAGACGGAAAAATATTAAAGCCCACCAAGTGGGAATTGTCCAGCAAGGACAGTCACCACCCCGTAGGCGTGCTGGCTTTCCCCGCCAAAGATGAAAATGGTGATGGAGTAATCAGGACGGATTCTACGATAAAATTGAACATGAAGGATTTGCGGGATGTTCCTAAGCGGATGTTTGTCTGGGAACTTCCGATGAAATAGCAGCTTATAACATAGTAATGGCCGTGCACTCGATGCATAGAAGGCTTGCCAGCTTTGCTGGCTTAGCCGTACTTGTGCTCTTGAGTGCATGGCCTTTTTTGATGTCCGCCAAATAAATTCGGTAAAATAGGTTGACAAATTAGCACTAACGGTGTAAGAATATAATGGCAATACCCACTGGGGGTAGTTTGTGAGATATCTAAGATAATGGATTTAACCGTTGGGAGGGCAAAAAATGGTGAAGCTTTGGCAGAAGAAAAAATTGGCCGTAGTCCTTGTTGTAGGGCTGCTGATTATTGGGGGATGGGGAGTATTTAATGTGTTCGCTAGTGAGGATGACCCTGGTGTAATCCAAAGCAGCGGCTTTGTAGAGGGAGATCGGGTGATAATCAGTGCAGAAATTCCAGGAAGACTAACGGAACTGGCTGTAGATGAAGGGGAACAGGTCAAAAAGGGTCAGTTGCTTGCTAAACTTGATGATAGACAGCTTCGCGCAAAAGTTGAACAGGCAGAGGCCCAGTTTGCAGTAGCTGAAAGTCAGGTAGAACAGGCGCAGCTTGCCGTAGATTTGACTGACCGTCAGTACACCGGTACAGTTGCTCAAGCTAGGGCTGCTGCGGAGACGGCACGGGCCAATGCCAACCAGGTAAGGGCAGCCTTGAAGCAGGCAGAGGATGAATTGACAAGGTACCGGCAGTTGTATAAGCAAAACGTCGTTTCCGAAGCGCAGTCCGAAGCAGTGACAAATAAGTATAACGCAGCAAAAGCCCAGTATGAAGCTGTGGAAAAACAGGTACAGCAGGCCGAAGCGGCTCTGCAGATGGCTTACGATACACAAGTTTCTACAGGAGAACAGGTAGAGGATCAACATTATAGCCAGGCCGATGCAGCTTTAAAAGTAGCTTTAGCTAACAAGAAGTTGGCTCGGGCTGTGCTGGAAGAAGCCGAGGCGATATTGGCCAAGACTGAAATTTATGCTCCCAGCGACGGTATAATAGTCAATAAACTTGTGGAACTGGGTGAAAGTGCGGTACCGGGCACCCCGCTCTTACAATTAGTAAATATGGATCAGTTGACCCTCAAGGTCTACGTAACCGGAAAGGATATTGGCAGGGTTAAACTTAAGCAGACTGCCAAGGTATACGTTGACTCCTATCCTGATAAGCCACTCAACGGCAGGGTAGTAAAGGTAGCATCGGAAGCCGAATTTACTCCCAAAAATGTTCACATGCCGGATGAAAGGGTAAAAATGGTTTACGCCGTAGAACTTGAAGTTGGTAACGCCGGTGGAGCAATCAAGCCCGGTATGCCGGCGGACGCTGAAATTATGACAGTTACTGAAGATAGTGGAAATAAGTAAAGCATTCTCAGATTTCAGGGAGAGGTTTATTTGGAACAGAATACAATAATTACCCGGGGGTTGACGAAAAACTTTGATAGCGTAACAGCTGTGAACGGGTTGGATTTAAGTGTGAAAAAAGGCGAGATATTCGGCCTGGTAGGCCCCGACGGCGCTGGGAAGACTACCACAATCCAGATGCTTTGCGGCATTCTCTCGCCCACGTCCGGAAGGGCTGCCGTGGCCGAGGTGGATAGCGTTAATAATGCCGAAGGCCTTGGCGGTAAAATTGGTTATATGTCAGAAGCATTCAGCTTATACGGCACTTTATCGGTAGGAGAAAACATCGATTTTTTTGCTGATCTGTACCAAGTGCCCAAGGAAGAAAGAGAAAAGAGAAAAGAAAAACTGCTGCAGTTTAGCCGGCTGACCGAGTTTATTGACCGGCCGGCGGAAAACCTTTCCGGGGGGATGAAAAAGAAGCTGGCCCTCTGTTGTACACTCATGTATTCGCCGGAAATTCTCTTTCTGGATGAACCCACCACAGGTGTAGACCCGGTATCTCGCCGAGAATTTTGGAAACTGATATATGATTTTATCAGCGAGGGAGTGACGGTTTTCGTCTGCACACCATATATGGATGAAGCGGAAAGGTGCGACCGGGTTGCTTTAATGCACCAAGGGCGCATTATTAAGTGTGATACACCTCGGTCCCTAAAACAAAGTATGCAGGGGACCCTGCTAAGCATCAAGGCCAATCCTCTGCGTCGGGCATTTGAAATTCTCCGGCAGGAGTACTCTAAGGTTGAGATTTTCGGAGAAGAGCTGCATTTAGAGGTTAGTGATGCGCGTCAAGAAGAAAGGGTTGGCAATTTATTAACCGATGCCGGGATAAAGGTGGAAGATATTCGAGGGATTATGCCTTCACTTGAGGATATCTTTGTATCCATCATCGATGAGGGGCCGAAAGAAGGGCAGGAAACAGAAAAAAACTGGCAGTTATTGGTACCGCAAAGAAACGACGACAGCAGTAAGGCTGCCCAGGAAACTGATTATTCAGTAGAAGTAGAAGAATTGACAAGAACATTTGGTAGTTTCACGGCAGTTAACAAGGCTGGCTTTAAAGTCAAACGGGGAGAGATTTTCGGATTTTTAGGACCCAACGGGTCAGGAAAGTCAACCACCATCAAGATGCTGTGCGGGCTGCTGCCGCCAACGTCGGGTAAGGCGCGGGTGGCAGGGTTAGACATTTTTAAGCATTCCCGCAAGCTGCGTTCTAAAATAGGCTACATGTCCCAGAAATTTTCTCTCTATGATGACTTGACTGCGGAAGAGAATATAAACTTTTTTGCCGGTGTTTATGGCCTGCGCGGTAACGTATTAAAGGAACGTAAAGCGTGGGTTTTGGCAATGGCCGGCCTGACCGGCAAAGAAAACACTGTCACCCGGGATCTTTCCGGCGGCTGGAAGCAGCGCTTGGCTTTGGGCTGCTCCATCCTGCACCAGCCGGAGATATTATTTTTGGATGAACCCACGTCAGGAGTTGACCCTAACGCCCGAAGGGAATTTTGGGATCTGATTTACCAACTTTCGGAACAAGGGGTTACAGTGTTTGTCACCACTCATTACATGGATGAGGCGGAGCACTGCCACACCATTGCCCTTATTTATTACGGTAATATGGTTGCCATGGGTAGTCCCAGTCAGTTAAAAGAAGAAAATCTGGCTGGAGAGTTGCTGGAGATCGAAACGCCTAACCCCATGGGCGCTTTAGACCTTTTAACTGAAGATGCTGCCTATCAGCAGGCAAGTGTTTTTGGCAGTACGCTGCATCTTATGGTTGACAATGCTGCCCAGGCGGCGGCCGGGGTTAAAAAATTGTTGGAGCAAAATCATCACCCGGTTAGTCGTGTTGAGAAAGCACCGCTGACCATGGAAGACCTTTTTGTTGCTTTGATTGAAGCTGAGGACAGAAAGGGGGCTTATTAATGCGGCGAATACTGGCCATGCTTCGTAAAGAGTCTTTAGAAATCAGACGAGACCCGTATTCTTTGGGAATTGCCATTTTACTGCCGTTAATAATGCTTTTATTGTTCGGCTATGCCATAAACCTGGATTTAAAGAATGTCCAGTTAGCGGTATGGGATCAGGATAAGTCCGCTGAAAGCCGCCAATATATTTCAAGTTTTAGTAATTCGGGCTATTTTATTATTCAAGACCAGGCGGCCAACTACAAGGATATCTACCGGCTGATGGACCGGGGTGAGGTGGATGCAGCACTGGTAATTCCGCCGCAATTTTCGGATCGGTTACTAAAGGGTTTGCCCGCGGAAGTCCAGACAATGGTAGATGGCTCATTTCCACCCACGGCTAAGGTTGCCATTAATTATACCAAAGCTATCAATGAGGCCCGGTCAGCTGAAGTCGTAAACGGTATGCTGCAGCGAAAGGGCCTGCCTCAAGTGGAAGAAGCAGTAACAGTAGATCCTCGGGTCTGGTATAACCCGTCTCTTGACAGCAAGAACTTTATTATTCCCGGTTTATTTGGCGTATTGCTGATGGCCTTTCCGCCACTGCTATCGGTGCTGGCAGTGGTACGGGAGAAGGAACGGGGGTCTATCCAGCAGGTGATGATATCCCCTATTAAGCCCTATGAATTCATTCTGGGTAAGCTTTTGCCTTATGGTGTCATCGCTTTTATCGAAGTACTGGTAATTCTGGTTGCTGCCGTTTTTTGGTTTCAAATACCGGTTGAAGGCAGTCTCCTGCTCTTTTTATTATTATCGGTAATCTATGTGATGTGCACTGTGGCCATTGGCCTGTTGGCATCTACCGTTACCAGGTCCCAGGTGGTGGCCATGCTATTAGCCATAGTAATTACAGTGATGCCTTCCATGTTATTTTCCGGGTTTGTTTACCCCATATTCAACATGCCAAAATTCTTCCAGTACTACACCTATCTTTTTCCCGCGCGGTTCTTTATTGAGATTTCCCGAGGCATTTTCCTGAAGGGAAACGGACTGAGCTACCTTTGGGTGGATATATTATGGCTGCTGGGTTATACGGGAGTTATCATTACCCTGGCTTCGATGCGGTTTAAAAAGAAGGTTGCGTAAGGGGGGTGCATCCGATGTATACACGTTTGATGTCGCTGGTAAAAAAAGAATTTATTCAGTTTTTCCGGGATAAGGCTATGGTTTTCTTGGTGCTTTACATTTTCATGGAAGTGGCTATTTGCGGCTGGGCTTTATTCCTTGATGTAAATAATCTACCCGTCGCTTTTTATGATATGGATAAATCTGCTGAGAGCCGGGAGTTGTTGGACCGGTTTCGCAGTCTGGACAATTTTTCTGTGGAGTATTTTGTCAATGAACCCGGTACGGTGGATGAGTTGATTAAAAGCGGCAGGGTAGACATGGCCGTCATCATTCCCGGGGACTATTCCCGCGATTTAGCCCGGGGTCTTACAACAAATGTCCAATTGCTGGTAGATGGGTCCAACTCACAAATTGCTGCCACGGCCCTGGGTTATGCATCCCAGGTTATTCGGGACTACTCCCAAGCTATTGAAATTGAGCGCTTAGGAGTTGACCGCAAAGCGCTGGAGAGCATGCCGGTAATCAACAACCGGATCAATGTGCTCTATGACCCAGAACTTAAATTCACCCACTTTAACCTGTTGGCCATGCTTGCCCTGGCAGCGCTGCTGACTGGCGTGCTGCTGGCTGCGGGTGCTATAGTGCGGGAAAAGGAAGCGGGTACATTGGAGCAATTAATGGTGACTCCCATCAGTTCTGCAGAGTTTGTGATAGCAAAGATTTTGCCAATGGGTATTATTAAAACGGTGGGGCTAGGGGTGGGTGTGGTCATCGCCATGTTTCTCTTCGATGTGCCTTTGAAGGGCAGTTTGATGTTGTTCTTCCTGCTATCCACCTTAATCTTTTTTGCCGCCATGGGCTTGGGAGTTCTCCTGGCGACGTATGCAAAAACCTTACAGCAGGTGCTGCTGCTGAGTTTTTTTGCCCTCTTCCCCATTATGTTTTTATCAGGAACTATGGTACCCATTTCCAGTATGCCTTCCGCGCTGCAGTGGATTTCCTTCATAAGCCCGCTGCGTCATTACATGGAAATTGTATTAGGTATATTCCTGAAAGGCGTCGGCATGGAGGCATTGTGGATTCACGCTCTGGCATTGGCAATATTTGGCCTGGTAATTTTCTGGCTCAGTGTACGACGGTTAAACAAGGGATTGGTATGATGGTGATGCCGATGCCATTTCTGCTGATTTTAAAAACCAATGACCTGTAAAAACCAGGAAAAGCTGATCATAAAAGCGAAATATATGTACTATAACTATTTTAAGTTTCTAAACCGAAAACTTAGAGGAGGGTTAATTTTGAGTGTACAAAAATGGCATAATGAGCAATTGGCGGAGATAACAGTGGGTGCCTTAAAGAAAAATGGATTTGATGCGGAGTATTTTACTAATTCAAAAGACGCAGTTGATTCTGTTTTGAGCTTAATAACATCAGGGATGACCATCGGATTTGGTGGTTCTGCTACCGTCAAAGGGCTGAATGTGGCGGAAAAAGCGGCCGAGCTTGGAGCAGTTATTTTAGACCACAATGTACCCGAGTTGTCCGCGGAAGAAAAGTTGGAAGTGCGGCGTAAGCAGCTGACCAGTGATATCTTTTTATGCAGTAGTAATGCGCTAACTTTAGACGGATACCTGGTAAACGTAGATGGAACTGGTAATCGGGTGGCAGCCATGTCTTTTGGACCCAAGAAAGTGATAGTCTTGGCAGGTGTAAACAAAATATGTAAAGATACCGAAGCGGGATTTGCAAGAATTGAGTTAAGTGCCGCACCTAAAAATACTAATCGATTGAATTTAAAAACCCCATGTGCTACCACTGGCGTTTGTGCTGATTGTAACAGTGAAAAAAGAATCTGCCGCATCTATTCTGTGCTAAAGAAAAAGCCTTCGGCAGCAGATTTTAAAGTAATAATTGTCGGAGAAACTTTGGGCTATTAATATGTAACCGCAAAGAGTCCCGTTAAGCCAAAACTTACATCAAGGATATTGTTAAAGGGAAAAGAAGTGGGACTAAAAATACTTAAGATATCGTAAAGAGTGTTATTTTTTTACAGGGGGAAAGTAGAGTGAAAAAATACGTGTCCATTGTTGGTGCGCTTCTGATCGTGACAGCAGTTACATTTGCTATTACAGCGGCTAATGACCACCCAGTAGAGGTTACCAGCGGTGCCATTGCCGCAGAGATTGACCTGAGACCCACTGTATCTGACCAGGGAGGAGTCAACCTGGATTCGGAGTTTCTTATCCAGTCTAATGTGGCTTTAAATGCCCGGCAGATTAAGGAAAAGCTGACGCTAAGCCCTGCCGTGGGGTTCACGGTCAAACAAAACGCCAAAGGCAGCCAAGAGCTTCGAATTGTACCCGATCAGCCTTTGGACCCTAATCGTATCTACAGGTTTGCTCTGGCCCTGGATGAGCAGCCACCTCTAAAATGGGCGTTTCAGACGAAAGGAAAATTTAGCATCGTCTCCACCCTGCCCCGGGATAAGTCTGCTTTAGTACCGATTGACAGCGGTATTGAAATTAATTTTTCCCATTTAAATTTTGAAGAAATTAAAGATTACTTTTCCATTAGCCCCAAAGTGGACGGTAATTTCATAGTACATAAAAAAACAGCGGTATTTATTTCGAAAAAACTAGAACCGGCGACTGTATACACTGTTACGGTAAAAAAGGGGCTGCCGCTGGCGGGAAGTGACCAAGTACTGCAGGAAGATTACACATTTCAGTTTGAAACAGATAGTGGAGTTCAAGGTAAAGGACAGGATTATGACCTAAGCTTTTATCGCAGTAACTTGGATTTTACCACTGAAGATACCCCTTTAATTCCTGTAGGCTACTATAACCGGAATCAGGAAGAGCTCCCCGAAGTGCAGGTAGGCATTTATCGGTACCCCGATGCATCAGCTTACATCGAAGCTCTGAGCGAGCGGGAGAAAATCCCCTCTTGGGCATCTCGCAGCCGGGAAAAGTATCGAGAAGACACTTCATCCTTGAACCGGGTGGCTGAATTCGTCTCTCCTTTGAAGGCTTACGACTACCGAAACATTCTAGAATTCCCTGAGCCTATGCCAGCCGGCTTTTACGTGGCTGAGGTATCAGTTAAGGACTTTCGGGGACAGTTATGGTTTCAGGTAACTGACCTGGGTATTTATGCCGCTTACGCCGACAATAAGACTTTAGTCTGGGTTAATGACCTGCTTAGCGGGATACCTGTGGCGGAAACGGTAGTAAGGGCTGAAGGCAAAGAGCAGGGGGTTATGACCGGGCCTGACGGTTTAGCCGAGCTAACCGCTCTTAAGGGCGGGGGTGGCGGCCCCTATATCACAGTAACCAAAGGTAATCAAACAGCGGTAGCTGCAGTTGGACACCAACTCCCTTGGGATGAGGAAAGAGAGAAATTACGGGAAAAGCAGCGCTTTTACTGGAAGTACCTTTACCTGGACAGGGGGCTGTATAAACCTAATGATACAGTTAATTTCTGGGGTCTTGTCAAGCCCAGGATGCCCGGCGTCAACCGGCCGGAGCAGATTACGGCAGCCATTACCAAATGGGGCGGCTGGCAAGACCAATCGTTTATTGCTTCCAAAGAAATTAAGTTAAACGAATTTACTTTTGACGGCAATATCAAACTTCCCAATCTTTTACCGGGGTATTATTATCTAACTGTAAAAGATGGGGAACAGTTAATTACTCAACAAGGTTTTGAGGTAAAAACCTATTCAAAGCCGGCTTATCAAGTGGAAATCACGCCGAATCGGAAAGCGGTTTTTGTGGGGGAACCAGTAGATTTTAAGCTTAAAGCTGCTTTTTTCGAAGGTACAGGTGCTGCTAATATACCGTTCGACTATCGTCTTCAAGATAAAAAAGGTACTTTAACCACCGACTCTAGAGGGGAGGCGGGACTTAAGTATCTACCAATGTACGAAGGGACCCTGTATGGCCCGGTGCAGCACCGCTATCTTCAAGTCAATGCCGACCTTCCCGAAAGTGGCGAAATTACCGGTAGAAGTTCGGTGATAGTACTGAATAATGACTTGGAAATAGAAGCGGATGGCAGCATTACCGATGGTACCGGCAGCGTCCACATGAAACTTTACCAATTAACCGTTGATAAAGTAAACAGCGGTAGTAAGGACCCGTGGGAACAGGATGCTTTTCGCAGTGGTTCTGCGGCGGACCAAACAGTAACGGTAAAGGTTTACTACGACCACTGGGAAAAGGTAGAAGAGGGTGGAGAATATTACGACTTCATCAACAAAAAAGTGCGGAAAAAATATCATTATCAGTATCAAAAGATTTTTGTCACTCAGGGGCAGGTGACCACTAACCAAGATGGCAGTGCGGGATTTACCTTTCCAGCGTCAGGGGACCGGTCTTACCGGGTTGAACTGTCCACCCAGGATACCAAAGGCAACTTAGCAGCCAAGGAAATCTACTTGATAGGACCTAATTTTTATCGGGAATCCGACTATCAGTGGTATCACCTAGAACCCAATAATCAATCAGGCAAATACTCAACCGGTGAAACCGTAAGGGTGGTACTGAAAAATAATGAGGCGGTTGTTGCGTCCAGGGAAAAAGGTTTCCTGTACTTTACTGCCCGTGACGGGGTGTTGAATAGTTATGTCCGTGATGATAGCTCATTTACCACTGAATTTGATGCAGAGTTTATCCCTAATGTTTGGCTAAAAGGAGTTTATTTTGACGGGAGGTACTACTACGAGACGCCGGCACAGTTGGCAGCTTTTGACACGGCGGAGAAAGCATTAGATATCCAAGTCAGCACCGACCGTAGGCAGTACAGACCCAAAGATACGGTAAAGGTATCTTTGGAAGTGAAAGATAAACAGGGCCGGCCGGTAGAAGCCAAGGTCAATTTAAACTTAGTAGACGAAGCACTTTTTGCCTTAAAGGATCAGCATGTAGATATCCTGCGGTCCTTGTACGGCGACCTAATCCCCAGCGGGGTTAATCGCACCGTTAGTACCCACCATGCACCGGTGGAGAATAGCGGCGGTGCTGAACACGGCGGCGAAGGGGAATCTGACAGAAAAGACTTCAAGGATGCCGTCTTCTTTAAAACCATAACCACCGACCAGCATGGTCGCGCCCAGGTGTCCTTTCAAGTGCCGGATAATTTGACTTCCTGGCGCCTTACTTATCAGGCAGTGACTAAAAGTCTGCAGGCCGGCAACGGAACAAGTAAAATCAAGGTAAAGCTGCCCTTTTTCTTAGATATGGTTTTAAATAATACCTATTTGACTGGGGATCGGCCGGTGATACCCGTGCGGTCATTTGGCAATCAGCTAAATAATGGAGCTGAAGTAACATATACTGCCAGGTTGAAGTCAAATGCCGGCGAAATAAAGAATATCGTCTTAACAGGAAAGGCTTTCGAACCTGTACAGCTTGAGCTGCCACCATTAAAGGCGGGCGGCTATGAACTTACCGTTACCGGTAAAAGCGGCCAGGGATTAACTGATACCCTAACCTTAACTTTTGATGTGGTGGAGACGCTGATGACCCGGCAGCACACCGACTTTTACCTGCTGGATGAGATGACGAAGATTAATGGTTCACCCGATTCCATATCAACCTTAGTATTCACAGACTACCAGCGGAGCCAGTATCTCAATACCTTGTGGCGGCTTTTAGGGGTAGGAGGAAGCAGGATTGAGCAAAGACTGGCGGCGGCCAAAGCCCGGGACTTGCTGGAAGAATATTTCCCGGACACTCGGATAATGAAGGACGCGGGTACTGACTTCCTTAAGTATCAAAGCCCCGATGGGGGGATAGCTATTCTTCCCTATGCGGACTCTGATTTGGCGCTCAGCGCCAAGATAGCTGCTCTGGGGTTAGAAGGATTCGATAATTCCGTATTGACACAGTATTTTTATCGGGTAATGAACGACCCGAAACAAAGCAGGGAGCGGGGCATTATTGCCTTATACGGCTTAGCTGCTTTAAAAGAACCGGTATTAAGAGAAGTTGATTGGCTGTCCCGGCAGGAAGATTTAACCGTCAAAGAACAGCTTTACCTGATTCTGGCCCTGACTGAAAGCGGTGACAGACAGCGGGCGCTATCAAAACTTGAGCAGTTATTTCTCTCAGACGGGGAAAAAATTGGTGCTGCCGTGAGGATTAATATGGGCGAGGATCAGGATGATGTGCTGGAGGCTACGGCTTTGGCCGCTGTGGCTGCCGCGACTTTAGACGCCAAGGGGCAGAACCAGCTGCAGCAATACCTGCTTGATAACCATACCACCGCTATCCTTACCTATATTGAACAGCTGTTATTCTTAGATCAAGCACTGACCAGGATGCCTCAGGAGAAGGTCGGTTTCAGTTATATCGTTGATGGCAAAAAGAAGGAGGTCACCTTGGAGCCGGGGCAAACTTTATCTTTGCATCTAACACCGGAAAAATTGGCCGACCTGCAGTTTAAAGGAATTCAGGGCCAGGTAGGGGTTACCGTTGTCTACGAAAGTAGTTTGGGGGCCGAAGGAGATACTAGTGTTGATGGATCTAAGGTGACAAGAAAATATTCAAGCCCTCGCAGCTCCGGAAATGAGCTTCGGGTAGGCGACTTAGTACAGGTGAATATTTCCTACCAATTTGGCAGCAAAGCCCCGGATGGGACTTATCAAATCACTGATTACCTGCCTGCTGGGTTGAAGGTAGTAGAAAGGCCTTATAATTGGGGGGTAAAGCACGATACGCGTCTTAATTACCCGGTGCAGGTAAGCGGGCAGAAATCGGTATTTGTCGTTGGACATAAAAACGGTTCTTTTCATTATTATGCCAGAGTAATTGGCAGCGGGGAGTTCAAGGCAGAGAAAGCAGTTCTTCAGCACTTAAAGAGCGGCAAAATTTACAGCATGACCGGTGATGACAGGGTAATAATCAAATGAGAACCATTTGATGAAACAACTGCCAGTAGAACTCCGGTTGAAACGTTGGGTAGTGATAAAATGAAGAAACTACTGTTGATAGCTCTTATAGTTTCGTTGGCGGTTTTACTGGCCTCTATTCCCCGGGGAGAAACGGAAAGCAAGATAGTCCCGGCCGCCGGGGAGAGTGTCCACCCCAATCAATTCTTCATGCCGGAATATTTTTCTCCCCGCCCAGAGGGGGAACAGGAGTCGAGCGACAACCGTATTGACGGTGCAGTGGTGCCGCACCATCTTTTAGCACATCAGCTAATAAGCCAAGTGTTTAGCCGTTTTAGGCAGCAAGAACCTAGTCTTTTGGTGCTAGTTGGGCCCAACCACCACAATCGGGGAGAAAGAATTATTACCGGCACCTGGGACTGGCAAACCCCCTTTGGCACTGTGGAAGTAGACAGGGAAGTTGTTGGTAAACTTTTGGACGCTGCCCCTGTTAAGCAGGATGACATGGTGCTAGATTCCGAACATTCCATCGGTAACTTGATGCCTTTTATCAAATTCTATCTTCCCGAAACTAAGGTTGTCCCCCTGATATTACATCATGATGTAAGTAGACAGGAAGCTAAACTTCTAGCCGAACAATTAAATGAGGTGACAGATGAGGGGGCAGTAATTATTGCGTCAGTGGATTTTTCCCATTATCTGACGAGGGAGGAAGCCCAGCAGAAAGATCGAGAGACAATGGCTGCATTAAAAGCAGATAATTTGGGCCGAATTTTCTCAATGGGTAATGACTATTTAGATTCACCCGCGTCCTTAGGAGTGCTTTTTACCGCCATGGACGCGAGAGGTTTGAATGAATTTAAGGTTCTTGCTAACACAAATTCAGGCATGATCCTGAAAAATGATTTAATTGAAACCACCAGCTACTTCAGTTTGGTTTTCGAGTGCGGATACAAATAAGTGACACTTGGTGCCACTTGGTGCCTGACACCAGGCATCAAATAAGTGACACCGCAGGGTGACACCCATTGATGTCTGTCGCCCTGCGGCCACCAACCGGTCAAACCGGTCCGTGTGAACTTGACAAAACGGCTGAAAGTAGGTAAAATAGTCCTTGTCGGTAAAAACAGATAGCTATTAAATTGTGTCGGGGCGTGGCTCAGCTTGGTAGAGCGCTACCTTGGGGTGGTAGAGGTCGCAAGTTCAAATCTTGTCGCTCCGACCATTTATATGTCTACGAGGGTTTTGGGGGATTTGAAGGCATTATAGTTTAGTGGCCTAATCCAGGCCCGATTACGACAGCTTAGACCACTTTCTAGTTGATTTGAAAAAAATCCTAGGAAGTGGTCATTTTGTTATTAAAGTTCGCAATTCAAAGTCAGGAGTTTTTGGAGGGAGGTTCTTTTAGATGCCTCCATCTAAAACATTAGTACATTTTTACTTGTACCAAATTCTTGATGGGGAACATATGGAAATCAGTGCAGATATAATTGAAGCAGAGAATGAATGAGTTTAAAAAGTAGTCTCCGCTTGTTATTAATTAAACACCTAAACCACCCCTTATCGCGGGGGTGTTTTTTTTCATGCATGCACACCTTATAACTGTTTAATACTAATAATTAATAAACAAAAGTGAGGTCTTTGCTGTGAAGAAACTATCGTTACTGCTGGCTGTTTTTTTTGTTTCGATGCTGGTTCTTGGACCGTTATACATATTTCGAGAATATACCAGCAAAGGAGAAACTAAATTTGTCGCTGAGCGGCTGCACTGGAATACCGGTAATACTACCCGGGTATGGGGCGCTGATTGGCCTGAGCAGCAGAGAAATATTTTCAACATGCTTACCTGGCAGGAGCCGCAGAAGTTGCTGCTGCTACCTGCTGATGACTGGCGCCCGGCAGTTCAATTGAGTCATTTGATGGCGCCGCCGCTAAAGGCGCTGCCGGTCCTAATGACAGACAAAGCGGCTGCTGACGCTGGGGCACTGCCGGTATATTTAGAGCAGTTAGGACTTGCCCGGGATGACATAGCCGCGGTGGTGCTGCCGGTAAAGTGGAGCCAATATGCTGCGGCTATCAAGGAGAGTTTGGCTGTGGATGTACACATTGCTAAGGATCAGCCTCCAGGCCGCAACACTTTGGTAGTTCCCGGAGATGACCCAGCGTGGGCAATTCCTGCCTTGACTTGGTCAGCTCTTACCGGGGACAGGGTGGTGGCTGCCGCTGAGGGCGATGAAACGACCACGCTGCCCGACGGCAGTAATAACATTTACTTATTGGGAAACAAAAATCTGCTGATGGACAAAGGGTCGCAAAAGAAAGCTCGGCTGGTGGGCGGTAATAACCCCGTGGAGGCAGCTGTCGCATTTGCGGAATATTATCAACGGGATACCGATTTTGGCTGGTGGAACAGTCGGGAAACTCCGGAAGGAGGGCGGACTTATTTCCTGGTAGATGAAAAAAATTGGCGCGGTGCGCTGACTATTGCCTCCTTGGCGCCCCGGGGCAGGTTCGGCCCCATGCTGCTAACTAAAGGTACGAGGCTGCCGCCGAAGGTGGAAAGTTATTATTGGCGTACTAAACCCGAATGGTTTGTTACCCCCACCGAAGGACCCTATAATCATACCTTTGTGGTGGGAGATCTGAAAAAGATTCCGTTTGCCGCCCAGGCTCGGGCGGATTTCGCCGAGGAAATCAATACCTATATGATGCAGGGGGATCAGGGTAACAGTGCTCTGGATGGATGGGTGATAATATGGCTGGCTTTCATCTTCTCCGCCGCCATTTGGATATGGAATCATATGGTCACCCGTAATACGGATCTATCGCCATATATGAAGTTTTCCTGGCTGTTTGTGGCCCTTTTATTGGGGCCGCTGGGCATCTATGCTTACTATATTAATTATCGGGGTTACAGCCACCGGGTCAGCCAGGCACGGCACATTAAGCCATTTTGGGTTCAGGTGATTTCTGCAAATCTGAGCACTTTGGGTTTCGGCGCACCGGCCATGATAATTGTGGGTTTTATCTTGACTATTAATGGACTGCCTCTGATAGAGTTTGACAGCCCGTTCTATCTATTGGGTAACCCGATGATAATCAGCATTATTATTTCATATCTTGCCGGACTGGCGGTATTGGTGCTGGTATTTGTCCCGTTAATGTTAAGGATTAATGAGGACTCCCGGTATTGGGATACGGTAAAAGATAGTGCTTTGGTGATTTTCATTTCCATGAGCGGTGTATCGCTGGGTATGCTTCCTCTCATGTGGTGGCTGATGATGGAATACCTGCCCATGATGCCGGAAGAGAGTAATCTGTTATGGTGGGGTGTCATGTATTCGTCCACCATTGTTGGCGCTTTCACCGGCTTGTTATTTAACTGGCCGTTGGTAGCACATGGCCGCAAAAAGGGGGATATGTAAGATGAAATATATCCGTCGCAAGCATCATGTCCGTTGGTGGTTTGTGATAGTTTTGGCAGAATTGATGCTGGGCAGCGCGCTGCTGGCACTGCTGCCCGGACCTTTCTACAGCGCAACATCCGAAAACCTGCCTCTTTTGAAGCCGTTAGTCACAGCAAATACCACCCGTTTATACGGGAAAAATCATATTGAAACCGCCGCTGCCATCAGTGAGGCCATTTATCCGGCCACCTTTACAGATAATAAACCCGGCGCTGTCATTTTGACACCTGATAATGATTGGCGTACTGCCTTGACTGCGGTAGGCCTGATACATCATCCCATTGATGCTCCGGTATTGTTTATTCGGCGAAATGAAATACCGAAGGTTACCATGCAGGAATTAAAAAGATTAGACCCTGAAGGTGTTTTTTTGGATGGTAATGTGAAGGTATATGTGGTGGGTGACGTGGCGGACAGTGTGCTGACGGACTTGAGTAACGAGGGTTATAAATACCGTCACTTTAATAAGCGTCAATATTCCCAATTGGCTTATAGCATTGATGAATACAAGGCAACAATGGAAGCCAACCATCAGGATGAGGTACTGCTTCTCCCTGCGGATGCTCCGGAATATGCCTTGCTGGCGGCACCCTGGGTAGCCCATATGGGCCATACTATCTTATTTGTTGAGCGGGACAAAGTTCCTGAGGAAACCATTAAGGCACTAAAAAAGCGTCCGGTGGATGCATACATATATTTGTTTGGTCCGGAAAAGGTTATCTCTACCCAAGTTGCCAAGTCATTAAGCCAATACGGTCATGTACAGCGCATTCCCGGCGATAATCCCCAGGCCTTTTCGGTGGGATTTGCCGGATATAAAGATATAGGCAGAAATCAAGGGTATTGGCTATGGCAGAGCAGTCGATCTTTTGGCTGGGGTGTCTCCGAGGCGGGGCATAATATTACCTTTGTCAATCCGGATCAGCCATTTGATGCGGTTGCTGCCGCACTTCTTTCTCATAAAGGTAAGCATGGACCTATGCTTTGGGTGGGTCGGGCTGATGTGGCACCGGAAGTAGTGAAGTATTTGCAGTTGATTAAACCCTTTTATTTGTCCAACCAGGAACAGTTGTTTAATTTTGGTTGGCTGATCGGCGATACGGATGCGGTTTCCCAGTCGGTACAGAAGCGCCTGGACTCGCTGCTTCAGGTAAAGATGGCAGACACTACCAGGTAAAACAATCTAACAGTTTTGGCGGGGTGAGAGAATGGTTAAAGTAGTATCAATTTTTCCCGAGAATAATCAAGCCATGCAAACGGTAGAATTGCTGGCAGGAGAGGATATCAGCGATGGGATGGTTACCGATTTAACCGGGAATTATGAGGAGCAAATAAAGCATGAAATATTTCTTACCGCCCGAGAATTGCGTTGGACTTTGGTTGGCGGCTTGATAGGTGCGATCCTTTTAGGACTGTTATTTTTCTTGGTCGCGTTAGGTGAAGTTAGCCCGCCTTTGCTTTTGCCTTTGGCGGCAGCAGGACCCTATGCTGCCGCATTTACCGGGGTAGGGACAGGCGTGGCTTTGGGTGCGCTGCTCACTGGTCTTTGGGCTTTACAGCTTCCTCTTCAGGCGGATTTTTCCGGCGGTGCTATGCTTATACTTTACTGTCACCCCAACAAAAAGAGAAAGGCAATCAAACTGATTGCTTTTCAAGGCGGTAAATTTGTTTAAGGTTGTCGTTGGGATTGCTGTTGATTTTGGTTTTGTGCGGCCTGCTGTTGAGCCATTTCGTTGACCTTGTAGGTTGGTTCCTGTTGTTCTACATAATTGACCCGATTGGACAGGTCATTAACCATCTGTTCCAGCTGTTGACTGCAGCTGTTATAAAACTGCTTTGCCTGGGGGTCCATGGTCTGCAGGGAATAGGTCTGCAGCTGCCCTCCGGCAGTTCTTAACATACCTAATGTTTGGTGAAGTTGTTGGCCTACGGTCATGCCTTCACCTCCTTTTTTTTATAAATCAGAATAGGGATGCTGACAGGCAGCAGCTCTATTGACATATAGTTAAGCCTGTTTGTATTGTTCACAAACAGGCTTAACTATATGTTGGCAGTAGATGGAAAAAGATAGCTTTTACCCTAGCTATTTCAAAAGACTTTGATTAATTTTTTAAAAAATAATCTTAATTTCTTACGAGTTCTCCTGGCTCGGTATGCAGATTTTCTGGCCGGCAAATATTTTGCCCGGGTCGACAATCTGCGGATTGGCCGCAAAGATTTCTCTTACCGTTACATTGAAGCGGGCAGAGATTTGGTTGAGGGTTTCTCCCTGCTTAACAGTGTAAAAGAAACCTGAACAAGGTATGTCTGCCGGCGGGGGTATGGGTATGCAGATTGTTTGTCTGGCGAAAATCACTTCCGGATTGACTATCTGAGGGTTGGCTATAAGAATGTCAACAAGCCGCACCCCAAAACGTTGGGAAATTTGTACCAGCGTATCGCCGGCGGAAACGGTGAGATAAAAACCACTGCATGTTTGCGGTGGCGGAGGCAGCGGAATGCATACTCTTTGCCCGGGTACCACGGCATTTGGGTCATCTATTTGGGGATTTGCTGCAATGATGTCCCTTAAGGGAGTACCGAAGCGTGTGGATAGGATGAAAAGAGTATCACCCGGGGTAATGGTATATAGGATACCGCTGCATTGTGACGGAGACGGAGGGGTCTGTCTTACGCTATTCTCAAATACTCGCTTTTTTTCTTCGTTCATAAATATCCCCCTAAGTAGTTTTCTTTAATCCATACTATGAAACCGCAGTTGTAATGGTACAAAAGTTTATCCCATTTACGATAAGTTTTGCTATTTACCAATGACCATAAAAAACAAAAAGACCAATATGGTGAAATTGTTTTCAGAAAACTTGGATAATGATAGATTATTGTCATAGACATAATTGTCTGAGAAATCATAATATTGAGGAGGTTTTTTAATGAAGTTTAAGAAGGTCACGTTGTTGGTAGTGGTAATGTTGCTGGTTGGTTCTTTGGTTGCTGGGTGTGGTGCCCGTTCGGAGCAACCGGCGGCAGATAATGGTGGCGAAGGGGACAAGGCGGCGAAGCAAGAAAAGATTGTCATCAAGTTTTCCCATGTAGTTGCTGAAAACACTCCCAAGGGACAAGCTGCGGTAATGTTTGAAGAAAAGGCTGAGGAATATACCGATGGTAAAGTAGATGTACAGGTATTCCCTAACTCTCAGTTATATAATGATAACGACGTCCTATCAGCAATCCAGCAGAATAACGTGCAGATGGCTGCTCCGGCAACATCCAAGGTTTCTAAACTTTTCCCTGAATGGACCATTTTTGACTTCCCGTTTGCTTTTCCCAGTACTGAGAAGGTACAGGAAGCGATGGAAAGCCCAGAAATTGGCGGCAAGTTGTTTAACATGTTAAAGGATAAGCAGCTCTTAGGTTTGGCTATGTGGGATAACGGTTTTAAGCAGATGAGCTTAGACGACCAGCCGCTTTATATGCCTAAAGATTTCGAAGGTAAGAGTTTCCGTGTCATGTCTAGTGAAGTTTTGGAAGCTCAGTTCAAGGCCTTAAATGCTAACCCCACTCCCATGCCCTTCAGTGAAGTTTACAGCGCGTTGGAGCAGGGCGTTATTGACGGTCAGGAAAATACCCTGTCCAATATTTACTCCAAGAAATTTCACGAAGTACAGAAGTATATGACTCTTAGTAACCACGGATACCTGGGTTACGCAGTAATCACTAATTCCGAATTCTGGGAAGGCCTGCCGGAAGATGTGCGTGCCGGACTGGAAAAAGCTCTGGATGAAACTACCCAATGGGTACGGGATAACGGTGAAAGAATTAATGGCGAAGCCCTTGATAAGATTAAAGCAGACGGTACCCTTGAAGAAATCCATGAATTAACTCCGGACGAGAAGAAGGCGTGGATGGAAGCGACAGATAAGGTTTATGATGACTTCGAAGATATAGTGGGTTCCGACCTAATTGAAGCAGTTAAAGCTCTGCGTGACTAGTTAGTTTTTAAAGGGGCTTCTTATTTGAGAGGCCCCTTTTTTAAAAAAAACTTACGCTGCTGGTCGGGTGTATTTGGTAGAAAGAGAGGTGACGTTATGGCGCTTTTTGACAAAATACTCAGCAGGATAGAAGAATTTCTGGTAGCAATTGCCCTGGGAGTTGCCACAGCCATTACATTTATTGAAACAGTCTTACGTTATGTATTTGAAACCAGTTTGGGTTCTTCTTACGAGGTCACCATTTATTTATTGATTTTTGTTGGCTTCATTGGTGCGTCTATCGGTGTAAGGGATAAGGTGCATATCGGTGTGGACATTTTGGTGGAAAAGTTCCCTTATGGAGTACAAAAGGTGGTAAGCACCACTACTTTATTGATTAGTGCGTTCTTTTGTTTAATCGTTGCTTATTTAGGTGTAAAGCAGGTGGGTGTCATTGCCGCATTTGGTCAGGTCACCCCGGAAATGGAAATTCCCTTGACCATTCCCATTTCCATCATACCCATTGGTTTTTCGCTGATGACCTTACGATTTCTTCAGGAAGCAGTTAAAGTGATAAAGACCCCGACAGAAGAAATGGGTAAGAAAGCGGGTGGGCACTGATGGATTTAACCCTGGATAAACAATTAGAACATCAGAATATGCCCGGTCAGGGCAAACCCGGTTCCCCTGCGGGACGGATAATATCGCTAATTTTTGTTGGTATCTGCGTATTTGGCGTTATTTATGCAATGCAGACCGGTAATATGGGTCTGGCAGTTTTCGCCATGTTATTTGCTTGTTTGCTCTTGGGTATGCCTATTGCGGTTTCTCTAGGTATTGCGTCGTTATTCTCTATTTACTTTTTTACCACAGATCCGCTGCCTAACATGGCGCAGAAGATATTTTCCGGCTTAGACACTTTTCCCTTGATGGCCATTCCCTTTTTCGTGCTGGCTGGTAATATTTTCACTACCGGCGGTGTTGCCAAAAGGTTGATTAAACTGACTAATACCTGGGTGGGCCATATTCCCGGCGGGTTGTCCATTGCGGGAATCTTTGCCTGTGCCTTATTTGCAGCAATTTCCGGGTCATCACCAGCCACTGTGGTTGCCATCGGCGGCATCATGATCCCGGCCATGATTGACCACGGCTATGATAAAGACTACGCAGTCGGTTCTATTTCGACTGCCGGCTCATTGGGAATTTTGATACCACCAAGCATTCCCATGATAGTTTACGGGGTTACTGTGGACCAATCCGTTGGTAAATTGTTCTTGGCAGGTATTGTGCCTGGTATTATGTTGGCGGTGCTGTTATCTGTTGTCAGTTTCTATATTGCTCGCAAAAAAAACTTTCAGCGCTCTGAGAAGGCCTCATCCCAGGAACGGATGACAGCGTTGAAGGATTCCATCTGGAGCTTATCCTTACCTATCATCGTCATCGGCGGTATCTATAGCGGGGTATTTACCCCTACTGAATCCGCTGCCGTGGCCGTAATGCTGGGACTGATAGTCGGCCTATTTATCCATAAGGACCTCAAGATTAAAGACTTCGGTAAGACTTTAGTTGAGGCGGCTAAAACTACATCAATGCTATTCTTTATTATCAGTATGGCCATGCTGTTTGCGCATATCCTGACTTTGGAACGGATTCCTCACGCAATTGCCGAGCTGATAGTAGCCTGGAACGTGGGACCAATGATATTCCTCTTAATCGTTAACGTATTGTTGTTCGTTGCCGGGCAGTTTATGGAACCTACGGCCATGATTACCATTTTGGCGCCCATTCTCTACCCGGTGGCCATGAAATTGGGTATTGACCCCATTCACTTCGGTATCGTCATGGTGGTAAATATGGAAGTCGGTATGATTACACCGCCCGTGGGGCTAAACCTCTATGTGGCCAGCGGCTTGACGGGTATGCCGCTATTAACGGTGACCCGAGCGGCGCTGCCGTGGCTTTTAGCGGTCATAGTCGGTCTGGCATTGGTCACCTATGTACCGGGAATCAGCCTATTTTTGCTTAACCTCCTATAATAAATATACTTTCTTGCCCCGAGTTAACCTCGGGGTTCTTTTTTGCTCGAATAACCGCGAGCACGTTTGTTAAAATGCCCTGGCGCATTAATTAAATGCGTCAGGGCAGTAATCTATTTTCCGCTTGCAGATTCTAAATGTTTGAATATTGTATACATTGCGTTAGCTCTGTTATGCTCCGTTTTGCTCCTTGACTTACCCACTAATATTTTATGGCAGGCAGCGTTGGCGCTGGCACTATTATTGCACTTATAGTGGGTGACCTTTTATATTTTATATAATATTATAAATATTCAAACGAGGGGAGTGAAAAGTGATTACCTTAATGCGCCGAAGGCGATGAGATCGATTTTCTTAATAAATATATAAGAAATTATAGGCCTGGGATAATTTCCTATATATGTGGGTATTTAATGCCGCAAGGCATGAACTTTTGTCAATATATTGATTATTCGAAACAAAATTTCGAAGGAGGATTGATGAATAATGTCGAAAATAGTCACAGAAGTGCCGGGGCCTAGATCACAGGAATTAATGAAATTACGTCAGGAATTTGTCGCAAGGGGTCCGGGAAATGTAACTCCAGTATTTATTGAAAAGGGCAAGGGCGCAGTAATAACCGATGTTGACGGAAACGAATTTATCGATTTTGCTGCCGGCATTGGGGTTCTAAATGTAGGTCATTGTCCTGACGAAGTGGTCAATGTCGTCAAGGAACAGGCAGAGAAGTTTCTTCATTCTTGTTTTCACGTTAACATGTATGAGCCATATATCAAGCTGGCTCAAAAACTTGCGGAAATCACCCCGGGGGATTTTGCCAAGAAGACGATGATGGCCAATAGCGGTGCTGAAGCCGTGGAAAACGCCGTCAAGATAGCTCGCAAATATACCGGACGGATGGGCCTGATTTCCTTAGAGTCAGCATTTCACGGTCGTACCTTAATGACGATGTCCCTAACTAGCAAAGTCAAACCTTATAAATTTGGTTTTGGGCCTTTCGCACCGGAAACCTATAAAATTCCGTCAGCCAACTGTTATCGGTGTTCCTTTAATTCTACTTATCCCGAGTGCGGTTTGCACTGCGTGGAACACCTGGAACGCTTTTTTGTGGCTGAATTCCCCGCTGAGCACGTGGCTGCTCTTATTGCTGAGCCGGTCCAAGGGGAAGGCGGCTTCATCGTACCGCCTAAAGAGTTTATCCAAGGCATTAAGAAAATTTGTGAAAAGAACGATATTCTTTACATTTCTGACGAGGTACAAGCGGGCTTTGGTCGTACCGGCAGCATGTTTGCCATTGAGCACTTCGGAGTGGAACCGGATTTGATTACCATGTCCAAATCCCTCGCCAGCGGCATGCCGCTCAGTGCAGTGACCGGTCGGGCAGAAGTGATGGACGCACCGGCACCTGGCGAAATTGGCGGTACCTTCGGCGGTAATCCGCTATCATGCGTAGCCGCATTGGAAGTTATCAAGAAGATAGAACGGGAGAAACTTATACAGCGTTCAACTGCAATTGGTGAACGCATGATGGGGCGCCTAAGACAGATGCAGGAAAAATACCCGGCTATTGGTGATGTTCGGGGTCTCGGAGCGATGGTGGCCATTGAATTGGTTAAGGACCGTGCCACTAAGGAACCGGACAAAGAGCTCACCGGTAAGATTGCTCAGACCTGCTATGAAAACGGCTTAATTACCATGACTGCCGGTATTTATGGCAACGTAATTCGCTTCCTTACGCCGCTGGTGATTACTGACGACCAAGTGGATGAAGGATTGGATATTCTGGAAAAAGCTTTTCAGATAAACGCCTAAAGGTTAATGCAGTAGCTGGCGGCTAAATCGTCCGCACAAGATATTTTGCATTTTGCAGCTGGCTAGGCAGGGGGTGGTTAGCCACCCCCGATGCCGGGCTCAAGTAAGCAAACCGGCACTGCATTTGTAAAAATATTCTAAATAGATAGACATAGACAGATAAGAAATTCATCATTTGAGGAGGTTGGTAGATTTGCATGAAAATGATAACCAATTAGTAAGGGTGTTGTCTCGTAAAGATGTTTTGGTGCTTGCTTTCGGTGCTATGATTGGCTGGGGTTGGGTGGTACTGGCTGGTACTTGGGTTAAAACTGCTGGTTCAGTGGGTGCAATGATTGCTTTTGCCATCGGCGGACTAATGGTGGCTCTAGTAGGATTGACTTACTCTGAACTAACCGCAGCAATGCCATTTGTCGGGGGGGAGCATGTCTTCACCTTCCGCGGCTTGGGTGCTAACTGGTCTTTTGTGGCTACCTGGGCGATTATTCTGGGTTACGTTTCGGTGGTAGCATTCGAAGCGGTGGCCCTGCCAACGGTAGTAGATTACTTGGTTCCGAATTATCAAAAAGTATTTTTGTGGAACATTGCCGGCTGGGACGTATATCTGACCTGGGCATTAGTTGGTGTAGCCGGATCATTATTAATGACTTATGTTAATTATATCGGTGTTAAGATGGCTGCCTTTGTTCAGTTGGTGTTTACTTTAATTATCGGAGTAGTAGGCCTTTTGTTCATTACCGGTGGTTTCGTTAACGGCAGTACAGCCCATATGCAGCCACTGCTGTTTGGCGGCGCCAAAGGAATTTTCGCCGTGGTAATAATGACACCTTTTATGTTCGTGGGTTTTGATGTTATTCCCCAGGCAGCAGAAGAAATTGACCTGCCATATAATATGATTGGTAAACTGTTAATTTTATCGGTAATATTAGCTGCTGCTTGGTATATCCTGATTATCCTTGGCGTATCTAGGGCACTGACCGCTTCTCAGCTGGCAGAAACCAGTTTGGCTACTGCTGATTCCATGGCCGCAGTCTTTGGTTCGCCGTTTTGGGGCAAGATTATGGTGCTTGGCGGTATTGGCGGTATTCTTACCAGTTGGAACGCCTTTTATGTGGGCGGCAGCCGGGCTATCTATGCCATGGCTGAAGCCAAGATGCTGCCCGGTTTCTTGGGCAAACTGCATCCTAAGTTTAAGACGCCCACTAATGCCATATTGATGATTGGTCTTCTTTCTTCAATAGCGCCATTTTTCGGGCGTAAGATGTTGGTCTGGCTTGTTGATGCAGGCGGATTGAGTATTGTACTGGCATACCTTTTGGTATCCGTGTCCTTCCTTGTCTTGAGATATAAGGAACCTGAAATGGAGCGCCCCTTCACGGTATCTTACGGTAAGGTGGTAGGAGTAGGTGCGTCGCTTCTTTCTTTAATGTTTGTACTGCTATATTTGCCGGGAATGCCAGCAGCCCTGGTGTGGCCATATGAATGGGCTATCGCCGGTGGTTGGGCACTGGTGGGACTGATTTTCTGGGTTCGTGCCCGAAGCAGCTACGGTAAGACAGCCACCCGTGATATAATGGTTGAAAAATTAAAATTAGATTGCTAGTAATAGTCTAGTAATAGTAATTAGTTAAACATTTAGCCGATAATTATTGCCTAGCCGCATTATTTGGGAGTTCTATACTCCCACTTCTCTTTGCTAGTTGGATGCGTTGGCGCATGGATAATAAATTAAGTGTGCATTTGTCCTTCAAATGCGCAGCGGCGCCTAGATTGGAAAAATGGCAGCAACGGCTTCGGCTGACGATTAAATGCAGTCAAGCATTCGGATGGGAATATCGGGGCAGAGAGGCCCGTGACAGGAGGCAAAAAATGCAGCAGGCACTACTAGACTCCATTCATAACGGCATACTGATGATTGATACCCAGGGTCGGATAAAATACCTTAATCTAACCGCGCAGCACCTTCTGGGCATAGATCGAGAAGGTGTGGTAGGCTGTCGCATTGATGAAGTGCTGCCGGACAGCGATTTGATTCAGGTTCTGGCCACCCGGGAGTCTCAAGTGAGCCAGGAACAGGTAATAGATAATCGAACTCTGGTGGTAAATCGAACCCCGGTTTATGATGGCGCTGGCAAAATAGCCGGTGCAGTGTCGGTATTTCAAGATATCACCGATTTGGAGTCTTTATCCCAGGAACTGACGCAGGTCAGGTCTTTAAAAAATGAGCTGGAAGCAGTATTTGATGCCTCGTATGATGAGATTTTTGTTACCGATGGTCGGGGATACACTACCCGCATTAATAAGATGGGAGAAAGCTATTACGGCGTCAAAACCGAAGAGATGGTGGGCAAAAATGTTGGTGATTTGGAAAAACAGGGTTATTTCAGCCCCTCCGTTGTCAGCATGGTTTTGAAGGAAAAGCGGCGTATCACTATCCCTCAAAAGACCAAAGCCGGCAAACAGTTGATAGTTACCGCAAACCCGGTCTTTGATGATAATGGGGAGATTATCCGGGTGGTGGTCAATTCCCGGGATGTCACCGAGCTCACTAATCTGCGGCAGAAGCTTCAGGATACCGAGCGGCTGGCGGAAACCTACCGCAATCAGATAATCCAGATGAAGGACAAACAAAACCGTTCTCTGACAGTGGTAGCTGAAAGCGAGCAGATGAAGCAGATACTGGAGTTGATCAGCCGAGTTGCCCATGTAGAATCTACTGTGCTGCTCATGGGCGAATCAGGCGTGGGTAAAGGAGTGGTGGCCAAACGCATTCACGACATGAGCCCGCGCATTGAGGGACCGTTTATTACCATCAACTGTGGCGCTATTCCGGAAAATCTGTTGGAGTCAGAACTTTTTGGTTATGAGCCTGGTGCTTTTACCGGGGCACGGAAAGAAGGAAAAAAAGGCTTGATCGAGATGGCCAACGGTGGCACCTTGCTTCTTGATGAGGTAGCAGAGCTGCCGCTCAACCTGCAGGTAAAGCTGCTGCGGGTTATCCAGGAAAGAGAAGTAATGCGGGTAGGTGCTGCCGACGGCATTTCTGTGGATATCCGCCTCATTGCCGCGACCAATCGAGATATCCAAAAGATGGTCAAAGAGGGAACCTTTCGGGAAGACCTTTATTATCGATTAAATGTTATCCCGGTAGTGATACCGCCCCTGCGCCACCGGCGTAAGGACATTCCGCCTCTGATTCATCATTTCTTGGCCCGGTTTAACGCCAAGTATGAAATTAATAAGAAATTGTCTCCGGAAGCACTGGAACTGATGACCAACTGCCAGTGGAAAGGAAATGTCCGGGAAGTGGAGAACATCATTGAGCGATTGGTGGTAACTATCGATGCCGGCACCATCGAGCCCCAGCACCTGCCCGATTACATTATCAACACCAGCACCAGCGTCAGCAACCGGGTATATCTTTTAGACATTTGTTCCCTGAAGGAAGCCACAGAAGAACTGGAGCGCCAGTTAATAACCAAGACATTCGACCGATACAACAATACTTACAAGATGGCGGAAATACTTGATGTCAATCAGTCCACTGTGGTGAGGAAAATGAAAAAATATATCGGCAAAGAAAAAAGAACTCGGGGCCGTCGCCCCAACCAAATAACTTGACAAAATGGTGTCAGGCACCTTTTTGTCAAGTTATTGAAAAAATTGTGAAGGAGGCATACTGTGAAAGGTTTTTATCAAAGGCTGCTGCGAATAAATGTCACTGACCAGTCGTTTAAAATAGAAGAAATCCCCGAAGAGGTGTTACAGCGCTTCCTCGGTGGAAAGGGATTGGGGAGCTACCTATTATTGAAGAATGTTCCCGCCAAGTGTGACCCCTTAGGTACGGAGAATAAGCTGATATTTACCACCGGACCTGCGTGTGATACAGGGCTGCTTGGGGCTGCCCGCTATGGTGTTTTCAGCAAATCACCTCTAACCGGCGGCTACGCTGAGTCCTACGGTGGCGGTAAGTTGGGGCCTGCTCTTAAGCGTACCGGTTATGATGCGGTGATTATTGAAGGAGAGAGTGTCACACCGATATATCTCGAAATCTCGGACCAGGACATTAAGTTTCATCCCGCAGAAGACCTGTGGGGGAAGGATACCTACGCCACCGAAGATGCCTTAAAAGAAACTGCCCCTCAGGGAGCAGAAACTGTGGTTATCGGTCCTGCCGGCGAGAATCTGGTGCGTTTTGCCTGTCTTGAAAATAACTATTGGCGTTCTGCCGGGCGTACCGGAATGGGTGCAGTGCTTGGCAGCAAGAAGGTAAAAGGCATCGTATTTTTCGGCAGCAGTAAGGCGCCCATTGCCGATGAGAACCTTCTTAAAGAAGCCATTAAGGATATCCGGGATAAAACAAAGGATAATGCCGGTGTCGATGCCTACCGTAATTACGGCACGCCGGTGATGGTCGCGGCCTTAAACAATGCGCAGGCTTTTCCCACTAAATATTGGTCCAAGGGAACCCTGGATAACTGGGAAGCGATTAGCGGTGATGCATATAAGGATAACTTCGAATTTAAACCCAAAGCCTGTCCTCACTGTCCTATGGCTTGTGGTAAGAAAACCACGGTAAAGGAAGGAAGACATAAGGGGTTAACCGTGGAAGGACCTGAATACGAAACTATTTACTCTTTTGGCGGTCTATGCACTATTGATGATCCGGCAGAAATCCTATACTTTAACGACATTTGCGACCGGTTGGGTATGGATACAATTACTGGCGGCAACATGGTCGCCATGGCTATTGATGCTTCCCGGCGGGGCTTGATAGAGGAAAAGTTAGAGTTTGGCAATGCCGATCAGGTAGCGAAGATGCTTATGGACATTGCTGGCCGAAATGGGTTAGGTGATGTTTTAGCGGACGGCATCAAGGTCGCAGCTCCGAAATTAGGGATGGCGGAGCGGGCGATTCACGTCAAGGGCTTGGAACCAGCCGGTTACGATCCCAGAGTGCTTAAAGGAGTGGGCTTAGGGTATGCTACTTCCGCCCGAGGTGCATGCCATCTTAGGGCGACATTCTATAAGCCTGAATTGGCCGGCATGATTGACCGCGATACAACCGATGGTAAGGCGGATTTATATATCCAGTTTGAAAATCGCCTCACCGTATTTAATACCATGATTTACTGCACATTCTTCCGTGATTTGATCCAGTGGGAAAACCTGCAGAAGATGATTAAGGCAGTAACCGGAGTGGAATACAGCGTTGAGGAACTTGAAAACATGGGTAATGAAGTAGTCAGCTTAACCCGCCGCTTTAACCTTGATTGCGGTTTTACCAAATCAGATGACACTTTACCTAAGCGATTCTTCGATGAACCATTGGAACCCCACGGAAAAACCATTACCCGTGAGGCTCTGGACACTATGCTGGACGATTACTACAACATCCGTAACTGGGATGAGCAGGGTGTCCCCAAGGATTTCACTGTTTAAAATTGCTACCATCCTCCATAAAATTTTAATAGATTTTATGGATTTTGCCGGGCTTTGCGCCCGGCTTTTTTTATCAGAAAATATAAGTTTTGGTAATCAGGTGTTACTTATTGGTGTCTGACACCAATAAGTAACAAGCAAAGGCAATAAAGTTTCAGACTCCGCAAAAGACCTGAGGGGAATAGATAATAAGATGTACAAACGCATGAAAGGCGAGTGGAGGCTGCATTAATTACTAGGAGGTTGAGACTAAGGATAACAGCGGGCTGCCATATAAATAAGCAAACAAAAAGATGCACAGGAGCATTTTGAAACAAAGCTGCTAAAAGTTGAATACAGAATACGGTGCACACAAACCCTTTAATCCCAAGGGTTTGTGTTAATTTTCGAAATTTTTGATAACTTGGCACAGACTTTGCGATTATATTTATTAAACCTCTACAAAGAGGAAATTTGTTTAAAGGAGTGGTAATAACATGAATAAACAGTTGAACAGTTACCAAATAGCGCAAGAGCAAATAGGGTTGGCAGTTAAAACTTTGGGTTTATCTTCTACGGTGCTGGATATCTTACGCCAACCGGTGCGGGAACTTACGGTGGCCGTACCGGTAGAGATGGATGACGGTAGTGTTAAAGTGTTTACCGGTTACCGCGTGCAGCATAACTATGCTTTGGGACCTCTTAAAGGCGGCATTCGCTTTCATCCTGGCGTTACTCTGGATGAAGTCAGGGCGTTAGCATTGTGGATGACTTTTAAATGTGCCGTACTAGGTCTGCCCTACGGCGGTGCCAAAGGCGGGGTAATCTGTAATCCGAAGGAAATGTCTGATCGGGAGATACAGCGGCTTAGTCGGGAGTACATTCGAGCAGTATCCCCTATCCTGGGAGCAGAAAAAGACGTGCCTGCCCCGGATGTTTATACTAACGCTCAGGTAATGGCCTGGATGATGGATGAGTTCTCCAAATACAAGGGACATAATGAATTCGGAGTTATCACCGGTAAGCCTTTAATTGTGGGCGGGTCTGCCGGGCGCAATGAGGCTACTGCCAGAGGGTGCAGCTTTACAGTACGTGAGGCGGCAAAAGCTATTGGTCTCGACCTAAAAGATGCTACCGTTGCAGTGCAGGGTTATGGCAACGCAGGCAGTATTGTGGCTGAATTGCTTCAGGACTTGGGCTGCAAGATCGTTGCAGTAGTTGACTCTACAGGCGGGGCATACAGTTCTAAAGGACTTAACACCCAAAAGTTAGAGGAATATAAAAAGGAAACCGGAAGCGTCGCACATTATCCCGGCAGCAGACATATTACCAACGCTGAGTTATTAACAATGCCTTGTGACATCCTGATCCCTGCTGCTCTGGAAAACCAGATTACTGAAGAAATTGCTCCCAAGGTTAAGGCGAAAATAATCGGCGAGGCGGCCAATGGTCCCACCACTCCCGGCGCAGACAGAATACTTACCAATAAAGGTGTGCTGGTTCTGCCTGATATATTAGCTAATGCCGGTGGTGTGACCGTGTCATACTTTGAATGGGTACAAAATAATATGGGTTATTACTGGACCGAAGAAGAGGTGAATGGTAAGTTAGAAGCCATGATGGTACGCGCTTTTGACGAGGTATATCAGATGTACAGAAGTCGAAAAGATATCGACATGCGTACCGCCGCTTACATGGTGGCCATTGCCCGTGTCAGTGAGGCTATGCGAGTGCGCGGCTGGTTGGGAGAAGCGCCCAAAGTGGAGAAAGAGCGTAAGATTAGCTTGGCCTAGAGGAAAAATTTAGCAATTCAATAGGTATTAATATTGCCTGAACGCTAAACTTTGGTTAAAAAGCATACGGATAGCAATGCTGCCGCTGGATATTTTTTGAGGAGATTGTAAAAAAAGCTAATTATGTAATTTCCTCATCTGTTAAAGCCAGTTGGTTTAGAAAATTTTAAATTTAAATATGGCCGGATTTTGCTGGCCTCTTTTTTTCCTAGATGCCTGTAGGATACTGTAGAAATGGCATATAACTTGCAAGAGCTTAAAAGGGTAGGTGGATGGCGCAGCTATTGCCAAGAAAAGCAAACTGCGTCTTATTCAACCAACCATTATATTCGTAATGTAAAGGAGGTGAAACAATGGTTTTTGTACCAATGCGCAGACAGGATAAAGAAATGTCAAATGAAAAGGCGCAATTATTATTGATGAAAGGTTTAGTAGGCCGTTTAGGGACCTACGGGAGGAATGGCTATCCTTTGATTACGCCCCTGCATTATTATTTTGATAAAAATAAGATTATTCTTCATTCCGCCTTAAAAGGTAATAAGCTGGACAACATAGAAAACCATGCCCAGGTGTGTTTTGAAGTAGATATTGTGGAAGAAATCAAAGAAGCGGAAGAACCTTGTAATTACACCACGCGTTATGCCAGTGTAATGGTGTTTGGGCATGCAGAAGTTATATTAGATGAAGAAAAAAAACAGCATTTCTTAACGCTGTTGGCTGAAAAGTACAGTAAAAAGCCAGTTGACCGGTTGCTAAAAGAAAAGGTAAAAAAATCTGCGGTCATAGTAATTAACATTGAGCATATTTCTGGGAAAGGTCATTTGTAATCCGGCTCCGATAATTGTAAAAACGTTTCCTGAATTTTTAGTGGAAACGTTTTTTTCTTTATCTTTGATAGGCCAACAAAAGAGGTAATCACGTTTGGCGAGTTTATCTTTGTGATATCGGCAGTATTACTTTGACAAACCATATTTCTTTAAACGTCTCATCAGTGACGATTGTGTAATTCCCAGTGCTTTTGCAGTTTTTCTTGTAGTCTTATATGTGAGATATGCATTTTCAATCGTCTTTCTTTCTAACTGTTCCAAGATTTCCGGTAAGGTTTCGCCTTTTTTTAATTCAATATTAACAGCTTCTTGTTCCCTGTTCTGAAATTTTTCAGGGAGGTCATAGGCTGATATTTCTTCATTCAGGGAAGTAATTACTAAACGCTCTACTAAATTTTCTAGTTCGCGGATATTACCGGGCCAATCATAGTTGTATAGAATATCCAATACTTCAGGTTTGAATTTTCTTTTTTGCCCATAATGACTGTTAAATTTTTTTAAGTAATGATAAAGCAGGGGGAAAATATCGTCTTTCCGTTCACATAAAGGAGGTACTTTTATTGATAAAACATCTAAACGGTAAAACAGGTCTGAACGGAATGCACCTGCTTTAATCATATCGGTAAGGTCTCGGTTGGTAGTGGCAATTACTCGAACGTCCGCTGAGCATACTTTGGTGTCCCCAACCGGAAGATAGGTCTTGTCCTGGAGAAATTGTAATAATTTTACCTGGAGAGAAAGAGGCAGTTCACCGATTTCATCTAGAAGAAGGGTGCCTTTATCCGCCATAGCCACTAATCCGGTTTTGCCTGTGCTGTTTGCGCCGGTGAAAGCCCCTTTTTTATAACCGAATAACTCCGATTCTATTAAAGGTTCGGGAAGTGCGCCGCAATTCACGTGAACAAAAGCTTCATTATGGCGTTCGCTTAACTGATGTATGTACTTAGCAATATTATTTTTACCTACACCGGTCTCCCCGGTAATTAAAACCGTAGTATCAACGGCAGAGACTCTTTTAATTAAGTCTATTAAGGTAGAATATTCGCGGCTTTTACCAATAAAGGGATTGGCCTCGTCAGCTTGGTTACTTGTTAATTTCATATTACGAATTTCTTGGGCGTAACGCTTCAACAAAATTTCTGTTTTTTCTAATTGGGAAGTGGTTCTTACCGCTTCAGTAATATCTCGCGAATGCGCCATAATCAGTTTTATTTTTCCGTTTCTATCGTTGATCAAATGACCGGTAACCAGAAAATTAAGGCCATTTAGAGTTTGAATAGTTGTGACTGTTTTCCCGGCTTCTAATGCCAGGCGGGTGGCAGAGGGGTTAAAAACGCCTTTCGCTTCTAATTCTTTAACATTTTTTCCAATTAGCTCTGATTTAGGCCTGCCTATTAAATTTTGACTAGCATTATTAATCCAAAGAGTATTTCCTTCACTGTCGGATATGTATATTGCATCAGAAATATTGTTTAGAATGTCATTAAAGAAATCTAGGTTTAGGTTTTGAAGTGTCGAAAAAATGAGAAGCCCCCCTAAAAATAGCTATTTTCATAAAATTTTTATTATTAATTATATGATTCCCCTGCTGAAAGGGAGTGATTACCCCCTATTAACCCCTTGGGAGAATTTAAAATAAGCTCATTTTTTGTTTAGTTACCTCAAAGCCGGATTTTTTCAGGTATATGATGTACATATACATCAATAAATCCTTGTTTTCACTGTGTTTTGCTCTACATTGGACACACCACTTCCCTGCCTTTTGGTTTAGGCTTATTCATTGCTCGGGAAAATTGTTTGAAGTTATGACCAATTACCTTGAGGCCAATTTGTAACTGACATTTGATCAGGCCTCTTACTCTAAGTTTGTTAGCACCTTGGCCCCTTTTAATTGCAGAGTTGGTACCCTCTATGGCAGCCCTTTTACTGGTGTTTTCACGTCGTATTTCCTTTTTTGAAATTTCTTGGCGGGTGTTGGCTGCTAGTATTGCTTTTTTACTGGCTCTCAGTACCATTGATTTTTTCTGCGGCTTTACGGGACAATGCTCTCTTATGGGGCAATAAAGGCATTCTGACTTCTCAAAATGGGTCGTTGTACTTTTAGATTTCTTACTATAGTCGCTTCGAAGTGGTATTTTACCTGCAGGACATTTTTCCACCTCATGTTCTTCATTGAAGTTGAAGTTTGTCAGAGGTAATTTGTTACTGGTACTTTTCCTGCCGGTCATGTCTGTAAAATGCAGTTTGACTTCTGCTTCATCAGCTTTGTTAATTGTTTCTTCGCCGTAATAGCCGCCATCTACGTAGAGGTCAGTAACATCAGTATTTTTCTTGATAGTATCTACACGTTTTCGTGCCAGTTCTGTATCGCTTTTTATATTGACATCCAGATCGTAATCTGTAATTAGCTGCACCGGATTATCTTTCGAACATGTTTCAGCTAGATTAACAACATAGCCTTGGTTCGTCTTACCGTTTTTATTTCTAAAGGTAGCGTCCGTATCATGGGCAGACTGCATGGATGCGGAAGAAATTTCTTTATTATCTTCGGGCACCCAGACTTTCTTTTCTGTATCATAATGTGCTTGTTCATTGAGAAAACGAGCTAACAGTTTGATTTCCTCTTTTGAAGTTAGTTGTTTTGCTTTAGCGAGGTCATAAATTTCTGTACAAAGTATGAGTACTGTCTCAAGCTTGGCATTTATCTTACTGGCCTTGGTTTTAAACAGCAGTTTGGTCTTGAAGGAAGGCTCCAGTACTTCTTTTAGTGAGTTGCTTAAATGTTTTTGAGGTATTGCTTTCACGGCTTTTTCTAAAAAATCATAAGCAAGGGATAACCTTCCAGCTCTTTTAATATTAGGGGTAACATAGGTTGAGTCCATTCTTTGTTCGTCTGTTTTAATATTGGCTTTATCGATGAAATGCCGAGTTAAGATTTCAAACTGCTTAAACATGATTTCTTCTTCATCGGGGTGTTCCTTAACGTAGTTGACGAGGCGTTCTCTAAATTCATACAGGGTGCGTTCAGCAAAGTATATTTCGCCAATATTTTTGATACCTAAAGCGTAGATTACCTGATAATTGAAATAGAATTGTTCTAAGATTTCTTCATCTGTGTAGTCGAACATATTCTTTATTAATTCCAATGATAAAAGGATATTTACCGGGAAATTAGGCCTGCCGTTATCAAAACAGTAAAGTGGAGCAAACACTTCTTCATCTATTTTACAAAAGACATGCTCATAAAAAATCGGTGCCCAGGTATCTTTCAGCATTTTAGCTATTTTAGGGTTCATGGTTTGATAGTGACTGAACAATTCTTCCTGCAAATGACCATCGTTTTTTCTAAACATTCTTTGCACGCCCCTTCGCCTCAAGTGTAGACCTACCAATGGTTTCTACCATTATTACTTCGACGCGAAGGGGGTAAAATCTTCCTTTTTAAGACCTTTTTTTAGGGGTTTTTGCAGGGGAATCATTATATTTAAAGATATCAGATAATTCAAATAAAGTCTACATTTTTGATGCGATGTTGGTTAAAGAGACGGATAGTACAAAAATAACGCGCAATTATAAGGACAAGTTGGTGCGTCGAAATCGCATCGAAGTGTATCGAAGTCGACTCAAGAATTCAAAATGACTCAAATTATTCTAAAAATAGTGATTAAAAAGCTATATTACAGGGAAAATTACCTTACTCAAATGGCACGGGTATTGCATCTCTTATAGGTATAACATTAAGGAGGCGATATATTGTGAAGAAAAAGTTTGTTATTTTGTTGTCCGTGATTTTTTTAGTGGGTGTGTTTTTGACAGGTTGTGGTAGTCAAGCAGGTGAAGGGACTGGCCAAGAAACGGGTCAAGAAACAGGGTCCAATGAGACGGCCGATACCATCACTATTGGTGGAATTTTTCCGTTGACCTCTGGGTCCGCATATCAGGGGCAGAGTTTTAAGCGGGGTATTTCCATGGCAATAGATGAGGTAAATGGTGACGGAGGTGTCAACGGTGCGGAGCTTAAAATAATATTTGAAGACGATAAAAGTATTCCTACCGAGGGCGTAAACGCTGCAGAAAAATTGATCACTCAAGATAACGTGTCTGCAATACTTGCCAACTTCAATTCGTCAGTGACATTGGCGGTCCGTGCGGTTACCGAAAGAGAAAAAGTGGTTCAGCTGACACCGGGCTCCACAGCAGACAGCATTACCGAGCCGGGGCATCCTTATATGTTTCGTAACTTAATGCCTAACAGCTTCCAAGGACCTCAACTTGCCAAATTTGTCACAAAGAAACTGAATTTAAAAAATGTTGCGATTATCGCCGAAAACACAGATTATGGTCGCTCCGGGGCCGAACAGTATAAAGAGACAGCTGAAGGATTGGGCGCCAATATCATGGCTGTTGAATATTATAACCACGGTGATAAAGATTTCTATGCCCAGCTGACCAAATTTAAGAATTTAAATCCTGATGCAGTGTTTATTGCGGGCTTAATCACTGAAGGTGCTCAGATATTGAAACAGGCTCGGGATTTAGGCCTGGAAACTCAATGGCTCGGATTGGGTGGTTTCACTAATGATAAGTTCGCAGAACTGGCTGAAGGGGCTGCAGAAGGAATGATTCACGTTAGTTATTTTGAACCTGGGGCATACGAATATTTTCCTGAGTCAAAAGAATTTGTAGAAAATTACAACGAAAAATATGGAATGAATCCTGATATGTATGCAGCTAATGGTTATGAAGCAGCGAAAATTCTGGCTGAAGCAATTAGAATGGCTGGTAGTGGTGAAAGGGAGAAAATCCGTGAAGCTATGACTCAAATTAAGGACTTGCCGGGTATTTGTGGTCCTACTACTTTTGATGAAAACGGCCAGGCCTCAAAAGGCTTGTTATTTGTAAGAATTGAAGATGGGAAACGTGTTCCCATTGGGTCTGAGAAGGATACAAAGTAAAGTCAAACAGTTCTATCCCTGGGCAAATCCCCAGGGATAGAACTGTAGCATTTTTGGAGGTGAGTAGCATTAGCGAGTTCTTACAACAAACCGTCAATGGACTGGTGATGGGAAGCAGTTACGTATTGACAGCATTTGGATTAACCATGATACTAGGCATGCTTGACATGATAAATTTTGCCCATGGTGAGTTACTAATGATGGGGGCTTTTGTTGCCGTTTCTTTGGTAATCGGTTTAAATCTTCCCTACTTGGTGGTAATACCCATCGCTATAGTAATTGTGAGCATCCTGGGTGTTATTATGGAAAGGCTTGCCTTCAGGCCTCTAGAAAATTCTGACCGGGTAAATTTATTAGTCAGTTCCCTGGGGGTTTCCATTCTGTTGCAAAACGGAGTCCAGTTAATCTGGGGTCCTGACCCCAGGAATTTACCTTCGCCGTTTGCTAACACCCAATTTACATTTGCCGGAGCCGTATTGAGCGGGCACAGACTTTTTGTGGTAGTGGTTTCTCTGGTGCTGATTGGAATTTTGTATTATGTAATTCAACGAACCAAACTAGGTATTGCCATGCGTTCTTGTGCATTTGATATGGAAACGGCAAAACTTATGGGAATTAAGGCCAGAACCATTATTGTCATGACATTTGCCATTGGTTCCGGGCTTGGAGCTGCCGCGGGCATCCTGTTGGCACCGATATTTAGTGTCTATCCAACCATGGGAGTTGCCGCAACGGTTAAGGCTTTCGTTGTAGTGCTGTTAGGGGGTATTGGTAACGTTACGGGGGCTATAGCCGGAGGCTTCACCTTGGGCCTAGTGGAGACCTATGCCGCTGGATACTGGTCATCTGAGTACAAGGATGTAGTTGCCTTTCTGATTATGATCCTCGTTCTTTTGTTTAAGCCTGAAGGGCTTTTTGGAAAAAACGTACAGGAGAAGGTATAAATGAAAAAAAAATGGCTTCTAATTATATGCGCGATACTCTTTTTCATATTTCCCTTTATAATTCACAATAACTATTTTGTTCATATCATGATAATGGCGGGTATTAACGTAATACTTGTTCTTAGCCTCAATCTGATATCGGGCTTCGTTGGTCAGATTTCACTAGGCCACGCAGCGTTTTTTGGTATTGGTGCCTATGCTTCAGCCTTGCTGGCTTTACGGGGGGTGCCGGTTTGGTTAAGCATGGCAGCGTCTATTCCGGTGGCAGCCGTATTTGGGGTATTGGTTGGATATCCAGTCCTTCGTTTAAGAGGCCACTTTTTTGCTATTGCCACCCTTGGTTTTGGCGAGATAGTGCATTTGGTACTTAATAACTGGATTGATTTAACGCATGGACCCATGGGTTTAAGTGGCATTCCACGCCCGGAGAAAATTTTTGTCCTAGACTTTAGTAGCAAAATCCATTATTACATTATGATTTTATTTTTTGTGATTGTGACAATATATTTCTCTCAAAGGTTGATCAATTCAAAAGTCGGTCGTGCCCTAGTGGCCATACGTACCGATGAAGTAACCGCCACGGCCATGGGTGTTGATGTTACGTATTATAAGATGCTAGCTTTTACTTGGAGTGCTGCTTTAGCAGGTTTTGCCGGCGCAAATTATGCGCATTTTGTACTGTTTTTAAGCCCGGAAACATTTAAATTAGCAGGATCTATTAATATTTTGTTGATGCTGCTTATCGGTGGCATCGGCAGCATATCCGGCGCTGTCATTGGTGGGCTGTTTATTACAGTTTTATCGGAATATTTGCGGGCATTTGCTGAATACCAAATGTTTATTTACGGTGTTCTGATTGTTGTGGTTGTTGTTTTCGCGCCTAAAGGCTTAAGTGGTTTAATTGTTGATGTGGCTAGAAAAGTAAACTTGACTGGAGCAAAAAAGGACCACAAGGAAGGAGCGAAAACTCATGAGCCAGCCAATACTGCAGACTAAGGAATTGTCCATTCATTTTGGTGGTGTTATGGCGCTTAACAAGGTTTCTTTAAGCATAAAAAATGGACAAATTTTCGGTCTAATCGGCCCAAATGGTGCAGGTAAAACAACAATGTTTAACCTACTGACCGGAATATACAAACCGACCAACGGTACCATTCATTTTAAAGGGAAGGATATTACATCCTTGAAAGCCCATCAGATTACCACTTTAGGGATATCCCGTACTTTTCAAAACATACGTCTTCTAAAAGGACATACGGTTTTTGAAAATATTTTTCTGGCAACACATTACCAATTAAAATACGGGCTTTTTGCATCTTTTTTCCTTTCTAAAAGTTTTTGCTCTCAAGAAGTCAGAGCTCGGCAATTTACTAATAAATTAATTGAAGAGTATAAACTGTCAGATTTGCGGGATGAAGAGGCAAGCGATTTACCTCAGGGATTAAAGCGTAAAGTGGAGATAGTGAGGGCTCTCGCTACTGGTGCAGAGTTAATTTTTCTGGATGAACCAGCGGCGGGATTGAATCCCGTAGAAACGGCCGAATTGATGAAGCTGATTAAGAACCTACAATGCCAAGACAAAACGATCTTCTTAATAGAACATGATATGAAATTGGTTAAGGGAATTTGCGACGAGATTGCGGTGCTGCATTTTGGACAGCTACTGGACCAGGGGCCTTACGATAAAGTGACAAAAAATCCAAAGGTAATTCAAGCATACCTGGGACGGAGGTATGAGAATGCTTAAAGTAACAGATCTGCAAGTGAGTTATGGGCATGTTCACGCATTAAAAGGTATTTCCTTAGAAGTAAAACAGGGTGAAATAGTGACATTAATAGGGGCGAACGGTGCAGGCAAATCGACCCTTCTCAGGACAATTTCCGGACTAATCCGCCCTAGCCATGGGTCAATTACCTTTGAAGAAGAAGAAGTAGACCGGTTGTCTCCGGATACGGTGGTTAACCGGGGATTGGTGCAAGTCCCCGAAGGAAGAAAAATTTTTTCAAATATGACAGTGGCAGAGAATTTGAAAGTTGGAGCATATCAGAGAAAAGATAAGGAACAGGTTAAGGAAGATCTAGAAGAAGTTTATTCTCTATTTCCCATTTTGAAGGACCGTCTTGACCAAATGGCCGGGACTTTATCTGGTGGGGAACAACAAATGTTGGCTTTAAGCAGAGGCTTACTATCGAAACCAAAATTGATGATGCTTGATGAACCGTCCCTAGGATTGGCACCGGTTTTGGTGGACACGGTGTTTGACGTTATAGAAAAAGTTCGTGATAAAGGTATTACCATTTTACTCATTGAGCAGAATGCGCACCTTGCTTTGGAAACAGCCGAACGGGCGTATGTACTGGAAACAGGGAAAATAGTTTTGTCTGGCGATTCCAAAACATTATTAAACGACCAGGCAGTTATAGAAGCTTATTTAGGGTAAAGTCATATTTATGGAATTTATTTAAACAAGGAGGGATAGCATGCTGGTAAAAGTGGCGTCGGTCCAAATGAATCCCAAAATATTTGCGGCAGACGAAAATATTGATAAGACAGTGGTGCTGGCCAATGAAGCTATAACAAAAGGTGCAAACCTAGTGGTGTTTCCTGAATGCTCCTTAACGGGGTATTGTTATGAAAGTGAAAATGAAGCAACCAGTGCAGCCATATCAGCTGATGGTGAGTCGCTAGAAAAAATTGTTGATTTAGCGAAAAGTGCCCATGTTTGGATTGTAGTGGGCATGGTTGAAAAAGATGCCGGTAATATTTTTAATTCGTTTGTTGTAATTGGACCTAAAGGAGTTGAAGCAAAATATAGAAAATCTCATCTGTCAAATTTGGGCGTCGACAATTTTGTTTTACCGGGTAACGAACCATTTACAGTGATAGAGACCCCAGTGGGTAAACTCGGACCGCTAGTTTGCTATGATGTCCGTTTTCCCGAACACGCTCGGGTGCTTGCGTTGGAGGGTGCCGAAATACTTGTTCACATCACTAACTTGCCTATCACCGCCAGTGCCCAGGTGGATTATTTACTTCCTACCCGGGCTAATGAAAATAGGGCCTACGTAGTGTCTTCTGACCGGATTGGCGAAGAAAGAGGATTTAAGTTTCTTGGCAGAAGCAGTATATTTGGTGTTCATGGTGAGATATTGGCTCAAGCCAATGATAAGGACGAAACTATCATTTTCGCAGAACTGGATTTAGACATTGCTCGAAAGAAACAGGTGTATTACCCGCCGGCTCCTGGTAAACCTGTAGAACACATTAATGATTTGTTTGGGCGTAGGAGGCCAGAGCTATATAATCGCTTAATTGAAAAATAAAACAGGCTTTGTTTTAGATTGGAGTTGACAATATGGACATGAATGAGTTACTTACCATTAATCTCCCCCGCCTGCAGGCAATGATTGATGTCAGTTCTAAGATTGGTGCGTTGGCTGATGGTGGTTTATGCCGGTTGGCATTATCTAATGAGGACAAGGCTATGCGAGATATTTTCGTTAACTGGCTGCAGGATGCTGGTCTAACAGTAAGGGTAGATGACTTTGGCAATATTTACGGCCGGAGAAAAGGAAAAAAGCCCGGAGCAGCTCCTGTGATGATTGGTTCCCATTTAGACACCCAGCCGGCTGGAGGAAAGTTTGATGGTATCTTAGGGGTACTTGCAGGGTTAGAAGTTGTTCATGTATTAAACGATCATCACATTGAAACGGAACATCCCATAGAAATAGTTAGCTTTACTAATGAGGAGGGAGCTCGGTTTCAACCGCCTATGTTAGGTTCTGGTGGTATAGCCGGAGTTTTTGAGAAAGATTTTATCTTAGGTCGAAAGGATAAAGAAGGCAGGCGTTTTGATGAGGAATTAAAGAGGGTGGGATATTTCGGTTCCGCCGAGGATCGCCCAAAAGATATTCACCGTTACTTAGAGCTGCATATAGAACAAGGACCGGTACTGGAAAAGGAAAACTTTCCTGTGGCAGCGGTTGAGGGCATTAGTGGCATGACCTGGATAGAGGTTACTGTCACCGGTGAATCTAACCATGCCGGCCCCACTCCGATGGTTATGCGTAGGGACGCTTTGGTTGTTACAGCCAAGATGATATCTGTGATTAATCAATTGGTCAGAGTGCTGGACGAGGATTTGACCGCAACTACAGGTCAAATCAAGATTTCCCCCAACGTTATTAACTGTATTCCCAGCACAGCGGTTTTTTCAGTGGATGTTCGGCATCCCCAAGACAGTGTTAGGGGAAAGGCGATTAGCATGATTCAGGAAAAGATTGCTACTATTGCCGCTAGCGGGGGCGTGACTGTAAGTACTAACGTGATTTGGGACATTGCTGCAACCCAGTTTTCCCAAGAAATCATTAGTTATGTTTACGCAGGGTCTACTGCTCATGGTTATCCTGTTCGTTCTATGATAAGCGGGGCAGGGCATGATGCTAAGTACATGAATGACATTGTTCCATCGGCGATGATTTTTGTACCCAGTGTAAAAGGAAGAAGCCATTGCCAAGAAGAGTTTACACGATGGGAAGATATTGAAAAAGGTGTAAACGTATTACTGTACACAGTTCAGGCCTTAGCACAAAAGACAGAGGAAAGGGTGGATTATCATGCAGATGGGTCCTGACGGTTCCCTAGAACAGGTATTAAAGAAAATAGAAGAACTTTGGGATGAGGAAGTAGCTTTTCTTCAGGACATAGGCAGGTACCCAAGTACTTTGGGTAACGAAGGAGCTGTCCAGGAATTTATTGCCAGCTACTTCGAAAACAATTTGGAAATCGAAACTGATAAATTTGTTCCCGACATTGACAAAATCTCAATGTTAGACGGCTTCTCACATGTTGAATGGTCTTATCAGGATAGGCCGGTTGTTGTGGGGCGTTGGAGAAATCAAGGCCCGCAAATCGGAAAAAGTTTGATTCTTCAGGGACATATTGACGTTGTTAGTCCTGAACCCCTATCATTCTGGAAGTACGACCCGTGGGGCTCCACTATTGTTGGCAATAAAATGTATGGTCGGGGGATTCAGGATATGAAATCTGGTATCGCGGCCATGGTTTTTGCGCTGAAGGCTATTAAAGAATTGGGGTTAAATCCTGGAGCAGATATTCTGATGAAGACAGTTATCGAAGAGGAGTGTACCGGTAACGGAACATTGGCAGCCATTGATAGAGGTTATGTAGCAGACGGGGCACTTATACCCGAGCCTTTTGGACTTACTGCTTTGCAGGCACAGGTAGGAGTCATTTGGGTAAGGGTGAAAGTTAAGGGCGCTGGAGCCCATGTGGAACGCGCGGATCGGGCGGTTAATGCTATTGAAAAAGCGTATGTCCTTATAAATGCACTGGCGGAGTATAGACAGCACATTAATAGTCGGCTCAAACCGTTCAATTTTACAAAACACGCCCACCCGCTAAATGTGAATGTAGGAGTCATTAAATCTGGCGATTGGCCTTCAAACGTTCCGGCTGAATGTACTTTTGAAGCTCGTATTGGCTTTTACCCAGGAACAGATTACCGGGAAATTCAAAATGAAGTAAAAGACTGGCTGATGGCTGCCGCAAAAAATGACCAATGGCTCCGGGAAGTAGAACCAGAAATTAGCTTTTACGGTTTTGAAGCAGAAGGAGTCAGTTTGGATAATAATATTGACCTTTTTAAAGTATTAGAACAGGCGCATCAGCAAACTACTGGTACAGATTTAAAATACATCTCTACTACCTGTACCACGGATATTAGGCATTATAACTTATACTATGGAATCCCGGCCACATGTTACGGGCCTGTTGGGGGTAACATGCATGGAGCCGATGAGTGGGTAGACTTAGATAGCGTAAAAAAAGTGACCCAAACTTATGCTGCATTTATCCTGAAATGGTGTGGTGTTAATAGAAGCTAAACTGAAAATGCTACCAACCTACCTTAGGTTAACCCCGGGTTCTCCGGGGTATTTTTTTGTTTGCGAGGCATGATGCCGAGCCAATGGTTTGAAAGAAAACCTGTCACCTAGCTAATGGGAAGACAAGCTGTAAGCAAGGGCGTTTCGGCGACGAAAGGGTCTGAAGGAAGCCGATGGCGGTGGTTGGAACGGAACGATAGTGAACCAATGTTGGCATATGTAGTGGATAATCCTCCAAAAAGGGGGGACGTCCCAAAATCATCTTAGCTACATATGTTTTGATAGTCGTTTTAACTACAGGCGAAGCAACTACATATTGTGATCCGAAAGAGCCATCAGTATGATGTTTTAGAGCCACCTTGTGCATCTGAGGGAGCCACCTAATGCATAGGAGAGAACCACCCCGCTAAAGGCGCTCTTGGTATTGAAAAAACGATGCGCATGATTACGGGACAGCGAGAGCGTTTATGCCGCGTTATCCCGATGTTTTTGTTATCCCTAAGATTTACGTAAATATGATTAGACTTACTGATACAAACTAGTTCAATGATTGGTAGATCATAATCTTCGGGATAACAAAAAGCAAAGAACTACTTAAGGCACACAACTTTAGAAGCATTTCTTCATCGCCCTGCCAAGCAGGTTTAGGGTGATTATTGCCAATCATTGAATTTGCTTTTTCAAGTGCTGTTTTGAGCATCGAAACATCCGCTTGACATAGATATTCGTGGTGTTCACACAGGAGTGCCCTAAAAATTCTTAATGTACGCCACTATCACTATTATCTGAATGGCTAGGGCATGCACAAATAGATACAACATTAACTTATTATGCTAATGCTGACACTAAGATGTAACAGAAGGCCATCGAAAAGCAACGTCTAGCTTAAACCCGCTATTCAATGATGATATCGATATAGATTGGGAAGATGATTAAGAAACTTTGTGGTTTAGTATAAAAAGTTATCCCGACTTTTTTAATGAATACATGGAAATTAGATAAAGACAATCGGTTTTCAGGATAACAAAAAAGTCGGGATAAGTTCTCTGGGAGCAAAGAAGCCGGGAAATTATTCCCGGCTTCTAGCTACTCGATAATAACTTGACAAAAAGGTGCCTGGCACCATTTCAATTATTCTACAAAATACCAAAAATTTCGACAAATTTCTACATAGCGGAACAGGAATTTACCTTTCTTCAGCGAATATAAGTCTAAATGCCCGAAAAGACAGTGCTCAACGGGGTAGTATAATCAGCTTGTGAAAAATTATATTACCTGTCAATTGCCTCAATTGGCAAATATTTTGCATTTCATAATCGATGCCGACCCTTTATCATAGTTATAGAGTGGCGCGGGGACGTTTGGTTTTAATAAGGAACCCCAATTCTCTAAAGATTTCGTAAAATCATTTAATGGGATTGGTAATAGGATTGTGAAGAAAATTACTACCTTGCAATTAAGAATTTTTTAAATTTTGCAGCATCAAATCTCAGTATTGGACGGGGGTGCATAACCGGCTAAGCAGAAAAGTCTTGACATCATGTCGTGCTGGTAAAGTAGTTAATCTTTCCCGATTAAACTAGGAGGTGCTGAACCAATGGTAACAATGACAATGGCTCACTGGCTGTATATAATTGGTGTGCTGGTAGTAGTTTTAACAATGCTTTTTAGACGTAATGTTGTTATTCCCTGTGTACTGTTTACTTTTTTAATTGGTTCCTATTATTTGGGCAGTATGGTTGGCGGCGTTCAGGTAGTATTTAATGCCAGTTTGGTCGCTGCAAAGGAATTATTTAGTATCTTTTTGATTATTGGTTTGATGGTTGGCCTGCTGAAGGCCATTAGTGCTGAGGGCGCAGACGAAATGATGATTAAGCCCATGAAAGGCCTAATGTCCACTCCTTTGGTAAGTTATCTAGTGATTATTGTTGCTACTGTTATTATTTCTTTATTCTTCTGGCCCACTCCGGCAGCACCGCTGCTGGGCGCGTTGCTAATTCCTGCGGCAGTTGCCGCTGGTCTGCCGCCAATGATGGCCGCTATTGCTTTAGCCTTAGCCGGTCAGGGTATGACGCTGGCAGCTGATACGTTAATCCAGGCAGCACCTGGTATCACTGCCGGTGCAGCAGGTGTGCCGGTGGAAATGTTGACTTCCAAAGCTACTCTGCTGAGTCTTATCGCCGGTGTTATCGCTTTGTCAATGGCGTGGTTTATGAATAGGAAAGAAATCAAATCATTTAACCCGAAGGCTCATGAAGCGGAAATGGCCGCTACCAAAGAAGTGGCAGCCCAAGAAGTGGCTCAAGGTAAAGAGCAGGCTGACCCCGTCAAAGGTAAAATTCTGATATGGGTTCTAGGGATTTCCATGCTGGCAGTGATAGTATCAATGTTCGCATTTGATATTAAAGGCGGCGACTCCTCAGCACTGCTGGGTGGTGTAGCAATTTTGGTTATTTCCTTTGCAGCCATGCTCAGTCACGGTGCGAGAGGTTTGGATACTGTGGCGGACTATATTGCTGATGGTTTGGTATTTGCCTTTAAGGTAATGGGCCCTATCATTCCCATCGCCGGTTTCTTCTTCCTGGGTGGTGCCGAAAGTGCTCCCGCCATTCTTGGCGACGGCGCACCCGGTTTCTTATTTGATGTAGGTAAGATAGTGGCAGGAGTAATCCCCGCCAATGGCTTTGCTGCCGGATTTGGCTTGCTGATCCTTGGTGCGATCACCGGGCTTGACGGCTCTGGTTTCTCCGGCCTGCCGGTAGTTGGTACCTTGGCCGGTGCTATGGCCGGTGGCAATGCCAACGTAGCCGCTACATTAGGTTCCTTAGGTCAGATGGGTGCTATCTGGTTTGGCGGCGGCACCTTGGTGGCCTGGAGTTCTCTGGTAGCAGTTGCCGGTATCTGCGGTGTTTCGGTGTTAGAATTGGTCCGTAAGAATATGATACCGGTACTGACGGGACTGTTTGTTACCACTATCTTTGCCGTAGTGTTCATGATGTAGTAAGTTTTAAGATATAACCAACCATGCTGCAGCTCATCGGGCCATGGCAGTGATGGAGTTCCCTTAGAAGCTGTGCGGGATTTGTCCCCCGTGCAGTTTCTTTTTTTTGCATCTAATTCGCGAAGTATGAAAGAGAGCTAATGAGGTTTCAACAGCAGCCCGTGATGATTAAAGCATTGATTGATGCAAAATTGCAGTGAAGATATTGTCAAATACGCGTAGACGCAGTAATAGGCAGTGAAACAGGCGGCTTTATCCCACAAACTAAGGGGTTTAAGAGGCTTGAGGGTGCTGGCACAATAGTTGCATTAATATATCCAAAGCAAAAATGTTAAGGAAGGTGATTGATTTGGATAAATTTTTTAACCCTCGGTCTATTGCAATAGTAGGTGCTTCAAAAGACTTCACCTCAATTAGTGGGAAGCCCATAAAGTACCTGCTGGAACACGGATATGCAGGAAAAATATATCCGGTTAACCCCAAATACCAGGAAATTGGTAATTTCAAATGTTACCCCGGTGTTGCAGAAATTCCCGGTGAAGTGGACATGGCGTTAATCGCCATTAATTATAAGCGGGTGCTGCAGGTGCTGACAGATTGTCATGCTAAAGGGGTCAAGCATGCGGCAATTTTTAGCTCCGGGTTTGCTGAGGCGGGCGAAGAAGGAAAGAAGCTGCAGCAAGAGATTACGGCATTGGCCAAAGAAACCGGTATGCGGGTGCTGGGGCCAAACTGTCAGGGTATGGTCAATCTACCCAATAAGATTACTGCCGGCTTCAGTGCGTCGCTGGAAAATAAACCTCTGGTGCCGGGCAGTACCGGCTTTGTCACCCAAAGCGGAGCGCTTGGATATTCGATTTTCAATATGGCCCAGGAATTGGGCGTGGGTTTCAGCTATATAGTCAGTACCGGTAATGAGGTGGACCTGCATTCTTTGGAATTGATGGAGTACATGATGGAGGATGACAGCACTAATCTGTTGGTGGCATACCTGGAGGGCATCAAGGATGGTGACACCTTCAAAAGGGTGTCGCGGCGGGGATTAGAACTGGGTAAGCCCATTGTGGCTTTAAAGGTTGGTCGAACCGATGTGGGTCAAAAGGCGGCGTCTTCACATACTGCGTCACTGACCGGCTCTGATGATGTCTTTGATGCATTCTTCAGGCAAAATGGCATTATCCGGGTAGATGATATCGAGGACATTATCGATATTGCCGGTTTGTTTAATAATATTCCGCTACCCGAAGGCAAGGGATTGGGTATTGTCACCACCTCCGGCGGTGCGGGAATTTTGGCGGCGGATACTGCAGTGGCGATGGGATTGGCTGTACCGGAGCTTGATGAAGCTACGCGAGCGAAAATCGGTACAGTTATTCCGGACTATGGTTCTGCAATGAACCCGGTGGACGTCACCGCCCAGGTAATTAACGACCCCAAAGGGTTTATGAAAGTATTGGATGCTATGCTTGATAGCGATAATATCGATGGCTTGGTAGTGGTAATCACTATGATTGCCGGTACTGCCGGGGAGCGTTTGGCCAGAGACATTACTGATATATCCCAGCGGGCCCAAAAGCCCATTGCCATTTGCTGGACTGCCGGAGACCGTCTAATGGATAATTGTTTTGCCATTTTGCGAAAGGGTGAAGTGCCGTATTTTAAATCTCCGGTACGCTGTGTAAAAGCATTAGGTGTGTTGATGAATTACGGCTATTTCCGCGGTCGCTGGCAGCAGCGGGATGAAGTCGAAGCAGGGGTCAGTGCGTCAGCAAAGACTAGGTCGGCAGAGCCTGCCCGGGAATTTTTGTCTCGGTGTGACCACCGCCTTACCGAGCATCAAGGCAAACAGCTGCTGGCTCAATTTGATATCCCGGTAACCCAGGAACAGGTGGCCAGGACTGAAGCTGAGGCACTGGAAATTGCCGGGCGGCTTGGTTTTCCGCTGGCGGTAAAGGTGGATTCTCCGGATATTATGCATAAAACTGAAGCCGGGGCGCTAAGGCTTTTTATTAATAGTAATGAAGAATTGGTGCAGGCTTTCAATGAAGTGATGGAGAATTCCCGGAAGTATGCACCCGATGCGCGTATTAACGGTGCTTTGGTGCAGGAAATGGTGGAAAAAGGTACGGAAGTTATCGTGGGCATTAATAATGATCCCCAATTCGGGCCGGTGGTAGTGTTTGGTTTGGGTGGGATTTTTGTAGAAGTATTGAAGGATATATCCATGCGCGTGGCGCCCTTTAACCACGCCCAGGCCATGGATATGATCAAGGAAATTAAAGGTTATGGTGTGCTGGCCGGTGCCAGAGGCCAGGCGCCGGCAGATATAGAGGCGCTGGCAGATGTGCTGGTCAAGGTAAGTCGTATGGCCGAAACCATGAAAGATGAAATTAAGGAACTGGATATTAACCCGCTGTTGGTACTCCCCCAAGGAAAAGGGGTAAAGGTTGCTGACGCATTAGTGATAAAAAAATAACTTTTAAAGTGCGTGTTCGAAAAGGCGCTTATTCTTGAGTGACTTTTCGAACATCCTCTTAAAGTAACACTTACTGGAGGTTTGATAAAGAATGAAACCGCTGCAAGGGATAAAGATAGTGGACGCGACGACGTTTTTATCGGGGCCTTATGCCACACTGCTGTTGGGCGGTCTGGGCGCGGAGGTAATCAAGGTGGAAAATCCCAAAGGGGGAGACCCCAGCCGTATCAGTCCGCCATTTGCCGGGCCGGAAGGGGCTGCGGGCAGCAGGCAGTCCGACGATGACCTTTCTTTTGGTTTTTTAAAGCGCGGCCGTAACAAGAAAAGTGTTACGCTGAATCTAAAGACACCGGAAGGTAAAGAGATTTTTAAACGTCTGGCTAAAGAGGCGGATGTGGTGATGGAAAACTTCCGGCCCGGCACGATGGATCGGCTGGAGTTGGGCTGGGATGTGCTTAAAGAGATCAATCAGCGGCTGATTTACTGTTCCTTATCTGGTTTTGGCTTAAGCGGTGAATATGCCAAACTGCCCGCTTTTGATATTGTCATTCAAGCCATGAGTGGTATCATGAACATTAACGGCGAAGCGGGTTCTCCGCCGGTTAAGGCCGGACTTACCTTGGGAGACTTGGCCGGCGGGTTATTTTCTACCATCGGTATTTTGGCGGCCCTGCAGCAGCGCAGTGTTACCGGAGAGGGCCAGCTGGTAGAGGTATCCATGCTGGATGCCATGATTGCTATGCTGATGGATGAAGCCCATGATTTTTGGGCTGCCCAGGGCAACGATCTGCGCATGGGTAACCGCCTGCTGCGCCTGACACCGTTTAATTCTTATGCTGTCAGTGATGGCTATATAGTGATTGCCAGCGGTAATGACACCCACTGGCAGCGGATACTGAAAGCAATCGGTCGGGAAGATTTAATCGGTGACGAACGCTATGCGGTGCAGGCGGCGCGTACGGACCGGGCAGACGAAGTTGATGAAATCATAAAACAGTGGTCTGTCACCCAGTCAGCGGCTGAGGCAGTGGCTAGACTGCAGGAATTTGACGTCCCCTGTGCACCGGTTCGTGACTTATCCCAAGTACTGGCAGATAAGGAATTGCGTCAGCGGGGGAGCCTGACAGATTTGATTCACCCGCTGACCGGAGCGGTAGATGGTTATACCAGTTGGGGCATGCCGATGAAATTTTCCGGTGCTCAGGCGGACTTTGATCAGCCGGCACCACAGCTGGGCGAACACAATCAAGAAATTTTCGGTGACCTGCTGGGAATGTCAGCGGCAGAGATAGCTGACTTAAAAAATAGTGGTATTATCTAGCATTTGTTTCTGTTAACATTTTGATGAAAAAGCTTAAAGTTATTTTGAATATAAATTGATGCGCAAAAATATCACGGCCGCGATTGTTGTCGTGATTTTTTGTATTGAGCGGGTTGAGGAAGTCCTATCGGCCGCACAGGATGTATATACAAACCCTCAGGTAATGGCCTGGATGATGGACGAGTTTGCTAAGCTTAAAGGACATAATGAATTTGGTGTCATTACCGGCAAACCAATTATCGTCGGTGGTTGGTTCACTGGGCCGGACTGAGGCCACAACCGAGGGGACTGTCCACGTAATAGAGCAGGCTTTTTAGCCGTGGCGTTCTTTTCCAACGCTAATTAAGAGGGAATACCTCGGTTTTCTAGAATAATACTTGGAAGGATAGGTTTGTCTCTTGAGGAGGAGTACTATGTTGGTGCGTCAGATTTGTAACAAGAGATGTGTGGTAATAGAAGAAGATGCAGTGGTTGCAAGTGCTTTGAAAAAGTTGGAGGCAGCGGCGATTCCGATGGCGCCGGTATTGGATGAGCAGCAGAAAATTCGCGGGGTTGTATCTTTAGAGGTTCTGCGAGGAGCTGCCGCTAACCGCCTGCTGGCCAATACGCCGGTGGCCGGGGTTATGTCCGAAGACTTTTTAAGTATTTCCGATGATGCCTCCTTGGATTCGTTGTGGGAGCTGCCGACATATTACCTGGTAGTAATGGATAGTCAGGCCATGCCTTGGAGCATAGTCACCAAGGACCAAATCGGCGGCAGTTTATTTAGAAGTATTAAAAAAAGGGCCGATCAGCTCGAGAATGTCCTGGAATTTGCCCATAACGGCATTATTGGCATTAATAAAGAAGGGGTAGTAACCGTATATAACCGGGCAGCGGAGGAAATTATCTGGCGGAAAAAGAAGGATGCCCTTGGCAGGCATCTTTCCCAGGTAATTATCCCCCAGGGCTTGTTGGATATATTGGAAACCGGAGAGGTACAGTTGGCCCATAAATTTACGGTGGAATATGCCAATCACATTCGTACCTACATGACTCACCGAACACCGATTTTCGCAAATGGAGAAATAATCGGTGCTGTGGGTGTTTTTCAGGATATTTCGGAAATAGAAGCTATTTCTAATGAACTCAATTCAGTGAAGCAGTTGAACGAAGAATTGCGCACCATTATTGACGCTTCTTATGACGGTATTCTGGTGGCCGATGCTGAAGGTGTGGTTCATCGGGTTAACGGCGCATTTGAGCGAGTCATGGGTATTGATGCCAAAGATATCTTGGACCAGCCGTTGGATAAGGCAGTAGATAATATATCTACCACTATTGTGGCAGCGGTAACTACCAGCAAGAAACGGCAGTCCACTGTGGTAGAACGTGCCGGCAGCCAGCTGTTGTTGACCGGCAATCCGGTGCTAGATAAAAAAGAAGAGCTTACCCGGGTTGTCATCAATGTGCGGGATTTGACGGAGTTAAATGAACTGCGCAGTCAATTAGAGCAAAGCGAGGAACTCACCCGCCGCTATCATTCGGAACTTAATGAACTGCGTAATCAACTGATGGAAGAAAAGGGTATAGTGGTGCATTCCGCTAAGATGAAAAAGGTCCTGGACCTGGTGCTGCGTGTGGCCCAGGTGGATTCTACAGTGCTTCTTTTAGGTGAATCCGGCGTGGGTAAGGAAATTGTCGCCAAGGTTATCCATGCTAACAGCAAACGCGAACAGGGCCCCTTCATTAAGGTGAATTGCGGCGCCATACCCGAAAACCTGTTGGAGTCCGAGTTGTTTGGCTATGAGCCTGGTGCCTTTACCGGTGCAAGCCGTGATGGCAAGCTGGGTTTATTTGAATTAGCTCATAACGGGACACTGCTGCTGGATGAAATCGGCGATTTACCCCTGTCCCTGCAGGTAAAGTTATTGCGGGCCATCCAAGACCGTGAGATTTACCGGGTGGGCGGGCAGCAGCCGCGCCTGATAAATGTGCGTATTGTCGCCGCCACCAATCAAAATCTAGAAGAAATGAGACAAAAGGGTGAATTTCGGGAGGATTTATACTTTCGGCTGAATGTAATTCCCATCAACATCCCGCCGCTGAGGGAACGTAAAGAAGAAATAGTTCCGCTGGTCAAGAAATTTAAGAATCATTTCTGCGAGGTATACGGTTTGGAAAGGCAGCTTTCGCCGGAAGTCACTGATTGTTTTTGGCATTATGATTGGCCGGGAAATATTCGTGAATTGGAAAACATCATTGAACGCCTGGTGGTCACCAGCCGATTTCAGACAATTACTGTCGAGGAACTGCCGGAGCATCTGCAGGTGAAGGGCCGAAACGGCAGCCCCGGGCTGAATCTTTCCGGTATAATGCCGCTGAAGGATGCGATGCTGGAACTGGAAAAGCAGCTGCTGAGCCAGGCTTTAAAGGAATACGGCAGCACTTACAAAGCGGCTCAAGCCCTGGGTGTAAATCAATCCACCATTGTAAGAAAGATAAACCGTATTAAAGACGAATTTGGGATAGATCTTAACGTGAATTCTTAAATAATCTAATATCAAAAGTCACAAACATGGTGCTAAGCGTCCCTGCCATCAGGAGATTGAAAAATTGGCATTTTAGGACAGGATAATTTGGCTTATGATGGTTTTTTATCAATTACAGGGGTGAGGGGGGGCGATGCGCCGATGCAAAATCGCATTGAGCCAGGAAAATGTACTGAAAGTTTGCATGAGGAATGACATTGACTACTGATGCATTACTGCTCACTGATAGCCCTAACAGCTTGACAAATATACTATTTCTCAAAAAAAGCCAGCGGATTTTTCCGCTGGCACTTTTCTTGCTTATTAAGAGGAGAGTAAGTATTATGTCGATGTTTTGCAAGCACAAGTGCTCAAGATTTATGTGCGATGCCTTATTCAAAAGCTTACTAAAAGGAGGTGAACCCGTCAGGGGAGCCTATGACAGATTGGAATTTGGCCGTTAAAGTATTTTTTAGCGGTATCGCCGGAGTATTTATGGTGATGGTGGTGCTGCAGATATCTATTGCTGTAACATACCGGGTAGTCAAATTGATTGAGAGCAGTACAAAAGCAGAAGAAAAGAAATCACAAGCATCATAGGACGGAGGAATGAGGAATGATTGACAGTATACAGCAAATAATTTTAACCAGCGGCTTGCCGGAGCTGACATATAAACATCTGATCATGTGGATTATAGCGGGAATACTTTTTTATTTTGCCATCAAAAAGGAGTACGAACCTTTACTACTGCTGCCCATTGCTTTTGGCATTTTGATAACCAATATTCCGGTGGCTAATTTAATGCAAGAGGGTCATGGACTTATCTGGCGTTTTTATCATTACGGCATTGATTGGGAGGTAATCCCGCCGTTGATTTTCTTGGGATTGGGCGCACTGACGGACTTTGGGCCGGTTATCGCCAATCCCAAGACGCTGCTTCTGGGTGCCGGTGCTCAGGTTGGCGTTTATCTCACCTTTTTCGCCGCATTGTTTTTGGGTTTTAGTGTCAACGAAGCGGCAACCATTGGTATCATCGGTGGTGCTGACGGACCCACCACTATTTATCTCGGTTCTAAGCTTGCGCCGGGTATGATCGGTGCAGTGGCAGTGGCCGCATACTCGTACATGGCGCTGGTGCCGGTAATTCAGCCGCCCATTATGAAACTTTTCACCACTGAAGCAGAGCGCAAAATAAAGATGGTGCGTTTACGTCCGGTGAGTAAGCTAGAAAAAATTCTTTTTCCCATTGTTACTACAGTGATAATTGTACTGCTTGTGCCGGCGTCTGCGGCGCTTATGGCCATGTTTATGATGGGTAATCTCTTTAAAGAAGCCGGTGTGGTCAAGCGCTTAACTGATGCGGCGCAAAACGAATTGATGAACATTATCACTATCTTTTTGGGGCTTTCCGTCGGTGCTACCATGACCGCGGCAAACTTCCTGCAGCCCAAGGTGATATTTATTTTCTTCTTAGGATTGTTTGCTTTTGCCATCAGCACCACTTCCGGCTTACTGTTGGCGAAGTTTATGAACTTGTTTCTTAAGCAAAAAATCAACCCGCTTATCGGTGCTGCCGGTGTATCTGCCGTACCCATGGCTGCCCGGGTAGTGCATAAGGTAGGTTCTGAAGCGAACAAGCAAAACTATCTGATGATGTTTGCCATGGGTCCAAATGTGGCCGGTGTGATTGGAACGGTGGTTGCTGCGGGGATATTTATTTCCCTGTTACAATAATGAGCATTCTATTAAGGCATTAAAAGGTTTACAAACCAAATATTTTAAGGAGGTAATTTATTATGGCAAAGCTATTGGCTCCAATGGAAGGAAAAGTTGTAGAGGTTAGCGTGAAGGACGGGGACACTGTGGAAGTGGACGATGTGGTATTGGTACTTGAGGCGATGAAAATGGAAACCCCGGTATTTGCTACTGACGCAGGTACCATCAAAAATTTAAAATTATCTGCCGGAGATACCATTAATGAAGAAGATGTAATCTGTGACGTTGAGTAAAATCAGCAAAACATTCTAAACCCTTGGGAGGGGAGAAATTATGTTTTTTGGATTAACAGAAGAACAACAAATGGTTCAGGATATGGCGAAAAAGTTTGCTGAAAATGAAATTTTGCCAACATTGGAGGAAGATGAGGCAAATCACCGCTTCCGCCCGGAATTGGTGAAAAAGATGGGCGAGCTGGGCTTTTTTGGCTGCGGCATCCCCGAAGAATACGGCGGAAACGGCATGGGTCTCTTGGAATCCGTAATTATGGCAGAACAGGTGGCCAAAGTTAGCGCTTCTTGGCGTCTGCCCTTTAACATGCAGAACATTGGCCCGTCGCTGACTGTGAATAAGTTCGGCACCGATGAGCAAAAGCAAAAGTATATTCCCGGCTGGGTAAGCGGCGAGAAGATTGGTTTCTTTGCCATTACTGAACCCAACACCGGTTCTGACGTGGCCAGTATGAAAACTACTGCCACTGACAAAGGTGATCACTGGGAAATAAACGGCCAGAAAATGTGGATTTCCAACGCTCACTTTGGTGACTATGGCCTTTTGTATGCTGTTACTGATAAAGATGCAAAATACAAAGGTCTTACCTGCTTTATTATTGACTTAAAGAATACGGAAGGTGTGGAAACCAACGGTATCGAAACCAAGGCCGGCTTGTATTGTGCTCCCACCGGAGAAATAGCCTTCGATGGCGCTAAAATTCCCAAAGACAGTGTCTTAGGGAAAGTAGGCGACGGTTTCAAAATTTGTATGTGGCAGTTGAATAATACTCGTATCGGCTGTGCCGCCGGTGGTTTAGGTATCAGTGCCGCTTGTGTAGAAGCTTCCATTCAATACGCCAATGAGCGTACTCAGTTTGGCAAAAAAATCGGCAGCTATCAAATGATTCAGGCTCAAATTGCAGAAATGGATGCCGAACATCACGCTACTCAGCTGTTGGTATACCGTGCTGCTTGGTTAAAGGATCAAGGCCTGCCCAATCAATATGAAACGTCCATTGCCAAGTATTATGCCGCTGAGGCTGCTGTTCATGCCGCCAATGAGTGCATGAAGATCTTTGGTTCTTATGGTTTTTCCACTGAATACCCGGCAGAAAGATTCTTGAGGGACTCAAAGTCACTGCAGACCGTAGAAGGAACCAGCAACATTCAGAAGCTGATAATTGCCGGTATTGCTTTAGGAGATGCCCCTAACAGGTAATTAGCCAAGTTTCACAAAGGAGTGAGTGTTATGGCTAGAAAACAAAAACCGTTAAGGCCTTATTTTGAAAAGATGCCGGACATCGGCAAAGAGTTAACTAAAAGAGATTTAAGTATGGGTAAGAGAAACCTTGCTGACATAAAAGAACAGGAAGACCTGATTGCTGAAGCGGTAAAAAAGGTGGAAGAAGCCGGTAAGCCTGCAGAAAAGGTCAGGGCGCGCGGCCAAATGACAGTCTATGATAGAATAGAATATTTGGTTGACGAAGGCACATGGTGTCCTTTGCACACCTTTTTTAATCCAGCAGATAATGAAGAGGGCTGTACTGCGGTAGTAGACGGTCTGGGTAAGATTGAGGGCAAATGGGCGGTAATCATTGGCTTTGATAACAAGGTTATTGCCGGAGCTTGGATTGCCGGACAGTCGGAAAACATTCTCAGGGTCACAGACATGGCCAAAAGGTTGAACATTCCACTGGTATGGATTACTAACTGCAGCGGTGTGAAACTGCCGGAGCAGGAAGACATCTATCCAAACCGCAGAGGCAGCGGTACACCTTTCTTTAGGCATGCCGAATTGAACAAGCTGGGCATTCCCGTACTAAACGCTATTTATGGTACTAATCCGGCCGGCGGCGGTTATCAAGGCATCAGTCCCACCATTTTATTGGCCCATGAGGGTGCCAATATAGCTGTTGGCGGTGCCGGTATTGTCGGTGGTATGAGCCCTAAAGGTCACTTTGACCTGGAAGGGGTCCAAGGGTTAATTGAGGCAACAAAAAACTTTAAAGCCAAGGCCCCGGGCCGGGTGGAAACTCATTTTGACCATACTGCCTATTTTAGAGAAGTGCATGAGACCGAGCAGGGAGTACTGGATGGGATCAAGGATTATATGAAAGGTATTCCGGCTTACGCCCCACGGTTTTTCCAGGTTGCCGAACCGGTAGAGCCAAAATTCCCCGGCGACGAGCTGAATTATATCCTGCCCATTAATCAAAAGCGAGTGTACGACTCTATCGAAGTATTGGCCAGATTGACTGATAACAGTGAATTCATGGAATATAGGCCTGACTATGGTCCGGAAGTATTTACCGGTGTAGCCAAAATAGGCGGATTCCCGGTGGGTGTGATTGGTAACAGACAGGGCTTCTTCAAAAATTACCCCGAATACCGAGGCGAAGATGCCACAGGGGTTGGCGGTAAGCTCTACCGTCAGGGCCTCATAAAGATGAATGAGTTTGTCACCTTCTGCGGCAGGGATAATTTACCCATTATCTGGCTGCAGGATACTACCGGCATTGATGTGGGCGACCCGTCTGAGGAAGCAGAATTATTGGCTTTAGGGCAGAGCGTAATCTATTCTATTGAAAAGACCGATCTGCCGATGATGTGTATCATGTTGAGAAAAGGTTCAGCCGCGGCTCATTATGTCCTAGGCGGACCTCAGGCCAATGAAAACAATGCCTTCACCATCGGCACGCCGCTGACCGAGATTTACGTGATGCATGGCGAAACCGCCGCAGCGGCAGCTTATTCACGCAGACTTGTCAAAGAACAAGATGCAGGCAGAGATTTGGAACCGGTGATTGAAAAAATGAATCAGATGGTGCAGAGTTACTATGATAAATCCCGCCCCATTTTCTGCGCTCAGCGCGGGTTTATCGATGAAATTGTCTCACTGCCGTTACTGAGAAATTACTGTCTTGCTTTTAGCGAAGCAAGCTATCAGAATCCCAAGTCAATTACCCCGGTACATCAAATGATTTTACCGAGGACTATCAGAGGATAAATAATTTAAGAAATAATAACACAGGCTGCGAAGTAACCCCCATTGTCCGCATTGTGGGGTTATTTCTTTTTTCGGCTGTTTCGGTGTCACCGTAGGTAGGGAATATCCGGTGTTCAATGATAAGTATTCGCGGTTTAACTGAAAGCGAACTAAACGGTATTGCTTTGTTTCGCAAAGAGCATGATAATTATAATAAAAGGGGTGAGAAGGAAAGAATGAATTTTAATGACATACTTTATAGTGTAGAAGACAGCGTGGCCACCATTACCCTGAATCGTCCCGAACAGTTTAATACCTTCAGTGACGACCTGCTCAAAGGCTGGGTTAATTACCTGGAAGAGGCCAGGGACGATGATACGGTTAATGTAATAGTAATCACAGGCAGTGGTAAGGCATTTTGCGCCGGCGGCGATGTAGCGGTAATGGAAAAGGGTGAAGGTTTTATTGCCGGCATTGCCCTGGACCCGGACGGTCCTACTATTGCTACGCAGCGAAAAGACAGTCTCATGAAGATTGTCCATCGGGTAGCGTATACCCTAGAAGGTATTGACAAGCCGGTAATTTGCGCTATCAATGGCCCGGCTATGGGTGCCGGACTGGATATGGCCTTGATGTGCGACATTAGAGTAGTATCCGATAAGGCCATTATGGGTGAATCCTATGTTAAGATGGGCTTGGTTCCCGGTGATGGCGGCGCATACTTTTTACCTCGTCTGGTCGGGCTTCCCAAGGCCCTGGAGATGCTTTGGTTCGGCGACATCGTCAAGGCCGACGAAGCCCTGCGCTTAGGTTTGGTAACCAAAGTTTTTTCTCATGGAAGCTTCGACGAAGAAGTAAAGGCCTACGCTGAGCGACTTGCCAAAGGCCCCCAGCTGGCCGTCCGTATGATTAAGCGGGCCGTCTATTCCAGCCTCAATACCGATATGCGTACCGCCTTAGACATGATTTCATCCCACATGGCCATCGTCTCCGGCTCAGCAGACCATAAAGAAGCCGTCAACGCCTTCTTCGAAAAGAGAGACCCTAACTTCCAAGGCAAATAACTTGACAAAATGGTGTCAGGCACCTTTTTGTCAAGTTATTCAATATTCAGATAATATTGAGGCGATTAGTCACGGTCGGGGACCAGCAAGCTGCCAAGTCTTGCGCTGCACCCGTAAAGGGCACGCCGCTCGACTAAGGCAGCAAGCTGCCAAGTCTTGCGCTGCGACGGGGGTGGGGATTGGTGCATGCCATGTTTTCTTTACAGGAAAAGCTCGCTTCATGTCGAAAGTAAGTAAATATAGGAAATTATGGGAGGTTGGTTATGGTTAGATTAAATGATTTGGCAGAGGGGTCATTTTGGAAATTAATTGACATGAAAATTGATTATAAGGGGGACGGCAGCGCCATGGTTCGAGTGTCTGTGTCGGAAAAGCACCGACAGGTGTACGGCCAAGTACACGGTGGTGTCATTGCTTCGGCATTGGATTCGGCAATTGCCGTATTAGTTAATCAGCAAATCGGTCCTGACCAGGGAGCCAATACAGTGGAACTAAAGGTTAATTATTTGCGCCCTGCCACCGGAAGTGGTCTGCGGGCGGAAGCGGAGTTGATCAAACTGGGCCGTACTTTAATCGTGGCTGATGCCCGCTGTTACGACGAGGATCAGGAAAAACTGGTAGCTTATGCCAGCGGTACTTATTATCGTTTTGATAAGAAGGAAAACAATTGAAATAGGCGCTAAAGGGAGAATAAAGGAAAGGGCATTGCCTGTGTCGAAAACTATAGTACTTAATAAAGCTGGCAGGCGGTGAGTGCATTGCAGTTTTTGCAAACTTTTTTTGAACAACAAAACCTGGTCGTGTTTTTTGTCTATGGCCAGGTTTATTTTCTCATGGGTTTCGCCATTTTAATTAAAAATATTACCCTGAGTGAATACACTCTCAGCAAAGATATCCGGCTGTTTGCATGGTTCTCCATTACCCATGGTTTGGCGGACTGGGCAGCGGCCTTTGTTCCCTATCAGCGGGAATTTTTGGGGGAGAGCCAATTTTTAGTGTTTCTCACTTTGGGCTATTTATTACTTACCGTTTCTTATATGTTTTTGATGGTATTTGGGTTAAAGGTGGCCGTGGCCCGTAAATATGACTGGCCGGTGCATTTCGTGGTGCCCACCGTGATATTTACATTGTGGGTAATTGCTTCGTTCTCTGTGCAACCGCTTCATCCTGATTATATTGAATGGATTGTAGCGACCAGCTCCTTCGCTCGATATTTTATTGGGCTGCCGGCAGGACTGGTGGCAGCAGCGGCCTTTTGGCTCCAAGCCAATAAATTTGATGGATTGGATATATCTTCCCATTTGACCCGGGCAATGCGGCTGGGGGCGATATTTTTAGGCTTATATGGTATTTTAACGGGTTTGGTGGTACCTGAGGCCAAGTTTTTTCCTGCATCTTTAATTAACTATAATTCTTTTTTAAAAGTAACGGGAGTACCGGTGCAAATCCTGCGTATGGTGGCGGGTATCGGCATCGGACTTAACATTATCCGCAGTTTGGAACTATTTGATGTGGAACAGCGGCGAAGGGTGGAAGAAGCAGAAAAACGGGAAGCTATTCTCAAAGAGCGTGAGCGTATCAGTCGAGAAATCCATGATGGTACTATTCAATCCTTATATGGTATCGGCTTGAGGTTAGAATTTGCCCAATCAATTATTGATAAGGAAGACAGTGAAAAAAATACAATCAAGGAGCACTTAGATTACTCAGTGGAAAAGCTGGCTGAGACAATTACAGACATTCGAGCATACATTATGAATTTACGCCACTTGCATTTTCGGGAAACTTCTTTGCGAAAAGATTTACAGGAGTTGGTACAGGATTTTCGTTTAACTAGCCTTACCATGCCTGAGTTTATCTATCGGGAAGAAGCTACACCGGGGCTGACACCAAAGCAGCGGACCCACCTTTATTATATTGTGCGGGAAGCTCTCAATAATATCCGGCAGCATGCTCGGGCTAAAATAGTAGTACTTGAAGTTAACATAAAGCCGAATGGGATTCATGTCAGCATTGTGGATGATGGTCAGGGTTTTAATACCAGGGAGGTAAAACTAGGGCGTCGCGGCATGTACAACATTGCTGAAAGAGTAAGAGAACTGAAGGGAACTCTTTCAATAGACAGTGAAATTGGCAGGGGTACGGAGATTAGAGTTATTGTACCCACAGGAGGCGATGACAATGGCTAAAATTAAAGTGATGATTGCAGACGACCATGAGATGGTGCGCCTGGGACTCAGCTTTATAATCAAGGCCCAGGATAACTTCGAACTAGTTGGAGAAGCCAGCGACCCTTCGGAGGCAGTGAAAAAAGTCAAACAGCTAAAGCCCGATGTAGTGCTGATGGATGTTCGCTTTCCCGACGGTAATGGAATAGAAGCTTGCCGCGAGATAATGTCGGATAGCCATAAAGTGAAAGTGTTGATGCTTTCCTCTTATTCAGACGATGAGGCTATAGTGGCATCCATCATGGCCGGTGCCAGCGGTTATGTCTTAAAGCAAATTGGTAAACAAAAACTGGTGGAAGCTATCGAAAGAGTCTATAATGGAGATTCCATGCTGGATCCGGCCATTACCGGGCGGGTGCTCAATTTATTGAAAAACCCAAACCAATTGGAGCAGCCGGGGTTGGAGGAATTAAACGAGACAGAGAAGAAAATCCTTATTTTCATTGCCGAAGGTAAAACTAATAAGGAAATAGCCCAGGAATTGTTTTTAAGTTACAAAACAATCAAAAACTATGTCAGTAATGTTTTAGCCAAACTCGGCCTCAGTAATCGGGCTGAAGCTGCGGCTTTCGCTGTTCGCCACCGTTTTAAACTTTAGTGCCGCCTGCCGGCACTTTTTTGATATAAAGGAAAGATCCACGGAAAAGCATTATTTTCATAGGAAACCCCCATGAAAAGCCCAGTCTCACAAAGTATAATAAAATACCTGCGAGCGTTATGGGTTGTGGATAATTTTTTATAGACGAGTATTCAGCGAAGCGATGAAATTGCAAGCAGGAATTATTTTCCGTCTAATGGAAATATATATTAAGGTATACTATTTAAATTAATTTGGGAGCGTGACGCAGTATGAACATGTTTACTTTAGAAGAAGCACTCAACTGGGATATTAAAAAGACAAGGCAGGAATACAAGGACCATATTAATCCGGTTTTGGCACAAATGTCACTGCTACTCAATTATGATCGCCGCTTTGTTCGGGCAGAAGGTACATACGTCTGGGACGAAGCAGGAGAAAAGTACCTGGATTTTCTTGGCTCTTTTGGTGCCTTATCTTTTGGGCACAATCACCCGGAAGTAATTGAGGCGGTAAAGCAGGTAAACAAGCTTCCTAACTACCTTCAGGTCAATCTCAATGCCGTCAATGCAGCACTGGCCCACAACCTTACTGAAATTATGCCCGGTAAGCTGCAGCATCTATTTTTTGGTAATAGCGGAACAGAAGCAGTGGAGGGTGCCATTAAAATGGCCCGTATTGCCAACGGCAAGAGTAAATTAGTTTCCACTAAGGGTTCGTTTCATGGCAAGACTATGGGAGCACTTTCGTTAACCGGTAAGGAAACCTACCAGAAGCCCTTTGCACCGCTGGTTCCTGATTGTATCCAAGTACCCTACGGTGAAGCTGAAGCGTTAGCAAAGGAAATGTATAAAGGTGATGTGGCCGCAGTAATTCTGGAACCCATCCAAGGTGAGGGCGGAATTATTCTGCCGCCGGACGGTTACCTCGGGGATGCCCGAGATCTTTGCGACCGCTATGACGCGTATCTCATTATTGACGAAGTTCAGACCGGTCTTGGCCGCACCGGTTATAACTTTGCCTGTGAGCATGAGAATATAGCCCCGGATATTATGTGTATGGCCAAGTCCCTAAGTGGTAGCTTGGTGCCTATCAGTGCCGTCGCTGCTACGGCAGAGATCTGGCATAAGGCCTATGGCAGTATGGAAACTTATCTGCTGCATACTTCCACTTTCGGAGGAAATACCGTAGCCTCAGCTGCCGCCTTGACCGCGATTAATATCCTGGTGAGAGATGACCTGGCACATCAGGCCCGAGAGAAAGGTCAGTATTTCTTAAATAAATTAGCACCGTTGGCAGACAAACACCAGCTGCTTAAAGAAGTGCGCGGCCGGGGCTTGATGATAGGCTTGGAGTTCTATCAGCATAAAGGAATGATGGATCGCCTCACCGGCGGCAGCCTCAATAAGCTGGCGGAAGAGTATACCGGCGCATTAATACAAGGTGAGCTGCTCAATAAACACCGGATAATCACAAACTTCACCTTAAATAACCCCAATGTAATCCGGCTTCAGCCGCCGCTCGCGGTAAGCTATGAAGACCTGGATTACGTGGTTGATGCTCTGGATGATATACTTTCCAAATATAAAGGGTTTGTAAATATCGCTTTCGGCAGTGCAAAAACAGCTCTGGGATCTATGTTTAGCAGACGCTAAAGAAGCTGCTATTTAGACCAATGTTTAGGCAAAATAAGCCGCGAAATAAGCTGCGATTTTCAATAACTTGACAAAAAGGTGCCTGGCACCATTTTGTCAAGTTATTTTTTTCCCAGTAATGGTAAAACCTAAGTGTAATGCGAAAATGGCGGTGAATATATGGCGCGAATAAATATCTTGCACATAGTCCGGTCGGCGGAAGGTGGGATGAAGGAACATGTCCTCAGTCTGGCGCGGAATTATTCCAAAGGGCGTTATAATCTGATGGTATGCAGCCCTGATCATGGGGAAATTCTTACCGATCTGCGCCGGGTGGGGGTATTTACTTATCCTATCAATCTCAAAGGAAATATCAATCCTTTTGCTGATTTTCAGGCTTTCAGGCAGCTGGTGTGGCTGCTGAGGCAGCAGCCGGTGCATTTAGTGCACACTCATGGTGCAAAGGCCGGGTTGATAGGCCGCTTGGCGGCAGCGCGTGCCGGCGTACCGGTGGTGGTAGCTACCTTCCATAACTTTATTTACGGTGAAGATTATGCTCGCTGGAAAAGGGCGGCTTTTTCTACCATTCAACGCCGGATGGTCCGGTATACCGACCATGCCATCGCTGTTTCTGAAGCTCTTGCGAGGGATATCCAGCGGGTGGAGCGCTTTCCCATGGAGAAGGTTACCACTATCTATAACGGTCTCAGCCTGGAGAAATTCAACCAAATTACCGAAGTGACCCGCAAAAAAAGAGACCTGGGCTTGGATATCACGGCACCGGTGGTGGGTGTAGTGGCCCGGTTGATCCCGCAAAAAGGGGTGGGCTGTTTCTTAAAGGCCGCTAAAATGATTCAGGCGGAAATCCCGGGTGTGAATTTTTTGATAGTGGGTGACGGGCCAGCCAGGAAGAGTTTAGAAAAGCAATCAACAGAATTGGGGTTACGCAAAACTGTCTTTGCCGGCTTTCGTTTTGATGTACCCCAGCTTTTACCGATCATTAATATCTTTGTGATCCCCTCATTGTCAGAGGGTTTATCTATTGGTGCCCTGGAAGCTATGGCCGCCCGCCGCCCTATCGTGGCGAGCCGGGTGGGTGGTCTGCCGGAACTAATCCAGCATGGCAAGACTGGGATGCTGGTTGCGCCTAATAACCCTTGGGTGTTGGCCAAGACGGTGATGACCTTGTTGGAGCGGCCCTTCTTTGCTGAAGTACTGGGTATGCAGGCTCGTGTCAATGTGGAGCGGAAATTCAGTGAAAAGTTTATGGTAGACAGCACCGAAGCAGTTTATGAAAAACTACTGTCAGCTAAAGGGGTAACCAATGAGGGCGGCGAATTTTGCGGTATTAAGGATGATAGCAATGTTTAAAGGCAGTCTCACAAAAATCCCCACGGCGGTAGTATTTGCTGTAGGGTTATTATTCCTATTGACCATCCCTGCCGCCGCTGCGGTGCCCCAAGTGGTGGTTGTCACCGCCGAAGGACTGACCATCAATGATATCAGTGAAGCTAGCATGCCTTTTGTATTCCGCTTAGCCAGCAAGGGGGCAGTGGGGCTGATGAACCCCAAGACTGCCTCGGGTTATGACCGAGACGATGCATTTATCACCCTAGGTGCCGGCCGCCCTGCAGCAGCGGGCCGGGATACCGGTGAAGCCCTGGCAGCAGGAGGAGAGCTTGGCGGCATTCAGGTGGCGGATATTTACCGTATCCGTAACGGCAAAACGGCTCCGGATGGTGGCATCGTCATGCTCAATATTCCCGGGACCCTGGAGTCCAATCGGCGCTATAAGACGGCTGCCGTACCGGGGTTACTGGGAGAAACGCTGAAGCATCAAGGTATCGTTGCGGCAGTCATTGGCAATGGTGATATTCCCGGTCAGCTGCACCGAGAAGCGGTGGGCATGGTGATGGACCGTTGGGGCAGGGTGGCCCAAGGTAATGTCAGTCGTGATATCCTAAAAAAAGGTAAGACATTGCTCTGGTATACTGACTTTGACAAACTCTATCATGAAGTACTGGCCTCAGATAATGCCGGGCTGCTGGTGGTGGAAACCGGGGATATGACCCGCCTGGAAATGATCCGGGAAGATACCCTGCCGACAGTATGGCAGCGGGCACGCCAACAGGCTCTTACCAGAATAGATGACTTTGTCAAGCGTTTGGCTCAGGCTCCGTCATTCCAAGATGCAGTATTTGTATTTGTCAGTCCCAATCCCTCCCGATTGGCCCAGAGTGATAAAAACTTCTTTACCCCTTTGGTGGTGCGCGGTGCCGGGTTAAAGGGGCAGCTTACCAGCGGCACCACCCGGCGCCCGGGCATAGTCACTAATACTGACTTAACCGCCAGCATTTACCGCTGGTTAGAGGTGAGCGCACCGACAGGCATAACCGGGCGTAGTTTATCCGCCGTACCCAAAGCAGACCCGGTGGCGACCTTAACTGCTGTTAACCGCCGGTCAGTCTTTACATACAGGACGCGCCCGCCCTTGATTAAGGGCTATATCTTGACGCAAATAATAGTTATTGCCCTAGCCCTAGCGGGCTTATTTTTACGCAGGCCGCAAGTCCGACATTTAAAACCTATCCTAGTGGCCCTGACTGCCATACCTTTGAGCTTACTTTTGGTGGTACCATTAAATACCTTAAACTTCACCGCCTATCTTTTAATGATATTAGCAATTGCTGCTTTATTGGTTGCAGGAGCAATGGCGCTGGCAAAGGATAAGCTGTTGGATCCCTTTATCTTTATCAGTTTAGTTACCACAGCCGCCATAGTGATTGACCTGCTTAATAATGCACCGCTGATGAAACACTCCACATTGGGTTACGATGCCATGGCCGGGGCCCGGTATTACGGCATCGGCAATGAATATATGGGAGTGTTGATCGGTGCATCAGTGATAGGCAGCGCTGCGGTATATCAGCGCCTGCTGGGCCGACTGGCGAGTCGGCAGACGGGAGCGACCCTTTTTCCTTCGGCTAGCAAAAAAAACCTCGCCCAAGGGGAACGACCCATTAACAGAACCCCGATAAGAACCCCGGTGAGAACGTCGATAATGGTCGTGCCGGTGGCGGTGTTACTGGTGTTTCTCATTACCATTGTCGGCGCTCCTCAAATAGGTGCCAACTTTGGCGGCACATTAGCCTCTCTCTCAGCATTTATTTTTCTGATAATCGGTCTTTGGGAACGACGTTTGAATTACCAAACAATACTGGTTGCCGCATTATTGGTATTGGCTGCGGTCGCGGCCTTTACTTTTTATGATTTCCAGCGGCCGGCCGAGGTGCAGTCGCACCTCGGCCGCATGGCTCATACTATTTTATCCGGCGGCCCCAGCGTACTTTGGCAGTTGATTTATCGCAAGGTCTCAATGAATATTAAACTTATTAGATGGACTATTTGGAGTCGTGTCTTTTTAGTGCTTCTGTCCGCCCTGGCGGTGCTCTCCTTTCGACCAGTGGGTATCTTTCGCTATATCTCCCGGCAGTACCCATATTTTCACAGGGGACTCTTGGCCGTGATTGCCGGCAGCGGTGCAGCGCTGGTCTTCAATGACTCCGGCATTGTGGCCGCCGCTACCATGATGATTTTTGCTGTGGCGCCCCTTGTGTTTATCGCAGTAAGTACTGCACAATTTCCAAATAAAAGTTAAAGAAAAATCTTATTGACAAACATAATAACAGGTCTTAAAATTGAATTGATTTTTGTTTTGTTTTGAATAAGGAGGAATGATAATTGAACGCATTGGGTCGCCATGTATTGGCCGAAGTTTATGGTTGTGACTTCAACATATTAAATGACCTAAAGAAAGTAGAAGAAATTATGGTTAATGCCGCATTGGAGGCAGGAGCAGAAGTAAGGGAATTTGTATTCCATAAGTTCAGTCCCCAAGGTGTCAGCGGAGTAGTGGTAATTTCTGAGTCCCATCTAGCCATTCATACCTGGCCCGAATTAGGTTACGCAGCAGTGGACGTATTCACCTGCGGTGACCGCGTCAACCCTTGGGATGCAGCTAATTACGTCAAAGAAATGTTCCATGCCCAACATGTGGAGGCCAAGGAAATAATCCGCGGCACTATGGAACAGGCTCCTGATAGGGCGGCAAATTTGTAGGGGGGATATTTATTTTACCCAGTAAAAAAAGCTCTTTTGGCTAAAAACCTTACGTTCTGATAAAACAGGAACGTAAGGTTTTTGTTTTGCCAAAACCCTGCCAATATGCACCTGCCGCTCCGATGGTTATTTTTGCAGGAATTTTTACCTTTGCCACGAATATAACTATGAATGACGCGAAGTACTAATTTTTCACTTTGTTTTAGCATGTAAATACCCATTTTGGGAGCAGGAAGGAAGTAGGATTAATGACTTTTAAATTTATAGAATCCGTGCTGCCTGAGCTGCGGGAAATGGAACGGATAATGGATCGAGATTTTAGATTGCGGGCGGGACACATTACCCGTTTTGTTAGCTTGGAATTGGACAAAGCGGACAAGTATCTGTACCCAGGCATGCTGCTGCTTTCAGCCAAGATGCTTGGTGCAGCAAGCACCGCTAAAAGCCTTCCCTTGGCTGCAGTAGTGCAGTTTGTCCGTCTGGCCGGTCATGTGCATGGTTATGACGGCAGAAGCCCCCAGTATCCGGTACTGGTGGGCGACTACCTTTACAGTCATTTCTTTTTATATCTCAGCCGCTATGATTGTCTGGAGATGCTGGCTCCCTTGTCCGCGGCAATTTGCGATATACATGAAGGCGGTATCATCCGCAAAGATGTCTTGGAAGAGGGTATAGGCAGCGTATTAGATTATACCGCCGTGGCCGAAAAAGAGTGGGGAAGCCTATTGGCAGAGTGCTGTACCATCGGCGCCGCCGTCGCTGATGCCCCGCACCAGGAGACAGAAACAATTCGTGCTTTTGGCCGAAACTTTGGTACCGCATGGGGGATACTCCGATCAGGCTTTAGCGAAATTTCCCCGGCGCAATACCTGATCCAGGCCCGGCAAGCATTGAACGCCCTGCCAAAGACCCGGGAAAAGACAATGCTGCTCCGAACCGTAGACACTCTCGAACACGAACCCGAATTGATGAAAAATTTCATGGCCGGCTAATAACTTGACAAAATGGTGCCAGGCACCTTTTTGTCAAGTTATTGGACAAGTTGAGTTAAGTTGAGCAGCATCGTTGAGTAACAATAAGGAGGAGTCATCGTTGGCATTTCGCGATTTGCAGCATTTTATTGAAGAACTGGATAAGCGAGGGGAGCTGAAACGCATCAATGCGCCCGTCTCTAATGATTTGGAGATCACCGAAATTACTGACCGGGTGAGTAAGGACTACGGCCCGGCATTGTTGTTTGAAAACGTAAAAGGGTATGACATGCCGGTACTGACCAATGCCTACGGCAGCTTTGAGCGGATGGGTTTTTCCCTCGGAGTAGAGGATTTGGACGATATCGGTGCGGAGATACTTACCTTTTTACAGCCGCCGGAAGTACCCAGCAGCATGATTGACAAACTAAAGGCCCTACCCAAGGTGGCTCAGATTGCTAATTTTATGCCCAAGATTGTGAAAAAGGGTATCTGTCAGGAAGTGGTACATCAGGACCCGGACCTTTCCCTTCTGCCGGTGCTAAAGTGCTGGCCCCAGGACGGCGGCCCGTTTATTACATTGCCTTTGGTATTTACTAAGGACCCTGAAAGTGGTAAGCGCAATGTGGGGATGTACCGAATGCAGGTATTTGACAGTAAGACCACCGGTATGCACTGGCATCTTCATAAACACGGTGCCGACCACTATCGCGGCAATCAGGCCCAAAATCAGCGGATGGAGGTAGCTGTGGCTTTGGGCGGAGATCCTGCCATAACTTATGCCGCCACAGCGCCGCTGCCTAAAGATATCGACGAAATGTTCTTTGCCGGATTCCTACGCAAGGAACCGGTAGAACTAGTGAAATGTAAAACGGTGGACATTGAAGTGCCGGCCCATGCGGAGATAATTATTGAGGGATATATTGACCCCTCGGAGACCCGCTTGGAAGGGCCATTTGGTGACCACACCGGCTACTATTCCCTAGCGGATCAGTATCCCGTATTTCATGTGACCTGTATCACCCATAGGAAAAATCCGGTTTATCCTGCCACCATTGTGGGTAAGCCGCCCCAGGAGGATTGCTATCTGGGCAAGGCCACGGAAAGAATTTTCCTGCCCCTGTTGAAGATGCAGCTACCGGAAATCAAAGACATGAATTTACCGCTGGAGGGCGTATTCCATAACTGTGTCATCTTATCCATTAAAAAGACCTACCCCAAACATGCTCAAAAAGTGATGAATGCCATCTGGGGTACGGGTCAGATGATGTTTACCAAGATGATTATCGTGGTAGACGAGACAGTGGATGTACAAAATTTATCGGAAGTAGCGTGGAAGGTGTTTAATAACATTGACGCCAAGCGGGACTTGAGCATTGTGGAGGGACCGCTGGATATACTTGACCATGCGTCCCCCAGGGCTAATTATGGGCATAAGGTGGGCATTGATGCTACCAAGAAATGGTCCTCGGAAGGGCATACTCGGGAATGGCCCGATGACATTGAGATGAGCGACGAAATCAAACAATTGGTGGATGGGAAGTGGAAGGAATATGGCTTCACAGAATAAATTTAAAACATTTTTGGAAATGATTAAATTTGAGCACACTATTTTCGCGCTCCCATTTGCTTACTTAGGCGCATTTTTAGCAAGCGGCGGCGTCCCAACCGCAGCTAATCTTTTTTGGATTACAGTGGCTATGGTGGGAGCAAGAACCGCGGCAATGTCATTAAACCGGCTGATTGATCGGCAGATAGATGCCTTAAATCCCCGCACTGCTGCGAGGGCTTTACCAAAAGGACTTTTATCAGTGGGCGAAGTTTGGCTTTATACGATTATTTCCTTCGTGATACTTTTTGCAGCGGCGGCTCAGCTTAATCCGCTCTGCGTCAAATTAATGCCTGTCGCCGTATTTGTACTAGTAATTTACTCCTACACCAAACGCTGGACTTGGGCATGTCATTTCGTGCTGGGTATCGCGTTGGGCCTGGCACCGTTGGGCAGCTGGGTGGCGGTTACCGGCAGTATTGATTTACCCGGGATACTTTTGGGACTGGCTGTGGCAGTATGGGTGGCTGGCTTTGATATCATTTATGCCTGTCAGGATTATGATTTCGACCGCAATGCCGGTATTCACTCCGTTCCCAAGCGCTTCGGCATCAGTCGGGCCTTAGTTATTTCTTCGGTGCTACATATATTTGCCCCGTTGTTATTATTGGCGGTCGGCCTATATGCGGGTCTTGGCATTTTTTACCTGGTTGGTGTATTGGCAGCAACCGGGCTTTTATATTACGAACACCGATTGATTAGACCCGATGATCTCTCCAAATTAGGTATGGCTTTTATGAATATGAATGGATATCTAAGTACGCTGATGTTTGTATTTACTGTATTAGATGTACTTCTTTAAAAAAGAAACATTTCCAAAATATTTCCACAAAATGAAAATTATTTCAGCCTTGGCACAAAACACCAAGGTTTATTTTTTTATTTAAAAAGCGTTTTTAAGTGCCATATTTTAACTCGAATTAATGTGGTGGAATTGCACAAGCTATGAAAGAATACAATCAAAGGAGGAAGATTTTTTTGATTCAACAACAACCACAACAACAGCAACAGTCAGAGCGTTTGAACAATCTGGTGCAGCGTTTCCAACAGGAATTGGGTCACATCAATCAAGTGTCCCAGCAGTTACAGCAGGTAGAAAATCAAAACTTCAATCAGTATTCTGCCCAGCAGGCAACTCAACAGCTTGATCAAATTGAACAGATGTGTAACAGAGCGGCTCAAGAATTACAGCAGTTGGGCAGTGCCAGCCGGCAAATGGGGCAGCAGTTGACCAATCAGATTCAAACTCAACAGCTTAATCAAAGCCAATTGGGTCAGCAGCAATACACTTCAATGAGCCCGCAAACCATGAGCACTGCCGGTCAATTCGGTGGTACCCAACAAGACTATCAACAGCGTCAACAGGAAAACCAACAAAATGCGCAGATGTTTAATCAAGCAAAGCAGCAATCCCAATTTAGGCAGCCTCAAGCACAGCAGCAGCTAGGCACTCAGCAATTTAGCCAGTTTAGTCAGCCCCAAACTCACCAGTATGGGCAGCAATTTGGACAGAATCAAATGCAGCAGCGCCAGCAGCAAAACCAGCAAAACGCAGCTCAGTTTAATCAAGCGACTGCACAAAGCAACCAGATGCCACAAAATCAAAACAGGATGTACTAGGAAAAAAGAAACAAAAATGATAAAAGTCCCGTAACTACGGGGCTTTTATTTTTTTGTTTTCGATTACCAACACCTTCCAAAGGTTTTTTCAATTTGATCAAGAATTCAAATAGTATGAAAATTCATTAAGTGACGGGCAGCCGTTAACTTAGCCGGGGGAGAGGACCTAAATGACCAATAGACATAATAATCTAAATGTAGGCGTTGTTGACAGCTTGGACTACCTGCCGGTTATCGATGCCATTGAATCCGGGGAAATTCTTACCGGAGTTAATCTTATCAAAGATAGTCCTAAAGGATTACATGACCGTTTCCTTGACGGGGAATTGGACATTGCACCGCTTCCTTCCAATGAATATGCAGAACATTTTAAACAATGTCTCATACTGCCTGATCTTTCCATGATAACTCGGGGAGATACGAGCGATTTGCTGCTCTTTAGTAAGGTGCCTGTGAGCCAATTAGACGGTAAAACTATCTGTATTCCTGATACCGCAGTCAGTTCATTTGTACTGCTAAAAATTCTCATCAATCATTACTACCAGATGCAGGTTAATTATTGCCATAAGCAGCCGGATTTAAATGAGATGCTCGATAATGCCGATGCAGCACTGCTCTTTGGCGAGCAGGCCATACTGGCGCGTGATGAGTTCAATGGCCATATACTGGACCTCGGTAAACTGTGGCGTGACTTTACTGCCGAGCCCATGGTCTATGCCCTATGGGTGGTACGGGAAGAATATGCAAAGCAGAATCCCGTACAGGTGGATTTCATGGCCAAGGCCCTGCACGCCTGTCGAAACCTCAGCATGAAAAATATCCCCCGTTTGGTGGAGAAGGCCAAACACCGCTATAATTTATCTCCCGATATGGTGGAGGGCTACTTTAAATCAATAAAGAGCAGCTTTGATCAGTCAGATCGTAAGGCCCTACTCCGGTATTTTGCCCATGCTCAGATTTGCGGCCTGATACCGCCTAAGGTAACATTAAAGGTGTGGGGAGAATAAAAAAACGCAGCAGTTTGTCCACTGCTGCGTTTACGTATCTACTTATTTTTCGTGACCACAGAAGGGACAGGCATCCTGTTCGCCGGCAGAATCGCCACGGCATTTCGGACAGTTAGATTGCTGCAAATGCATTCGGAAATCCCCGCCCTCAACCTTAATCGCCTTACCGTCTACCAAGGCTGAGGCGATTTTTTGCCGTGCCTTGGTGAGAATCCGCTGAAAGGTAGGCCGGGATACATTCATGCGCTGAGCACATTCCTCTTGATTTAGCCCGGTTAAATCCTTAAGTCTGATCGCTTCCAGCTCTTCCACCAGCAGGTTGACCTCTTCAAGTTCCCTAATTGGTATACCCGCCGGCTTAAAATACGCTTCCTTCGGAATATTCCCCACCCTGCGACATTTCTTAGGCCGCGGCATCACCCTGCCCCCTTTCAATAACTTGACAAAATGGTGCCAGGCACCTTTTTGTCAAGTTATTATATATTGCCATTTAATATTATCCAATAAATATTATCCGCTGTGACAAAATGGTGTCAAGTATGTCACTAAAATATTATCCGTGGCAGTGACCATGCTCATGCTCATGGTCATGACCATGCCCGCCGCAGCCGCAAGTCGAATTATTATCCATTCGCGGTGCACTGTTATCGACAAAAGCCTGTACTGCATCCTTTACAGTGTCACCGCTGCCGAGATAGACTGAGATACCCGCCGCTTGAAATCCGGCCAGCGGGTTCGGTCCCATACCACCTACCACCATGGCTCGGACGCCGTTTAACAGCAGAGCCTTTACCGGGGCTAGACATCCGCCGTGCTCGTGGTCGCTATTAGGCAGCACGGAGACATCTTTAATTTCTCCATCCTCAATATCAACCATTGTAAATACATCACAATGACCGAAATGCGCAGACCGGCTGGCTCCCAAACCGCCCGGTGTCTCAGAAGGAACTGCAATTCTTTTTTTCATAATAATAATCCCCACCTTTCAAAGTTTTGAGCATATGTTTAAATCAATTATACTGCTTATTTTGAGCATATGTCAATAACCCGCAGGATATTTTGGTAAAGTTTTCTGTTTTGTGGGTTGCGTCAGTTTGCATTTTACCCTGTTAAACCTTCCATTAACGTTAATTATGTGGGACAGGGCACATTTTTTTGTTATAATGAACTGCAATTCTTTTTTTCATAATAATAATCCCCACCTTTCAAAGTTTTGAGCATATGTTTAAATCAATTATACTGCTTATTTTGAGCATATGTCAATAACCCGCAGGATATTTTGGTAAAGTTTTCTGTTTTGTGGGTTGCGTCAGTTTGCATTTTACCCTGTTAAACCTTCCATTAACGTTAATTATGTGGGACAGGGCACATTTTTTTGTTATAATACAATACATATGAGGTATTAATGTGATTTGTCACCAGGATTACACGTCAGTTGACAGGCCCTGAGGCATATGATGTTATACCCAGTAAGTAAAGGAAGGTAGATATTATGATCAGCAGACCGTTAAACGCCTACGAACGGGCAATTAAATCCCTAGAAGCAGAAATATTAAATATGGGGGAAGACGTCAACGAAATTCTGATGCTATCTATGGAAGGTCTGATAAATCAGGATGAAGATATGTGTAACCGGGTGATTGAAATGGATGACCCGATTGATGATATGGATTACGATATTGAACAAAAGGCCCTGGAGATAATTTCATTGCAGCAGCCAATTGAGAAAGACTTAAGAACCCTGGCCAGTGCCATGCGAATCATTAAAGAACTTGAACGTATCGCCGATTATGCTGTCAATATTGCTCAGGTTTCCCTGCGGCTGAGAAAGAAAGGGCAGTATTTTAAGCCGCTGGTTGATATTCCCCGCATGGCAGATTTGGCCCTGGCAATGGTAAACAAAAGTCTAAAGGCCTATACCCAACGGGATGTCCGCTCCGCCCGGGAACTTGATGATGATGACACCCAAGTTGATAAATTGTTTGAATACCTTTATGACGAACTAATTGACTTTATGAAAAATGACTGCAGTCTTGTAGACCAGGCCAGTTACCTTTCCTTGGTGGCCAGATACTTAGAACGCGTCGGCGATCACGCCGTTAATATCGCTGAAATGACCATTTACATGGTCACCGGCGAACGTCGACCTTTCGATAGAGTAAATGAATAACTTGACAAAATGGTGTCAGGCACCTTTTTGTCAAGTTATTAGGAGTAGATAAGAATGCAATTAACATTTGTGCTGATGGGCCTCATGGGAGGCCTTGGAATATTTGTATATGGGATGCAGCTGACTTCCGACGGACTGCAGAAAGCATCTGCGCACCGAATGAAGGATGTTTTGGCCAGCATTACCAGAAACCGTCTGCTGGCGGTGGTAGTGGGCGTGGTGATCACAGTGCTGCTGCAGTCAAGCAGCGCAGCTACGGTGCTGTTAGTAGGCCTGGTTAATGCGTCCATGATGACCCTAGGCCAGGCCTTGGGAGTAATTCTCGGGTCGGCGGTAGGTACCACATTGACCGTTCAATTGATTGCCTTTAAGGTGACGGATTACGCCTTGTGGATGGTGGCGTTGGGAGTACCGTTAAAGCTTTTTGCCAAGGAGCAGCGTACCAGGAACTTAGGTCAGGCTGTATTGGGCTTTGGCTTTATTTTTTATGGCATGTCCCTGATGTCTCAGTCCATGGAGCCGCTTCGTTCTTATCCCGGGTTTGTTGAGATGTTAGTTAATGTGACCGCAAGTCCGCTGCTGACGGTGCTGGTAACAACGGTATTTACCGCCATCGTCCAAAGCAGCGCCGCTTCCATAGCTTTAGGTATGTCGTTGGCCAGTCAGGGAGTAATTGGCTTTGAAGCAACCGTCCCGATGGTGCTTGGGGCCAACATAGGTACCACTGCCACAGCGCTTTTATCAAGTCTTGCCTCTTCCAGAGCTGCAAAAAGAGTTGCATTGGCACACTTGATTTTTAAAGTAATCGGCGTAATTATATTCCTACCCTTTTTAGGGCTGTTTTCTCAAGTGGTGGCCATGACATCATCAGATATCCACCGGCAGATCGCCAATGGTCATTCTATTTTTAACATAGTAAATTTATTAATATTTTTGCCGTTTACCAGCCATTTCGGTAACCTGATGCTAAAGATACTGCCTGACACGGGCACTCAGGAGCGTGCCGCCCATTACCTTGATGAGGCAGTGCTGGAAGTGCCGGAATTGGCCATTGACCAGGCCAAAAGTGAGATTTTACGTATGGCCAAGGTGGTACGCCAAGATGTGCTGCCCCATCTGACGGAGGCAGTACGTACCGGCGATGAAAAGATGCGTAACCAGCTGCAGGAAGCAGAGCTTACTTTAGATTTCCTTTATCGTTCAATTACCCGTTATCTTTCCCGTTTGGCCCAAGGTAATCTTTCCGAAGGCCAGTCCGAGGTACAGGTCAAAATGCTTTATGTATGTAATGACCTAGAGCACCTAGGCGATGTGATGATGGGCATGCTCCAAATTGGCCAGAAAATCCGACGGGAAGGATTGGAACTGAGTGGGGAAGGATGGGACGAAATAGAAATGATGCATAAGGCCATCACCAAAAACTTTAATAATGCTGTGGAAGCATTTGAAGAGGAGGATCAAGAAAAGGCCCGAAGCGTCATCCACCTTAATCCCGAAATAGTGCGTATGGAGAAGAACCTGCGCTACTCACATTTCCATCGGCTCCAGGAAAATGAAAAGTCTCTTGAAACCAGTTCGGTGCACCTGGACTTAACCAATAGCCTGCTGCGTATCAACTCTCATGCTATCAGCATTGCTCAAGCAACCATGGGAATAATTTAAATTCACCATACCTGCAGGAAAATTTTAACAAATGGAGAATATCACTTAACAAATAAACGCGGCGGAGCTGTGCTATTGAATAACTTGACAAAATGGTGTCAGGCACCTTTTTGTCAAGTTATTCAAACCGTGAAACCGCGGGTGGGGTGATATTATGGGTCGTATGCCACGGATTGAGTTTGAAGGTGCGATTTACCATGTAATTCAGCGGGGTAATAACAAAGAGTTTGTGTTTGAGCGGGATTATGACAAACAATACCTGCTGATGCTGCTAAGAGAAATGGTGCCGGATATGGATTTCAGACTGCTTGGATATGTTATCATGAACAATCACTATCACCTGCTGCTGCAGAGGCTGGGAACGCCTTTGCAAGTGCTGATGCAGCAGTTTAACAGCCGTTATGCTCGATATTATAACTGGAAACACGAGCGGAAGGGTCATGTGTTTCAAGGGCGCTATAAGGCATTGCTGGTGCGGGACGAGAGTTACCTGGTGGCAGTGCTAAGGTATATTCATCAGAACCCTGTCAAAGCGGGCATATGTCAGGAAGTGAGCCAGTATCCATGGACTAGCGATGAATGTTACCGGCAAGGCTCAGACGCGACCGGCCTGATAAATTCTAAATTAATTCTCAACACCCTATCCCAAGAACACTCCCAAGCGGTGGCGATGTATCAGGATTTTATGGATACAGAAGATAATACTAATTATGAAAAAGGTAAGTTTATCGGCGAGTTTGAATTTACCGTTGCTGCAGAAATTGCCGCCACATCAGAGACTGATTTCGGTGCTTCGGGGATAAAGGTATTTGGCGGCGGAATACAGTTAGACCAAATACTTAGAGAAAAGTGTACCAACCCGAGCCAGTTTACGCTGTTGAAATCAGGGTCCAGGTCACGAAACCTTACGCCCATTAAAGTCACTTTTGCCAAAGAAGCACTAAAAGTGGGTTATTCTCTAGAAGACATCGGCGCTGCCCTCTCCATGAGCAGAGCGGCAGTTAGCGATTTATTACAGCGTTGGCGGAATGAATTTTAACGACATAAATAGCGACGTCAATATGTTACGACAATAACTTGACAAAAAGGTGCCTGACACCATTTTGTCAAGTTATTATAATGAAGGGTTTTAATTCGGTAGTTTGAGTGCATGCTGTATTCTTATACACTGTTTTATAAGAAAGCCTTCCTTGGTAGATTTGGTTTTGATACCCTTTAATATTACCAAAGTTGGGGCTTTTTTTCTTGCTTTCGTTTTATGGGTGAGTTGTTTCATCTTTTCTTATGCTTTGATGTATTTGGGTTTCTGGGCTTTGCAGAATTGTGCTATGAATATTTCAGGCTATATCTTTCATTGTAATATTAAGAGATCAGTATTAAACTACATGTTACTATTGCAGTTTCAAGTCATACTAAAGTAGTATAAACCTTTGAAAAAAATATCAATACTTTGGACGGAGGTACTGCTTTGCTCGTCTGATATAATTACTTCAGTAGACTTTCATTATTTTTTTTTGTCATTGTGAGTACGGGGTGATGTTATTGCTTGATTCCAATGTGATGTTTGAAATTATTATGTCCCAAATAATACATATCGTAGCAACATTTAATAGAATTTCAAACTATAGCTTTAGCTTTTGTGAAAAAAATCAGCTTAAGGAACTTGGTTTAACCGTAGATGGTGTAAATGTATGTCAAGGTTGTGATTATGACTGCCCCGCAAAAAACAGTGGCGCGGTTTATGAGAATTCGTTCTTTTGTTTTAAAGGTTTAAATTTGTATATAGTACCCCTTAATATTTACAATTTATATTTTGGTATATTTTATGGTTACACTACCGACGACGATTACCAGGGGCTGCAGCAAGTTTCTGAAGAAATACGGGAAAATTTAAGTGATCTAATCGCAAGTAGCATTGCTGCAAAAAGGGAAGAGGCATTTAGCAAAATAATAGCGGAAGTAGGTAAATTAGGCAACCTGTCCCGAGAAATGCTGGAGGACTTACTGAGCGATTTAGTTTGTTTAATTAACTGTGATGCACTAATATTTGCTGTAAAAGATAAAGATATATTTAAACCCTTCGTAAATATTGGTATTAATACATTAGAATTGCGAGAAGTCAGTGCAAAAAATAGTTTGGAAAGCCTTGTTTTGTACAGCAAGGAAGCACAGTCGATAAAAGTCGATACACATGACTTACGGTTAAAAAACTCAATCTTTAAGGATACGAAAAAAATAGGCAAGATTGTATTATGCATACCTGTAATTGATAACGATACAGCGTACGGGTTATTATACGTATGCTACCAAAATATCAACATTCAGGTAAAGCAGTGTTTAAGAATTCTTACTGGTTTCAGTCAATATTTAGCCCTGCAGCAGGCAAAAACCACGCTGTGGGACAGGTGTGAGAAGCAGCTGGAAAAATTGGATATAATTAACGAATTAAGTGGATTAGCCTATTTGTCGGATTCCGATGATGTTCTTAACCAACTGATGGATTTAACTGTAAACATACTCAGTCCAAAGGCGTTGGCTGTATATAATAAAGATACCAAATTAAAGATAGCCCGCTTCACGACTAATGCTTCGCTGGAAGAATTAAAGGTTGGCAGTAATTTATCTCGGTATTATCGGTTCTCCTTAAATTCGTGCAACGGTGAAAATTTAGGTTTTTTAGTAGTTGACAGAGAAAAACCATTTGAGGAAACAGAAGCTCAACTGCTTGCAATTGTTGCTAATTTTGTTTCATTAGCTATTGGTATTGAAGAGAATAGAAGTCGCTACGAGAAGACGTTTAAAGGTGCTTTAAGAACTTTGGCTAAAATTGTAGAGATGAAAGACCCATATACATTTGGTCACTCGGAACGGGTGAGTAGATATTCCTATGAGCTGGCACTGGAGGCCGGTCTGAGTAAGAACGAGGCTGAACACATTACCAGTGCAGCGTTTTTACATGATATCGGTAAAGTTGTAATACCGGATAAGATATTGCTAAAAACAAAAGAACTTACATCTAAGGAAAAGGAACAAATAAATACCCACCCGGTAAAGGGTGCGGAGATTATAGAAAATCTCTTTGATATCCCCCATATATATGATGTCATCCGGTACCATCATGAAAGATTGGATGGTACAGGTTATCCTGATGGTCTGGATGGCGAGAAAATTCCTCTTTCGGCTAAAATTGTTGCTATAGCTGACAGTTATGAAGCCATGATATCCCAGCGAATATACCGTAAAGCCATGACAGCTCATGAAGCTTATCAAAATCTGCTTGCCGAAGCGGGTGACAAATATGATTCAAAGCTGGTTAAATTATTTTACCAGGTTATACGAGGTGAGATGTTTATAAAATTCCAGAAAAGTGACGGTGGGCAATTTAACCCTAAAGTATTTAATGACAAGTTTACAGAACTCACTGTCAGGGAACGGGAGGTATTGACGTTGCTGGCTAATGGCAGTAATAATAAGGAGATTGCCGAAGCCTTATTTATAACTGAACAAACTGTGAAAAGCCATGTATCAAAAATATTGCAGAAACTGGAGGTTGAAGATCGTACAAAAGCTGCTGTATATGCTTTAAAATCAGGCTGGTTTTAATGTAAGAGAAAGCTGTGTTGACAGATATAAACTGTCACGCAGTTTTTTTTACTCTATTTCAGGTTGAAGAATGATTTTACTGCAAAAAGTTATATTCATAAATCTTAAGTATGCTTATTAAACTAATCGCCCTAATACTAGGTTTTACAGGGATTTAAGAAATTAAGCAAACTCGCCTTGAACTTCTTGCTCCTGCTACATGGACTTTTCGTAACACATTTAAAGTGTGACCAATGCTACTCCAGTATGAAAAATACGTCGATGGTACAAATAATACCCGTGTTTGATGTAAATACATGTAAAAACATGTAACATTAATGGGGAAATGAGCCAAAAATAGATTTTTACAGGAAAAAGACGAACTTTTATTTTTGATGGGGAGGTGTACAATATTTGTGAAAAAACAGCTAGCCCTAGATTTGAAGAAAGCCTAAACACTGTTGTTATGCTGCTTACGTCATTGCTTGAAACAAAAGACATTTATACAAGTAATCATTCACAACATGTTGCCAAGCTAGCCAAAGAGATAGCAAAAAAACTAGGCATGAATAAGAAAGAAACGGAACTGGTATATGTAGCGGGGTTATTACATGACATTGGGAAAATTGCCGTGCCTGCTCATATACTGCAAAAGCCGGGAAAGCTGACACGAACAGAATTTGAAGACATTAAGATGCATTCGGAGATAGGATACCGTATGCTTCAAACCACAGGTAGTCTTTTTACATCTGTTTTACCCATGGTGAGACATCATCATGAGCGATGGGATGGCACCGGATATCCGGGCAAACTCAAGGGAGCACAGATTCCCCGGGGTGCAGCAGTTTTGGCGGTGGCCGATGCTTATGATGCCATGGTGTCCAACCGGCCTTACCGCATTGCCCGAGTTCATTCAGAGGTGCTAGAAGAAATAAAAGAGTGTTCCGGAAGCCAATTAAGCCCCCAAATTGTGGCAGTATTTTTAGACAATTATCAAGAAATCAAAAATAGCGTAATGGCGGAACCTTTGTCCAAGCGGATCAGTCCTATTGATTGGCTATAGTACGAGTTTCTGAGTCGGGTAAAGTTTAGGAATTAGGACTATTACCTTGAAAACGAGTATAAGTTGGTCTTAAATCTATTTTACAACGGAGTAATGATATGAAGGAAAATGCTCAAGAAATATTAGACAAATTGGTAGAACTAATAGCTAAAAAGGGTAACCGGGTTGATTCGCGGGAAGTGTTGGAACTGAGCCAAAAACTGGATAAACTTGTTGTAGATAAGATGATTGAAATAAACGATATCAATGAACCGGATTAAAAAAATAATATCCTTTTCCGAGTAAATAATGATAGCAGGCTCAGCTGCTTAGACGAAATGTCAAGATAATCTGAATTTATAGGGCACATGCTGAAAAAATTGTTGGTAACTATAGAATAATATCAAACAGATAATTTTACCTACGAGGGGGGTTTTATGGTGGACAACTTGGCAAGAAATAAATTTTACGAATTAGGCTCAGAAACCCCAGGTTTTTCTAAAGGCACATCGGCTAAAACCGGTGGTGCGGAGAGTGACACAAATATCAGCGATGATAATTTATCTAATGTGGATGGTATCATAGCGGTAAGAGACGGAAAGGTTGAAATGGTAATGCCAAAGGGATCTGGCAAATACCCGACCATTACACCGGGAAATGATGTCAAGGTTTTTATTAACGAAGAAGAAATTTTCGACACAACAGTGCTGACGAATAAGGATGCAGTAGTTTTGGTCCCGGACGAAGAAAAGTCTGCAGCAGATTACCTTGTCGAAGTTGAGGATGATTTAATGACCGCCTATTTAAGTGTTTCATATAAAAAGGGAAAGAAATATAAAGTAATGGATTCCGAAGCCCAAAAAGACCTGGTGATAGCCGCAAAAACTGTTAAAGACCTTCCGGTTTTCAAGGTTCACGAAAAGGATATATTAAATGACTTGGCGGATAAAAATGTAATTTGCTACATAGATAAATGTAAGATAAAGGTGCTGTTAGCCCGGAGTGAAAGCTTCAAAAGGGAGAAAATAGCCCAGGGCTTGAAGCCTCGGCTGCCTGTAGATGAAACGGTGGAATATACATTTCAGCAGAAACATAAATCAGTTAACAACCGGCTCATAAATGAAGTGATCAGTGTGGAACCGGGAGAAGTATTGGCTATCAAGAGAGCGGCCGTAGTGGGGGAACCGGGCATGGACCTGAGTGGTGCAATCAAGGATGCACCCCAGCCCAAGCGGGTGGAAATTAAAGTACGCCAGGGAGTACAGTTGATAGATGACGGGAGTAAAGCTATGGCGATTATCGCCGGACGCCCCGACCTGACCGAAGGTTATCTCAGCGTGTTTCCCGTGTACAATCATCTAGGTAATGTCACTCCAGATAACGGAGATATTGAATTCAAAGGTGACGTGGAAATATCCGGAAACGTGGAGGACTATATGATAGTTCGAGCCAGCGGTAACGTCACCGTTTATGGTTTTGTTGCCAATGCTTCAATACATTCCGGGGGTGACTTAAGAGTCCACGGCAATGTTATTGGCAGCAAGCTTTACGCCGGGGGGCTTTCGGCATTGTGTAAAGAAATATCCCACTACTTGATGAATGTTGATGGGCAACTACGTATTTTAGTAAGATCTCTCAACCAGCTTGAGAGTCAAATGGTCCAGGGCAAACTACCCGTTGGATATGCGGTTAAGCTGTTGCTGGAGAAAAAATTTCCCGAACTGCCCAAAATATGTGTAAATTTTGCCAAAAATATTGAAGGGGGCAGGGAAAAATATGACATGCTTGACAAGTCCATCCCTGATCTAATTGATGAACTGGCTAATATTTTTTATGGGAACGGCCCTTTAACCAAAGTACCAAATATGGATGCATTATTAAAATTAGATAAAAAGGTTATGGAGTCTCTATATTTATTGGAGAGTCTGGCAAATAAGCGGGCCAGTATTTATGCAAATTACGTCCAGACCTCGGGGCTTGTGGCCAGTGCCAGTATAATCATTGGTGGAGAGGGCAGTTTTCAGTCGAATTTGAGAGCTGGAGAAGATATAGTGATAAAAGGTGCCAGAGCAGCGCTTAAAGGTGGGAGAGTCATTGGTAATGGAAATGTGGAAATTAGTGAGGCAGGAAATACAGTAGGTGTTGTAACAAAAATTGACACCACCGCCAAAGGCACTGTGAAGATTGGTAAAGTTTGGTCTGGGGTGGAGGTAAAAGTTGGTGAATTTCGTAAAAAATATAACTACAGGGAAATGAATGTTTATGTTTCCAACTCCAGGGTTAAATAAAAAATGAATAAGATTATGCTGGTAGCCCTCAGGGAATCATTATGGTGCATATTTACACCGAAACTGGCCCTTCCGGTAACGAGCGGACTGCAAAACCCCACCGTTACGGGGGTTGTACTAGTTGGCTAAATATTTGCATAATAGTTAATGAAACTACCAGAGGGGTGATGGATTTGAAAACGGGAATAGAGTATATTGAAAGTTTGAAGAGGTTGAATCCGACGGTATATGCTTACGGGGAGAAAATTGACGACGTGACAGAGTCTGTACATTTGGCACCTCACGTCAATGCCGCATCATTGACGTACGAACTGGCCCATCGGCCGGACTACGAGGACTTGATGACCACCACGTCCCATCTTACCGGGAAAAAGATTAACCGTTTTACCCATATCCACCAAAGCACCGATGATTTAATTAAAAAAGTGAAGATGCTGAGGATGATTGCTCAGCAGACAGGGAGCTGCTTTCAGCGGTGCGTCGGCTTTGATGGGATTAATGCCGTCTATTCGACAACCTATGAGATGGACCAGGAGTTAGGTACCGATTATCATCAGCGTTTTACTGACTACTTAAAATACATCCAGGAAAATGACTACATGGTGGCAGGCAGCATGACTGACACTAAGGGGGACCGGGGTAAGAAACCCCACCAGCAAGAAGACCCTGACCAATATGTGCACGTGGTGGAGCGAAATGAAAAGGGAGTGGTGCTTCGCGGTGCCAAAGCCCACCAGACGGGCATGGTTAATTCCCATGAAATGCTGATTATGCCCACCGTGGCATTAGGTGAGGAAGATAAGGATTACGCCATTGCCTGTGCCATTCCCGTGGATGCCGAGGGAGTTGTGCATATTTTTGGCCGCCAGACCAACGACAGTCGGCGTTTAGAAGGAGTTATCGACCAGGGGAATATTCAGTACGGCATTGTCGGCGGTGAATCACTGACTATTCTGGATAACGTCTTTGTGCCCTGGGAGAGAGTATTCATGTGCGGTGAGGCCCAGTTTGCCGGTATGATGGTAGAAAGGTTTGCATGCTACCACCGCCAGAATTACGGTGGCTGTAAGGGAGGCGTCAGTGACGTTATCACCGGTGCCACTGCGCAAATGGCCGAATATAACGGCGTTGCCAAGGCATCCCATGTTAAGGATAAGATTACCGAAATGATCCATCTTACCGAGACCCTTTACGGCGGCTCTATCGCCTGTTCTGCCGACGGGCATAAGACCGCGTCGGGCGGTTACCTGGTTAACCCACTGCTGGCCAATGTAGTCAAACAAAATGTTACCCGGCTCATCTATGAAATCTGCCGTCTGTCCCATGATGTCGCCGGCGGATTTATCGGTACCCTGCCATCGGAGCGGGATTTCAATAATGAAGATACCGCAGCATATTTGGAGAAGTATTTCCGGGGCTCTTGCAAATACACTACTGAAGAAAGAGTGCGAATGGCTCGGTTGGTGGAGAATATGACCGGCGGCACAGCTCTGGCAGAGAGTATGCACGGTGCGGGCTCACCCCAGGCTCAGCGAGTAATGATTCTCCGCCAAGGCAATTTGCAGCATAAGACCGCTTTAGCCAGAAAGTTAGCCGGAATTGATAAAAAATAAAATGCCGTAAAAAAACCGCGCTAAGAAGATAAAGAATTGGGTTTACGACAAGAAAGGGCCGCGCCAACGACAAGGGAAGCCTAAGGTAAGGAAAGAATTAATTCTTTGCCTGTGGCAGCGCTAATTGCTCAGAAAGCCAAAAACCCGAGTAAGGCTGGAAAATGAGACGAAACCAAAGTATGAATAAATCCAATGGAGTCATAGACTATCACATAGCCACAGAGCCAGCTTCACAATCAAAGTCATTGTCAAAGAGCCAGTTGAACAAAGTCAGACTCACAAAACAAAGTTTCATAAATTAGAGTCACAGAATCAAAGCAGAGTTATAGAGTAACACAGTCACAGAACCAATTTCAAAAGTCAGAGTCACAGAGTTCCAATAACTTGACAAAAAGGTGCCTGACACCATTTTGTCAAGTTATTGTGATGCGAAAGTGCATCGAGAGCCGCTTGCCAAAAACGGCTTTTTCTTGTTGCCAAGGCATTTCCACCATTGGTACATAATTTGCTTATCTATATACATGTGGAGATGCATAGGGGGTTTTCGGATGAGTAAGGCAATTGGGGTAAAATTCTGCGGAAATTGTAATCCGGAATTAGACTCAATGGATTTATTTAATTTCTTAAAAGAAAAGTTTCCCTGTTATCGGTTTATTACCGGTGATTATTCCAATATCTCCTGTTTAATCATTTTAGGGGGCTGCGAAACGGACTGTGCCACTAGACCAGAAATTAAAGATGTGCCCGTAATTAGTGTGGCAGGACATACCCTCAATAGAACCAAACTTTCATATCAAGACCTCAAGCAGCAATTGACCAACAGGCTGGGAGACTAACCTGTAGTGAGAAAAATAACTTGCTGGCGTGTTACAAACGGGCAAATGACCACCTCGGGAATTAGCAGCAAAAGGGTCAAAGAGCTTGCCCCACTGCAAGCAAATTCTTATATTCCCTAGAAGCTGGCAGCCCGCAAATAGGTGATAAACAAAGAGGAAGGTCTGGAAGCATCAACCAATTAAAAGGAAATGATATAGGTGTTGAACTTTTCCCTATACGCTGTTGCTATACACTGCTGTAACGGCAGGCTTAGGGAATTATTATAATACTAAAAGGTAGGTGTCTATAATGAAAAAAGTAATGGTTTTAGGGGCTGGTACAATGGGTTCCGGTATCGCCCAAGTGGTTGCTGCTGCTGGAAATGAGGTTGTCCTTAGGGATATTTCTCAGGAATTTGTAGACGGCGGTTTAGGTAGAATTGATAAAAACCTGGCCAGAGCAGTAAAAAAGGGTAAACTCACCCCCGAGCAAAAAGATGAAATTACGGGGAGAATTAAAGGAAGTACGGAATTACAAGATGCAGCTGATGCAGACCTGGTTATTGAAGCGATTGTAGAGAATATGTCCATCAAAAGCAAGGTGTTCGGCGAGCTTGACGGTATCGTGCCGGACAGCTGTATCCTAGCTTCTAATACCTCTGCTCTAAGCATCAGTCAGTTGGCCGCGGCCACTAAAAATGCCGCAAGAGTTATCGGTATGCACTTCTTTAATCCTGTGCCGGTAATGCAGCTGGTGGAAGTCATCAAAGGGGCTAAGACCTCTGAGGGAACCTATCAAGCCGTCACCGCTTTTGTGGATAGCATCAACAAAAAGGCAGTGACAGTTAATGAAGCACCGGGATTTGTGGTTAACCGGCTGTTGGTACCATTGATTAATGAAGCAGTGTTTATGCTGAGCGAAGGCGTTTCCACAGCGGCTGAAATTGATGAAGCGATGAAACTTGGGGCTAACCATCCCATTGGGCCTTTGGCACTGGCAGATATGATAGGTTTAGATGTCTGTCTGGCAGTGATGGAAACCCTGCATCAGGAATTCGGTGAAGACAAATATCGCCCTGCACCGTTACTGCGTAAAAAGGTTCGGGCCGGCGAATTGGGCAAAAAAACAGGCGGCGGCTTTTATAGCTAGTAAGCAGGCAAGGGTGGCCTTTCATTTGCAAATTTGCATCGCCGTTGCAGTTCTGCAATAGAATTATCTTGCAAGGTACCATTAAACGCCTTAAATCTCATAATACTGCTTTGGAACAATACTTGCATATTATTTGCGTTACATCGATTTTGGGGAGGAAACCTCGTTTAATGGAAGCAAAGGTCAAGCAAATCGACATCTCGTCTGTAATTTTTTTATTTCTAGGGATGTTCATCACCGTTTGGGCCAATACCTCCATAAAAATCATGCTGCCCGATATCATGACGGAGTATAGTGTTCAAATTAACTGGCTCTCTTGGGTAAATAATGCTTACTCGCTTCCATATGCCGTCTTGATGCCTTTTGCCGGCAAGATTGGCGATGTATTCGGGGCAAAAAGGTTTTTTCTTATCGGCATGTTGGTGCTAAGCATTGGTGCTGGATTGTGTGTGGTAGATTCTGCATTTTGGATGGTATTGGCAGGCCGGCTGATGCAGGGGATAGGGGCGGCCTTTGTCTACACTAACGGTTTAATTTTACTATTAGAAACTACGCCCGAACAGCGGCGAGGCAGTGTCCTCGGCTGGTGGTCTTCCTTTATCATGGCCGGGGCAGTGGCAGGGCCAGTATTTGCAGGATTTCTTTTAGAGGTAATCTCTTGGCATACGGTTTTTCTGGTGGTTTTGTTTTTGGCATTAGCTAATTTTGCGGGTGCTATTTTTAAGGTAAAAGAAAAAACTCACCTTTCTAGCAGCCGCAGTTTTGATTTTAGCGGAGCGGTTACCTTAATCAGTGGTATCAGTCTGCTGCTGCTGGCGCTGACGATGGGCCCCGACTGGGGCTGGTTTAATCCTTTCGTGATAGCGATGGATGTCAGCGGAATACTCTTGCTTTATATCTTTTATCTGGTGGAAAAAAATGTAGATTCGCCTATGGTGAGTTTACACCTGTTCCGCGAGAAACATTTTTCTGCAGCCATGGTCGCTGGATTTATCAATAATTTTACAGTGATCGGCACAATCTTTGTCATGCCCATCTTTTTGCAGCTAGTGCGTGGTTTTAGACCCAGTGAGGTGGCCTTGGTATTAGCGCCGGTGGCTTTTGCAGCTGCGGTGGTGGGACCCTTCGGGGGCTGGATTTCTGACCGACTGGGCTTCTTCCCGCCCATCGGGTTCGGTATGCTGTTGCGGGGGCTGTCATTTCTGATGTTAAGCTGGCTTAGCCCTGTCAGCGGTTTCATCTTTATGTTAATAACGCTTTTCATCAATGGTGTCGGACTTGGGTTCACCGCGTCACCTACATTAAATGCTGCTGTATCTGTATCGGAAAACGGTGAATACGGGATGACTGCCGGGTTGTACAGCATGGTGCAGTATATCGGCGGCGCGGTAGGCGTCAGCATCACCAGTGTCATCGTCTACAGCAGAGTCCCCTCACCCGAAGCGCTTAAAACAATGACAACTTCCGTGCCCGGCTTCAGCCATTCATTTGTCTTCCTGGCCGGATTATGTGTAGCAGGTTTTCTGGTTAGTTTGGCAATGCGTACCGAGAAATCATATAGAACTGCAAGGCGAAAAACCAACGCCCCCAACGCCTAATGCCAGGGGGTGTTAGTTTTTTACATCGAATCGCCAAAACGCACCTCGGTTGAATTGATAGCAGTGATGACTGCTCCGTCCTTATCTTAAAAGGCGTAGTGCAAGACCCGGGGGATATTTCTTACTCCGCGTCATTGGGCAGCGTGCGACAGTGGGGGGGGCACCTTTGATGATGTTTCCCATTCGCTGGTATTAAAGGTGTAGTGCCTGACAGCAAGGGCTTGACTTTCAATAAGGTGCATTGTATTCAGGTTCAACAGGTGGTAAAATATACAAAACATCAAATCTGAGGGGGATAAACATGGCAAAATCCGTTTACGAACTGCAGCTAGGCGACGAGGCCAGTTTCTCAAAGACTATCAGCGAAAGCGACGTCTATCTGTTTGCCGGCATTACAGGTGATTTAAATCCGATGCACGTGAATAGGGAGTATGTGGCGAAAACCTTTTTCAAACAGCCAATAGTTCATGGTCCCTTAATTACCGGAATGGTGGCGCCGGTTTTAGGGATGGAGTTACCGGGCTTGGGTACTGTTTTGGTGGAGCTTCAGACCCGCTATCGTGCACCGGTATTTTTCGGGGATACAGTTACCGCCAGTGTTAAACTGGTTGAAAAAGACGAAGAAAAAAACCGGGCAACTTTCCAGTGTCTCTGGACTAACCAAAACCAACAGACCGTAGCCGAAGGAAAGGCGCTGGTGTCACCGCCAAAACCGCCGAAAGAATAATACCAGTGGTGTCACTTATTTACCTAGGCGGTGCCTGACACCCTAGTGATAATAAGTGACACCTAAGCGGTGCCTGACACCACTGTGCAAAGGTGTCACTTATTTAAAATCTGATGCTACCGGGCATCGCTAGCGACAAAAGTATCAATAAAAAGATTATACTGTGCATCGCCATTAGAAAGCAGCTGCAGGAATTCGCGGCTGCTTTCTTGCTGCTTTCCCTATAATAACGGGCTTTTTCAATGCTGGTATATATCTTGCTAATAACTTAGGTAAGATGTAAATAAATAAAGGGGGAAGTTATAAAATGGCTCTAAAAACAGGTAAAGATTATGTAGAAAGCTTAAAAAAGTTAAATACGGAAATATGGGCTTTTGGGGAAAGAATCGAAGATTTCACAGAACACGCATTGCTTAAGCCACATATCAATGCTGCAGCCGTGACTTATGAAATGGCCCATGATCCTCAATTTGAGGACTTAGTAACCGCGACTTCGCATTTGACAGGTGAGAAAATAAGTCGCTTCACCCATATCCACCAAAGTGCTGAAGACCTGGTGAAAAAGGTAAAGATGTTAAGGATGATTGCCCAGCGTACCGGTACTTGTTTTCAGCGGTGTGTAGGATTTGACGGTCTAAATGCCATGTACTCTACAACCTATGAAATGGATGAAGCACTGGGCACCAATTACCATGAAAGATTTAAAGAACATCTAAAATATTTACAGGAAAACGATTTAATGTCAGCCGGATCTATGACAGATCCCAAAGGAGATAGAAGCAAAAAGCCAAGCCAACAGTCAGATCCTGATATGTATGTGCGCGTGGTTGAAAAGAATGATAAGGGAATCATTATCCGCGGTGCAAAGGCGCATCAGACCGGCATTATAAACTCCCATGAAATGTTGATCATGCCCACTGTGGCGTTAAGTGAAGAAGATAAAGACTATGCTGTGGCCTGTGCCATACCTGTAGATGCTGAAGGTGTTAAGCATATTTTCGGCCGGCAGTCGAATGATATGCGGCGGCTAGAAGGTGACATTGACTGCGGTAACGCAAAATATGGCATTGTCGGCGGCGAAGCATTGACAGTATTAGAAGATGTCTTTGTTCCCTGGGAGAAAGTATTTATGTGCGGCGAAAGCCAGTTTGCCGGCATGCTGGTAGAACGGTTTGCCTCCTATCACCGGCAGAATTACGGCGGTTGTAAAACCGGGGTGAGCGATATAATTATCGGTGCTACCGCTTTAGCAGCGGACTATAATGGTGTGGCCAAGGCTTCTCACGTGAAGGATAAAGTGATCGAGATGATTCATCTCGCTGAAACCCTTTATGGCGGCTCCATTGCCTGTTCGTCAGAAGGAAGGCCTACTTCTTCAGGTTCTTATTTTGTTGATCCCTTATTGGCCAACGTGGTCAAGCAAAATGTAACCCGGTTTATTTATGAAATTTGTAGATTATCTCATGACGTTGCCGGCGGCTATATCGCGACTATACCTTCCGAACAAGACCTGAAGCATCCCGAGATTGGCAAGTATGTAGAGAAATATTTTAAAGCAAGAGACGGTGTTTCCACTGAGAATAGAATTCGCATCGGCCGTTTGATTGAGAATATGACCGGCGGTACCGCTCTGGTGGAAAGCATGCATGGTGCCGGTTCACCTCAGGCTCAGAGAGTAATGCTTCTCAGACAAGGTAATCTCAAGCATAAAACCGAGTTAGCGAAAAACTTGGCCGGCATCAAAGAATAGCGTTAGCTGCTATTACGTTAGCAGGAAGTAGATCAGGGAAGACGGTTAATAGACCAGCACCGCCTGCAGGTGTCAAGTTCATCCGGAAGTTGTTAAGAATATCCAGCAGAGGGATTGGGGGGGAAGAAATTGTTAAATTGGAAAGAAACATATCAGAGCAGGCTGCTTGCAGCAAAAGACGCCGTAAAACAGATCAAATCCGGTGACCATGTGGTACTGCAGCATGCCTGTGGTGAACCAAGAACCTTAATAGAAGCTATGGTGGAAAGAAAAGACTTAAGAAATGTGGCCGTATCCCATATGGCTGCTATTGGTCCGGGGGAATATGCCCAAGAAGGTTTCGAAGAAAATTTTAGGCACAACGCCTTTTTTGCCGGTGCGGCTACGCGAAAGGCCATTCATGACGGCCGGGCAGACTATACTTCATGTTTTTTTCATGAGCTGCCCAGGGCATATCGGGAGCATGTTCCCCCTGATATTGCTCTCATTCAAGTATCACCGCCCAACAAATGGGGGTACTGTTCCTTAGGTATTTCAGTTGATTACACCAAACATGTAGCGGAAGTTGCTGACGTGGTAATCGCCCAGGTTAATGAAAAAATGCCCAAGACATTCGGTGATTCCTTTATCCACGTAAAGGACATTGATTATTTTGTGGAAAGCACGCGGGATTTGATTGAAATTCCGATACCAACTATTGGTGAAGTGGAACAGGCTATTGGTGAAAATGTAGCCCGCCTAATAGAAGACGGCTCGACGCTGCAGTTAGGCATCGGTGCTATCCCCGACGCAGTGCTCAATTTTCTTCACGATAAAAAGGATTTAGGTATTCATACTGAAATGTTCTCCGACGGGGTAATCGATTTGGTAGAAAAAGGGATAATCAATGGAAAAGCGAAGAATTTACACCAAGGGAAAATTATCTGTTCCTTTGTAATGGGGACTAGTAAACTCTATGATTTTGTAGATGATAACCCCGGCGTGGAGTTTTATACTGTGGACTATACCAATGACCCTTACGTGATTGGTAAACACGATAAGATGATTTCTATTAACTCGGCCATTCAGGTAGATATGCTGGGGCAGGTTTGTGCCGATACCATCGGCTATAAACAATACAGTGCCGTGGGCGGTCAGGTGGACTTTGTCCGGGGAACCTCTCGTTCCAGGGGCGGCAAAGCTATCATCGCTATGCCCTCCACTGCGGGCGGGGGTAAATATTCCCGGATAGTTAACCTACTGGACGAAGGCGCCGCAGTGACCACATCCAGGTATGACGTGCAATTTGTGGTTACCGAATACGGTGTTGCCGACTTGAGAGTGAGGACTAACAGACAGCGGGCTGAAGAGCTTATCAAGGTAGCTCATCCAAATTTCCGTTCTGAGCTCAAGGCTGCTGCCAGGCAGAGAAAACTATTCTAATGAAGTTCTTGTTAGGTTGATTCTAAATTAGGTTGATTCTAATTGGAAATCATGATTGTTGATGGTCTAATGTACTGAGAGATATTTTACGAGGAGGTTTTTAGAAATGAATTTTCCCAGTATGGACGTAAAAGGTAAAGTAGCCGTCGTCACCGGGAGCAGTAAAGGTATTGGTTTTGGCATGGCTCAGGGTTTGGCCTATTACGGGGCTGACCTCGTGATCGTCAGCCGAAACATTGATGAGGCCGCTGCTGCAGCGGAAAGTATTAAGGAATTTGGTGGAAAGGCCATAGCGCTCAAATGCGATGTGACCAAAAAAGCAGATATTAAAAACATGGTAGATACCACGTTGAAAGAGTTCGGGAAAATTGACATCTTGATTAACAACGCCGGCATGAACATCAGAAAGCCGCTGGTGGAATACGAGGAAGAAGAGTATGACAAAGTGATTGCCACTAACTTAAAAGGCATATTCCTGGTGGGCCAGGCGGTAGCCAGAGTAATGATGGAACAAAAGAGCGGAAAAATCATCAACATTTCTTCCATCTTCGGCGGTGTAGCGATGGCGAACCAGGCGGCATATGCATCGAGTAAGGGCGGCATTAATCAATTGACCCGGGTGATGGCTGTAGAACTGGCTCCTTTCAACGTCAACGTTAATGCCATTGCCCCGGCATATATCAAAACTCCTATGACCCAGGGCTGGCTTTCAGACGAGGAAAGACTGAAGGAGATTTTGGGCAGCACACCGATGGGACGTACCGGGGAACTTTCAGACCTAGTGGGCCCGGCGGTATTCCTATCATCAGAAGCATCCAGCTTTATCACCGGCCACATTCTGTACGTGGACGGCGGTTGGCTGGCCAAATAAGGAGGTTACTCAAAATGAAGAATGTAGTTATTGTCAGCGGTGTAAGAACCGCAATCGGTTCTTACGGCAAATCTCTTAAAGCTGTGGCGCCCTCAGATCTGGCTGCCTTAGTAATCAAAGAAAGCATTAGCAGAGCTGGTATTGACGGCGGTGAGCTTGACCAGGTTATTATGGGTAACGTCATACAATCCATCGGTGATGCCTCGAACCCCGCCAGAACTGCCGCACTGAAAGCAGGCGTACCTGTGGAAGTACCTGCCTATACCCTTAACCGTCTTTGCGGGTCCGGCCTGCAGGCGATAAATTCCGCCTATGAGGCCATAGTTTCCGGTGCAGCGGATGCTGTCCTTGCCGCGGGGATGGAAAGTATGAGTAACGCCCCATACCTCTTGGAGCAGGCCCGTTGGGGCTACAGGATGGGAGATGCAAAAAGCAGGGATGGTGTGATAGCAGCCTTGACCGACTCTAATTATCTGGTGCACATGGGTGTGACCGCCGAAAACCTGGCGGAAAAATATGATATTTCTCGCGAAGAACAGGATGAATTCGCCCTGCTCAGTCAGCAAAGAGCTGTGGCGGCCATCGAAAGTGGAGAATTTACAGAGCAGATAGTGCCCGTGGAAATCCCGGCACGTAAGGGAGAAACCATTCGATTTGATACCGATGAACATCCGCGAAAGGAAGCCAGCCTTGAGGGATTGGCAAAGCTGAAGACGGTTTTCAAAAAAGACGGCACCGTTACAGCGGGCAATGCATCCGGTATTAACGATGCCGCGGCAGCCATGATCCTTATGACTGAGGAAAGGGCCAAGGAATTAGGGCTGAAACCACTGGCTAGCATCAAGGGCTACGCCACCGCCGGGGTTGATCCCCTGTACATGGGATTTGGTCCGGTGCCCGCCACACAAAAAGTGCTGGCAAGGACCGGGCTTACGCTTAAGGACATTGATTTAATTGAGTTAAACGAAGCCTTTGCCGCCCAGTATCTGGCATGTGAAAAAGCCCTGAAACTTGACCGGGACAAAGTCAACATCCAGGGCGGGGCCATTGCTATGGGGCATCCTTTAGGAGCTACCGGTGTCATTCTTCTTATTAAATTGATCTACCAGATGATAGAGAAAGAATCTAAGTACGGCCTAGCGACAGCCTGCATCGGCGGCGGACAGGGAATAGCAACCCTGATTGAAAGGTAGATGCCCGTCGTGAAAAATTGGTGGTTTCAGGTGCAGGAACTATCAAACAATTACTGAGGGGAGAGCCCGATGGCTTATAAATGTACCAAGAATATAACCGTTGAAGAGGTCGGTGCAAATCGATTGCTGGTAAAAACAGAATACAGTGATAACAGCTATGCAATCCAGCTTAACAGTATTTTCGAAGGTTCAACCCAGAGATTGCTTTATGCCGACGTGCAGGTGGATAGGGCTCCGGCTGATAAAGCTGCGTTTAGCAATATAATACGTAAAGCGGTGGGCCTGAGCATAAAATTAACCGGTACAAACCAATTAAAACTAATCAAGGCACTAGGCACGGATAATCTTTTATTGGTTAATTTGCTAATAGAGAATGGTCTAATATTAGAAAATATGCAGGTGTAAAACACGCCTGCATATTTTCTTAATTAGGAAAATCAAAGGAATATTCTAAATTTTGTCGAATAGTGTGAATATACCTTTACAAGGAGGAATTACTGTGTGGGAAAAAGCATCAGACATCATGACTAAAGATTTTGTCAGCATTAAAATGGGTACCGGTGTGTATGAAGCCGCTGAGCTTTTCTCCACGCATTCAGAAATGGAAAGCATCCCCGTAGTTGATGAAGAGTACAAGCTCAAGGGCTTTTTTACCAAAAATGTTTTATGCAAACTTGTGGCTGAAAAAAAAGATATAAACACGCAAGTGAAAAGCCTGATGACCACTGATTTTACCGCCGTTAGAGAAGAAACCTCGATTAAAGAGCTTCTCAATATTAATACCGGCCAGCTAGCGGTCACCGGGGAAAACGCCAACCTAGTCGGTATCATTTCCAGGACCGACTTGATGCTGGTATTTAGAAAAAAGGCCCAGGCCATGTTGGCACGGCTGCAGACTATCATAGATTCCACGTATAACGGAATTATAGCCATTGACAATCAAAACCGTATTATCCTCATGAATAAAGCCGCCGCGCAATTTACCGGCTGGAGTATTGCTGACGCGATTGATGCGGATATTGAACAGGTGGTGCCGGAAACCGGCCTGCCCGAAGTAATTAAGACCGAACAACCCGTCTTCGGGACAAAGATGAATATAAACGGTTATAAAGTAGTGTCAAACCGAAGTCCCATCTACGAAGAAGACCGGATTATGGGCGCTGTGGGAGTATTTCAGGATATTTCCGCATTGGAAACTATATCCCAAGAACTGGAGCATACTCAGACTCTAAACAAGCAGCTTGATGCCATTATTGACTCCTGTCATGATGCCATTGTGGTGTCAGATGCCCAGGGCAAGCTAGAGAAAATCAGTAAGTCGTACGAAAGAATTTCCGGACTTGATCGAGATACCATCCTGGGCAAGAATATGGCTGAACTTGAGGAGGAAGGGATCGTATCCCAGTCATCAAGCTTACTGGTACTGCAGCAAAAAAAACCGGTGACAATTCTCCAAAAGTTAAAGACCGGCAGAGAGATGTTTCTCACTGGAACGCCGGTATTTGATGATAACAATAATATCATTAAAGTAGTATCCACCGGGCGGGATCTGACAGAGCTCAACAACTTAAGGACAGAGTTGGAGCGCACCAAAGAATTGAGTAATAAGTACTATCATGAACTCAAGCAGCTGCGGGAACAGTTGGGAGAACAAAAACAAATAATTTTCTCCAGCGAAAAAATGCAGAATATTGTACAGCTTTCGTTAAAAATCGCTAAAGTTGATTCCACCATATTAATACTGGGCGAGTCAGGTGTTGGCAAGGAATTGATAGCCCGGATAATTCATTCAAGCAGTAAGCGTAAGGATAATGCCTTTATCACCATAAACTGTGGTGCTATTCCGGAGCATTTATTGGAATCCGAACTTTTCGGCTATGAAGAAGGTGCCTTTACCGGCGCTAGAAAAGGTGGCAAAGCAGGGTTGTTTGAAGAAGCTCACAAAGGAAGTATTTTTCTCGATGAGATTGGTGATCTGCCCCTTAGCTTACAGGTTAAACTTTTAAGGGTACTTCAAGAAGGAGAAATTACCCGAGTAGGAGGCATCAGGCCGCGAAAGATTGACGTAAGAATTATTGCCGCCACCAATGCCCAACTGGAAAAACTGGTGGCTGAAAAAGAATTCAGGGAAGATTTGTACTATCGGCTGAATGTAGTGCCCATCGAGGTACCGGCACTGCGTGAACGCAAAGAGGACATCATACCCCTCACCTTTCATTTCCTGAAAAAGTTTAATGCCAAGTACTCACTGAATAAGACAATGTCACCGGAAGTATTAGACCAACTGATAACTTACGAGTGGCCCGGTAATGTCCGTGAGTTGGAAAACATTGTAGAAAGAATGGTAGTTACGTCTAACGAGGATAAGATTTTCTACGACAGTTTGCCCGCTTTGCTGCGCAGCGGTGGACATACTGATGAGGGGCCGATCAGTATTGCTAAAATAATGCCTTTAAGAGATGCCATTCAAATGGTGGAAAAAATCCTTATTGACCGAGCGCTAAAGGAATACGGCAGCACCAGAAAAGCGGCCAGTGCATTGGGTATTAACCAATCCACCGTGGTAAGAAAGAAAAATAATGACTAAGCGTTGCCGGGGAACATCGCGGGTGATGTTCATGAGCATCGGCAACAATTTTTATAAAAAATATATTGTGAGAAACAACCCGCGTAAACCTTGTCTTTATGCGGGTTTTAATTTTTTTTACCACATAACCCAAGCTTGGCATATATGTTGCAATTTTAATAAAATATGAATTAACTAAAAATTTTTAAAATTTAAAAAGATAAGGAGGTGGAGCTGTTCGTTGTCTCGAATTATCCACTAAAGGTTATCTAAATTCATCTAAATTTCATTCAGAGGATAATTTGTGATGGTCCATTACGGTGAAAAGCATTGTAGGATTTTGAACCTTAAATTAGGAGGCGAAAATATGTTAGCATCATTAGGAGCGTTTTTTACAAAGATAGTACGAAAGTATTTACCCGATGCATTTGTATTTGCAATTGGATTGACTGTGCTTACTTTTATTCTAGGAATTATTATCAATCATCAGACACCCATGCAGATGTTAAATCACTGGGGAGGAGGACTATGGAACCTATTAACCTTCTCCATGCAGGTTTCCTTGACCTTGGTTACCGGTTTTATCTTGGCACATACGGCTCCGGTACAGAAGATATTGAAAGGCGCTGCCAGTAGAGTAACCACACCCTCAGGTGCCATTATGGCAGCAGCATTAATTGCTTCTATTGCGTCTTGGCTTTCCTGGGGTTTTGGCCTGATTGTCGGCGCGCTGATTGCCAGAGAATTAGCCAAGAACGTTAAGGGCGTTCACTACCCGTTATTGGTGGCTGCTGCTTACTCCGGTTTTGTAGTCTGGCATGCAGGTTTATCCGCATCCGCATCGCTGGCAGTTGCTACTCCGGGGCATTTTCTTGAAGAAACCATGGGGATTATCCCCGTCACCGAGACAATGTTTGCCCTGCCCAACTTAGTAGCACTCATTTTAATTGTAGTAACCCTGCCATTCTTGTTTAAAATGATGATGCCGAAAGATCCGAACGATATCATGGAGTTCAATCCCGAGGAAGCAGCCGCTGCTGAGGTCGTTACCGAAACCACGGCTATAGGGGAAAGCACTCCGGCCCAAGCATTAGAAAACAGCAGAATAGGATCCTTTGTCTTGGGATTAATGATGATTGTTTACCTGGTATATTACTTTACTCAAAACGGTGGTTTAACTGCACTGAACTTAAATGTGATTAACTTAGCCTTCTTTGCCCTAGGAATTTTATTTGTAAAATCACCCAAGGAGTATGTGGATATGGCTGTGGCAGCGGGTAAAAACGTTGCCAACATCATCATTCAATACCCACTTTATGCAGGTATTATGGGTATGATGGTCGGTTCGGGACTGGCAGCCACCATGACCGGATGGCTCGTATCGATTGCCAATGTTCACACCTTACCTGTTTTCGGTTTCTTATCAGCCGGTCTAGTGAACTTGTTTGTACCTTCCGGCGGCGGTCAGTGGGCGGTCCAAGGACCCATTATGGTACCTGCAGCTCAGCAGCTCGGGGTCGACGTGGCTAAAGTTGTCCAGACAGTAGCCTGGGGCGATGCCTGGACCAATATGATCCAACCCTTCTGGGCTATCCCCTTACTTGGTATTGCCGGGTTAAGTATCCGTGACATCATGGGCTACTGCGCCGTGACCCTAATCTGGACAGGTATTATAATCAGTGCTGTTTATATGATATTCTAAGGAACAATTCTGCCGGGGTCATCCCCGGCAAATTAATTTCTAAATAATTAGACAGTTTAACTTTTCTATTAACATGTTTTAACCAAGGCTTTCGCCGGCACGTTGCCTGGCGCGAGCCAAGTTTTTTTAAGGCAGAAAATATTAGTAATAATTGATACCGTTTGAGGGATTTACTACCAAGTTGTCCGAAGAACTAGGAGTGTTACCAATGAGGGTTACTGATAATGCACAGGCCTACGGCCTCTTAGTATTGGCAAATATGTTTTGGGCCGGTAATTTTGTGGTGGGCAGTGTCCTTACCACCCGTTTTTCGCCGGTACAGCTGGTCTATATGCGCTGGATTATTGCTACGATAATCCTAATACCGCTTACTTATAGCAAACTAAATAATTATCAGTGGTGGAACAAAATCGTTTCACATTGGCGGCAGCTATTGATAATGGCCTTTACCGGCATATTCCTCTACAGCACCCTGGTTTATTTAGCGCTCAGATTTACTAACCCCGTCAATGCTTCCATCGTTAACGGAGCTAACCCAATGGTTTTGACTTTACTCGGTTTTCTGCTGTTAAAGGAGAAAGTAAACGGGCAGCAGGTCTTGGGAATGGGTATCTCTTTTCTCGGCGTTATTTGGGTTGTCAGCAACGGCTCATGGGAGCTGCTGCGAAGTTTCCGCTTGAATATCGGGGACGTACTGATGCTGGTGAACATCTTTATCTGGGGAATTTACTCTATTGCTACCAAAAAAGTGACTAAAGAATTAAGTGCTTTAGAGGCAACGGCCTTAAGTGGAATTTTATCTATATTTTTAATGTTTCCTCCGGTGGCGGTGGATTACTCCACAAATTCACAGCTTCAATTTAGTCTTGGCAGTGTCTTAGGTATCCTGTATATTGCTATATTTAGTTCTGTGCTGGCTTACCTTTGTTGGAATCAAGGTATCAAACAGATTGGGCCGGGTCGTGCCGGCATATTTATGAATTTAATTCCCGTTTTTGCGGCTATTTTGGCCTTTATCTTTTTAGACCAACATTTGACTTTTGATCAGCTTATTGGCGGGACGCTGGTAGCAGCCGGTGTCTACTTGACTAATGCCAAGAAAAAAACCAAAGAGGTTGGTGACAATAATTTTGTCGGGGAGGGATGATTAAGTTGAGAGAAGTAGCTATTATCGGCGTGGGGATGACTAATTTTGGCAAGCTGTCTGACAGCATTGTGGACATGGGCGTCCAAGCTGCTGAAGCGGCGATAAACGATTGCAAAATAGAGAAAAACCAGATAGAAGCGCTATTTTTAGGAAACTTTGTGGGCGAAGTGCTCACCGGGCAGGCCCTTTTAGCGGCACTAACCGCGAGGAGTCTGGGACTGAGGGGTATTCCGGTGACAAAGGTGGAAGGTGCCTGTGCATCAGGTGGTATAGCCCTGCGCCAGGCGATACTGACCGTAGCTTCCGGCCAGGCCGAAGTTGCCATGGCGGTGGGGGCGGAGAAGATGACTGCTTCGCCCACAGGGAAAGTTACCGGGGCACTGGCCGGGGCGTTGGATCAGCAGTTAGACGGGCGTAGCGGCCTTACTTTTCCCGGATTTTTTGGCCTGGTAGCACAGCGTTATCAGGCGGAGTACCAAAGTGATATGGAGGCAGTTGCACAGGTAGTTGTTAAAAGCAGAAAAAATGCCGTTAAAAATCCTGTATGTTATCTGCGTAAGGAAGTATCAGCTGAGCAGGTAAGGGGCTCTTATCCGGTGGCAGAGCCGCTGCGCCTGATGGACTGCTGTCCTATCTCGGACGGTGCGGCAGCTGCGGTAGTGTGTTCTGTGGATATGGCTAAGAAGCTTTCCGGGCAACCCATTAAAGTATTGGCATCTGTTCAGACTTCAGGGGCGCCACGCATTTCAGATGTAAGCTCCCTTTTGACCTTTGAAGCAACCACCCAGGCAGCGGCGCTGGCTTACACTCAAGCAGGCATCACAGCCAAAGATGTGGATGTGGTAGAGCTTCATGACTGTTTTTCCATTGCTGAAGTGGTTGATAGTGAAGATCTAGGTTTCTTTGAAAAAGGTGAAGGGGCTGAAGCCGTAAAAGCCGGAACCACCGCGGTGGACGGTGATATTCCCATAAACCCCAGCGGCGGATTAATATCCAGAGGACATCCGGTAGGGGCCACGGGATTGGCCCAGGTCTACGAAATTGTGCGTCAGCTGCAGGGAAAAGCGGTAAACCAGGTCCGCAATGCCTCGGTAGGTTTAGCCCATAACCTAGGCGGGACAGGAGCTACCTGCACCGTTACCATTTTAACCAATGATATATAAAGCGGGGGGAGAATGATGAAACTTTTAAATGTACTGCAATGTCCCAAGTGTAAAAAACTGCAGCTTGCACCGGCATCAGCCTGCCGCCACTGTGGTACCGGCGAGATTAAGGAAACATTGATAAAGGGTACGGGTACACTTTATAGCTACACCATTATTCACGTTCCTCCAGAAGGGTGGGAGAAAGAAGTTCCCTGTACGGTCGGTGTTATTACACTTGCCGGCGGCTTAAATGTCACCGCCCGATTTATTGGTGATGCCAAAGAAACTCTTTCTGTAGGAGACCCGGTAGATGTCCGGTCAGAAAATAACGAACTCATATTTAATAATAATTAAATAATGTCACTTATTGGTGTCAGGCACCACGGGGGTGTCACTTATTTGTCACTTATTTTCTTATTGGTGTCAGGCACCAATAGGTACAATAAGTGACACTTAAGTTACTTACAATAATTTTAGGATTGGGAGGTTTTTACAATGAATGTTGGCAGTTATTTGACCAGAGCGGCTGTTTCTTATCCGGATAATATTGCTCAGGTTTTTGGCGACAAGAAATATACCTATAAAGAAATGAACCAGAGGGTTAATTCCCTGGCGGCAGCCTTAAGAAATATGGGGCTCCAAAAAGGAGATAGAATTGGGATTTATCAAAAAAATTCCCACTGTTTCATGGAAACATTATTTGCCTGCTTTAAGCTGGGCTGCTGCGCAATTCCCATGAATTTCAGATTGCATCCTAAGGAAGTAGTATATCACTTAAACGATGCCCGCGCTGCCGCAGTATTTTTCAGTAAAGATTTTAATGAAGACCTGAAGGATATTACTAAAGAACTGCCTCATACTGAGCATTATATATCTCAGGCTGACCCTGCCGAGGGGCAGTTGGATTATGAAAAACTAATCAGCGACAATTGGACCGAAGAAGAGCAAATGGTTGATGTAGACAAGGATGATTTGGCCTGGTTATTCTATACGTCAGGGACAACGGGCAGGCCCAAAGGAGCTATGCTGACCCATGCTAACCTAGTAGCAACAAGTGTGGGCTGGAGCGCTGACTTAATGCATCTTCATCCTGAAGATATCGCTCTGCAGGCAGCACCGCTGAGCCACGGCGGCGGTATTCACGCCATCGCCGTAGTGGCCAAAGCCGGTACAAATATCGTCCAGGAATACTTTAGAGCCAAAGATGTATTGGAAGCTATCGATAACTTTAAGGTGACAAACTTTTGGGGCGTACCTACCATGATCAAAATGTTGGCTGACTACCCCGAGGTGTCAGATTATGATCTGTCCAGCTTGAAATGGGTAGTCTACGGTGGTGCACCAATGTATGTGGAAGATTTGAAGAAGGCCATTGAGAAGATTGGCCCAGTATTCGTGCAGATATTCGGTCAGGGTGAGACCCCTATGACCGGTACTTACCTCCGGCCTCAGGAACACGTCATTGATGGCAGCGAAGAAGAGGTGCGCCGTTTACTGTCCGCGGGCATAGAAAGGACTTGTACCGAAGTTAAGATTTTTGACGAAGAAGACAAGGAAGCTTCTCCCGGAGTTAAGGGAGAGATAGTAGTACGGGGGCCGGCAGTAATGACAGGATACTGGGAACGTCCCGAGGAGACGGAAAAGACATTGAGGGGCGGCTGGCTGCATACAGGTGATGTGGGTTATAAGGATAAGTACGGTTATATTTATCTTGTCGACCGCTCAAAAGATGTAATTATCAGCGGCGGAGCCAATGTATACCCTCGGGAATTGGAAGAAGTACTGGCTCAGCATCCCCGAATTCACGAGGTAGCAGTGATTGGCATGCCCGATGAATACTGGGGTGAAATAGTGGTGGCTGTGGTGGTAACTAAGCCCGGGCTGGACTTGGGTGAGGATGATGTAGTCCAGTTCTGCGCAGACAATCTTGCCGGCTATAAGAAACCTAAGCGGGTTGAATTTCTTAACAAACTTCCCAAAAGTGCTTACGGAAAGATCCTTAAACGGGAACTGCGGGATATGTTTACCAATGATAAAAAATAAGGAAAGTGGTGCCTGACACCGAAGTGTCACTTATAAGGAAAGTGGTGCCTGACACCGAAGTGTCACTTATGTCACTTATATGTCACTTATTTGGTTCCTGCCACCACACCTTGAACCAAACAGGGGGGGATGTAAATGGTACAGACTAAAAATGGAGCCAGGGTTGGCAGGGTATCCATAGGTTTGCTGAAAGAAGCAGCGAAAATTCAGGGTTGGCTTCCCGGTGCAAAAAGCATGGTTATCTACGCGGAGAGGGTGCTGGAAGGTCCCATTAACACAGGCGAGATTCGTCATGCAGTCAGTGAGTTTAAAAGTGTGGATGAACGGCTGTCCGCGGCTGCCAGAGATATGGCATTAGCATTGGAAACCCGGGGTGCTAAATCTTTGCCCATCCCCCCATATTTTCCGTTGGAGATGAGTCATGCTACCAAGGGATTGGTGGGTGATGTATCACTGAAGGAAGCGGCGGCCCAGGCAGGAATGGGCATTATTGGCAAAAATGGCCTGCTTATTACTCCAAAATGGGGACCCCGGCTAAGGCTGGCAGGGGTTGTGACTGAGGCACCATTGGAAGCATTACCTACTGACCCATTACCGTCCCTTGACCGGGTGAAGTCCCGGTGCGACGGTTGTAACCGCTGTATGAGCAGCTGTCCCGCCGGGGCCATTACTGAGGGTGGAGTGGATGTAGGCTTGTGCAGTAAACAGGTTGGGGAGCCCTTTGGTTTAAGGGCGTTAATTAAACACGGCATGGAGCTTACACAGGCCCTGCAGAGTAAGCCCGAAGCAATCCCTGCTTTGATGAGTTCAGAAAAGATTTGGAATTTTTATCAGAATTATATGGTAGGTATGTATTTCAGTTGTGTAGAATGTATGCGAGTCTGCCCGTCAGAGGGGGAATTAACATGCAGATGAAGACAATTAAATGGGAAATAACAGAAGAAACAGCCAGAATTACATTTACCCGGCCGGAAAAAATGAATGTCATTAATACAGAGTTTTTAGAGGAACTGGGCCAGGTTTTGGATAAAATAGCAAAGAAAGAAGTGCGTGTGCTGGTGTTGACCGGAGAGGGTAAAGCATTTTGTGCCGGTGCGGATATCATTGAAATGACTTCACGCGAAACTGTCAGGCAGGTATTATACTTTAACCATATGGTCAATACCCTTTTGAATCGGATAGAGGATTTGCCAATTCCCATTATAGCGGCAATCAACGGCCACACTTTGGGGGGCGGGTTGGAATTAGCCTTGGCATGTGATTTCCGTATAGCTGTCCGGGGCGCAAAAATAGGCCTGCCAGAGATCAACTTGGGTGTAATACCGGCAGCCGGCGGTACCCAACGGTTGCCCAGAACCATCGGTATTACCAAGGCCAAAGAAATGCTTTATATGGGTGAGCCAATTTCCGCCGATGAAGCTGAGAAAATTGGCCTCTTAAACAAGACGGTATTACCTTCGTCTCTAGAAGCCGAAACAGAGAAATTGGTGGAATCGCTGCTTAAAAAACCGGCTCTAGCCCTAAGCATGCTGAAAGAAGCGGTCAATCAGGGTACCCAGCTTGACTTACGCAGAGGCATAAGATATGAGGGAAAGGTTTTCGCCCTGTTGAATGACAGCAAAGAGAAAGAAGAGGGGATAAGAGCCTTTTTAGAAAAGCGAGAACCGGTTTTTAAATAGTGCTCCGAAAGTATTTTTGGTGGTAAGGTTACTTAGCTTTCTAGCAGGGGTTTTAGGCACTGCGGCCAAATCTATGGTTTGCCAATGCTTAAAGTAATGGGGAGTGATGGTTAAATTGAAGACGCTATTTGATAAAACACAAATAAATAACATCGATTTAAACAACAGATTTGTCCGCAGCGCTACCTGGGAGAGAATGGCCGACGAAAATGGGCACCTCACTGCCCGGTTGATGAATGTGTACAGGGAATTGGCCGAAGGCGAAGTAGGGCTTATCATTACCGGCTATGCATTTGTAATGGAGGATGGGCAGCCTAACCCTGGTATGATGGGAATTTACGATGACTCTTTTATTGAAGAATATAATGTCCTTACTGACACGGTTCATAATTTGGGCAGTAAAATAGTGCTGCAGATAGCAGGCGGCGGTACACAGACAACTTTCAAAACGGAAGATAGAGTTATTTGGGGCCCGTCAGCCGTCCCAGAAATGGCTACCGGCGTGGTCGCCAAAGAGATGACGAGAGAAGAAATCCAGACCCTAATTAAAGCCTTTGGTGATGCTGCAGTCAGGTCAAAAAAGGCAGGATTTGACGGGGTGCAGATTCATGCTGCTCACGGCTATATGTTAAGTCAATTCCTTAATCCCTACCATAACCAAAGAACCGATGAATATGGCGGCAGCATTGACAATAGAGCGAGAATAATCTTTGAAGTATACGATGAAATCCGCCGCCGGGTGGGAAAAGATTATCCGGTGATGGTTAAGGTTAATTGCAGAGATTTCGTTGACAAGGAGTTAACTTTTGAAGAAAGTTTATATGTTTGTAAAGAACTGGACAAACGCGGTATTGATGCCGTGGAAGTAAGCGGCGGTAATGCAAAATCAAAAAAGATAAGCTTCGGCCGCTCAGATGTGGATATCGGTGAAAAGGAAGGCTTCTTTTTAGAATATGCTGCAAAAATCGCAGCAGAGATAAATGCCCCAGTAATGTTGGTGGGTGGATTACGTTCCCCTGAGGGCATGGAAAAAATTCTGAAAGAAACAAAGATAGAGTATTTTTCTTTAGCCAGACCATTTTTAAGAGAACCCGGATTAATAAAAAGATGGCGGCAAGGAAAATTGACGCAAGCAGCATGTACATCTTGTAACGGCTGCCGCAGCAAAGAAGGGAATTTTTGTATTCATAGGTAAAAACAGCTTGGGTGTCAGGCACCAAGGGTGTCACTTATTTGTCACTTATTGGTGCCTGACACCAATAAGTGACTATTTTTCTAGTGGGGATGGTATTAATGAACAAGCAGCTTTTCGCCCGACAGTGGCGAACAACAGTACGAAAAAATGAGTCTGATCTCTATATTGAAACGGTGTATCTGGACAAATTTTGCGAAGTTGAGGGTTGGTTTACAGTCCAACCCGGCGATTTCAAAATACTCGAAGCCTGTATAGACGTTTACCGCGGCCCATGGGAAAGAGGTAGACGGAAACTTGACGGACTGCTTGGCAGGGAGGCCTATCTAGGATCCAGCAAGATTTTTCTAGAGGCAGCCCAGGAGGATAAACGGGGCATCTGGGCGGAAGTAATGTTAGAAGGGCTCAAGGGATTACTGCAGGCTGAGTTTTGGATACATAAAGACAGAGGATATTCTTCCTTTGAAGATTATGAACGATATTTTCAAGACGGATTTACCGACTCATGTGTGTACTATAGTAACCTGGAAAACGTGAAAACAAAATTTTATCAACATGCAGGCCCTGTACGGAGTGATTTGCTCTTTACCCGACATAGATCTTCCTTCTTAGAGGAAAGAGAAGGCCGTTATTATCTGACAGGAAGCTTAATGGATTCATTTCACCAAATGGCTTTGGCAATAGAGGTGAGCAAAGACAGGAAAGTGCTTGCCGCTAAAGGCCAGGTTATTCGTTCCGTCGACGAAATCTGTAAGAAAGGTGAGGAGCAGGTGGCGCATCTTTTGGGAGAGCCGGTTTCGCCTCAGGGGTGGCAAAAATCTGTAGGCGGTGCTTTGGGCTGCACCCACCTAGCTGACCTCGCCCGGGAATTGGCCCGGACTTTTCAGCTGTGGGAGCTTTTTTTCCAAGTGATTAGAATGCGAGACTAACTTTCTGATAGCTGAAAGCAGGCCGCTCTGCAAGGGAGTTATATAGATGGTAAGACCATCTTATGTTCGGCAGGTTTTTTCAAAGATATGAAAGAATTTTAATTAATAATTAGCGAACCGGCATCTTTTTGAAACGATGCTAGCTTCATTTTCAGTTTTGAAGTCATTCATTTTATTCTCATATGCACTTAGAAAAACATAACACGAACATCGTTGGCTTTCCTACCATAGGATCTATTTCCTCCCTATGGCTTTTCGGGGCTTATAATACGGATGGCGGATATATAGTTCCCTTATCGATAATAACTATTTGGCAAAGGCTTCGTTTTGATGTACAGTAACTGTATTAGTATTTTTAAATCTAAAACTTAAGTCTTTTATTGGTATTTATATTTTTCGGGGGAGTGACCATGAGTCAGTATAAAAATATCAAGCATATGTTTGTGGACAAACTGCATTTGCTTGCTGAAGATGAAAATGCTCGGTACAGTCTGCATAAGTCGGAGGGCGAAAACATTTTGCGGCTGTTTTTTCACATTATGGATTACTCTTTCGACGGCTACCTATTGTCCGATTGCAGGGGACGCGTGTTTTATGCTAATAAAGCGGTTGAGAGGATATCCCGGATACCCTTGGAGGAAATTATTGGTAAGACGGCCAAGGAAATGTTGGAAGAGGGTATTACTCTGACAAATTCAACTAAAATTTTGGACAAAGAGCCTCTATCTATTACCCAGAAAGTGAAAACTGGTGTGGAAGTGCTGATTACAAGCGTACCTGTTTATGACGAGAATGGCGGGGTATCTTTCTATGTTGCCAACTATCGGGAGATGAGTGAGCTAAACAAGTTAAAGGATATTGTTAACGGGGGCATTAAAAAATACCCCGAAGCATTTTTGACTGAATTGAAAGAATTACGCAACAAACTATTGGAAACCGACGATATAATAGTGAGAAGTGCCAAAATGAAAAAGGTGCTGGAGAGTGTGCTAAAGGTTGCTCCGGTGGATGTGAACGTTTTGGTGACTGGAGAGTCGGGTGTCGGCAAGGAAATCATAGCAAAGTTAATTCATAAATATAGCAGCAGAAAAAGCGGGCCTTATGTTCAAATCAACTGCGGTGCTATCCCCGGAAGCTTGTTAGAGTCGGAGTTGTTTGGTTACGAAAAAGGTGCCTTTTCCGGTGCCCAAAAAGGGAAAATGGGGCTCTTAGAGGTAGCCAACAAAGGGACCATCTTGTTTGATGAGATTGGCGATTTACCCCTAGGTCTTCAAGTTAAAATTTTAAGAGCCATAGAAAACAAGGAAGTATACCGCTTGGGTGGGGTAAAACCTATAAAATTGGACTTAAGAATTATTGCAGCTACCCATAAGGAACTGCAGGCAATGGTTGAGGCAGAGACCTTTCGTAAAGACCTTTTTTACCGACTACACGTAGTAAACTTAAAAATTCCCAGTCTCAAGGAAAGGAAGGATGATATTATACCCCTAGCCTACCATTTTATAAAAACATTCAACGAAAAGTATAAGACCAATAAGGTCTTTACCCCGGAAGTATGCAATGCTCTTGAGGGTTATGAATGGCCAGGTAATGTGCGCGAATTACAAAATACCATTGAGAATATGGTCATATTTAATGAGGGCCCGGTAATAAAGATGAGATGCTTGCCGCAGCACATTTCACGGATATCTCATGACAAGGATAATAATGACTTGCAATTTGAAGAAGGAAGCGATATTAGCTTAAAAAAAGCAGTGGAAACTGTCGAGAAAAGATTGATTTCTTCGGCTATGAAACAACATAAAACTGTAAGAAGAGCAGCTACATCCTTGGGCGTTACTCACTCTACCGTTATACGTAAGATAAAACGCTATAAGTTGGACTTTGACTAGAACGGTGGTCATATAGATGCAGACCCAACCCCCTGTTTGGTACGAGTTTGTGCCAAAAACAGGGGGTTTTATGTTTTGGTGCAAAAACGTACCAACATAATGGTGCAGTATTGTTCCGAATTGGCCGGTCTTCGCCCAGTTACTCTAATATTTCCTCCCAGCATTAATAATTTACCTTTTAAACGGAACTCGGTAAGCGACCTTCTGAGCGGTTTTAGTGGGATATACCTCTCAATTACCGAAACGGGGATATAAGCGGATAAACCCGTAAAATTGAGAATATTGAACCTTAGGAGCAATTTTATGCTAAAGTCGAAGTTTTTATAAGTTGTGATTAAGAGGGGCAGCTGTAAAAAAACGGGACATTTTATTATAATGTGATTTTTGGCATGGTATTTGCTCAATTAATCATTAGGTTAGACTAAGCAGATGTATTCTAATTTTTTACTGGCCGAAACAGGCCACCCATGAAGGCAAGTAATTAAACGAAAATGGCTATAGCCGTTTATTGACCAAAGGAGGTTGGTGACTTGGAGTTTGAGAAAGTGGCTATTGTAGGTGCCGGTGTAATGGGATCAGGAATTGCCCAGGTCTGTGCCCAGAAAGGGTGTCAGGTTTGGTTGTATGATTTATCAGACCAAGTATTAAATAAAGCGGTTGAATTTGTTTCCGAAGGCCTGCGAAAGGACGTTGACAAAAATAGATTATCCGCAGCCGATAAGGAGGCGGCATTATCCCGGATGAAGGTAACTACCAGTATTGAGGAGGCTGTCATCGAGGTAGACCTAGTAATTGAAGCAGTAATTGAAGATCTAGAGATAAAAAAGGATATTTTTCAAGTAGTAGACCGATATGCCCCTACTGGAGCAGTGATTGCTTCCAATACCTCAGCACTTCCTATTACTGCAATGGGTGCAGTTACAAATAGGCCTACTCAAGTCTTAGGACTACATTTTATGAATCCAGTGCCTTTGATGAAGGGGGTAGAGGTTATTCCTGGTGCTGATACCTCTGAAAAAATATTTCAAGCAGGGGTGCAGTTTATCAAAGATTTGGGCAAAGAACCAGTCCAAGCCGTGGATTATGCTGGATTTATTGTAACTCGAATTTTGGATGCTATGTTAAATGAAGCAGTTAATTGTGTGATGGACGGCAATGACCCCGAAGAAATTGATAAAGCAATAAAAGTTTGCACAAATTTTTCTATGGGTCCGTGTGAACTGATTGATCTAGTTGGTGCGGACACCGTTTTTAACGGTTTGCAGACCTTGCAGAGAGAATTTGGCGGCCGGTTTCACGCATCACCGCTGTTAAAAAAGATGGTGAGGGCTGGTCATCTCGGGCGAAAGGCTGGTCGGGGTTTTTATAACTATAAAGGATAAATTGAAAAAAAGGGTTATAGTAAGGAAAACGGTCATTTTTCGTTATAACAGAAAGCATTACTGCTTAACTTGAAGAATTGAGGCCATTTAGTAAGCAGTAAGATACTGGTTGGGCGGTGATGACAGTAAATGGGAAAAGATTAAAGATAGGCTCAATGTCAGTGGCGGGGCAATTGCTATTGGCCATGCCAATACTAGCAGCGGTGCCCTGATAATAAATGCATCGATAATTATAAAGGAGCGGTTGGTGAAGGTTAAGGAAGATGCATCTCTAATTGAATGTGCACATGTAATGGCTGAGAAGAACACGCCTGTAGCGGTAGTAATTAATGGGAAAGAGGAGCCGCTTGGCCTAATTTACCTCAGTGAAGTATGCTTGGAAATATTACAAGGTCAAGGTGAAAAACGTGTTTTAGAACTGACGAAACTGGATTTTTGCGCGCAGTCAGATGATCCAGTCGAGCTCAATGAAGCACTTAACCGGGTCGGCGAGCCAATTATGATTAAAGGGCATAATGGAGAAGCGGTAGGTATATTGACTGAGGACCTGACCATCCCGGGTTTACTTCAGGAGTTTGCAAGTTTAAAACTGGAAAATGCCCGATTGAAGGAAAAAGTAGAAGAAATGGATACGGTTATTGAGAATTCGTATGATTCCATAGTGGTTGCCGATGGTGATGGTACTTTAGTCAGAGTCAGCAGTACCTATAAACGTATTACCGGAATTGACCCGGGGGATTTACTGGGTAAAAATATGAAAGACTTGGAAAAGGAAGATTTCGTTAATGAATCTGTCAGTCTGCGTGTATTGAGAAATGGCAAACCTGAGACAATTAGCCAAAAGTTACAAAATGGCAAAGAAATATTCATCACCGGGAATCCAATTTTTGATGAAGATGGCAAGGTAACCCGAGTAGTTACTAACATCCGAGATATTGGTGAACTTAATTATTTACAAGATCAGATTGAAAGAGAGAAAGAAAAGTCAGCTCGATATTATTCCGAACTAGAGCGGTTTAGGGCTAAACAGTTGGCTTTGGATGAAATGGTGGCGGAGAGTAAGGAGATGCGCAGTATTATTGACTTCGCCATTAAGGTGGCCCAGGTGGATTCTACTGTACTGATTACAGGGGAGTCCGGAGTGGGTAAAGAGGTTATTGCCAAAATCATTCACAAAGCCAGCAAACGCAATAAGGAAGCTTTTATTAAAATTAATTGTGGTGCTATTCCAGAACATTTGTTGGAATCTGAATTATTCGGATATGAAAAAGGTGCTTTTACCGGCGCCAGCAAACAAGGGAAATTAGGCCTTTTAGAAGTGGGAAACCATGGTACGGCACTGCTTGACGAAATTGCGGACATTCCCGTTAATCTGCAGGTGAAATTGTTGAGAGCCCTGCAGGAGCAGGAAATCTATCGCGTGGGAGGCACCAAACTAATCAAATTATATTTTCGGCTAATTGCCGCTACTAACAAGAACCTGCAAAAAATGGTGGAAGAAAAAACTTTCCGCAAAGACTTCTACTATCGGCTCAATGTTGTTCCAATTCATGTAATTCCTATTAGACAGCGAAAGAGGGATGTTATCCCATTGGCTTTTTATTTCCTGAGAAAATATAATGAAAAGTATGGATTAAATAAACGTCTGAATGCTGAAGTATGTAAGACACTGGAAAGTTACGAATGGCCGGGAAACGTGAGAGAGCTGGAAAACTTTGTTGAAAGACTGGTGGTAACCAGTGAGGAGGAGCAAATTAGTAGCCTGAATTTAGCCAGTGGATTTTCCAGCATAAGCGTTCAAGCGCCGAGAAGAGCCTCCAATTGTCAATTGATACCACTTAAGAAGGCCACGCAGATGGTGGAAAAAGAATTGATAATAAACACGCTGAAGGAATACAAGTCCACCCGTAAGGCGGCAAAAATACTGGAAGTGGACCACTCTACTATTGTGAAAAAAAAATTCAGCGATACGAAATCAGTTACCCTAAGTAATTTTTCAATTGTCTTACTTTAGGCGTAAAGATTACCACAACCTCCAACAACTGCGGGATTGTCGTATCTTGTAATTTCCGGTGATAATTATCACCACGGTGAAAAAATTCACCGTGGGTAGTTTCGTCGACATCGTCAAGGAAAACCCCTATGTTGTTGGGGTTACAACGGAACTGGTGAAATATTTCATCGTCCAGATTTGCATCGGAGCTTGCCTGAAACTGCATTAAGTCTGGAATTTAGGAGAGGTGAAGCATTGGCACATTACTTGCATTATTAAATATCAGAAAATTTACTATATTATTAATATTTAAAAATTTCAAACTCTGCTTCCGCAGGGTAACGGAATTTAATGAAAGGAGTTTTGTTAATGAATTTTATTAGTTCCTGGGAGAGGGTTGCCGAAAAAACCCCAAACAAAAATGCTTTGGAGTTTGAAGGGAGGAAAATAAGCTATCGAGAGTTTTTAAATATGGCGCGTACCGTCGGTCGTCGGCTAGAGGGATTTGGCGTTACCAAGGGAGATAGGGTAGTGCTGATGCTGGATAATACGCCGGAGTTTGTTATTGCTTATTTTGGTATTATTCTGGCTCAAGCAGTGATCGTACCGGTTAACCCACGCTACCGGCAGCGTGAAGTACAGGTCATTATTGAAGATTGCCAGCCCAAGGTGTTAATAACTACTGCGGATAATGTCACGATGATTGAGGCAATTCAACAGCAGGTTAACTCCATTGAAAATATCTTTATCACAGACAGTGCGAATATAGAAGGAATACTAAACTGGGAACAACTGTTGAAACCAGTGTTAGGCAGCGGGCAAAACCAAGTTAAAGACGATGACGTTATCGAATTTCTTTATACATCGGGGACAACCGGTATACCCAAAGGCGCCATGCTTAGTCACACTAACCTTTATTCTAACGCGGTGGAGTTTGCTAGGATATTGGAGTTTAGCGCGGATGAAAGATCACTAGTGTTAGCACCTATTTATCATTCTGCTGCCCAGACATGTGTAATGAATGCAACTTTGGTAAGCGGTGGAACTTTGGTTTTAAAAGATAGGTGGATAAGTGCCGAGGATACTTTACAGGCATTCCAGGATAAAAAGATTACCTTCTTCTTCGGTCCGCCGACCATGTATGCATTTATTCTTAATCACCCTGAACTGCCCAAATATGATGTCAGCGCTCTAAGAGTTGCCTTTACCGGGGCCGCTTCCCTTCCTGAAGGGGTGTTCAACCGTTTTAAGGAGGTTTTTGGTTTTGAAATAGTAGAAGGGTATGGTCTTTCTGAAGCTAGCCCGGTGGTTGCTACCAATCCCTTTAGAGGTGCTAAAAAACTTGGTTCGGTGGGCCAGGCGTTTCCCGGGGTTGATATTAAGATTGTGGATAGCGATGATAATGAAGTTCCCACCGGCACCGTGGGTGAGATTACCTGCCACGGCCCTAATGTCATGCAGGGTTATTACCAGAAGCCCGATGAAACAAAACAGTCGTTGAAAGATGGGTGGCTTCATACTGGCGACATGGGTTATGTAGATGAAGACGGATATTATTATATCGTTGATCGCAAGAAAGACATGATCATCCGGGGCGGCCTCAATATTTACCCTCGAGAAGTAGAGGAAGTATTGTATTCCCATCCCAAAGTTCTTGAGGCTGCCGTCATAGGTGTGCCCCATTCAGACATGGGAGAGGTGCCTAAAGCGGTAATCGTACTAAAAGATTCAATAAAGTCTAGCGCAGACGATATCCGCGGCTACTGCCGGGAGCAGCTCTCATCGTATAAAGTGCCACAATTCTTTGAGTTTGTTACAGAACTTCCTAAGACCAGCACGGGTAAAATTCTAAAACGGGAGCTAAGGAAACAGGGCAAGTCTTCTAATTCCCATTCAAATTCGGTTTAAGAGTTTAAATGAATTAGTCCATTTAAATTTCATTATTAAAGCAAAAGAAAGGAGTATTTTATGCACACAGGACATTTAATTGTTGACTTACTGAAAAAGCGAGGCGTCAAATACATTTTTGGAGTACCCGGAGGACAGACTTTACCGCTGTATGATGCGGTAAAGGATGCCTACCCTGATTTAAAGCATATAACTATGCGGGAAGAGCGAAATGCAGGTTATGCAGCTTGCGCTTATTCCCGTGTGACTGGAGAATTGGGAGTTTGCGATGCCACTGTGGGACCGGGGGTGACCCAACTGCCTACCGCGCTTGGTGAGGCATACAACTCATCTACCCCTTTGTTGGCCTTGATTAGTGACCTTCCTTTAGATTGGGTAAACAAAGTAGATTACGGCACGGCGTCCCAAGGCATGTATCAGTTGGAAATGTTACGACCGGTGAGCAAATGGCAGGCCAAGGCTACTTCACCTAAAATACTTCCGGAACTGGTGCAAAGTGCCTGGCAGAAGGCTCTGACCGGCAGGCCGGGACCTGTGGTGCTGGCTGTCCCTGAGGATGTTTTCTCCGCAGAGTGTGACTTGAGCGAGTTTGAGACCGACCCAACAATATCAAAAAATTCTTACCCTGCGTACAGGCCTTTATCCGCGGCGGATGAGATCGAGGCCGCCACTGATTTGCTACTTACGGCCAAACGGCCAGTGCTTATAGCCGGTGGCGGTGCCTTGATATCAGGCGCTTATGAGGAAGTGGAGAAGCTGGCAGAATATTTGAGCATGCCGATTGCAACTACTTTTACCGGTAAGGGGGTCATTTCTGAAAATCATTCCTTGTCTATTGGTATGTTGGGCGGCATTGGCATTAATTACACCTATCAACTAACCCAGCAGGCGGATGTAGTGCTGCTGGTAGGCTTTAAATCTGGTCAAAATTCCACATTCTCTTGGACACTGCCAACACCGAAGCAGAAAGTAATACACTTGGATATTGATGCCTCAGAAATAGGAAAAGTATTTAAAACTGAGGCCGGCATTGCCGCCGATGCTAAAGTGGGTCTGGGGCAGTTGCTGCGGGCGCTAAATGAGCGTACAGATGGAAAACCACAGACCAAGGAAAAGTATCTAAATGAGGTAGCCGCTACCAAAAAGCAGTGGGAGAAGGAAATGAGAGACGATTTGACCGCCGATATTCCTATTAAGCCTCAGAGAATCGTTCAGGAGCTATCGGAAATGATGGGATCTGAAGATATCTTAGTCTGCGATGCCAGTTTTACCAGCGGTTGGGGCGCAGTTTACTATCGTGTTAAGCAGGCCGGACGTAAGGTGCTTTTCCCCAGGGGATTAGCTGGGTTAGGGTTTGGTTTACCCGCCGCCATCGGCGCTCGCATGGCCCAACCTAAAGGAAACATCGTTTGTCTCAGCGGGGACGGAGCATTTGCCTATACGGTTTCCGAGCTGGCAACCTTAAAGAAATTTGGTTTGAAAATAATCAATGTGGTGCTGAATAACAGTGACTGGGGCTGGATAGAGTGGGTTAGTAAATTGAACTTCGACAAGGAACATTTTGACCTACCTTTTGTAGATTATGCTAGGGTCGCGGAAGGTTTTGACTGCCTAGGCTTTTCCGTGGAAAAACCGCACCAATTTAAAGAGGCGTTTCAGGCTGCACTGGATAGCGACCGCTCTTCGGTGATAAACGTTCGGACCGCCGTATGGGAGACTCCAGTTCTAAGCTTTAAGGAAGCGCTGGCTAAAAAGAACAAGGTGGCATACTTATAAAATTTTTTTGAAGGGGGCCTCAATTATGACGATATCTTTTTTTAAAAACCCTACTGAGATTATCTATGGCCAGGGCAGCATCGTCGAACTGGGGGATATTTGCTCAGGTCTCGGGTCAGCAAAAGTCTTAATTGTTACCGATGCTGGTGTAGTGAATGCAGGCTTATTGGAAAAAGTAAAAAAACCGTTGGAAGAAAAGGGTATTGCTATTCAGATTTTCAGTGACGTTGAGCCTAACCCATCTTTGGAAACTGTAAATAAAGGCTTGGCCAAACAAAAAGATTTTGGTGCAGAGGTAATTGTAGCCGTGGGTGGGGGAAGCCCCATTGACGTAGCCAAAGGAATTGGCATTTTGGCTACTAATGGCGGAAATTTGTTGGACTACGAAGGGGCAAACAAGGTTAGTAAACCTGCCTTACCCATTGTGGCCATTCCAACCACTGCGGGTACTGGCAGTGAAGTTACTATTTTTGCCGTTATTACTGACCGTACCCGGAAATACAAGCTCACTGTGGCCAGCCCCAACTGCGCCTGCAAGGTAGCATTATTGGATCCGCTGCTCACTGTTTCCATGCCGCGGCAGTTGACAGCATCTACAGGAATGGACGCATTGGTACATGCTATAGAATCCTACACATCATTAATGGCTTATCCGATTTCAGAGGCCCTGGCGCTGGAGGCCATAAAGCTGATAAGTGGTAACCTCCGTCAGGCAGTTTATAATGGCAATAATCTGGAAGCCAGGGATAAAATGCTAATGGGTTCGCTGCTGGCCGGTATGGCGTTTAATAACACTAGGTTAGGTAATGGTCATGCCATGAGTCACCCGTTAGGTGGTTTCTTCGATATTCCTCATGGCATTGCCAATTCCATTCTCATCCCCCATGTGATGGAATTTAATCTTTTCGGAAGCCCGGAGAAGTTTCTAAAAATTGCTGAAGCCATGGGTGAACCCATGGCCAACTTGACACAAATGGATGCTGCCTACCGGGCGGTGATTGGCGTTAAAAGGTTGATTGCCGATGTGGGCATACCCAACGCATTGTCTGAAGTGGCAGTTACGGAGGATGCATTTGAGCCCATGGCCCAGGATGCCATGAAGAGCGGAAACATTCAAGTTAACCCGCGTGAGACAAAATTGGATGATGTGATCAATATTTTCAAGAGGGCGTATTAGACTTAAACAGCAGCGTGAGGGAGGGATTTAATGGTTATAGACAGACTAAGGTTAGATGAAAAAGTTGCTTTGGTAGTGGGCGGAGGCCGGGGTTTAGGCAAAGGTATGGCTGAAGCATTGGCCCAGGCCGGAGCGGATGTAGCCATAGCAGCTCGCACGTGGGATCAGTTGGAAAGTACGGCGGAGGAACTAGAAAAATTTGGCATCAGAGCTTTGCCGGTTACCGTGGAGATGCAGTCGTTAAGGACAATACAAGAAATGGTGGATAAGGTAGTAAATCATTACGGTCAGCTCGACATCTTGGTTAACGCATCGGGCATGAATATTCGTAAACCGGTGACAGAAGTTAACGAATCGGACTGGGAGCAATTGATGGCAGTGAACCTAAAAGGACCGTTTTTCTGCTGCCAGGCGGCGGCCAAAGTAATGATTGAACAAGGCAAGGGAAAGATCATCAACACGGCGTCCCTTACCAGTGAATTGGGGTTTCCTAACATGAGTATGTATGGAATCAGCAAAGGCGGTATCAGTCAGATGACAAAAGCAATGGCTGTGGAATGGGCACCATTCAAAATCAATGTGAATGCTGTGGGCCCGGGTTACTACCGAACCCAAATGACAGCGCCGTTATTTAATAACCCTGACAAATTACAGGGATTGCTTGACCGCATACCGCAAAACCGTACCGGTTTACCCCAAGATTTAGCGGGAGCGGTGATACTCTTGGCCTCTCAAGCCGGAGACTACATCACTGGCCAGACAATATATGTTGATGGAGGTTGGCTGGCCGGTTAAAGGATTTCAAAAGGAGGGGGTTAAACGGGCAAAAATCACTTAGTAAGATGTTGCTTCAATAAGAAAATGCAAAACAAGGAGGTTCTAAAAAAGATGTTAAAAAAAGTTTCCTGGCTGCTAGTGCTAATAATGGTGTTTAGTATTGTTTTGACAGGCTGTGGTGGCGGCGGAAGTGATACGGCACCTGCTCCTAGTAAAGATCAAAGTAAAGATACCGCTGAGAAGGAACAGCCCAAAGAGCCGGTAAAAATCGGTACGCTTTATCCTATGAGCGGTTCCATGGCCTTATTAGGTGAAGAAAGTTTCCGGGGTGCCGAACTGGCACGTCTGGTAAGAAACGAGCAGGGCGGTTTGTGGGGTCGACCCATTGATTTTGTTAAGGCCGATGCTCCCGATGCTAATGCAGCTCAGGCGGAAGCAGATCGCTTAATTACTAAGGAAGGAATGGAGTTAATATTGGGCTCCTTCTCTAGTTCCTTGTCCTTCGCAGCATCTGAAGTTGCCGAGCGTAATGGTGTATCTTACTGGGAGTTAGGTGCTATTTCTGACCCTATCACCGAACGGGGCTTCCAGTATTTGTTCAGAACAAATCCTACTGCTGCTACTTTTGCTAAGGTTGAAGTGAAATTTATCAATGAGGTTGTGGCTCCTAAGCTGGGTGTTAACCCCGGCGATCTAAAAATCGCTATTGCACACGAGGATTCTCTCTACGGCAGCACTGTAGCCGGGTATATTGAGGAGTATGCTAAAGAAGGCGGATTGTCGGTGGGATTGGTTCAGCCTTATAATTCTAAAGCTGTTGACTTGTCTTCGGTAATTATGGGTTTGAAAAAATATGACCCCGACGTTGTTTTGGCCATTTCCTACATTACAGATGCCATCTTATTCTGGCGTCAGGCTAAAGAGTATGATTTCAGTCCTAAAGCCTTTATTGGTACAGGTGGAGGCCATACTATGAAGGACTTCCAGGATGCCTTGGGAAGCGACGTTAATGGTATTTTCAACGTAGACTTTACTCAATATGCCGTTAACAGGGACTTTACCCCGGGCATGGACGAATTTATTGAACTATACAAGAAGACTTACGGAGAGGAACCACGTTCCGGACACTCCGTTGCCAATTACATGGGTGCCATGGTACTGTTTGATGTATTAGAAAAAGCCGGTTCTATGGATCCCGATGCTATTCGCAAAGAAGCTTTGGCCTATGAAAAAGAGTTGGGTACTACTCCCACTGGCTGGGGCGTGAAATTCAATCCTGAAACCGGTCAGAATGAGCTGGGTGAACCCTTTGTGCTGCAGTGGACTGAGGATGGCTTGGTCACCGTTTGGCCCGAAGGTGCTGCTGTAAAAGAACTTACATTCCCCATGCCAACCTGGCAGGAACGTGCTAAGGAATAACTAGTATTTTACAGGGGGGGAACCATCCGGTTTCCCCCTATTTAAGAATTCATCTCGGTTTGGCATGAAGCAATGCGCAAAGGAGTGACATAAATGGCGATAAATTTTATGCAAGTAATAATTTCCGGCCTGCTATTAGGCGGAATTTATGCGTTAATTAGCATTGGGCTCACCATGATTTTCGGAGTGGTGCGGATTGTTAACTTTGCACACGGGGAATTTTTGATGCTGGCTATGTACGCCACCTTTTGGATGTTTAACCTGTTTCAGTTAGACCCCTATGTGGCTGTTTTTATAGTGACCCCGCTGTTATTTTTAATAGGTGTCCTTGTTCAGCGGGTATTCATTCAACCAATATTAAATGCTCCGGCAACCGTTAAAATATTTTCTACGTTAGGATTGTCCATCGTCCTGCAGAACTTGGCCTTGATGTTTTGGAAAGCGGACTATAGAACAGTGCAGACATCCTATCAAACTTCGGTGATAAATTTGGGAACACTGGTAATTAGTTATCCGCGGTTGGTGGCATTCATTGTTGCCACGGGCATAAACATTGCTCTATTTTTTTTCTTTAAACGTACTTACATGGGTAAAGCTATACGTGCTGTAGCCTTGGATCGGGGAGCAGCAATGCTGATGGGTATTAACGTTTACAATATTTATTTACTGGCATTTGGTTTAGGTACTGCCTTTGTCGGTATTGCAGGTGCTTTATTGATGCCAATTTACTATGTTTTTCCTACCGTAGGTTCCCTTTTTATATTGACAGCTTTTGTTGTCGTAATCCTTGGTGGAATGGGCAGCGTATTGGGTGCCTTTATTGGCGGATTGATAATTGGTCTTGTAGAAGCTTTTGCCGGTTTTTATCTTGACCCCGCCTTAAAAGAAGCAGTATATTTTATAATATTTATCCTGATTTTGGTGTTAAAGCCAACCGGGCTCTTTGGTTTAGGTAGAGGATCAGAGGAGGTGGGTATGAGGTGATATTACGATTAATAAATACTGGATCCCGCAAGGGAATGCTGGTCGCGTTCATAATGGCAGTGTTATTATTGCTGCTTCCTTTGGCAATGAAGAACAAGTTTTATCTACATGTAATGATATTGGTATTCTTTTACGCTGCTGCCAGTGGCGCCTGGAACATCATCGGCGGTTACGGTGGGCAACTTTCATTGGGCCACGCCGCTTTTTACGGTTTAGGTGCCTATACATCTACACTACTATACTTACATTTTTCCCTTACACCTTGGCTAGGGATGTTGGCGGCCGGATTGCTTTCCGTAATAGTTGCCATTGCTATAAGTTACCCTTGTTTCCGGCTAAGAGGACCCTTTTTCGCCCTGGCGACACTAGCCTTTGCGGAAGTAATGCGACTAGTATCAATATTTTGGCGGGATTTGACTGCTGGATCGGTGGGCCTACTTATTCCATTCAAACCGGGCCTGGCTAACCTTATATTCCGTGGTAAAGAACCCTACTATTACATGGCACTGGTGTTAATGTTGATAGTACTTACAATATCCTTATGGATTGAAAACTCCAAATTTGGCTATTACCTGGAGGCATTGAAGGAAGATGAAGATGCCGCTGAGGCTTTAGGGGTGCGGACTACTAGGTATAAACTGCTGGCAGCATCCTTATCAGCATTTCTTACAGCGCTTTGCGGTGTATTTATGGCACAATATATTCTCTTTATTGAACCAGAAGGTGTATTTAACATGAACTTATCCGTCCAATTGGCACTGATTCCTGTGGTGGGCGGTATTGGCAGCGCTTGGGGGCCAATTATCGGGTCTTTTTTACTGACACCGTTGAATGAATTTTTGCGCAGTTGGCTAGGTGGAGATTATAACGGCTTAAATTTCGTACTGTACGGCTTGATTTTAATTACCGTGGTAACCTTGATGCCCGACGGTATTTATACATCGGTAAAGAAGTTGATTACACGCAGGAAGCCAGGGCAAGATTTGCAGAATAGACATGGTAAATTAGCGGTAAAAAAACAACAAACAAGGGGGTGAGGAGATGTTGTTACAAGTTGATAGATTAACTAAGCACTTTGGCGGCTTAGCTGCGGTAAACCGGGTTAGCTTTAATATTCACGAAGGAGAAATTCTAGGATTGATTGGGCCCAACGGTGCTGGGAAGACTACCATTTTTAACCTTATTAGCGGTGTACACCCTCCTACCTCTGGTACTATCAAGTTTCAGGGTAACGACATTACTAGGGTTAAGTTACCTAGCAAATTATGTAAACAGGGCATTGGCCGTACTTTTCAGGTGGTAAAGCCCTTTGGCAACATGACGGTTTTAGAAAATGTGATGGTAGGAGCTTTTAACAGGTTGAACCACTTGGGGCAAGCCCGAGAACAGGCACTTGAGACCTTGGAATTTGTAGGTTTAGACCACCGCCGGGACATATTGGCAAAAAGTTTGACCATTGGAGACCGTAAGCGGTTGGAATTGGCCCGAGCTTTGGCAGCCAAACCTAAAGTATTACTGTTAGATGAAGTAATGGCGGGTCTTAACCCCACTGAAGTAGCTGGGGTTCTTCCGCTTATTCGTAAGATTAGAGACAACGGCATCACCATTTTTATGATTGAACACATCATGGCGGCAATCATGAATCTTTCCCACCGAATTGTTGTGTTACATCACGGTGAGAAAATTGCCGAAGGTACTCCTGAGGAGATAACCAAAGATAAAAAGGTAATTGAAGCCTACTTGGGGGAGGAATCGTACCTTGCTTAAACTAGAAAGCGTTAACGTAGCTTATGGTGATGTTCAAGTATTGTGGGATGTTTCTATGGAAATCAAACAGGGGGAAATAGTGGCCCTCGTAGGGGCCAACGCTGCCGGTAAGACTAGCACCATCAATACCATTTCCGGTATTAGTAAACCTTTATCTGGTTCAATTACCTTTGAGGGGAAGCCCTTGCATGAGATGCCCGCCTACGAGATTGTAAAATTGGGCATTGTTCAGGTGCCTGAAGGCCGCCGGTTGTTCTCCCACATGACCGTATTGGAAAATTTGGAATTAGGAGCGTATACATCCCAAGCCCGTAAGGCAAGAAAAGAAAGCCTGGAACTGGTGTTTGAGCTGCTACCGGATTTAAAGGCAAAGAAAAACGACATGGCCGCTTCGTTAAGTGGTGGGCAGCAGCAGATGTGTGCAATTGGCAGGGGCTTGATGGCAAAGCCCAGGATTTTGATGATGGATGAACTATCCTTAGGGCTTGCACCGATGTTGGTAAAGCAGACTTTCGAAATAGTTAAGCAGATAAATCAGCAGGGTACCACTATTCTTCTGGTTGAGCAAAATATTCACCAATCCCTGCGCATTTCACAATCCGCTTATGTTTTAGAAAACGGCAGAATAGCTTTATCCGGCAAAGCTGACGAACTAATTACTGATGAAAGGCTGAAAACGGCATACTTAGGTATGTAATGGGAGGAGGGCTAAATATGTTAACTAAAAAGGTGGCGTTAGTTACTGGCGCAGCTAGAGGATTGGGTAAGGCTATCGCTGAGGCGCTCAGTGATGCCGGTGCGGCAGTTTGCCTTAACGATATAGACAGTAACTTGTTAGAAAGCACCGCTGCTGGCTTAAAGAAAAAGGGTAGAAAAGTGATGGTATCGGCAGTTGATGTTGCGGATCAGGAGAAAGTAGAGAATATGGTCAGTGAAACCATCAATCGCTTTGGTCGCCTTGATATCTTGGTAAATAATGCAGGTATATCCCCAAAAAGGGACGGCCAGAAAATCCCCTTTATAGATATGCCAAAGGATGAGTGGGCACGGGTGTTAGATGTAAACCTCAACGGCATGTTTAACTGTTCCCAGGCTGCTGCCAGGGCAATGCAACATCAGGGTGGCGGACATATTGTTAATATCTCTTCGGTTTCCGGCCGTCTTTATACTGCCTTGACTGCTTGTCATTACATTACTACCAAGGCAGCAATCATCGGGTTTACCCGGGCGCTGGCCGGCGAACTGGCGGAGCACGATATTAAGGTTAACGCCATTGCACCTGGAAGAATCAACACCGAAATGGTCAAAATGGTGTCATTTGAAGTGAACCAGAAGTTTAGAAATCAAATACCTTTGGGCACATTTGGCGAGCCGCATCATATTGCCCAGGCAGTGACCTTTTTGGTTTCCCCTGCCGCCGAATATATGACCGGAATTACTTTGGATATTAACGGCGGTATGTTTATGAACTAAGCGGTGCGATGAAGACGTTATTGTAAGGAGGATTGTTATGAAAGCCGTTAGGAAAATAGCAAGGGCGCCGGGGGAAATGCAGGTAGCAGATGTTCCGCAGCCAGATTTGCAGCCCGGACAGCTACTGATTAAGGTTGGTGCTTGTGCCGTATGCGGCAGTGATCTGCATGCCTATAATTACGACCCGGGATATGAATTTATTAAAGTACCTGTAACCTTGGGACACGAGTTTAGTGGTACCATTGTTGAGGTCGGACCGGGAGCAACGGAATGGCAACAGGGGCAGCAAGTGCTTGTGGAAGCTACTCATTATTGCGGTAGCTGCCCTCAATGCCATCTGGGCAGGACAAATACGTGCGAAAACTTTCAGGTATTGGGCTTACACAAAAACGGGGGAATGGCCCAGTATGTGGCGGCAGATGTTAGGTACGTACACCCGCTGGAACCGGGACTGGACTTAATTCAGGGTGCCATAGTGGAACCTGCGTCAGTGGCGTTGCACGGAGTAGTGGATAATAGTAATATCAGTCCCGGGGATGTGGTCTTGGTGTCCGGGCCCGGGGTAATCGGCATATTAGCTGCCCAAGCGGCCAGGATAATGGGAGCAGGCATGGTGGTGATCTCCGGTACATCAGCGGACGAAAAGGTGAGATTGACATTGGCCCGGCAGATGGGATTTGAAACCATCAATGTGGCCAATGAGACTTTGATTGATGGTCTCTTCAGGTTAACCGGGCGTAATGAAGCAGATGTTGTAATTGAATGTTCCGGTAATGCTTTGGCGCTGGAGGATTGTCTGGCAATTCCGCGTAAAGGCGGGGCTTTAACTATTATAGGTCTTTATCCGGGTCCTTCCCAAATATTTATTACCCCGGTGGTACGGAAAGAAATTATCATCCGTACCAGTTACTCCTCCAAATGGGTAAATTATCGGCAGGCAATGAATTTAATAGCCTCCGGCCGACTGGAGGTCAATCCACTTATAACTAAATATCCACTGCAAAAAGCTTTGGATGGTTTTAACGCTGCACTGGAGAAGAAAATCGTCAAAGCAGTTTTGGTCCCGTAACATTGGTGATAGAAGATATACAGGGTTGTAACATTGGCAGGAAGCGTTGGTTGAGGTATTCGCTTTCTCCATGCATGCGTACACCTGTAAATATTGTTAGGGGTGAATTATGTGGAAAAGTTTATAAGAGTTAACATGACCGACCTGACCATCAGTGAAAAGCAGGCACCGGCAAAATATCGTTATTTAGGAGGTCGAGCGCTAACTTCCCAGATAATTCTGGATGAGGTAATACCAAACTGTGAACCTTTGGGAGAATTTAATAAATTGGTGATAGCGCCTGGTTTATTGGGAGGTACCACGCTATCCAGTTCCGGACGGATATCCATTGGTGCAAAAAGTCCCTTAACCGGAGGCATAAAGGAGAGTAACGGTGGAGGTAACACTGCACAAAAGCTGGCAAAAATGGGCTTCAAAGCAATTATTGTGGAAGGTTTGGCCGAAAACGATAAGTTCTTATTGGTCATTGAAAAGACTGGCGCACATTTAGTTCCAGCAGGGGATTGTGCCAGTCTGGGAACTTATAAACTGGTGGAAAAGCTAAGAGAAACATATCATGGCAAGGCTGGTATTATTGCTATCGGTCCCGCCGGTGAAATGTCTCTTGCTGCAGCGGGTATAACCAATACAGATAAAGACGGTAATCCTTCCCGTTACTGCGGACGGGGTGGTCTGGGAGCGGTGATGGGTTCCAAAGGTTTAAAAGCAATTATTCTTGATGATAGAAATGTCGATAATGTTAATTATGATAATGAGAGTGAATTTAAAAGGTTGGCAAGTGAGCTAAATAAAAATTTACAAGATAATAATGTGGTAAAAACCTATAGAAAATATGGTACGCCAGCGATCCTTGATTTGGTACAGGAATTGGGAGGACTGCCAACCAAGAACTTTAGCCAAGGCAAATTTGACAGGGCAGACAAGATTAGTGGTGAAGCTATGTACGATACTATTATAGCCCGGGGCGGCAAAGGCAAGCCTAGCCATAGTTGTATGCCCGGTTGTCTTATCGGTTGTTCATCGATTTACCCGGACAGTAATGGCGAAGTGTTGGTTGCGCCATTGGAATATGAAACTATTGGTCTAATGGGCTCTAATTTAGTCATTGATGATTTGGATGCCATTGCTCGGATGAATTACCTATGTAATGATTATGGGTTAGACACTATAGAAATTGGTGCTGCTTTAGGGGTAGCAATGCAGGCTGGTCTGGCCGAATTTGGCGATAGTAAAGCAGCGGAGCAGATGGTAAGAGAGATTGGCAAAGGCACAGTATTAGGCAGAATGTTCGGTAGCGGTGCCGCCATTGTCGGTAAAATAATGGGAATAACCAGGGTGCCGACAGTGAAAGGGCAGGCTATGCCGGCATATGACCCCAGGGCGGTGAAGGGAAATGGTGTTACTTATGCCACGTCACCGATGGGGGCGGATCATACTTCCGGAAACTGTATTCGAGGAAAAAATCCCCATAGTCCTGAAGGTCAGGTTGATTTGTCGGCAAATTCACAAAAAATGATGGCTGCCTACGACAGTCTCGGCTTGTGTGTGTTTGTTGGCGCTGCGTTCAACAGTCAGCTAGAAAAGGTGGAACAACTTGTGGCTACAAAGGCCGGTAAAGAAGCAATAGAATCATTTTTAGAATTTGGGGAAGCGGTGCTGAAGAGCGAACGTAAATTCAACCAACTGGCAGGGCTAAGCTGCAAAGATGACCGGCTGCCGGAATATATGAAATATGAAAAATTGGGACCTAATAACCTGGTGTTTGATGTTTCTGACGGCGAACTGGATTCAGTAGGTTATCTGTAAGTACTTAGAGGAGGAAATATGGTGAGTATTGATAGGATTCTCGTAATAGGGGCAGGATTAATGGGAAGTGGTATTGCCCAAGTAGCTGCTCAAAGCGGCATAAAAGTATGTATGCACGATGTTGATGAAGCATCCCTGGAAAGGGGACTGAATAGCATCAAGTATTCCTTGGGTCGCTTTGTAAAAAAAGGAAGGTTCACCCTGGATGAGAGGGATGAAATCTTAAATAGGATTGAAGTCACTACTGACCTCGGTCGCAGTGCTCAGGCACAGTTGGTGATAGAGGCGATTTTTGAAAACATGGAATTAAAGCAGAAAATATTTCGGGAACTAGACAAAGTATGCCCAACGAAGACATATTTCGCTTCAAACACTTCTGCCTTGTCCATCACCGAGTTGGCATCGGTGACTGGGCGCCCGGAAAAAGTCATCGGGATGCACTTTTTTAGTCCGGTTCCCATGATGAAGCTCCTGGAGATAGTAAAAGGAATGCATACCTCAGAAGAAACAGTGAAGGTTGCTGAAAGAGTAGGCAAGCGTATGGGCAAAGAAACAGTGGTTGCCAAAAGGGACTTTGGCGGTTTTCTGCTAAATCGTATTGCCCTTCCTTACAGTAGGATGGCAATTGTTGCCCTTACGGAAGGAGTAGGCACGCCTGAAGACATAGACAAGGGTATGCGATTAGGTTTCGGGATGCCTATGGGACCGCTGGAGTTAGCGGATTTAACTGGGATAGATGTATTGCTTCACGCCATGACTGCCATTTATGAGGATATCGGCGATGAAGCATTTTGCCCACCACCGCTGCTTAAACGTATGGTGGATGCCGGGAGGTTGGGGCGGAAAGTCGGTTATGGTTTTTACAAGTACGCTGAAAACGGTAAGAAAATTATCGATTGAAAATCTAACATGTCACTTTCGGCTGTTAAAGGGTATAAATTCCACCTAACAGTCAAGGAGGTTAAATCAAGTGCCGGTATATTATAGTGAGGAACAACTAATGGTTAAAAACATGGTTCGGGACTTAGCGCACAATGAATTCGCGGAAAAAGCAGGGGAAGTTGACCAACTGGGGATATTTCCCTGGGATAACATCAAACTGATGGCCGAACACGGTCTCCTAGGGATTAATATCCCAGAGAAATACAGTGGCGCCGGTAGTGACACAGTGTCTCATGTTTTGGCAATTGAAGAAGTTGCCCGGGTGTGCGCATCTACTTCAGTTGTGTTGACTACGCAGGCTTTGGTATTGGCCCCGCTGATGATAGCAGGAACCGAAGAACAGAAGCAAAAATATGTTACACCAATGGCCAGGGGTGATGTGTTAGGGTCTTTTTGCCTGACTGAACCCGGTGCCGGTTCAGATGCAGGTTCCATAAAGACCTTAGCAGTAAGGGACGGCGATAATTATGTTATTAACGGGCAAAAGTGCTTCATAACCAACGCCGGAGAATCCGAGATTTACGTTGTAGTGGCAAAGACTGACAAGGATAAGGGGCACCGTGGTATCAGTCTTTTCGTAGTGGAAAAAGGAACTCCGGGCTTAACTTTTGGCAAGAAAGAAGATAAGATGGGTATCCGGGGTTCAGTGACCCGGGAAGTGATTTTTGAAAATTGCTGCGTCCCTAAGGAAAATTTACTGGGAGAAGAGAATATGGGCTTTAGGATTCTTATGCAGACTTTAGACCACACCCGTACCGGTGTAGGGGCCCAGGCCCTGGGGATTGCTCAAGGTGCTCTGGACGCTGCGGTTAAATATGCTGGGGAACGGGTGCAATTTGGTAACACGCTGAACTCCTTTCAAACCATACAGGTGATGCTGGCGGATATGGCTACACAGGTGGAAGCAGCCCGCCTGCTGGTACATCAGGCAGCCTACGATTTGGATGAGGGTAAAGATATCACCCGTATTTCTTCCATGGCTAAGCTCTGTGCATCGGATGTGGCTATGCAGGTGACCACCGATGCGGTGCAGGTACTTGGCGGCTACGGCTATATCAAAGAGTATCCAGTGGAACGTATGATGCGTGACGCTAAGATAACTCAGATCTATGAAGGGACCAACCAGGTGCAGCGGTTAGTAATTGCTAAGACGTTGTTTTGAGGTTTCCCATGGGTGAAACTAGTTTGGCCTTTAAACTACTAGAATAAGCCCAAGCGGCACGGCACTAGTTATTGCCTAATGTAATATTGAAAGGGGTAGTTTCAGTTGGGCGAAAAAAAACTTGTTAACTTAACGGTGGATGATGGTGTAGCCATTATTATTATAGATAATCCTCCGCTTAATGTTCTCAATAAAGAGGTTGTGGCCTGTTTAAACAGCTGCCTGGAAGAAATTGAAAAAGATAAAACTATTGTTTCCGTAGTAGTTACTGGTACCGGGGAACGGGCATTTATGGCCGGTGCAGATATCAAAGAATTCTTAGAACTTAATGCGCCTGGCGAAGCTGCGGAATTAAGTAACAACAATCACTGGGTATTTAGTCGTTTAGCGGATTTACCCCAACCTACTATAGCAGCATTGAATGGATTGGCTTATGGCGGGGGCTGCGAATTAACCTTATGTTGTGATTTGAGGGTGGCAGAAGAAGACGTAAAGATAGCACTGCCGGAAATTAACTTAGGGTTGTTTCCCGGGGGAGGAGGTACCCAGCGTCTGTCCCGTCTTATCGGCTCCAGCCGAGCAAAGGAAATGATGTTTTTCGGGGAACCGTTGGGAGCCCAGGAGGCTTTAAAGTTAGGGTTGGTTAATAAGGTAGTATCTAAGGGTGAGGCGTTAAACAAATCAGTAGAACTGGCTAAGAAGTTAACAACTAAGGCCGGAAAAGCTCTTCAAGCAATAAAGCAGGCAGTTGATCAGGGCACTGAACAAAGCATAGCCAACGGCCTCACTCTGGAAATTAAACTATTTGATAACGTTTTCCAGACCGAGGACGTAAAGGAAGGTGTTAACGCTTTCTTGGAAAAAAGAGGGGCCAACTTTAAGCATCGATAGTTATTCCCAATTAATTAGCTTATTCTAATCAGAGGATTGAAAGGAGAAATAGAAGTTATGGGAGAGAAGGAAGTAGTAATTGTCAGTGCCGTACGAACTCCTTTTGGTAAATTCGGCGGGTTACTTAAAGACATCCCCAGCATAGACCTGGGGGCTATGGTAATAAAAGAAGTTCTTAATAGGGTTGATTTACCCGGAAATGTTCTGGATCAGGTTTTTTACGGAACCTGTATCCCTGCGGAAACCGGCATCCATACCAATATACCGGCCCGCCAGGCTATGTTGAAGGCCGGCTTACCACCGGAGACGTTGTCCTTAACCATAGACCGGGCCTGCTGTTCCTCCATAACAGCGGTGCAGTTGGCGTATCAGGCCATAGTTTCCGGGGTATCCCAGGTGGTATTGGCTGCGGGGGCGGAGAACATGAGCCGTACACCACTCTTAGCTACAAAGGCCCGCTGGGGCCAGCGTATAGGGGATTTGACCTTAATTGACCCTTTATTTGAATTGGGATACAAGGAATTTAACCCGGTGGCGGTAGATGCCGGGGAGGTAGCATTAGAACATGACATCTCTAGAGAAGACCAGGATCTTTGGGCTTATAACAGCCAGCAGCGCTATGCCAAAGCGGCTGCCGAAGGCAAGTTTGAGGACGAACTGATGCCGTTAGCGGTCCCACAGCGTCGTGGTGAACCGTTCAGACTAGAAACTGATGAGTCACCCAAGCCCGATACCAGCTTGGAAAAGCTTAGCAAATTACCGACAGTCTATGGCAGCCCCACAGTTACCGCCGGTAATGCCCCTGCACTAAGCACCGGAGCCTCAGCTATACTATTGATGACAGAAGAAAAGGCTCAAGAATTAGGATTTACCCCATTAGCTAAAGTTAGGTCGATTGCCAGCATAGCCCTAAAACCGAGGTTATTGGCCGAATCACCGGCTCCGGCGATCAGTAAAGCCCTGACCAATGCAACTTGGGAATTAGATGATATAGATTTAATCGAGATAAACGAAGCTTTTGCAGCAATGCCTCTAGTCGCCAGCACAATCTTAGCCAACGGTGACAAGCCAAAAATAGAAGCGCTGCGAGAAAAAATTAACGTTAATGGCGGGGCAGTAGCTATGGGCCACCCCGTGGGAGCAAGCGGCGCAAGAATTCTGATGACCCTTGTTTATGAACTACGCCGGCGGGGTGGTGGTAAAGGAGTAGCCGCTATCTGTGGCGGCCTGGCTCAAGGAGATGCCGTAGCAGTGGAAGTGGTTTAATTGGATTTCAAGTGTGGGGTATACGCCCCATAGATCTCCTTTTTTATATGTGTCAGGGTCTTCACTTTTTGTAATGTATACTAGTCAAGAAGTTAAGAGCCTGACACTTTTTTGAGCGGCTTTTTTCATAAGAATATTATTTCATTACAACCACCCAGAAACTTGAAAGAGAGTTAATCCTAAAAGCATTGAGCAGATTCAAATCTATTAGGAAAGCTGCCAAATCACATGGACGTCAGTCATTCCATAATAATAAAAAAATATAAAAGTATAACCTAAAATAGCAAACGTTCACCCCCAATTTCCATTCATTCACCAATTAGTTGTATGAATATTCATACAACTAATATATAATAAAGTTATCAAACTTTTTAGGTGTGGTAAAGATGTTGGCTCGCGACTTTATGACAAAGGAATTCCGCAGCCTTAGTGAGGAAAATACTATAGCTGAAGCGGTAAAGGTGTTCTTGCACACTCGTTTGGATGCAGCACCGGTAGTTGATAATATGGAAAAACTGGTAGGTGTTTTCACGAAGCACAATCTTTATCGGGCTTTGGGAAATAAGTGTTCACTGCAAACCAAGATTAATTCGCTGATGATTACTAATGTACTCACCGTTAGGGGTGACGAAGAATTTTCTGCCGTTTATCGAATTATGCTGCATCATGGGGTGGGTTCGGCGGTGGTGATTGATGCTGAGCAGAAACCTATTGGCATTGTCACCAAGGTAGATTTAATCAGAACTCTTCAGGAGCAGACCAAGTCGTTGGCCGGTAAACTGAGAAAACAGGTGTCATATTACCGCAGCGAGCTGTCCAAGGTTACCGGCACTGAATTTACCATCAAGGATATTATCAGTGTCAGTCCGGAGATGGAAAAGGTAAAAGTGGAAGCAAAAAGGGCAGCCTTAGGATTTTCCACAATCCTGCTTTTAGGTGAAAGCGGTACCGGCAAGGAACTGTTTGCCAAGGCCATTCACAGTGGTTCCAGGCCGGAAGGACCATTCATTAAGGTTAACTGTGCAGCAGTTCCGGAAAATTTGTTGGAAACTGAATTTTTCGGTTATGAAGAGGGTGCATTTACCGGTGCAAAACGTGGTGGGAAGCCGGGCAAATTCGAGTTGGCGGACGGCGGCAGTCTCTTTTTAGATGAGATCGGGGATATGTCCCCGCACCTGCAGGTTAAACTGCTTCGCGTGCTGCAGGAAAGGGAGTTTGAACGGGTTGGCGGTATCGAAACAATTAGAGTAAATGTAAGGATAATTGCTGCTACCAATAAGGACCTGGAAAAGTTGGTTACAGACGGCAATTTTCGTGAGGACCTCTACTACCGTCTTAATGTGATCACCCTTTCCATTTCACCGCTTCGGAAACGTCTTGAGGATGTCAGACCCCTGTCCAATTACTTCATTAATAGATTCCAGCGGATTATGGGCAGTAAGGTGATGGGTATTACCGACGATGTGCTGGATATATTGGAACAACATCACTGGCCCGGTAATACTAGAGAACTAGAAAACGTCATAGAAAGGGCCATGAATTTGATATTTGAAGGAAAAATTGAAGTAAAACATTTAGCGGAATATTTGACCAACAAATACTTACCGCGTAACCAGGAGAACGACGGCCAGGGCATCCTGCAAAGCAAAATACAGTCGGCGGAAAAGAAAATTATTTTAGACGCCATCAGGCAGGCCAACGGCAACCGCACCCAGGCGGCCAAGCTGCTGGGTATCAGCAGATCCAGCTTTTATGAGAAGATAAATAAATATCAAATATAAAGTGCTTTTTCCGGATAGGGAGAGCGCTTTTTTTATAGCCCTACCCAAATTAACCATCCGGAAACCCGCACAATGCATATCCGCTTTAGCAGGCAAAGTCTCAAGAAGACCTTGATTATCAAAGGTTTTAGCAATCTGGCACGGTACTTGCCCTAGATAGAGGTTAACCAGTGGACAAAAGGAGGTATACATGGAGAGTGGAAAAACAGCAACCTGAGTATCGTACAAGCTAATTTTCTCGTAAGAAGTTTAATAGTAAACAAGAGGGTAAAGATGAAAGTTCCCTAGGAACAGATTCACAGTCATCCATAGTTGTATGACCTATCGGCCTTATTGCATGTGTAAGATACCGGGGGGATGAATCAGTGTGAGAAGAGGGAGAGGAATGCAGCGAAATATTATTGCCGAACAGCAGCTGCATTAATATGTGTCCGGAAAAATGGACGCCAGGAGATTTGATTGTGTGTAATTGAAGACAGAGATTGCTAATCTGAAAAAACTCCCTCGCAATGCCGTAGGCAAGTAGGCAAGTAGGCAAGTAAGGCAAGTAAGGCAAGTAGGCAGGCAGGCGGGTAAAAAGGCAGGCAGGTAGGCAAGTGGGCAGATAGGCAAGCAGGCAACTAGGCAGTTAGGCAAGTAGGCGCAGGCAAGCAAGCAACTAGCCAGTAGGCAAGGTGCTCAAGACAGAACTCAGAGGGGAAGTACGCAGGTAAATGAAGCAACTAAAACATCAGGAGGTGGCCTTAATGGGCGTAACTTTAACTATCGAATCTTCATCGACAGAATGTATCAGCGGTCAGGTCCTTCGGGTGGCAGGGTGGGTATTGATGTGAATATCCCGCACCAGCCCAACGAAAGTGAAATAAGGTTAGAAAGGTTCAGACGATTGATGGAGCGGCAGGGTGTGGAAATAGTGGTGCTGGTTCACCCGGCGGATATATTCTACTTTGCGGGAATCGCATTATTTTCTACTTTGATTGTCCCGCTGGAGAAAGAACCGATACTATTGGTTCAGCTAAACCATGCACGCGGCATGCAGGAGAGCTGGGTAAAGGATGTAAGACCCTCCTTTGGTATCTCTACCGTTGCTCAGACACTAAAAGAGTTATCACCAGCAAATGTAAGAGTGGGTACGGAACTAGACGTGATGCCGGTAAACAACTACCGGCGATTTTCGCAAGCGCTTCCCAACATTGAATTCGTAGACATTTCTCCGGCACTGCTTCAGGTGAGGATGATTAAATCACCGTCCGAAATAAACCTCATGAAAAACATTGCCCGAGTGTCTGCCCTTGGCTTTCAGCAGTGCCAAAAGGTGCTTCGCCCGGGTATCACAGAGTGGGAACTGGCAAAGGTAATCAAGGATGTGGAACATTATTACCATGCAGAGAGACCATTAAATTTGCGGGCCTGGGACCAGGTTTTTGAATTCGGCATGATAGCAGCAGGCGATAACAGCTGCGAGGTTTCGGGATACTGGTTAACCGCTACCGGCAGAGGTGTCAGTAAGGCTCGCCCTTATGGACCTTCTTCCAGACCTATGCAGGAGGGCGAACTGGTTATCATTAATAAGGGCGTGAATATTCAGGGATACCACGTTGATCAGGCGCGTACATTTGCCGTGAGTGAGCCCACCATCGAACAGCAGGATCAATATGAAGCTTTGAAAACCATCATGGAGGCGGCATTTAAGCAGGTGAGGCCGGGCGCTGCTGCGGCAGACATTTACACTGCCGCCAGGGATAAGGCTGCTGATTTGGGTTATGAGGAGTACTTCATGACCAGGGCCTTATATGATTTTGAGTACATTGGCCATGGGGTGGGCATTGAAATGGATGAACCGCCGCTCATCGGACCCCGGTCCAAAGTCATCCTGGAGCCGGGTATGGTGCTGGCCTTGGAACCAAAGCTAATTATTCCGGGGCGGGGAGGCCTTGACCTTGAGGATACCTTGGTAGTCACCGAAAGCGGTGCGGAATGGATTACCTACGGCAGTAAAGAACTTTATTTTAAGTGATTGTAGATATTATGGAGGTGGCTGACTGATGGCAAAAGAAGAAATTCTTCAGCAAAAAGATAGATGGCTTAATGACTACGAAAGCGAATTAGAGCATTCTGCCGAGCGGTGTACCGACTCGGGCATCTCGGTTGACCCTTTATATACACCGGGTATCAATTCTGAAAAGGAATACCTGGAGCGGCTGGGTTTTCCTGGGAAATCGCCTTTCACCAGAGGGGTGTACAGCACCATGTATCGGGGTCGCCCCTGGACCATACGTCAGCTGGCAGGCTACGGGACCGCAGAAGACACTAATGAACGCTACCGTATGCTGCTCAAGCAAGGTTCCGACGCGATCAATGCAGTTTTTGATTATCCCACTTTGCGAGGCTACGATTCAGATAACCCAGCGGTGGAAGGAGATATCGGCCAGGGTGGCGTGGCAGTAGATACTATCGAAGACATGCTGGTATTGTTTGATAATATACCCATAGACCGGGTCAGTGTGTCGCTAGTGGCCTGCAACCCGGTGATGTCGGCCACCATCATGGCCATGTATTTGGCGGTGGCAGAAAGCAGAGGGATTTCCCCGGAAAAACTGGCCGGTACCATCCAAAATGACTTTTTGATGGAGACCATGGCAACCACGGCGCCGGATATTCTAGAGCCCGCTCTTTCGTTTAGGCTTTCCACCGATATTGTTGCCTACTGTGCAGAACATGTACCACGCTGGAATCCCATCAGTTATACCGGCTACAATTATCGCGAGTCCGGTGCCAACGCAGTGCAGGAAGTGGGCCTGGTCATGGCCCATGCATTTGGGACAATCGAGGAAATGCTGAGCAGAGGATATTCAGTAGATCAATTCGTGCCCCGATTATCATTTTTTCTTTCGTCCCATAACGATTTTTTTGAAGAAGTTGCCAAGTTCCGTGCCGCCCGGCGAGTGTGGTTTAAATTGATGCAGGAGCGCTATAGTCCTAAAGACCAGCGCAGCCTGCGCTTCCGTTACCACGTACAGACCGCCGGTGTCAGCCTGACTGCACAACAGCCGCTGAACAACATATCTCGTTCTGCATATCAGGCTCTCGCCGCGGTGATGGGAGGTGCCCAATCAATACATGTAGATGGTTTTGATGAGGCACTTTCCATACCTTCGAATCTTTCGGCACTGACGGCGTTAAGAACCCAGCAAATCCTGCAGAATGAGACCAACGTCACCAGTACCATCGATCCCCTGGGCGGTTCGTATTTCGTAGAGCAGTTGACCGACCAGATGGAGCAGAAGATTACACAATATATTGACACGGTGGCAAATCAGGGGGGAATAGTTAAAGCAGTGGAGACCGGCTGGGTGCACCAGGAAATAAGACGGTCCGCTTATAAAGAACAGCTTGCGATAGAAAACGGTACTAAGAAGGTCGTAGGAGTAAATTGTTTCAACGACTGCGATGAAGAAGAGGAGAGCGTAGAGCTGTTCCGGGTGCCCGAAACACTATCCCGGCAAAAGGCGAGGCTGCTAAAAGTAAAGGAAACACGCAGCCTTGAGGAAGTAAATAAAGCACTTACTGAGGTAGAGATTGTCATCAAATCCGGCGATAATGTACTGCCCGCACTGTTAGCAGCCGTCAAAGCCCGCACCACCGTCGGCGAGATAGCGGACGTTTTTCGCAGCATCAGTGGCAGCTGGAAAATGCCGCTTTACTAAAGGAGGGGAAAATATGAGACCGACAAAAATATTAATTGTTAAGCTGGGCCTTGATTCCCACTGGCGCGGTGCCCAGATGGTGGCCAGTTTTCTAAGAGATAAAGGGATGGAAGTGATTTACGCCGGTAATCTCACTCCCGAAGCAATCGTGGAAAACGCTATGCAGGAGGACGTGGATTATATCGGCGTCAGCACCCTATCCGGAAACCATCTGACCCTGCTGCCAAAGCTGATGAATATTATGAAGGAAAAAGGTATGGAAAAGGTGTCCGTATTACTGGGCGGCACCATTCCCCGTGCTGATATATCAGAAATGAAAAAACTAGGCGTAGCCGAAGTCTTCCCCACCGGCAGCACACTTAAGGCGATCGAAGAATTTATCCGGTAGGTCGCTAGGTGCCTGACACCCAAAGTGTCACTTATTTGTCACTTATTGGTGCCTGACACCAATAAGTGACACTAAATAAGTGACACCCCGTGGCATCAGTCTGTATTATAATCCGAACGAAACTTAAGAATATTTAACGCCAAAGTAAATTTTAGCCGGTCGTCTTTGTACTTAAAGTCAATTCCCAGCAGCTTTTCGATTTTATTCAGTCGGTACCTGACTGTATTTACATGGCTGTATAACAGTTTAGCCGTTTGCTGTAGGTTTAAAGAATTTAGATAAGTTTCTGCAGTGTCAATCAGGGGTGTTTTTTTACTTTTTTCATACTCAAGGACTGGGTCTAAAAATTCTAAGGCAAATTCGCGGAAACTCTGCTGCCGGTAAAGGTCAAAAAACATTCCATCCAGACCCTGCTGCCCCTGGTAGACAATAATGTCTTTTTTCCCTAAGCCTTTATTGATGTCGAGGGCTTTTTTTGTGCTTGAATAGTTACTTTTATAGTCCTCTATAGCAAGACAAAGATTGCTGACGCCAATAGATACTGTTAAAGGCGTCAAACTTGAGTTAATATCATTACTAATTTCCCCAAGCATAGTATCGATAGCCTGCGGTAAATGCTTATTGGGCAGGGATAAAAGTGCCAGCACATTATCGCTTTTGGTGGTCATAAGATAGCTTCTTTCGGGAAAGTGTTTTTTAATATTGTTTTCTGTGATTGCGTACAATCTATTTTTGATTTTGAGGATATCTGCTTCTTTTAATTTCTCTTTTTCAATTCGAGTGACAAAATCATCGATATCTAAAATGATAAATACATTGGGGTCGGTAAAACTATGGTTTAAATACGCAGCCCTGGTATGCAGGTTATTAAGATTTAGGCTTTTGCTAAAGATTAAGTCATCTAGGAAATCAGCCCGTAGCCTGTTTTCCGTTTCGATAATGCCCTTTTGCCGTATTAACTCCAAGGAAAATATTAATAGGGCCTGTCGGACAGCGTTTAGTTCATGAGTTTTCAAATGATTCTTTGTTATCACCAACAGCAGTATCTGATCCATGTTGTAGTGCCTCAAGTCAATAGGAAAGGGTGTCACGAAATATTTTTTGTCTGCCAGAACAAAGGGTAAGGTCTTCCGCTTGAACTGTTTTAAGTTTTGCTTCACAAAGTCTTGAAAGATTGTCTGATGCTCGTCAGAAGTGAGACTCATTGCCGGCACTTGGCCGAAGCTATCCACAATGACGACACTTTTGCCGATTTGACTGGCTAGAATCTCAGTTATTTCCTTAAGCCCACCTTCATTTAGCAGGCTTTTTAGAAGCTGGTTATGGATAGAAAGAGTCCACTCAAGTGTTGAGCGATGTGTATCTATGACTTCCTTTTGATAGCTGAGGGTTTCGGTCATTCTTTCCGCGTTTTGATAGAGTTTCTCTATTTCAAGGTGTTTTTCCTTAAGCTTTTCCACTAAATAAGCACGCTCAATGATGCCTCCCAAATACGAAGCCATCATTTGCAGCAGTTTTAAATCATTTTCATTCCATATGCCGGATCTTTTATTGGCAAGGTGTAACACCCCGATGGTTTTTCCTTGAGATGATAATGGTACAGTCATCAGATTATGCACCTTATATAAATCAACGTACCTTTGTAGAATTCGGCTGTCACCGATACAGTTGTTTGAAACCATTGGTGATCCGGTTCGAAATACCCTGGTAGCGTTGCTTTGTTCTTTGAGCGAAACATTATATTCATTTATTTCCTGATCCGTGGCACCAAAGCCAGGCTTTTGCAGCACCAGAGTATTTTTTTCTTCGTCATACAGCATGACCCCGCCTGTGGAAGCGTCAAAGGCCTTTTTAATTTTTTCCATTATATTTCCCAGCGTAGTTTCAAAGTTTTCTTCTAAAGAAATTTCGTTATCAATTTGCACTATTGTGGAAAGGCTTTTTACCTGATTTCTAAAGTGAGAAGCTTCCCGCAGGTTTTCTAACAGGAGGGCGATATGCTGAGAAATCATTTCCATTAATGAAATGTGATCATTGTCCAAGTCCACGCTATTTTCAACTACAACAAAGCCTGAGTAATGCTCATTATCAGAAGCGTAAGGAGAAGTAAAAGGAAAAATCGTTAGCTGCTTATCCTCAAAAATTAAATTTCTTTGTAGCCTATTAGATAAGAGTTCGGCCAATAAATCAAATCTTTGGGGCCGTTTCGAGTCCTCGTTGAGGCGAGTGTATTTATGGCGATGTTCATCCCTAATGAAGACATAAACATTGTCAAATGGAAGGACCTCCCTTAACTTCTTACCTAAGGTAAAGGGGTCTAAGCGGTTACCTATAGTTAAGCTCCATAATTCCCATAAGATATGCTGGTGTTGAAGTTGATGTTCCGATGATAGCAAGAAGGACACCGCCTTTAGAGTAATAGATTCTAGTAATCAATATTCCATGCTTTTTTCCAAATTCCTGTAGAGAAGCTACAAGAATTTTATGAATATTTTGAAATTATTTGTAGCACTTGACCATAGAATTATTGTATTGTCATTAATATAATAATGGCTGTTAGAATATGTAAAGGAGTGGTTAAGTTGTCCAAAATAATCGTAACAGCTGCAATAACCGGCAGTATTCATGTCCCCAGTATGAGTCCCTATTTACCCATTACACCAGATGAGATAGCGGAAGATGCCATAAAGGCCTACGAGGCTGGTGCATCGGTGGTGCACATCCATGCCAGAGACCCTCACACCGGTCAGCCATCGTCAAACTTAGACTATTTTAGAGAAATCCTACAAAAGATCAAGGAACGATCTGACTTAGTGGTCTGTACTACTACCGGCGGTGGTTTGGGTATGACCAAGGAACAGCGTATCAGCGTAGTTCCTACCTTTAAACCGGAGCTGGCATCGTTTAATATGGGTTCCTTCAACTTTGCACTCTATCCAGTAGCAGATAAAATCGAGAACTATAAACACGACTGGGAAAAGCCGTACTATCAGTTTACAGAAGATTTCGTATTTACCAACACATTTAAAACGATGAAGTTCTTCTTAGAGACAATGAATGAGACCCAGACCAGGCCGGAGTTGGAAATATATGATGTTGCTATGGTAAATAACGCAGCGCAGATGATAAGGGAGGGGTACTTAAAGCGGCCAATTTATCTGCAGTTTGTGCTGGGTATCCTTGGTGGACTTCCTGCTACTGTTGGTAATCTTTTGATGCTATATAATACCGCAAAAGAATTGATAGGGGACTTTAGCTGGTCAGTCTGTGCAGCCGGAAAGGATCAGATGAAGCTATGTGCTGCCGCTTTAGCATTAGGGGGCAATGTAAGGGTGGGTTTGGAAGACAGTCTCTACGCCGAGAAAGGAATCTTGGCCAAAAGTAGTGCAGATCAAGTGGAAAAGGTGGTGAACATCGCCAAAGAGCTCAGTTACGATATTGCAAGTCCGGATGAAGCCAGGAAAATGCTGGGATTGAAAGGATTGGAACACGTAAGTTACTGAAAATTAAGGAGGCGATCACATGTTAAGGAGTATTGCTAAAAAGTTTAAAGTAAGCGCTGAGAAATACATTCCGGATGCATTTATCTTTGCAATTATCCTCACGCTCATCACGTATTTGATGGGCATTATCATTGCTGGAAAAGGACCATTTGAACTGGTTGGGTTTTGGTATAACGGTTTCTGGAATTTCTTAGCATTCTCCATGCAGATGGCGGTTATCCTATTAACGGGTTTTGCTCTGGCCACGTCACCACCGGTTCAGAGGCTGATTAAAAAGGTGGCTTCAATGCCGAAAGGCCCAAACAGTGCTATTGTAATAACTGTGTTATTCAGCGCTGCAGGGGCTTGGGTTAATTGGGGCTTTGGTTTGGTACTTGGTTCAATTTTTGCGAGAGAAATTGCCAAAAGGGTAAAAGGGGTAGATTATCCTATCCTGGTTGCCGCCGCTTATTCAGGCTTTATTGCCGGTTTGCCCGCGTCTCTATCAATTACCGCCCCTCTATTGGTGAATACACCCGGTCACTTTTTAGAAGACGCTGTCGGTCTCATCCCTTTACAAGCGACCATATTTAGCCCGGTTTTACTTGGTACAGCTATAGTTACAACAATATTGGTTGCCTGGGCCTATAGGAACATGATACCTACTAAAAAAGAAGAAATTAGGGTACTTGATGTGTCCACGATTGAGGAAAGCGCACCCGCGCTAGAACCTGCTGTAGGTGAAATAACTATCGCAAACAAGTTAGAGAACAGCGCGATACTTAATTACATCATAGTAGCGGGCGGTTTTTCGTGGATAATATACCACTTCGCTACCAATGGGTTTGACCTGAATCTTAACTTTGTAAATTTCTTCTTTCTCTTCTTAGGGCTGGCACTGCATAAAACTCCTAAAAGTTATATTTCGGCTTTTCAAAAGGGCGCTGGTGCAGCAGGACCTATTATCCTTCAGTTTCCATTTTACGCAGGCATTCAAGGAATCATGGCCAGCTCAGGGTTAATTGTCATAATTTCCGGGTGGTTTGTTTCAATTTCTACAGGCACAACGTTACCATTCTGGTCCTATGTATCAGCATGTATAGTTAACTTTTTTGTCCCATCAGCTGGGGGTCAGTGGATTGTCCAGGGGCCGATTATGGTGGAAGCAGCCAAAACTTTAAGTGTAGCACCTTCAGCAATGGTTAACTCTGTCACGTTGGGAGACGTCACCACTAACCTGATACAGCCGTTCTGGGCATTGCCCGCCCTCGGTATCGCTAAGCTGGGTATCAAAGATATCTGGGGATATTGTCTGGTGGCAATGATCATTATGTTTGTTGTTGGATCAGCCTTTGTCTTGATATTCTAGGTTCTTAATAAGTTACCTCTGCCGGTGCCTGACACCAGCGGAGGTAATTTGTCACTTATTGGTGCCTGACACCAATAAGTGACACCCGTTTGTTTCTTAGAATAAGTGACAGGTGCCTGACACCTGACACCAATAAGTGACACCCGAGGGGGAACGTGATACTATATTAGAAAGATGAGTTGAAACCTCAAGGACCGCTAAAGGAGAGAAGACATGACCAAACAGAAAAGCACATTCACAATAGTCAGCATGTTATTAATCTACGTTATTTGGGGCGCGACATTTTCGGTTATGAAAGTGGGTATCGAATACATTCCGCCCTTAACCTTTTCCAGTTTACGATTTATTATTGGCGGCGCACTGCTGGTTCTGTTTGGTATTGTTGTACGTACCCCCTTTCCCGCCAAAGAGGATTGGGGCGCTTTAGCTATTTTGGGACTTTTTCAAACCACGTTTACCTTTAGCTTAGTTTTTTATGCCATGCAGTTTGTGGAAGCGGGATTGACAGCTATACTAATGTACACATATCCTTTACTGGTAAATTTAATGGCCCATTTTCTCTTACCGGGAGAACGGCTGAACACCCGAAAAGTCATCGGGCTGCTGGTAGGTTTCTCCGGGCTGATCCTCATATTTGCAGCAAACGCAAATACAGCAGGGGGCTGGGGCACAGTAGGCAAGGTGCTGATTTTGTTTGCGGCTCTATCCTGGGCAGGCGCCACTATTTACTTAAGGCGGCGTTTCCAAAACCATAATACACTTCAGGTTACAGCCTGGCAGATGCTGTTGGGCGGCGTGTTTACGATAGTGCCTGCTTTCTTGTTTGAGAGGACGGCTAGCTTTAATTTTAATCTGATCGCTTGGGAAACACTGCTTTTTGCTTCTATATTAGCATCCGCTTTGGCTTTTGCTTTATGGTTTTATGTGCTGGACAGATTGGGCGTGGGCAGGGCCAGTGTCTTTCTATTCCTGGTACCGGTTTGTGGCGTGGTTTTTGCCACTTTCCTGCTCAAAGAGCCATTTACTCTCAGAGTGTTGGGGGGAATGCTGTCAGTGGCAGCGGGGATCTGGCTGGTAAATGCAGGGGGTGGACAGGAGCTGGGACAACCAGTGATGACACCTTATGATTCAGCGAAGAGTTTGGAATAGATAGCGAACGCTTAAGAGGTGTCACTTATTTGGTACCAGGCACCACGGGAATCAAAGGTGTCACTTATTTGGTGTCAGGCACCAAGTGTCACCAAGTGTCACTTATTTTTTTGCTCTCCATGTAGTAAAATGTAATAAGCGGGGAGTGTGGATTTTATGGGATCTTCTCAAAAAGACGAAGCAGAACATTATAAATTGCAGTTAGAGGCTCTCATGGAACATTCATATGATGGTATCTATATCTCCGATGGAGAGGGAAACCCGGTAAATATGAATGAAGCTTTTGCAGAGTTTATTGGTGTTTCTCGGGATGAGTTGTTTCACTTACATGTATCTGAGTTAATCAGCAAAGGCTATATACCTGAATCAGTTGTTATGGAGGTTTTGGAACAAAAGAAAGAAGTTACCCGAATGATCAACTACAGGACAGGCAAAGAGACAATTGTTACCGGTGTTCCAGTTTTAAATGAAGCTGGAGAAATCTTTTTGGTAATTTGCAATTTAAGAGATTTGACGGAGCTAAAAACATCGGAACGTGAACTCAAGGAAACAAAAAAGATTACGGAAGAATACCGACAGCACATAGCGAGTTTCTTTGAAGATATTAAGCAGCAGCCTTTCGGTCAGTTAATTTACCGCAGCCGCAAAATGAACAACATCAAACAAAAAGCAGATAAAGTGGCACAGGTTGATACCAATGTTCTTATAACCGGAGAAACCGGGGTAGGAAAAGATATTATCGCCAGAGTAATACACCAACTTAGTAAACGGGTGCATCAGGGAAGTTTTATCAAAGTTGATTGTGCCTCAATTCCAGAACAGCTGCTGGAGGCCGAGCTTTTTGGCTATGAAAAAGGATCTTTTACCGATGCTCGGAAGGACGGCAAGATTGGAAGGCTGGAATTAGCCAGTAACGGTACATTGTTTCTAGATGAAATTGGTGAACTTCCCGTACGACTGCAGGTAAAACTTTTAAACGTCATCCAGGACCGTAAGGTAACCCGTATTGGCGGACTGCATGCCCAGGATATTAATTTTCGTGTCATTTGTGCCACCAATCGTAATTTAGAGCAGATGATTAAAGAGGGTAGTTTCCGAGAAGACTTATATTTTCGCCTGAAAGTGGTGACTATTCAGATACCGCCTCTAAGGGAAAGGAAAGAAGATATACGACCTCTGGCTGAATATTATATGGGTGTGTTTAATAAAAGGTATGATTTACAAAAAATAATCACAGAAGATGTAATGAAAGCTCTAATGAACTATGATTGGCCGGGAAATGTCCGGGAGTTGGCAAATGTGGTTGAGCAAATGCTGGTTCTAAGTTCATCCCAAAACATTACGCTTGTAGATTTACCGGATAAAATACTAGAATATCAAAAATTAGAGTGTGCTAAGGTTGTACCTGAACAAACTCACGAAACAAATTACGGCAGTAATCTTAAAGAGTCGGTTGATAAATTTGAAAAGATGTTTATTGAAAAAATAATTAAGGAAAGCGAAACAATAAAACAAGCAGCAGACAGGATGGGAATTGATGTCTCTACCCTGACTAGAAAGAGGCAAAAATACGGCATTGAAATTACTAAGTAACAGTGCAAAACTGCATACATGTGCATAATGGAACAGTGCAATTTCGCACTGTTTTCTTTTTTCTAATTAGTACAGGCTTGAAAATAAAGCAGTATCAACAGCTAAATGTCTGGCACGGTAATTGCTTTAATATTAGCAATATACAGACAATTCAATCAATGTGCTGTAAAATGTGCCCTATTACGAAAGGAGGTGCCGACTGGCTGTAGACGACAAAGAGTTAGTTCCACCGTGATATCAAAAAAATTCGGAGGTGTGTCAATGCGTAAGTCTGTTTTGTTATTAACAATAGCTTTAATTGTGGGCACGGTTTTTCTTTTAACCGGGTGCGGCTCTCAAAATACTGCTGATGAAACTGCTAAAAAAGAGCCAAAGGCTGAACAAAAGGTGGAGCCTAAAGCACAAAAGGCCGTAACTCTCAAGTTAGCCCATCAATGGCCCCAGGATGGTGAAGATTATGTGGTTGCTGCCGGGATGAAATTTGCTGAAGAGGTAGAAAAGCGTACCAACGGTCAAGTAAAAATCGAAATGTATCCGGCCCAGTCCCTGGTTAAAGCCAAGGACACCCATACTGCTTTGAAAAACGGGGCGATTGACATGGCCATCTATCCCTACATCTATGCAGCCGGTGCAGTTCCTGAACTAAACATCGTATTGATGCCTGCATTATGGAGAAACCATGACGAAGTGTTCGCTTTTAAAGACTCTGAGGTAATGAAGAATATTGAGGAAAAACTCAATAAACAGTTAAACTTTAAAACTTTAAGCTGGATTCAAATTAGCGGCGGTATTGCTTCCACAGATAAAGCAGTCCAGGACATCGGTGATGTTGAAGGTCTAAAATGGCGATCTGCCGGGAAATATACCGAAGTTATGTTGAAGTCGCTGGGAGGCGGGACTGTATCGATGGCATCTTCGGAAATTTATACCGCTTTACAGCGCGGCCTTTTGAATGCGGTATTGACTTCCTCCTCTTCCTTTGGGTCGTACAAACTATATGAGGTGGCGGATTATTATACTTCACCGGAAGATTATAGCTTCTATTTTACAATTGAACCCTTGGCAATCAGTATGAAGGCTTGGGATAGTTTAACTGAGGACCAGCAGCAAATTATGTTAGAGGTGGCAAAAGAAGTTGAACAGGAAGCTTTAGAAGGTGCTAAGAAAGAAGACGCTAGGGTCGCCAAAATGTTTGCCGACGCCGGGGTAACGGTAGAGAAAATGACTAAGGAACAGTGGGACGGATTTGCAAAAGCAGCTGAAGAAAATGCTTACCCTGCCTTCAGGGAGGAAGTACCTAACGGCGAATGGCTGCTTGATACCACACTTAAAAGTTATGGGCGGTAAAAGCAGCTAAGGTTTTACCAACTGTCTGCTCAGCACCGGGTTGCCTTCTTCCCAGCCACATCCAGGCTGGGAAAGGTAATTCCCAATATGACGACATTAAAGCGTTAAAAAAACCCATTCTTAAAAAGGGGTGTTATGTTGTGTGACAAAGACATTAAAGTCATTGGTGGGTTTGATTACGGCAAGCGCCGGTATATTTGCCGGTACACTGCCTATCTTGATGGCCATTATCATCTCTTATGATGTCTTGCTCAGGTACTTATTTAATGCACAGACAACTTGGGTAGTGGAAACCACGGAGTACATGGTGGCATTTGTAATTCTTATCGGTGCCAGCTATACATCCTCCCAAGGGGGACACGTAAGTGTGGATTTCCTGGTGACAAGGGTTAGTGACAAATGGAAAAGAGTTTTTGCTGCTGTCACATCTATAATTAACCTGGTTTTTATAACCGTTTTCCTGTGGCAAAGTGTTTTATTCTGGTGGGAAGCTTACAGCTTGGGTTGGAAATCCTGGGGCATCCTATCGGTGCCGCTCGCAATCCCCTATGCTTTTTTCGTACTGGGAATGATGTTTTTGCTGCTAGATGAAACGCTAAATTTGGTTTCAAAGGGAGCTTAGTTATGGAACTATTGACTGGAACGATAATTTTCTTGGCCTTACTGGTGTTACTTTTAATAGGAGTACCTGTAGCCTATGCATTGGGTTTTCTATCCATTGCCGTATTGGTGATTTTACAGGGTGCAGGCGGGCTTTCGCTGGTAGCTTCAACTGCATGGAGTGCCGTTGCTTCTTTTGTGCTAAGCTCAGTTCCTCTTTTTATATTTATGGGAGCCGTGATTTCTGTTAGCGGGATGGGCTCACGATTATATAATGCAATTTCTAAATGGCTTTCGTGGCTGCCGGGTGGTCTGGCGGTCGCTACTACGGTGGCCTGTGGGATTATGGCTGCTGTATCCGGTTCTAGTGTTGCCACTGCCGCAGCCATTGGCAACATGTCAATCAAAGAAATGAGAAGTAGAGGGTATACCGCGAAATTTGCCACAGGCTCAGTGAGTGCAGGGGGAACACTGGGTATCATTATTCCTCCTAGTATCCCTTTAATCATCTATGGCGTAACTGCCGGGCAGTCCATAGGAAAGCTATTTATGGCTGGGGTAATACCGGGAATACTCCTGATGCTGATGTTTGCCGGTTACCAAATTATCACCGCACATGTCAGAAAAGGATATTCTATTAACACATCTGACATAATGGAAATTGACCAAGAAGTAACCTGGCATGATAGGTTTGTGGCATTAAAGGACATTTTGCCATTGGCCGTATTAATCGTCATCATCTTAGGTTCCATTTACGGCGGAGTGGCAACGGCCAGCGAGGCTGCGGCCTTGGGCTGTATCGGCAGTCTTGTCTTGGCGGCTGGCTATAGGACTTTAAATAGGAATGCCCTTTTACAGATAATCCAAGAGACAGCAAAGAATACCGCCATGATTGGGATGATAATAATCGGGGCCATGCTTTTTGGTTACGTACTGACCACAACCAATGTGGCTTCGTCCATTTCCGAAATGGTTGTTAACTTAGCAATATCCAAATGGCTTATCCTGATAGTCATAAATCTGCTGCTGATATTCCTGGGTTTCTTTATGGAGACCATTTCCATAATCGTCATAACAGTACCAATTTTAGCTCCGGTCATAGTGGCCTTGGATTGGGACTTACTGTGGTTTGGGGTAATGATGGCCATAAACATGGAAATGGCGCTGATTACACCTCCTGTAGGGTTAAACCTTTACGTTGTTAAGGGTGTGGCACCGGACATTTCCTTAGAGACCATTATCAGGGGGGTACTCCCATATGTCTTGATAATGGCAGTTACCATAGCGCTGCTGGCGTTAGTTCCGGATCTTGCCTTGTGGCTGCCGAGATTGGGTGCAGTCCAATGATCTAGCTGAACTTATTGTCTAATAAACCAGATTGGAGGGGTTAGCTTGTACAAAAACTTAATTTTTTCAGTTGAAAATAACATTGCGATATTGACAATTAACCGGCCCGAAGTGCGCAATGCCATCAGCTTGGGCACTGTGGAGGAAATAAATGCTGTATTGGACAGCATTGAAAAAGACCAATCCATCAGGGTGCTGATTGTTACTGGGTCAGGTGACAGAGCATTTGTCTCAGGCGGGGACCTGAAAGAATTTGAACAGCTAGTTACCATAGAGGATGGCAGGCGGATGTCCTTTCTTATAAAAAATACCCTAAACCGTTTGGAGAATCTAGAAATCCCCGTTATTGCCGCAATCAACGGCGTTGCCTACGGCGGCGGCTCCGAGGTTGCGTTGGCCTGTGATTACAGAATTGCGGCCGACAGTGCCAAGCTGGGTCTGCTGCAGGTGAAGCTGGCGATTATGACTTCCTGGGGCGGAGGACCACGGCTGGCGCGGCTGATAGGTCGGTCAAAAGCACTGGCACTGCTGACCACCGGTGATATTTTAAAAGCTGAGCAAGCGTTGGAAATGGGAATAGTAGACCAGGTTGTGGAGCCGGCGGAACTGCTGGATGCGGCTAAAGATTTGGCCGGTCGTATGGCTGCCAATTCGCCCTTGGCAGTGAGGTACGCAAAACTCCTGCTGAACGACCAGCGGGAAATGTCTTTTCAAGGGGCGCTAAACTATGAGTCAGAGTTATTCTCCGTGGTCTGGGCCTCTGAGGATCATACCGAAGCAGTAAATGCTTTAAAAGAAAAACGAAAACCCAATTTCAAAGGGAGATAAAATATGGAACGCAAATCAGTAGTCACCACTGTCCAAGAAGCGGCAGCCAAAATTGAAAATGGGATGACAGTAGCCATTGGTGGGTTCATCTCCTCGAATATCCCAATGGTATTAATCCGGGAAATGATTCGTAACAAAACCAAAAACTTAACCATTGTAGCCATCCCCGCCGGTTTGGAAATTGACCTTTTGCTTGCAGCGGGGTGCGTTGGCAAATTAATAGTGCCGTATGTTGGGGCCGAAGCTATCGCACCTATATCACCTATTTTTCGTCAGACCGTTGAAAAGGGTCAGGTAGAGGTGATGGAGGTAGACAGCGGCATTGTTTTGGCCGGGTTAAAAGCCGGAGTTGCAGGCCTTCCTTTTATGCCATGGCGCGGGGGAGTGGGTACATCACTGCCTGAATTAAACCCCACTCTCAAGGTTTTCAACGACCCCATTAATGGCGAACCCTTATTAGCAGTTCCGGCAATCGTACCTGATGTGGCGTTTCTCCATGCCGCTTATGCAGATAAATACGGCAATGTCGCTCACTACGGCACCACCTTTATGGATAAGACCATGGCCGGGGCGGCTGAAACTACCGTGGTTCAAGTTGAGCAGATTATTCCTCATGAGTTTGTCATGGGGAAACCAAACAGCGTCACGATACCTAATTTCTACGTAGACCGAATTGTAAAAGCTCCTTATGGGTCTCACCCCTATGCCAGTGAAGGCTTCTACAGTGCTGACATTGAGCATTTGCAAGAATACTTACATGCTGTCAAGTCAGATGATCCAGACGGAGTAGAGAATTACCTTAATAAGTATGTGACAAACCTTTCGGACCATGAGGATTACTTGGAGACTATCGGTATTAGAAAGCTCCTTTCACTGGCCGAATTTTAGGGGGCATGGCATGAGCAGTGATTATACAATTGATGAATTAATGGCTACTTTTATTTCCCGGCAGATGCACGATGATGAACTGGTAATAGTAGGGGCGAACCAGCCAATTCCTCGGGCAGGTGTGATGCAGGCTTACCTGCTGCGGTGCCCTAATCTGAAAGTGCCCATGTATTTTTACATGACTGATATGGCCCGGGAAAAGCAGCTTCAGCTTTATCCTTTATTCGCCGACGGTCGGTATCGGCGGTGGGCGGAAGGGTACTTTACTTTTGAGATGCAGCTGGAAAGTGCGCGAAAAGCAGATGTTTGCTTTATTGGCGGTATACAAGTGGACCAGTACGGCAACACCAATTTGATTGGTATCAAGGGAAAAGAGGGGAATTTTAAACTGCGGGGCCCCGGCAGCGCCGGCACCCCAACCACATCTTCTTATATTAAACGCTATTATATTTTAATGGGCAGTCATAATCCCCGGGTATTTGTGAAAAGATGCGATTATGTATCCGCAGTGGGCTGGCATAATGGGGGCGCAGATGCCCGGCGCGCACTGGGTTTACCGGGTGGGGGACCTAAGTATGTGATATCTCCCTTCGGTATTATGGATTTTGAGGAAGAGACCAAGAAAATGCGCCTCAAGGCAGTTTATCCTGGTGTCGACCCTGATCAGGTGGTGCGGAATACAGGATTTGAATTGATAATGCATGAGCAGGTGGAAGTAGTTTCACCGCCCAATGAGGACGAACTGCGGGTCCTAAGAGGGCGGGTAGATCCACAAGGGATTTTACGTAAATAGTTAGGGAGGGGTAACGATGGATAAATTAGGAGAAAAATTAAAGGATTGGGCTAGTACAGTAGAAACAGACCAGGCTGCAACGTCTTCGGGAATTCCGGTCAAGGTTCTGTACACACCCAAAGATATGGCCAATATGGACTACTTGAATGACCTAGGAGTTCCCGGTGAATATCCCTTTACCAGGGGAATTTACCCTACCATGCATCGGGGCCGGTTATGGACCATGCGCCAATATTCAGGGTTTGGTACAGCAGAAGAATCGAACCAGCGCTATAAGTTTCTGTTAGGTCAGGGCCAAACCGGTTTAAGTGTAGCCCTGGATCTGCCCACACAAATTGGTTATGATTCCGATGACCCAATGGTGGAAGAGGAAGTAGGAAGAGTAGGCGTCTCGATAGATACTTTATTGGATATGGAAATTCTTTTTGACGGCATTCCGCTGGATAAGATTAGCACTTCGTTTACCATCAATTCCACTGCCTCAGTTCTGCTGGCAATGTACATTGCCGTGGCGGAAAAACAAGGCATTGACAGTGCGCAGGTCCGTGGGACGATCCAAAACGATATTTTAAAAGAATACGTGGCCAGGGGGACATGGATATTTCCTCCCGAGCCATCCATCAGGTTAATTGTGGATACTATTGAGTGGTGCATGAACAATGCCCCTAAGTTTAATCCAATTAGTATAGCGGGGGCACATTTCCGGGATGCCGGAGCAACCGCCGTTCAGGAGTTGGCGTTTACTTTGGCCGATGCCATTTCGTATGTTGAGGCGGCACTGGCACGGGGGATTGATATTGACGAATTTGCCCCGCTCTTAAGTTTCTTCTTTTACACACACAATGACTTTTTTGAGGAAGTGGCCAAATACCGGGCCGGCAGGAGAATTTGGGCAAAGCTTATGAAAGAAAGGTTTGGCGCAGTGAAACCCAAATCGCAGATGTTCAGGTTTGGGGTAGTCGGCGGCGGCAGCACCCTCACCGCGCAACAGCCGCTAAATAATGTGGTTCGGGTCGCGTATCAAGCACTCTCGTCGGTTTTGGGCGGGGTCCAGTCCATGTTTACCTGCGCCTGGGATGAAGCCTACGATATACCCACTGTGGAAAGTGCGGAGCTGGCGCTGCGTACCCAGCAGGTTTTGGGTTATGAGACCAGGGTTATGAATACGGTTGATCCCTTAGCCGGTTCTTATTTTGTCGAAAGTTTGACCGATGAAATGGAAAGTGCGGTCATGAAAATTATCACAGAGATTGAGGATAAGGGCGGCATGGTCAAAGCTGTGCAAAGCGGTCATATTCAATCAGAAATTTTAAAGAACAGTTATCAGCATCAGAAACAGGTCGAGTCCGGTGAACTAGTTATTGTGGGGGTAAACAAATTTGTTAAGGATGAATCGGACCCTACTTTCCAGTTGTACGAAGCAAACCGCGAAAATTTTTCCAAACAAGTTGACAGGCTGAAACAAGTCAAAATGGAACGTAACGCTGGACAGGTAGCTAAAACACTGGCCAATCTGCAGCAGGCTGCAAAGGGCCAAGAAAACTTGATGCCTTATCTGGTTGAAGCTGTAAAAGCTTATGCTACCATAGGCGAAATCATCGGCATATTGAAAGAAGAATTTGGTGAATTCCAGGAACCGGCTGTTATATAAGGTGTAAGAGGGGGATTGAGTAATGGAAAATCGTAAAGTAATCAGAGTTTTAATAGCTAAGCCTGGATTGGACGGTCATGACCGGGGAGCAAAGGTTGTAGCCAAGGCTTTACGGGACGCAGGTATGGAAGTAATTTATACCGGCTTACGCCAATCAGTTGATCAAATTGTGGGCGCGGCCATCCAGGAAGATGTGCAGGTCATTGGGTTGAGCATCCTTTCAGGGACACACGTATCCTTAGTCAGGAAATTAATGCAGCGGCTGGAAACAGAAGGAATGAAAGATGAGGTACAAGTGTTAGTCGGGGGAAATATCCCTCGCAGGGATTTTGAGGAATTGGAAAAACTCGGTGTTGATCAGGTGTTCACAACCGGTACCAAATTAAAAGTAATTAGCGAATACTTACAAAATACCTTGGTAAAGGTGGGGTAAGCTTTGAATTTATATGAGTACCAGGTGAAACAGCTATTCAAAGATATAGGAATTAAGACACCAGCCGGCCAGCTTGCCAAAACCGAAGATGATGCAATTAACGCTTACCAATTGGTGGGACCGGAGGTCATGCTTAAATCTCAGGTGTTGACCGGCGGCAGGGGGAAAGCGGGAGGTATTAAAGCAGCTGCTGCAGAGGAAGAGGTTCTAGCAGTATTCAAGCAGTTGACCGGCCTAACCATCAAAGGACTCCCGGTCAAACAGGTGTGGGTTGAGGAGAAGCTTCAGATAGAACAAGAGTTTTACGTGGGAATTACCATATCTCCGGACGAACAGCTGCCTGTCTTAATTGTCAGCAGCAAAGGGGGCATGGATGTGGAAGAAGTGGCCCGGGAGTTTCCTGAGGCCATGGCCCAGTGTGTCATAGATATGAAATATCCTTTACATGACTATACAGTGCGAGAAGTACTGTCTCAACTTAATTTTCGGCATACCATCGCAAAACGGTTTGTGCCGCTTATTCAACGGTTGTACGATATTTATCTGCAATATCATGCTATCCTGTTGGAAGTTAATCCACTGGTGCTGACGGTGGATGGTGAGCTTGTTGCCGCTGATGGACGGCTGGCCATTGATGATAATGCACTCAATAAATATTCTACCGTTAAAAAATTGGCAGTGGAAACAGCCCAGGACACAGTGGAGCAGCGAATGAAAAAATACGGTATCGATTATGTAGAACTTGATGGTAATGTCGGTATCATCAGTGTCGGTGCCGGGGAAACCATGGCCACCATGGACTTAATCAGCCGTCAAGGGGGAAAGCCCGCTTGCTTTCTGGATTTTAGCGCCGGTGTCAATCCGGAGACCATAGCGTTGGCCTTAAAAACAGTTAGTTTAAGGCCGGAGGTAAAATCCATACTAATAAATATTTTTGGCGGTTTGACGCGTATTGACAAGGTAGCTGAAGGAATAGTGTACGCTATTAAAAAAATCGGTGATATTAAGCAGCCATTGACCATCAGGCTGGAAGGGACCAATGCCGAGCTTGGCAGGGAAGTTATTCAACAGCATGGGTTAGAATCCTGCCTTACTTTGCAGGAAGCAGTGTACCAGTCGGTGAAGCGGGGTGAAATATAATGAGTATATTAGTTGACAAATCCAGCCGGGTAGTGGTGCAGGGGGTTACCGGCAAAGAGGGCTCCTTTCATACTAGATCAATGAGGGAATATGGCACACATGTTGTTGCCGGAGTTTCACCCGGAAAGGGCGGTACTAGCTTTGAAGGCATTCCAGTGTTCAATTCCCTGGCCAGTGCGGTGGCAAATACCGGTGCGGATACGTCCATTATCTTTGTACCGCCGGCCTTTGCCGCCGACAGTATTTATGAAGCAATTGAAGATCAGTTAAAAGTAACTGTCTGTGTCACCGATGGTATTCCGATTCAAGAAATGATGTTAATTAAGCAAAAACTTAAGGAAAGCAATACGGTTCTCATTGGCTCCAACTGTCCGGGGCTTATTACTCCCGGGGAGGCAAAACTAGGAATTATGCCATCCCATATTTTCAAGAAAGGCCCTATCGGAGTGGCTTCGAGAAGCGGGTCGCTTTCCTATGAGGTCGTCTTTGGTTTGACCGAGAGGGGTATCGGGCAGTCAACAGTGGTCGGCGTTGGCGGAGATGGCGTCAAAGGCACTAATTTTACGGATTTGCTGCCAATGTTTGAAGCTGACCCGGAAACAGAGGTAATAGTGTTGATAGGTGAGATCGGTGGCGCTGATGAAGAACAGGCTGCCCAATATATTAAATCAAAGATTACCAAGCCGGTAGTTTCCTATATTATAGGTGCCTCCGCACCAAGTGGTAAAAAGATGGGGCACGCAGGCACTATAATTACCCATGGTAAAGGCACTTATCAATCCAAAATTCATGCCCTCCAAGAGGCGGGAGTACACTTAGCCCGCACCCCCTTGGAAGTAGCGGAAATAGTAGAGGAGATAAGCAAAGGTAAGCAGCTAAAGTCACAGGCAAACTAAGCGTTAAAATGTTTTTACGGGTCGGGGGGAAGAATCTTGGGAAAAAGATCATTAGGGTTAAAGGTCCAATGGGTTATGGTGCTTGTTATTACATTGTCCCAAGTAGCCGTGGCAATTGGCAACCAAGTGGTTTACCCTCTGACCCCTCAAATCAAGGAATACCTGCATCTTTCCACAAATCAGATTGGTTACTTTACCGCCGCAAGCTATGGGGGCGGGATCGGTATACTTTGGTTTTCGGGATGGATTACTGATAAGATTGGTGTCAAAAAAGTTCTTATCGCAGCTCAAATGTTAGTGGGAATTTCAATCATTTGTGCTGCATTTTCCGGCACTTTTGTGTCCATACTAATTTTTCTAGCTTTAGCAGGGGTGGGCTATGGAACAGTTACCCCTGCTGGTACCAAAGCAGTACAGTCATGGTTTTTAAATGAAAAAAACCAAGCAACAGCCATGGGACTAAAACAGACAGGGGTCCCTTTAGGCGGTATTATCGCCGCTTACCTATTACCGGTTTTAACATTATGGACCGGTAACTGGCGACAATCCTTGGCGATTAGCGGTATACTGATTCTTAGTTTAAGTTTCGTGATGTATTGGTATCAGGAAAATGAGCAGGATGATGTCCCGGATTCTTCAGTTAAGACATTGGAATTGAATAAAAAAACTATTACGCGAAAAGTTGTCATCCTCTCACTCTTTGCCATGGTTATGGGAGCGGCACAATTTGCGGTAATAGGTTATTTAACCTTATATTTACACGAAACCATTGGCCTAGACTCAGTCAATGCCGCACGTTTCTTGGGTATCAGCCTTATTGGTGGTGTCATTGGCAGGATGGAATGGGCTGTGGTAAGTGATTTTCTATTTAAAAACAAGCAGGAAAAAGTACTAATATTACTTAGTTTATTATCCGCCGGTTCTTTTTTTAGCCTAAATTTATTTGACTATTTTAAACCGGGCACCTTGGTACTAGCTGCAGTTTCTTTAGTGCTAGGAATAATAAATATTGGTTGGAATGCCGTCTTTTTAAACGCAGTGGCCAAGGAAGGCGGTTCAAGCAAAGCAGGTTCCGTGGTAGGTTTTAGTATGACCATCTGTTACATTGGCATCATTACTGGTCCGATACTATTTGGCCATATTGTGGAATGGAATCAAAATTATACAGTCGCATGGAACGTGCAGGGCGCCGTTTCCTTGCTAATGGGAAGTATTTTATTTTTTGAGAACTATCATAGCCGGTTGGTGTCACTTATTGGTGTCATATGGTGTCAGGCACCAATAAGTGACACCAATAAGTGACACTTTCAATCTGGTATATTAAAAAAAATAAAAATATTTTGAAAATTCTGCAGGAGATTCCTTAAGAAGGTAGAAAAGGTAGAAATACAATTAAATATCTGATTATTTTTTTCTGGTAACTGGTCATTACCAGTTATAACAACAACGCTGCAAACATATTATTTAACAGCGAACTAGTATCTTTTAAAGCGATGGTGGTTACTACCAGTGTTCAATATTTAGGTAATTGCGAAATTCAAAATTTAACGTAGGCAGCTAATCAGAAAGTTTAATAAAGAGGACAGAAAATTTTAAGCAGAGGTTGGACAGAAAAAATTCGGCACAAATAACCGCAAGTATTTTGCGGGTTGAAAGAGCAAGTATAAAGGATTTGCTAAGCCAAAAGAGGTTTAAGGCTTCTGATGAGTTCGTGTTTATGGAGTTTGTCTGCAAGAATAACGGTAAGCAGTTGAGTAATTCCTGCAAGGAGTAAGTCAGCCTTAATGGTTAAAGCATTTGTAGTTTTTCTGTTGGCGACGCCAAAATTGGATTTAAAGTGTTGAATGGTTTGCTCAATAACGCAACGATTTTTGTAGATATCAATCCATTCAGGGGTGTCTCTAATAATGCCAGGATAAAGTCTTAAGTCTTTTTCAGGATAGGTATAAAACATTCTACCAGAAGGAGAGTCGGAGCAAGGATGTTCACATAAAGTAATGCGTTTAGAACCTTTCCACTTCATTTTTGGGCAAACCCATTTATCTCTAACAACGCCACTCCTTAAGGGCGCTTTACCTTCATATTTCATGGGTAAAGAAGAATCTAACGGACACAGAGGTTGTCCAGATTCGTTGAACCCGGGTTCAGGGAGGTTCTTAGAACCTCGTTCGTTCAGAGGAATGACTGTTTTTAAAAAGTGACAATCCTTCAATAAAAAGTTATAGGAATCGTTTGTATCAAAAGCAGCATCGCCAATAAACGTGCTGGGTTTAAAATGAGTATGTGTTTTAAAAAAGTCGCGCAGAACAGGTTTAAGTGCTTTAGAATCGGATAAGGATTTATCTTCATCAGGGGAATCAGACTTTTTCTCTATTGGGATTTCAGGGTGTGCATTTATAAAGTCTTCATCAAAAAAGGAAATATTTCTGACTATACCAAGGCCATTTGTGAGCATACCAAATTTATAGACATAGCAAAAATGGCCATTGATGTAAAGCTGTTTGACATTTGGATTTGATGATGCGCAGGAAGGCATAATGCCGTATGCCATTTTGTATGGGTCAACAGAAGAGTTGCCTTTGTATTGAGACTTAAGCTGCTTGATTAAGCGATTGATAAACTTAGGATTATTCTCAGTAACGTAAGCTTCAACGCCAGAGGTATCAAAGACGAGATATGAAGCAAGTTCTGAGTTAATTTGCTCACAAATAGGTTCAGTTTGATCAACAAGGTTATCAAAAAGTGTTTGAAGATGTTTAGAAAAATCTTGCTTAAATCGTGTAAATTTTGATGCATCAGGTACTTTAGAAAAACCACAGAATTCACGGATTTCCTTGGAAAAATTCAAAAAAATAATCAGAAGCGCATCTGTAGGAATAGAAAAGATTCTCTGAATGATGAGTGCATAAAGAAAAGACTCAAGCTTAAATTTTCGTTTGCGACCAAAGTGCTTGTAAAAAGCCTGATAGAAACTCAGCGAAATATACTCTGAAAGTTGAATATGCTCTTCAAGAAGCGCTAGAAACCGAGGTTTATCCTTATCAACGAAATCAAGACAACCGTCATAAATATCAGATAGGGATAATTGTTTAAATTTCACAGAATAGATCTCCTTTCTTGTTGAATGTAGATATTGCCTGTTAACTATATTTTACACAAGACAAGTGAGGAGTTCTATATAACTAAGCAAGAAAAAAGATAGAATTTGCAAGGGTTGCGGCGTTTTGCAAACGCCTAGTGTTCAATATTCGAAAAGAGGAGGGATGTACAGCGCCAATAATCAGAATGTTGCCAAATTATTAACTATTTTGAAGAGGAGGTTTTATCCGATGAGAAAGCTGCTGTTTTTAGGGTTGACGCTGCTTTTGATAGTTGCTCTGACTGGTGTTGTCGGTTGTTCATCAGATACCCAACCCCAACAGTCCAACAATGAAGGGGAGCAAAAACAAGAACAGAACGAACAGGCTGAAATCAAAGTACTTACGGTGGCTATTCCCACCGAACTGGAATCATTGGACCCGGCAATGCATCGGGACAGGGTTACGGAAACGGTTATTCGCAACATGTTTGACGGTTTGGTGACCAGAACCACGGATATGGAAATTGTGCCTGAGATTGCAGAATCTTACGAACAGGTAACCCCCACCGAGTGGGTATTTAAAATTCGCGAGGGCATTACTTTCCATAATGGTGAAAAGTTGACTGCTGAAGATGTGGCCTTTACCTTTAACCGCATTATTACCGAAGGAGCGGTTGACGGTAAATCATCTCCCCGTAAGGGATTATTGGGAACATTGGAAAGAGTGGAACAGCTGGATGAATATACCGTAAAGTTTGTTTTGACAGAGTCCTGGCCCATATTTTTAGGTATGCTGCCTTTCCAGGAGATCGTGCCTAAAGATTATATTGAAGAAAAGGGCTCCGATTACTTCGCCAAAAATCCCGTAGGTGCCGGCCCGTTTAAGTTCGTGGAAGGCACCCTTAATGAGCAGGTTATTATGGAAAGATATGATGGCTACTGGGGTGGGTCCCAGGATATAGCGCCGGTGGGTAACGCCCAGGTGGATACGGTAATCTTTAAAATAATCCCCGAGGTATCCTCCAGGATTGCCGCTTTGCAGGCCGGAGACGTGCAGATAGTCCAGGAAATACCGCCTGATTTGGTGGAACAGCTGCAGGCTGATCCCGATATAGAGGTTAAAATGGCTGACAGTACCAGGGAAAGATTTATCGAAATCAACGTGAACAAGCCGCCCTTTGACGATGTCAGAGTGAGACAGGCAATGAATTATGCCATTGACTATGAAAGTATCGTAACACATATCTTAGGCGGCAACGGTGAGGCTTTAAAGGGGCCGTATATGCCCAAAGGCTTTGGATATAACGACAAACTGCCCGGTTATGGCTATAACCCAGAAAAAGCAAAGGAACTGCTGAAAGAGGCCGGGTATGAAAATGGGTTTGACGTGGTGATAGATGCCAAGGCAGACGAAAAGACAGCCACCGAAGCAGTGGCCAGTCAGCTGCGCGAGGTTGGCATTAATGCCTCAGTGCGTGTGTGGGAGTGGGGCGTCTTTAAGGAAAAGATTGCTGAAGGCCAGCGGCTGATGATTGCCAACAACTGGGGTAACGGCAGCCTTGATCCCGCAGGCATACTTGAACCTAAGCTGAGGACCGGCGGCAGAGGTAACTACTCATTCTATAGCAACGCCAGGGTAGACGAACTCATTGAAAAAACCATGTCAGAAACCGACTCGGCGAAACGGGCAGCCTACTGGCAGGAAATACAGGAAATTGTCTATGAAGACGCTCCCATGGTATTTGGTTATATTACCAAAGAGCTCTACGCCCAAAGGGCCAACGTGACCAATTGGGAACCCAGCCCCGACGGCAGAATCAATCTTCATGATGTGGGTTTGAAGTAAACAGTCAGAGTGTGGAAGAGATACCGGCCTTCTGGACTCGGGGGGCCGCCTTTTTCCTCTTAAAATGGCTGATTGTAAGTCCGCAGCCGGACATAAGCAGCAACAATTAAGAAGGAGGTGTATCCGAAAGCAGCCTGAGCTTTCGGGCAAATAATCATGAGCATACAGATAAACGGTGCAGAACCATTATATAAACAGTTAAAAACCATGATAGAGGAAGCTATAGCTAATGGGAAATTAATGCCTCATGAAAAGCTCCCTTCTGAACGAGAATTATGTGAAAAATACAGTTTAAGCCGTACAACGGTGCGGCAGAGTATCAGCGAAGCTGTCAACGAAGGTCTTTTATATCGAATTCATGGCAAGGGAACATTTGTGGCCAAACCTAAAATTGACCAAGAGCTGGAAAAGATCACCGGTTTTAAGGAAACACTGCTTCTCCGGGGACTAAATCCTTCCATTAAAGTATTGGAGATGCAGCGGACGGCGGCTGATTTGACTCTAGCCAGTGTCTTGAAGAAAGAAGTGGGGGATGAAGTGCTTTATCTGAGATTATTGGGGTTGGCCGATGAGGAACCCATGATTCTTTATAGCATTTATCTTCCGGCCATGCTGGATAAAAGGGAAGTGGAACAGCTGATAAGTACCGCAGATAAGGGTGAATTATTTTCCATGTTTATTAAGTACCATCAGAAAGTAGGTCTCACGCCCGGCTCTGCCCACCAGTCTTTTGAAGCGGTGGTGGCCGATGAAGAGACTAGTTCTTTATTAAAAATTAGCCAGGGAGACCCGCTGCTTAGGCTCACTTCCATCGGTTACTCTCGGGAAAAGCAGCCCATAGAATACCGTACTGCACACTATCGGGGAGATAAATACAGATTTAGTATGAAGCGTAAGTACTACAGCTATTAGAAGCCTATTTAAGAGGTAGTTCGAAAAGCTTACCGGCAGGGAGATTTGCCAGCTATGCTGGCTTAGTCGCACTTGTACCCAGAGGGTGAGAGCGGTTTTCAAACACTTATTTTAAGGAAGGCAGGTGAGATAATTGTGAAATCCATCAAAATTTTGGAAAGGCTCCTTATAGCAGTACCCATAATGTTGGCGGTGGCTGTGCTAGTTTTTCTCTTTATGCGTATGACCCCGGGAGATCCCATTGACTTAATGATGGGCAGCGGAGGAAATGTATCAGAAGCGGAAGTGACCGCATTAACGAAAGAGTTCAACCTGGATAAGCCTCTTCATGTGCAGCTGGGCATCTTTTTAAAAGATATCGCCACCGGTGATTTTGGGGAATCCTTTACTCAGCGGGAGCCTGTGACCGGCATCATAAAAAAAGCCCTGCCCGCCACCGTGGAACTAGCATTTGGCGCAGCATTTTTCGCCTTGATCTTTGCTATCCCCATTGGTGTTTATTCTGCGGTAAAGCAAAATTCCGTCATGGATAGGGCCAGCATGGCATTTTCCTTTTTGGGTATTTCTATGCCGGCCTTCTGGTTTGCAATTATTTTAATTATTGTTTTTGGGGTGAAGCTTCAGTGGCTCCCCATTACCGGCAGGCTGGACTACGGTGTGCAGCTGGAGCATATTACCGGATTTTACCTGGTGGACAGTATCGTCACGGGGAATTGGGCAGCCTTTAAGAATGCGGCTTCCCATTTGATACTTCCTTCAGTGGCACTGGGAATGCAGCTTTTATCCATACTGGCCCGAGTTTCCCGTTCCAGCATGTTGGAAGTATTGCGTCAAGACTACGTAATGCTTGCCCGAGCCAAGGGCTTGAGGGAATTTACCGTAATAGTCAAGCATGCCATGCGTAATGCCCTTATTCCCACTGTGACCGTATTGGGGATACAGGTGGGAGTGCTATTGGGCGGCAACATGATTGTGGAAACGGTTTTCGGCTGGCCCGGTTTAGGCAGGTTGGCAGTTGACGCAATCTTTAATAGAGATTTCCCGTTAATACAAGCAGTGGTGATGTTCTACGCCTTGACCTTTATCGTGGCAAATCTGGTAGTAGACGTCTTATACACCTATATCAATCCTAAGATATCATTATAATACGGGTTCGAAAAGGCCATTGTAGCAGGAGCAAGAAGTTCAAGGCCGCGAAGGCTCTCACCCAAGGGCATTAAGGCGACTAAGCCAACAAGTTGGCAAGTCTTCTTTAAGAGACGCGGAGAGTATTGGTGGCGAACGTGAGCAGTTTCAGAGACTGAGCAACGCAGAAATTTGCCGCTCACCTGCGATAACCTTTTGGAACAACTTCTATAAGGTGGTGACAAGGAAATGATACCTAAGACGGTGCAACAAAAGGAAGGGTTGGCAGATGAGGCTTACAGCCATCCCAGGTGGTACCTATTTACGATAAAGCTAAAAACATCCACCCAGGGCCTGTTGAACTTTATAAAGAAACTAAAAAAACACCCCTCCGCCATGACTGGGCTGGTCATCATTCTCATATTTATCGGACTTGCTCTCTTGGCACCCCAGATTGTGCCCCATGACCCCTTTAGCGGTAAATTGGCAGACCGCTTGGCTGCTCCCAGCTGGTTGGAAGGCGGGAAGGCGGAATTTTTCTTAGGCACCGACCAACAGGGACGAGATTTGTTGTCCAGAATCATTTATGGGGCCCGGATATCCCTCTGGGTTGGTTTTATCTGCGTCATAATTTCCACCACTGTGGGTACGCTGCTGGGGATTGTGGCTGGGTACTTTCGGGGTCGGTTTGATACGGTTCTTTCTCGGATTGCAGACCTTTTACTGGCTTTTCCCTTTCTCATATTTGCCGTAGGGGTAATGGCCTTTTTGGGGCCAGGCCTGATTAACTTAATATTGGCTTTGACCTTTAAGGGATGGGTTGAATTTTTCCGCTTAGTGCGGGGAGAAATGCTTTCAGAAAAGACCAAGGAATACGTGGAAGCCGCCCGGGCTAACGGCCAAAGCAGCCTACGCGTCATGTTCTCTGAAGTGCTGCCCAACATCATTCATACAGTTGTGGTATTGGCCACTCTGAGGATGGGTTTCTTCATAATCATGGAAGCTTCGCTAAGTTTCTTGGGACTGGGCATCCAGCCGCCTCAGCCGGCCTGGGGGTTTATGGTTAGTGACGGGCGTGACTTTATGATGAACGGCTGGTGGCTGTCTACATTCCCCGGTCTGGCTATCCTAAGTTTGATACTGAGCATTAATCTGTTCGGCGAAGGTTTAAGAGACATATTGGATCCGAGGCTGAAAATCAATTGACAGCAGGCAGTTGCACTTAAGGGGAGCTGTCTCATGGAGGTGATCTCATGTTGGAAATAAAAAATCTGTCCATGGCCTTTGAAACGGACAAAGGTTTAGTAAAGGCCGTCAACAACATAAGCTTGAGTCTAAGTAACAGTGAAATATTGGGAATTGTCGGTGAATCCGGCTGCGGTAAAAGTGCCACGCTGCTGAATATTCTTCGCCTGGTCCAGTATCCGGGGAGGATAATGTCAGGAGAAGTAATGTTTCAAGGTGAGGACCTGCTGAAAAAAAGCCGCAAGGAAATGCGTGATATCCGCGGCAAGGACATTGCCATGATTTTTCAGGACCCCATGACCACGTTAAACCCGGTCTTTAAGGTAGGCGAACAAATCCGAGAAGCCATGAGAATCCACGGCATCTTCAGCAACGTAAAAGGCGGTCTGCTGGGTAGGAAAAAGACCCTGGCCGAAAAGGATAAAGCCATGGATCTGATGCGGGAAGTGGGCATTCCTTCGCCGGAACGGCGCTATTATAATTATGCTCATGAATTCAGCGGCGGTATGCAGCAGCGTGCCTTGATTGCCATCGGCTTATCCTGTGAACCTAAACTGCTGCTGGCGGATGAACCTACCACTGCATTGGATGTTACAATTCAGGCACAGATTCTGGCCTTGATGAAGAAAATTAATGAAGAACGGGGTACCGGAATTATTCTGGTCACCCACGACTTAGGGGTAGCAGCGGAATTTTGCCATCGGATAGCTGTCATGTATGCCGGTAAGATTGTGGAAATAGGTAAAACAGAGAGGATTATGTCAAGTCCCAGCCACCCTTATACCCGGGGCTTACTCCGCTCCATTCCCAAAATAAGCGGTCGAAGGGAAAAAATCAGGCCAATACCGGGAAGTGTACCGGACCTTTTAAATATTGATGACAGCTGCGCCTTTCATTCCAGGTGCGATCAGGGGTCCGAACGGTGTCAGCAGCAAGACATTCCCATGATCGAGGTCGAAGAAGGACATTCAGCCCGATGCCTGTTATATAGCGGTGAGGAGGTGTAACATGGCAATTGTAGAAAGGGCGGCGGCCCATAATCCGCTCCTGCAAGTGGAAAATGCGAGAAAGCATTTCATTACCAAAAGAACGCTGCTGGAAAAGACATTAGTCAAAGCCAATGACGTGGTAGTAAAGGCTGTCGACGGGGTGGATTTAGAAATATACCCCGGCGAAATTGTCGGGCTGGTGGGGGAAAGCGGCTGCGGCAAATCAACCCTCGGTCGGATGATACTGCGTCTGTTGGAACCCACCTCAGGCAGTGTTAAATTTGACGGCAAAGATATTACGGAGATTTCCGCCAAGGGAATGAAAAAGTTTCGCAGCGAGGCCCAGATTATCTTTCAAAATCCATATGCATCGCTAAACCCAAGAAAAATGGTACGGGATATAGTGGGGGTGCCTTTAAGAAATTTGGGTATGCAGGAGCCCATCCGACGGGAAGAAGAAATTCTTAGGTTATTGGAACGGGTTGGGTTAAAGCCGAGACATATTAATTCCTATCCGCACCAGTTCAGCGGCGGTCAAAGGCAGCGTATCGGTATTGCCCGGGCCCTGGCCGTGAAGCCTAAGTTTATTGTTGCCGACGAACCGGTTTCTGCTTTGGATGTTTCAGTCCAGGCCCAGATTATCAACTTATTGGAGGAGCTCCAGGAGGAATATAATCTGACATATCTATTTATTGCCCATGATTTAAGTGTGATTCATTATATAAGTCACCGGGTGGTGGTAATGTATCTGGGCAAAGTAGTTGAAAGTGCGGAAACCGACGAACTGTTTAAAAACCCCGCCCACCCTTATACCACAGCCCTGTTGTCTGCCATACCTTTTGTAGACAAGAGTGAACGACGGGAGCGAATTCTCTTGGAAGGAACAGTACCCAGCCCCATTAATCCACCAAACGGCTGTCGCTTTCATCCACGCTGTTACAGGAAAAAGGGACGCATCTGTGAGGAAGAAGAACCGCAGTTGAAGGACTTGGGTAACGGGCACAAGGCAGCCTGTCATTTGCTTTAAGAGGATGTTCAAAAAGTCCATCGCAGGTGAGCGGCGAATTTCTGCGTTGCTCAGTCTTTGAGACTGCTCACGTACGCCACCAGTACGCTCCGCGTCTGAAAGCCTTCGCGCCTTGAACTTCTTGCTCCTGCTACAATGGACTTTTTGAACACGCACTTTAAGAGGTTATATTATAATATTTGGCTTTATCTTTAGTTAATATTGAAGGGGGATAAGAATATGTCGAACAACAAGCAAGAACTAAGAATTATTTGCCCCAACGGGCACCTAGGTTTTGCACCTACCAAAGAAGAAAGTTTTTATATCGGTGCCGCCACTAAACCAGATTATTACTGCTGCGATTCCGGCAGTGATGATATCGGTCCCGGACCCCTGGGTGCTGATACCTGTGCTAGCAATATTGAGTGGCAGAAGCACGACTTGGAATTAATGCTGGTGGCTGCCCGGGAGCAGGGAGTGCCCATGATTATTGGTTCTGCAGGGGACACCGGCTCAAACAGCAAAGTAGATATGTACGTGCAGATTATTAAGGACCTGGCCCGAAAACATAACATGCCCAAATTCAAACTGGCCTATTTCTACTCCGAGGTGAGCCAAGAGTACTTGAAGGACAAAATGAAGCAGGGTATTGCCATTGAAGGGTTGGATGGCAGGGAAGATCTGACAACGGAACAGCTGGAGGAAACAGATAGAATAGTGGCGGTGGCAGGGGTTCACCCCTATATCCAGGCACTGCAGATGGGAGCAGATGTAATTATCGGTGGTAGATCCAGTGACTGTGCCATCTTTGCAGCACCGGCTTTATTAAACGATTTTTCGGAAAGCCTGTCCTACTATCTGGGCAAGGTACTGGAATGTGCTTCCTTCTGCGCCGAGCCTTACGGTGCTAAAGAGAGCGTTATCGGCACCATAACCAGGGATGACGTCAAGGTTACCGCCATGCATCCTGACCAGCGGTGCACCGTCGCTTCTGTCGCCGGGCATGCAATGTATGAACGGTCCAATCCATTTTTCGAATACGTAGCCGGCGGTATGCTAGACATGACACGCTGCAGTTATGAGCAGTTTGATGATAAGACCTGCCGCATCACCGGCCCCGAGTTTACCCCAGTGCAAGATAAGGTAAAAGTTAAGCTGGAAGGATCCGGTAAGGTGGGGGAAAAATATATCGGCATCGCCGGCATTAGGGATCCCTATACCATTAAGAACATAGACCAAGTGGTAGAATGGTCCCGTCAGCAGGTAAGGGAAAAGTACGGCGATTCAGGATATGGACTTTATTTTAGGATTTACGGCAAAAACGGGGTGATGGGAGATTTGGAACCTGTCAAGGAAATCAAATCTCACGAGCTGGGCGTAGTAGTAGAGGGGGTTGCCCCCACCAAGGAGATGGCGGAGGAAATCACCTTGACCGGTACCCGGCAGCTGTTTTATGCCAGGCTGCCCGAGGTTAAAGGCACAGCAGGCACCGCCGCTTTTGTGATGGATGAAGTGCTTCCTGCGGGCGGCGCCCATGTCTGGACCATGAATCATGTGGTTCAGGTGGATGACCCCATGGAATTGTTTCCAGTAAAAATGATTGAAATCGGCTAAAGGAGGTCTACCAATGGTTAAAAAACTCTCTGATTTGGCAAAAACTATCAGAAGCAAAAACGCAGGTACAGATAAAGTCACTTTTGATATTATTTTTCGGGAAAAAGAAAACTACGAACTGGTTAAATCTAGTCAGGTGCTGACTGAAGAAACTGTCGCTCGGTTATTTAATATCCCCATCGACATGATATCTGACTTCGTGCACTTTGACCCGGCTTATGCGATTAAGTTCACCATTTACCGGCCTACTCCCAGCGGGGGTCCCGGTGAAAGGGATATCTTCGGCTGCCAGCAGTACCCTCCCTTGTTAGACATTGAGGTTCCTGTAGAATAGTAAATAAAAAGGGACCCTGTTTTTTGCAGGGTCCTTTTAAAAAATAAGGAGGATGATTATGTTTCCGGTAATTGGTATAAACTGTGCATACCTTCAGGATGAGGAATCAGCACACAAAGATAAGCTCCATCTCTACCGTCCCTATGTCCAGGCGGTGGAAAAATCCGGTGGGCTTCCCATCTTACTCCCCGTTGTAAGCAATAAGGATTTGGTTACCAGCTACATGGACTTGATAGACGGTCTGCTGATGACAGGCGGGGGCGGGCTCCATCCAAAGTTTGACCATGTGGAACCCCTGCCGGGCTTGGAAGAACAAAATCCCATCCGGCACCAATTTGATACCATGCTGGTAGAACAAGCACTAAACAGGGACCTGCCCGTCTTGGGAATATGCCGAGGGCACCAGTCTATTAACGAAGTCGCCGGCGGCACCACCAGGCTGAGCATCAGGGATACGGCTCAGATTGATCACAGCCAAACGGTGCCCAGAGAAGAATGCACACATGAAATCAGAGTCGTTCAAGGCACCGCTTTATATGAACTGCTGGGTAAAGAAACTATCAGTGTCAACAGTTTACACAGACAGGTGGTGGACCAGCTTGCCCCGGGCTTCAGAGCCAGCGCCTGGTCCGAAGACTACCTGTTGGAAGCCTTTGAAAGCTCTATTCATACATTTGTCATGGGAGTACAATTTCACCCCGAGAACCTAATGGAAATAAACCCCTTTTGGAAAATTTACCGGGCTCTAATCAAGGCTGCCCGCAATGGAATAGAAAAGTACATTAAATAAGTGACACCCATTGGTGCCTGTCACCCAGGGGTGTCACTTATTATTGTTTGCCCGGCATACCTGCCGAAGACGATGGGTAACTCCAAGGCCCCTCTAAAGATAATCTTTACCGCCCTGGCATGGAATCGCCGCTCCTTTAAATCTTATTACAAGGTTCATACATTATATACGTTACGGTAGATTTTTCAGTTATCTGCTGGGCGGAGTCCCTAAATTTCACGAGCAGTTTTATCCACACTTCATCACCGGGAACACCGGCTTCCGCAAAAGCTTTCCGGAGGGCTTCTTCTAATTCCTGACTGCTTTTATCCTGATGCTTCTGCACTAGGTCAACTAATTTTTTTTCAAGGTTAATAATATGGCTGTTTGTAGGAACATCTGATATGTCCTTCTGACAATGAGGACATATCCATATTCCGTTTAATGTAGCGCTGTAAGAGTTTTTATTGCAGTACGGGCAGGTTTTTTTTAACATTACTTTCACCTCGGTTCATTAAATAAAAATATCCATCTCACCCATCTTCCCGGGCTAATTTTTATCAGAATATGGTTACTCTAAAAAAATACTGCAATCAACAGCCAAGACCTCGGCCAATTTCTTTAATGTTTTTAGTGAAGGAATAGTTCTTCCCGTTTCAATATCTGACAGGTAGGTGTTTGAAATGTTGGCTTTTTTAGCGAGCTGATACTGCTTTAGGTTGCTCTTTAAGCGTTCTTTGCGCACTTTTTTGCCAATTTCCAATATTTCTCACCTCAATCCAATACCATTTTACGTAAAAACCGAAACACATGCAAACGCCAACAGTATCCAAATACTTTGACCAGTTGGCAAATTCTGCAAATTATTGGAGTATACGCCGAAATGCGCAGGCTTACGTAAAAAACGTATTAGTTTACAAAGTTTTAGTACAGCGATATACTAGAGAGACAAATACGTTATTTACGGAAAAAAGGTGGGTATACCTTTGGAAATTGGTAAACGTATAAAAAGTTTAAGGAAAGAGAAGAAACTGTCTTTAAAACAGCTGTCTGAAAGAACAGGCATATCCATCTCCTTTTTAAGCGATATCGAAAACGAGCGCAGCACGCCATCGCTTGAAAGAACTAAGGATATTGCCCAGGCGCTCAATACTACTGTCAGCTACCTGCTGGGTGAAGGCAGGGGTCCAGAAAATTCATCCAAGTTGCCGGAACAGACAGCAGGCGAAGAAATCCGTTACCTGTTGGGTAAACCGGAGTTAAAACTAGTTCTAGAAGAACTAAAACACTTTGAGGATTGGGACGAAACTGACCGGGCAGAGCTATTCTACTATCTGAAGGCAAAGCGTCTTATTAGAACAAAAAAGAAATAAGTGACACTTATGGTGTCAGGCACCACAAAGGTATCACTTATTTACTTTTCTAAAAAAACCGAACAAAAGTTCGCATAGTTGGCAGGAAATGTCACCTCAACGCAGAAACAATACGAAAGGGAATATATAGGTAATTGCGAAATTCAAAATTTAACGTAGGCAGCTAATCAGAAAGTTTAATAAAGAGGACAGAAAATTTTAAGCAGAGGTTGGACAGAAAAAATTCGGCACAAATAACCGCAAGTATTTTGCGGGTTGAAAGAGCAAGTATAAAGGATTTGCTAAGCCAAAAGAGGTTTAAGGCTTCTGATGAGTTCGTGTTTATGGAGTTTGTCTGCAAGAATAACGGTAAGCAGTTGAGTAATTCCTGCAAGGAGTAAGTCAGCCTTAATGGTTAAAGCATTTGTAGTTTTTCTGTTGGCGACGCCAAAATTGGATTTAAAGTGTTGAATGGTTTGCTCAATAACGCAACGATTTTTGTAGATATCAATCCATTCAGGGGTGTCTCTAATAATGCCAGGATAAAGTCTTAAGTCTTTTTCAGGATAGGTATAAAACATTCTACCAGAAGGAGAGTCGGAGCAAGGATGTTCACATAAAGTAATGCGTTTAGAACCTTTCCACTTCATTTTTGGGCAAACCCATTTATCTCTAACAACGCCACTCCTTAAGGGCGCTTTACCTTCATATTTCATGGGTAAAGAAGAATCTAACGGACACAGAGGTTGTCCAGATTCGTTGAACCCGGGTTCAGGGAGGTTCTTAGAACCTCGTTCGTTCAGAGGAATGACTGTTTTTAAAAAGTGACAATCCTTCAATAAAAAGTTATAGGAATCGTTTGTATCAAAAGCAGCATCGCCAATAAACGTGCTGGGTTTAAAATGAGTATGTGTTTTAAAAAAGTCGCGCAGAACAGGTTTAAGTGCTTTAGAATCGGATAAGGATTTATCTTCATCAGGGGAATCAGACTTTTTCTCTATTGGGATTTCAGGGTGTGCATTTATAAAGTCTTCATCAAAAAAGGAAATATTTCTGACTATACCAAGGCCATTTGTGAGCATACCAAATTTATAGACATAGCAAAAATGGCCATTGATGTAAAGCTGTTTGACATTTGGATTTGATGATGCGCAGGAAGGCATAATGCCGTATGCCATTTTGTATGGGTCAACAGAAGAGTTGCCTTTGTATTGAGACTTAAGCTGCTTGATTAAGCGATTGATAAACTTAGGATTATTCTCAGTAACGTAAGCTTCAACGCCAGAGGTATCAAAGACGAGATATGAAGCAAGTTCTGAGTTAATTTGCTCACAAATAGGTTCAGTTTGATCAACAAGGTTATCAAAAAGTGTTTGAAGATGTTTAGAAAAATCTTGCTTAAATCGTGTAAATTTTGATGCATCAGGTACTTTAGAAAAACCACAGAATTCACGGATTTCCTTGGAAAAATTCAAAAAAATAATCAGAAGCGCATCTGTAGGAATAGAAAAGATTCTCTGAATGATGAGTGCATAAAGAAAAGACTCAAGCTTAAATTTTCGTTTGCGACCAAAGTGCTTGTAAAAAGCCTGATAGAAACTCAGCGAAATATACTCTGAAAGTTGAATATGCTCTTCAAGAAGCGCTAGAAACCGAGGTTTATCCTTATCAACGAAATCAAGACAACCGTCATAAATATCAGATAGGGATAATTGTTTAAATTTCACAGAATAGATCTCCTTTCTTGTTGAATGTAGATATTGCCTGTTAACTATATTTTACACAAGACAAGTGAGGAGTTCTATATAACTAAGCAAGAAAAAAGATAGAATTTGCAAGGGTTGCGGCGTTTTGCAAACGCCTAAAGGGAATATAAGTTGCGAGGTGATTTTTTGTGGGCAGAAAACCGCGGATTGACTATGAGGGAGCCATTTACCATGTTATTCAGCGAGGGAACAACCGGGAGTATATTTTTGAATCGGACCGTCATAAAGGTTATTTTCTTAAACTCCTAGAGGAGATGGTAACCGAACATAATTTCAGGATTTTGGGTTACGTGCTGATGGGTAACCACTATCATCTACTGCTGCAGCGCACCAACAATCCTTTAAGATGTTTCATGCAGCAGCTCAACAGCCGCTATGCTCGGTATTTCAATAAGAGCATGGATAGAGTGGGGCACGTGTTTCAAGGGAGGTATAAGTCGCTGCTGATTAAGGACGAAAGCTACTTGTTGGCGGTGTTACGGTACATTCACCAAAACCCGGTAAAAGCCGGAATATACTCTCTCGCTGAGCAGTATTATTGGAGCAGCGATATATATTACAGGCGTTCTCTCCCAGGTTTTATCAATACCGATGTAATACTAAATGCCATATCTCCTGATCGTCAGGAAGCCGCTGTCGTGTACAAGCGTTTAATGCAGCAGCATGACGATAATAACTATGAAGAAGGAAGAGTTATCGGTGAAGCAGACCACATTGCAAATAGATCGGGAAGCAAGAAAATGACCCTTGTAGAAAGTGGCCAAGTAAATCCTTCGGACCAGGTAAATTCTCCGGAAAACGTCCAAATCAAAGCCCTAATAGATCCCCAAGAAAATAATCGAGTACAAATTCCGGAAAACGATCAGCCCAAAGGGCAGGGAGACACCCATCTAACCAGCAGAATAAAGATAACGGAAGGCACAGAGAAAATAAAAAAACGTGGGACAAAAGGAGAACCGCAGGACTGGCCCCCATTGGACGAAATCCTTCTCCAAAATTGCTGTACCAGCCAAGAGTTTCACCAACTTAAGTCCGGAAGAAGACTGCGTGATTTAACCCCGGCCAAAATTGCCTACATCAAAGATGCCAAACGTTACGGCTATTCTCCCGAGCAAATAGGCGCCAACATTACCATGAGCCGCACCGCCGTACTCAATTTACTGCAGCGAAGCCGTTAGCAAAAGTGTCACTTATTGGTGTCATGGTGTCAGGCACCAATAAGTGACACTTGCAGCGTTCCCGGTGCCCGTTCCCGGTGCCTGACACCAATAAGTGACACTTGCACCACGCGCGTTAAGATATTACATTCATTGGCACCATTATTGCAATATTAAATCAAGAAGCTGCTCTTTCCGGCGTGGATCTTTTCGGTGCTTGAAGGACTGGGGGTAAGCCGGCGATTACATCGATCAGTTGTTGACATTATTATAAAAGTGTCACAGTTATTGTAACCCTGTACGACATTGAGGAGCAGTTAAAAATTAATGGAGGTGCGAAAATGAAAACACGTATTACGGAGATGTTAGGCATCAAATACCCACTTGTCTGCGGTGGGATGATGGGCTTAGGCCGGGCAGAACTGGCAGCAGCTGTATCCAATGCCGGGGGCTTAGGAACAATTTCTGCCAACATCTTTTCTGAACAAGAAGAGTTAACCAAAGAAATTGAAAAGGTAAAGCAATTGACGAATAGGCCTTTCGCGATGACCATCAGTATGCTGCCCGAAATGCAGTCCGGTGAGATAACCAAAATGTACGTTCGCACCGCAATTGAACAGAAGGTGCCCGTGGTGGAGACTTCCGGCGCAAGCCCCGAGCCGTTTATTGGTAAACTGCAGGAAAACGGAATTAGAGTATTCCATAAGGTGCCTGCCGGGAAGCCTGCTGAGCGATATGCGTTAAAAGCGGAAAAGATAGGGGCCGATGCCGTCATTATTGCGGGCTTTGAATGCGGCGGTCATCCCGGAGAAAATCAGGTTAGTTCTTTGGTTTTTGTGCCAAAGGTGAAAAAAAGAGTGCAAATTCCTGTGATTGCTGCCGGGGGATTTGCTGATGCGTCAGGTTTTACAGCTGCTTTGGCTCTGGGAGCTGATGCAGTAACTATGGGTACCAGATTTGTTTTTACCGAAGAATGTATCGCGCATCCGGACACAAAACAGCGGTTGATTGAAGCCAGCGAAAACGACACCGTTCTGGTACAAAAGTCCATTAGAAATACCACTAGGGTGTTGGCCAACGAAGCAGCGGAACGAGCCTTGGGTATCGAGGCAAGAGGCGGCGGACTTCAAGATCTGATGGCTGTCATTAACGGTAAGCGCGGTCGCGCTGCATGGCTGGAAGGGAAACCGGACCTTGGCCTGCTGGCGTGCGGCACCGCCGTGGGATTAATTGACGAAGTGAAGCCTGTTCAGGCGGTGATTGAAGAGATAATCAGTGAATCTCAAGGAGTTATGGCTCAGTTGAAGCAAATATTTGGCTAGAAATTCTTTATAGCGCTCATAAAGTTGTTTAACCTTGTCACGATATATCTACGAGTAAAAACGATATAAAAACACCACCTGAGTTTTAGACATCACGAATGGTGTTAGCAAAAATGTCACTTATTAGTGCCTGACACCAAAGTTGGCAAAAGTGTCACTTATTGGTGTCACTTATTGGTGCCTGACACCGGCATAGGTGCCTGACACCAATAAGTGACACCGGCAATGAAAATGCGGTAGTAAACCGCCCGGGGTAAGTTCACCTTGACCTGCTCAATGATAAGGTTCCTGTCCCCTGGGGCAACGTCCTGCAATAGAAGCACCTTTCTACCTGTATCTAGCCGGTGTCCGCTGCGAGGAGAAATTGTTAAGGGGAGAAAATCAAGTTCCCTATTAATACCTCTTATCACTATCCATCCGTCTTTAAAGAAGATTTCGTCACCTTCGTTAACAGGCGAACCGGCGCCGAAAGCCTTAAATCGGGTTTCAGTTAACTTAATTTTTCCGTCAGCCAGCCGATAAGTTTCCTGCCAGGGTTCAAGCTCTACAGAATGAATCCATTCCAAACTAAAAGTATTGTTTTGAGTAAAAACTGCCGTTAGTATTTTCCCGGTATCCTGGTCCTTAATTGCTAGAATGGGCACTAATGGAATGAACCATAAAGCCAGCATGACAACAGCCACAACGATAGATTTGTTTCTCATGGCGAAACTTGGGGCTCTAATACTCCCATTTCCCGATAATACCTCTCAGCCCCTTGATGTAATGGAATTGGCATACCTTCTACAGCGGTGTCTAGGAGGATATTATCTGCAGCAGCATGGGTACTCCTTAAGAAATCGGTATTCTCAAAAATTACTTTCGTTAGTTTATATACGAATTCCTCGCTAAGCTCTTCTCTAGTAACTATAAGGTTTTTTACACCTACCGTAGCGATATTAGTGTCAACACCGGGATAAGTAGCACCAGGAATAATAACGTCGGTGTAAGCAGGGGAAACCTCTTGAAGTTTAGTTATTATTTTATGGGAAACTGGTATCAGCACCAACTGCTTTTCTGCCGCCAATTTGCTTACCGCAATGTTTGGAATGCCGGACGACAAAACAGCGACGTCAATAGTCTCGTCTCGTAAGCCCTGAATCGCTTCGGCAAAAGATAAGAAGTGTTCTTCTATATCATCATAAGTTAATCCAGCAGCAATCAGGACACGCTTTGCATTAATTTCGGTACCGCTGCCGTGGGCGCCTACCGCCACCCTTTTTCCCCTGATATCTGCCAGCGAAGCTATTCCTTTATCTTTGGTGGTAATCAGATGCAGATAATTGGAATACATGGCTGATAATCCTCTAATATTGGTCAATGGTTTGCCTTCAAATCTACCTTGGCCATAATAAGCATCAGACACTGTATCCGCCATAGCAAATGCCAATTCTCCTTTGCCGCGGGCCAATTTGTAACAGTTTTCCGCCGAAGCGCCAGTTGATTGAAATGAAACTGCCACATTCAAATTTCGGTGATATATTTCCGCTAAGGCACCGCCTAGGGGGAAGTATACTCCGGACGTACCCCCGGTCAATATAGTAACTGCTTCTCGGGTAGTACTGCTGTTGGTGTTTTTCGGCCCTGAGCCATTTTCTGCATTTGACCATAAAGATAGGCCACTGCACCCTAAAAAAGTGGCAGTGATCAGCAAAATTATCGCAACCCAGAATATTGCTTTTCTCACTGTTACTGCTCCTTTCATCAATACGTACCTAACACGTACCTACCCGTAACAAATTATCCTCGGGAGGATTAATTACCACCAGCGTAGAAAGATAACTGAACATTGTTATCTGGTAAAGTCCTTACTGTGCCTATAGTTTATATGATACCTGGGGGTATGTAAATGATAAACCGCCTAATGCAGATACTGATAGTACTGACCATGGCATTAACCCTAGGTACTATATCGCCGCCTGAGTCAATGGCCAGTTTATCGGAACTGAAAGCTTCTTCGCCAGAATCAACAGTAAAAATAGCTGTCCATAAATATCTCCCCCCATTTTCCTACTATAATGAAAGAGGGGAATTGACAGGTTACAATATAGACTTAATCAACGCTGTAGAGGACCTCGGCGGTATAAAAATAGAACTGATACCGCTTGAATGGGCTGATGCGATAGCTGCTTTAGAGACAGGTAAAGTAGATGCTGTAGCCGGAATGAAGTATACCCAAGCAAGAGACGACCTCTTTGATTTTTCTGATACAGTGTTTACCATATCAGAGACTATTGTTGTTCCCTCATACATCGAAGGTATTGAACATTTGGCAGATTTGAAAGGTCATACAGCGGCTATAGAACATTCGCAAATGCTGGAGGGTTTGCTGAGCAATATCCGGCGGGTAAGAGTCAATGTGGCATTCAACCAAAAAGAAGCGCTAGACTTACTCCTCAGCGGCAGGGCCGACGCATTTATTGGTAATCCTTGGACCGCTAAACGCCTGCTAAAATCTTACGGGATGGAAGGTAAATATAAATTGGTAGGTGGCCCCATTCAACCCGCTGATTATGCCATCGCCGTACGCCAGGGCAATTATCAACTGCTTGAGAAGCTCAATTCTTCATTAAAGACGATCCGGGCCAATGGCCAGTTTGATCATATTTACTACTCATGGTTTGACGAAAAACTATCTTTTGTCACTGCCCCTTTTACAAGAATCATTCAGGTGCTGGCGGTATTTATAGTAATTTCAACCCTGCTTGGCCTGCTTTGGAACTATAACTTGCGGTTAGAAGTAGCTAAACGTACCAAGGACCTTTCCCAAGCTAATATCAATCTGAAAGAGCAGCGGGCATTACTTGCAGAAAATGATACCTTTAAAGAGCAGATTTTAACCAGTGTAAAAAATGGTATTATCACCTTGGACCTTGACGGGACAATATCTACCATTAACCCGGCGGCGCTTAATATATTGAAATTAGAAAATAAGTCCCGCCTATATCAAACCCACTATCAGAGTTTAAACCGGCTGAACTGCATGTTGGTACCTTTCCAAAAACAAATTGCCAACCGGGAAGAAGTGCAGCAGGCGGAAGTAGAGATGTCTATTGATAAACAGGTAAAAAACATCACCTGTGATATTTTACCATTACTTGATGTGCAAGAAAATATTATGGGCACCCTCATCACCATCCAGGACCGTACCAACGAAAGGAAACTGCAGCAAAAGCTGATCACCCAGGAGAAAATGCGCGCCTTGGGTCAATTAATTGCCGGTATTGCTCATGAAATACGCAACCCCCTAACTTCTATAAAGGCGTTTACGGAATTGTTACCCAGAAAGCATCATAACCCTCTGTTCAGGGAAGAAATGGCGACTTATCTTCCCAAGGAAGTCAACCGACTAAACGGTATCGTTGAAGGCCTGCTGGACTACTCGCGGCCCAAAAAAGCGGAACAAAAAACTTTCAATCTCTCCCAGTGGCTGGACTCCATTCTGATTTTATTTACAAAAACCTTTGCAGATAAAGGAATAAGAGTCCGTACTGAAGTTAATAAAGATCTGACTGTTTTTGCCGATCCCAACCAACTTAAACAAGTAGCTCTCAACCTAATTTTTAACGGTATAGATGCTATGGAGGGATGCAGCAAAAAAGAACTAGTGATCAATGCCGTACCAAACGGAGATAAAATTTTTATCAATTTTACAGATTCAGGTCATGGTATACCCAGTCACCAGCTAGATAAAATATTTGACCCGTTCTTTACCATGAAAACGACGGGTGTTGGGCTGGGTTTGACAGTTAGCTACCAGTTGGCCAAAGAAAACCATGGGGAAATCACCGTATCCAGCGTGTCTGGTCAGGGAACCACGGTAAGACTGCAGGTTCTTTGTATGGCACCGGATCCGGATGTAAGGCTAGATCGAAGGAGGACTGCAGGTGCATGACATTTTAATCATCGATGATGAAATAGCCATTTGCTCATCTTTAACATTTGCGTTAGAAGATAGTTACCAAGTCAGTACGGCAACCAGCGCAGCCGAAGGTCTGGATAAATTAAATGAAAGGTCATTTTCAGTAGTGCTGCTGGATTGGCGGTTGGGAGAGAGTGACGGGTTAGCGGTTCTGGAGGAAATTAAAAGAGATTTCCCCCAAACGGTTGTGATAATGATGACAGCGTACGGCACCGTGGAGTCCACGGTAAGGGCTATGAAACTGGGAGCCTACTACTATATCACCAAACCCCTGGACGTAAAGGAGTTGCTGTTGCTGCTGGATAACGCTGTCGAATACTACAGACTTTCAGCAAAAGTTAAATACCTTGACGAAGCATTTAGCGAAAGCTATGGAGGTATCATCGGCAAAAGCAAGGCGCTGCGCCGGGTTTTTCGCCTAATTGATAAAGTTAAAGACATTGATTCAAATGTTTTAATTACTGGCGAAAGTGGTACCGGCAAAGAGCTGGTAAGTCGGGCCATTCATTTTTTGGGAAAGCGCAAAGAAGGCCCCTTTGAAGTTATCAACTGCGCCGCTATCCCCGAACCCCTCCTGGAAAGTGAACTATTTGGTTATCAAAAAGGGGCTTTCACCGGCGCGGTACAGAATAAGGTGGGAAAGCTTATCGTCGCTAACAGCGGTACTTTAATGCTTGATGAAGTTGCAGAGATGCCTCTCTCGCTTCAAGCCAAGATACTCAGGGTAATTCAACAACGAGAAGTCACACCCTTAGGTTCAAATAAATCTCTTCAAGCTGATGTACGTATTCTCTCAGCCACAAATAAGGATTTATTGGAGCTGGTGAAACAAGGGAAATTTCGCGAAGACCTTTATTTTCGGCTCAATGTAATTCCCATCCATATCCCCCCTTTAAGGGAAAGAAGAGAAGATATTTTGTTGCTAATAGATTATTTTATCAGTCGCATCTGCAAAAGTATGGGTAAGAAAGCAAAGCAGCTGGATGCAGATACCAAACGCATTTTATTGGAACATCATTATCCGGGCAACGTGCGGCAGTTGGCAAACATTATCGAGTACGCCGTGGCTATCTCCCCCGGGCAGGCAATTACTAAGGATGATCTTCCAGAGTATCTAGACGCATGGGCTTCCTTAAATGAGAACAAGCAAGAGACTTCAGACCCGTCTGCCGAAATATCCATAAATATCGGCCAGTCCATGTTGGAAATAGAAAAAAGGTCAATAGAGGCAACTCTTAGACACCTAAACGGGCATCGAAAAAAAACAGCGCAAATGTTGGGTATCAGCGAACGGTCTCTAAGAGATAAGATTAAGAAATACAAGATAATAAAAGAGTGAAGTTGATAGAAAAAAATGCCGCCCGGCAAATTTTGCCGCTAAAAGCGGCATTTTTTTCTTATCCCTCTGCCATAAAGGTTATCGCCGAACTTATCCCGTCATCCCTTTACAGACAAGCCTTCCAGGTGTTTTCTAACGCAATTATTTCCTTTGGAATCGATCTTGCATCATAAATAAATAGAATCTTCAAAACTGTTTTACTATTATTGGAAGGTTATTTGAAAGGTGGTGAATTGCGTTAAAAGTGGTGATGATTTTGCGGAAAATAAGTATCCGTAGGTAATCCGGGCAGCGGCACCGAGTATAAAACTGGTGTTTGTGTAATTAATGAATTCATCAATTAATTAATTGATGAAGTGTTGAATGTTTCCAAGATAGTTAAAAACTAGGGGGTAATTAAACTGTCAATTAAACATATGAGCAAAGGAAGGAAATTTATTTTCTTAATATTGGTTATTAGTGCACTTACTTTTATCGTTGCGGGTTGTTCTGGAGGTACTCCCAGCGAGGATGAATCCGGATCAGTAGAAAGAATTTCAATTGCCACCGGCGGTACCGGTGGAACTTATTACCCTTATGGCGGCAGCATGGCAGACGTTATTAATAAAAATGTCCAAGGAATAGAAGCAGCAGCTGAAGTCACAGGTGCTTCTGTGGAAAATGCCCGCTTGCTTGAAAATGGACAAACCCAATTAGCATTAATGATGAACGATGTATTATTTAAGGCAACTAATGGTGAAGAACCCTTCAAAGGAAAACTGGGACTGCGGACGCTTTTTGAAATGTACCCCAATGTACAGCACGTTGTTACCTTAAAAGATAGCGGCATTCAAACCATAGAAGGTTTGAAAGGAAATAAGGTTTCGGTAGGTGCTCCAGGGAGTGGTACTGAGTCAATGGCTAAGGGAGTGCTAGGTTCTTTGGGCATAACCTATGATGCTTTTGAAGTATTGCGTTTGTCCTTCGCTGAAAACACCCAAGGCCTAAGGGACGGTGTAATAGATGTTGGTATCTGGTCGGTAGGTGCTCCCACTTCTTCAGTGATGGACTTGGCTACTACCCATGATATTCGAATCATCAATTTCTCCGATAGCGAAGTAAACAAAGTTGTATCGGCGCTGCCTTATTACAATAAGATGGTATTGCCTGCCGGAACCTATCAAGGGCAAGATGAGGATGTAACTACTATTGCCGTTTGGAATACGGTAGCTGTAAATAAAGATATGCCGGAGGAAACCGCTTATAACATAGTTAAGGCCATTTTTGAGCACGTGGATACACTCATACAAGTCTACCCCGGAGCTAAGCTGACCACTCCTGAGAACCTTGTTAATAATGCTGTTGCACCTTTACATCCAGGTGTAATTAAATATCTAGAAGAAATTAATGTAGAGGTGCCCGACCGCCTCATTCCACCAGAGATGAAGTAAATGCACATTATGCCAACAAAAGATTGGCGGGAGAAGAACCGGAGAAAGATCGGGTTCTTTTTCCTGCTCTCTCTTGGTATTTTAATGCTGGCAGGTATAATGTGGACAAAAATATTCAGCGCTCCTAGCTTGATGCTGTCGATAGAAAATGCAAATAGTGGTCAGCTAATTTGGAGCGGCCCGATTAAAGAGGGTGAAAAGTTCCAAATACGGTATACTCACTCGGTAGATCACCTCCCTGTAATTGAAGCTTACCAAGTGAGGCAGGGAAGCCTTGTGCTGGACAAAGTCAGTTGGATATCATTTGGTGCCGGTCTAGACTATGCCGGGCAGGGTGAGCTGATATTGGACGGGAAATGGGTTAGAATTATCAATATGAATCGGCAAATTGGTACGCTGCCCCTACGAGTTGGCACTATTGCTGACCACACTTTGCAATATCGAGGCTCGGAAGTTCACCTCTGGGACTATGCCGCTGGTATGGACTTAGTATATATATCTGTTAGAAATAACAGCTAAGAAATGAAAGAATGGGGGCAGACCCTAAGAATGAAATAACAGAAAGGCAATCAAGGAGGGGTAAACTTGAGCAAACAGGAGATTGCTAAGGAAAAAAATACTAAGAAATTTTCTATATTAATGATTACGGCAGTGGCTCTAGCTTTAACGGCATTCCAGCTATATACCGCCGGTGTATCTCTACTTGGCGCTTGGATTCAAAGAGACATCCATTTAGTTTTTATTTTAGTTTTGACCTTTTTAATTTTTCCCTTGTCCAAGCGAGGAAAATCAGACCAGGCGACTATTCTTGACGGGATACTTGTTACGCTCGCAATAGCATCCGGGCTATATATTATAGTTTTTTATCAGGAGATAGTAATGCGCGCCGGGTCATATACCACCTTGGACACTATCTTTGGTATTATAATGATATTGCTGCTGTTGGAAGCTACCCGCCGGGCTGTGGGATGGGTATTAGTGTTCATTGCCGGCTTCTTCCTAATCTATACCTTTATCGGACCATATCTTCCGGGATTGCTGGGTCATAAGGGGTACGGTTTAGAGCGAGTGGTATCTCAGATGTACCTTACCACCGAGGGGATTTTCGGAATTCCGCTGGGGGTGTCCGCAAACTATATTTTTCTCTTTATCTTTCTTACGTCCATGCTGGAGAAACTTGGGATGGGTGAATTCCTCTTGCGTTTAGCCATGTCTCTGATGGGACGTTTCGTCGGTGGGCCGGCAAAAGTGGCCGTGTTGGCCAGCGGCTTTATGGGGTCTTTAACCGGCAGTGCAGTGGCAAACGTAGTGGGCACAGGTACTTTTACTATCCCATTAATGAAAAGTAACGGTTATAAATCTCATTTCGCCGGTGCAGTGGAATCGTGTGCTTCTTCAGGCGGGCAGTTGATGCCGCCCGTTATGGGTGCTGCAGCATTCATTATTGCCGAATTCTTAGGTATTCCTTATATTGAAGTAGCGGTAGCGGCAATTATTCCAGCAGTTTTATTTTATATTTCCATACTATTTGGCGTGCATTTTGAAGCTTGTCGCTTGGGGCTAAAGGGATTGCCAAAGAAAGAACTCCCATCAACGAGAGAAGTTCTCAAAGAAGGATGGTACTTACTATTGCCTTTAGTAGCTTTACTTTACTTTTTAGGTGTGGTTCAATATAGTCCCATCCGTTCCGGATTTTATGCTATTGTCACAATGTTTATTGTCTCATTCGTTAGCAAGGACACCCGTCTCACCTGGCAGCGTTTTGTGGACGGGGCACTGGCCGCTTCAAGAAACACTATCATGGTTGCATTGGCTTGCGCCACCGCGGGTTTAGTGGTGGGCAGTATTAATTTGACAGGTGTTGGCTTAAAATTATCGTCATTTATTATCTCCTTATCCGGCGGTTATTTATGGATAGCCCTGTTGCTCACCGGTATGATAGCTATCGTTCTTGGCATGGGGCTGCCTACCAGCGCAGCCTATATCGTAGCCGGAACCATGGCCGCACCCGCTTTAATTGAGATGGGTATACTGCCGCTGGGTTCACACCTATTCGTATTTTATTTTGCCATTATCTCTGCCATCACTCCACCGGTAGCACTGGCAGCCTATGCTGCATCAGGTATCGCCCAAGACGACCCAATGAAAATTGCTTTCACGGCCTGTAAAATTGGCGTTGCAGCCTATATAATTCCATTTTTATTCGCTCAATCACCGGCCCTGCTGGGCCAGGGTTCGTTTGTTAGCGTCAGTTTAGCGTTAATTACAGCTATAATTGGAGTTGCTGCACTAGCAGGAGGCAGCATCGGCTATTTTGTCAATAAAGCAGTATTCTATGAACGAGTGCTGTTAATTGTCGGTGCCTTCAGCATGCTTTATGTGGGTATCTATACAGACCTGCTGGGAATTATAGCAATAGGCCTGGCCCTGTTTACCAATATAAGAAGAGGACAAAAGCAAGTTGTGAATATAGGAAAAAGCGTTGAAGAAATGTAAATCTTGTCACTTATTAGTGTCACTTATTGGTGCCTGACACCAATAAGTGACACTTTTTTTCTTGATCGTATCCTGGTGCCTGACACCAATAAGTGACAACACCAATAAGTGACACTTTTTTTCTTGATCGGGAAAAGCAGGAAATTAGAATAGTGTATCGAATGGGTTACACAGTTAGCACGAACAATATAAATATTTAGAATTTATGCGAAGGTTGGTGCTAGGGTATGCATGAAATCGCTATAGTCGATAACCTGATTACGGTGGTCGACGATCAGGTAAAAGAACACCAACTAGAAAAGGTACACCGGGTGCACCTGGTGGTAGGTCAACTGACTGGTGTGGTAGAAGATGTTCTGCGGTTCTGCTGGCAGGTATCCGCGGAAGGTACGCCCTGGGAGGGTGCCCAATTGACCGTTGACCAGAAAGCGGCGGTGGCTTTATGCGCTGACTGTAATGTAGAGTATGAGCTAAAAGAGCAATGCTTTGCCTGCCCCCACTGTGGTGGAGCAATCAAAAGCCTGGTTACCGGTAAGGAACTGTATATTGACTACATTGAAGGAGATTAGCGCTCAATTACCCGAAAGAGTTTACCTGATGACCAAGCCCCCATTGATAGAAGTGGGGGTGCTCACTTTTACTTCAGCTAGAGTTGACTCCATCTGAAGCCTCGACGACCCCGATCTGAATACTTGAACAAACTAGGAGGAACCGTTTTGGAGATTAAAGTGTTAAAAAATATCATGAAACGTAACGAAGACCTGGCCGGTTTAAACCGCGAGATATTTGACAAACATGGTATTGTGACGGTGAATATCATGAGCTCACCCGGGGCGGGGAAGACCACTATTTTGGAAAAAGCGATACCTATCTTAAGGAAAGACTTGAATCTGGCAATCATAGAGGGTGACCTAATGACCAGCAGGGATGCGGAACGGATTAAGCGGCAGCAGGTACCGGTGGTTCAGATTAACACTGAGGGCGGCTGTCATTTGGATGCCAATATGATTAACCTGTCACTAAATGAACTGGATTTAGCAGACATTGACCTGATCATCATCGAAAATGTGGGTAATCTGGTCTGCCCAGGTACCTATGACTTAGGCGAGCATTTTAAATTGGTAGTTCTCAGTGTGGCTGAAGGAGACGACAAGCCGGCCAAATATCCCTTGATGTTTCAAGAGTCCCGGGCCTGCATATTGAATAAGATTGACCTGCTGCCGTACAGCAATTTTGACCTGACCACATTTAATGAGGATATACATAACTTAAATCCCGCTATGGAAATTTTCCATACTGCCGCGTTTTCCGGAGAAGGGCTGGAGCAGTGGTGCAGTTGGTTGAAAGACCAAGTACGTCAAGAAAATTATGGGAAAAATGACCTGACCCAAGAACAAAGGCTGAAGTGACATGAGGGAAGTCCTACCAGCAAGAGAGATAAAAGTGTTCGGTGTGGTGCAGGGCGTGGGTTTTCGCCCCTTTATTTATCGGCTGGCCGGCAAGCACCGGTTGCATGGATTCGTGCTAAATAACAGCCAAGGGGTAACCATCCACTGGGAAGGTGAAGCGCGCAGCATAGACCAGGCTTTGGCGGCAATGCTAAACTCCCCGCCTCCTTTGGCAAAAATCACCAGTTATTCATGCCGAGAGATAGAACCGAATAAATACAGCAGCTTCTTTATTCAGGAGAGTCTCGTCCGGGAAGGTATAGAAGCACTCATCCCGCCCGACGTGGGTATCTGCAGCGACTGTATGAGAGAGCTTCAGGATGCCGCGGACCGAAGGTTTTCCTATCCTTTTACCAATTGTACCAACTGCGGTCCCAGGTTTACCATAATCCGCGATATGCCTTATGACAGGCGCCAGACAACCATGAATCAGTTTGACATGTGTCCAAGCTGTCAAGCAGAGTATGACGACCCTGAAAACAGGCGTTTTCATGCTCAACCCAACGCCTGTGGTAGGTGCGGGCCCAGGATGGAACTATGGGATCACATGGGCAATATTGTTAATGAAGACCCACATCGGCTCTTGTTAGCCGGTAATATTCTCGCGGTTAAGGGCCTAGGCGGCTTTCACCTGGCTTGTAATGCCATGGACGAAGAGGCAGTAGATAGACTGAGACAGCTAAAAAAACGTGATGCCAAGCCCTTTGCCCTGATGGCGGCGGACCTGGAAACGGTGCGGCGCTGCTGTCGCCTTTCCGCTGCCGAAGAAGAACAGCTTATTAGCCCTGTCCGGCCAATTGTAGTGCTGCAGCAACAAGACTTATCATTGCCCCAAGCCATTAATCCCGCTCTTGACTCTTTGGGGATAATGCTGCCGTACACCCCGCTTCATCAGCTCCTTCTTTCACCGACTCTGTCGCTCGTAGTAATGACCAGTGCCAACCTTTCCAGCAACCCATTGATAACTGCGAACAAGGAGGCCCTAGAACAGCTGGGGGAGATAGCAGACTTTTTTTTAGTACATAACAGAGGGATAGTAAACCCGTGTGATGATTCAGTGGGCGCAGTAACGGGGGGCAGTTGGCAGTACACCCGGCGTGCCAGGGGCTGCGTGCCGCTGCCGGTACATCTGCGTGGAAAAGAAATGACCCCTTTATTGGCCTGCGGGCCCAATTTCAAAAATACATTTGCTCTGACGAAGGGCGAAAAGGTATTTTTAAGCCAACATTGGGGGGACCTGGATAACTACCTCAATTACCTGAAATACGAGGAGGCGGTCCCGAAGATGATGTCGCTGCTGGACATTAAGCCCGAGCTGGTGGTTCATGACCTGCACCCGGATTACCAGACCACCGCTTTTGCCGGGAAGTTATGCCGTGATTTGAGTTTACCTGCCCACGCGGTGCAGCACCATCATGCCCATATGGCCAGCTGTATGGCGGATAACGGTTTGGATGAAGAAGTAATGGCGGTAATTTGTGACGGTACCGGTTACGGGACTGACGGTGCTATCTGGGGTTTTGAATTCCTCTACGGGGACTATGGCAGCTACAGCCGCCTGGGTCATCTGCATTATCTACCGCTCCCTGGAGGAGAAGCATCCATCAAAAAGGTAGACCGTATGGCGTACGCTTTTCTTATTTCCACCCTAAATAATGGGGTTAAGCAGCAGGCCGAACAGGTGCTGCCACGGCTCGGTACTAAGGAAAGAGAGCTCCTGGACATACAGGTAAAGCGAAAAATTAATTCACCGCTTACCTCAAGCTGCGGCAGGCTCTTCGATGCTGCCGCGGCCCTGCTGGGTATCTGCAGCATTAACAAATATGAAGGTCAGGCCCCCATGGAGATGGAGGCTAAAGCTCGCCATTCCACCGATAAAGGCCAATATTACCGGCTGGAGTTAGCTAAAAATGGAGACGGTACTTTCACGCTTAATACGGCAGCGCTGTGGGCTGAAATGCTGGAGGATATCCTGGCGGGAAAAGAACCGGGCACCCTGGCGTTGAAATTTCACTGGGCGGTGGCCCGGGCTATTATCGACGGTGTCCTTCACATGGCGGCGGTCACCGGTTTGGACAAAGTGGTTTTTTCCGGCGGTGTCTTTCAAAACCGTCTCTTGACCGCCATGGTGAAAGAATTAATGGCAGAGACAAAGATAGATGAATACCTGCACCGGCAGGTGCCGCCCAATGACGGTGGGGTTTCCCTGGGACAAGCGTTGATAGGAAACGAGGTGCAGAAAAGATGTGTTTAGCAGTACCATTAAGAATCAAGACAAGATCCGGGGACATGGCTGAGGCAGGTGACGAAACCCTCAGACGTAAGATTTCCCTGGCCCTGACTCCCGATGCAGCCGAAGGTGACTGGGTGCTGGTACATGCCGGTTATGCCATTCATCAGATCAGCGAGGAAGACGCCCTGGAAACGTTGAAATTGTTGGAGGAGCTAGGTGAAAGTAATGGTTGATAAGCAAAAGGTTCGATATCAGCTGCAGGAAATTGAAAGGATGAACCCTTGCAAGCAAATCAATCTTATGGAAGTTTGCGGCACACATACCCATGCCATCGGCAAAAGCGGCCTGCGTCAGCTGCTGCCGCAAAATATCAATCTCATATCCGGTCCCGGCTGTCCGGTATGTGTCACCGATGACTGGGAAATTGAGTCCTACCTGGATTTGGCACGGCAAGGTAGGGTTATTATTGCCACATTTGGTGATCTGCTGAAGGTGCCCGGCACTAGGGGTAGCCTGGCCGATGCCCGGGGGGATGGGATCAGGGTGTCGGTGGTATATTCGCCCCTTGAGGCACTAACACTAGCGCAGAATAATCCCACAGCAGAAGTGGTCTTTCTGGGTGCGGGCTTTGAAACCACTACGCCGGTGGTGGCCATGTCGGTGCTTGAAGCGAAAGAAAGGGGCCTGAAAAATTACTCCGTATTCAGCATGCATAAATTGGTGCCCCCGGCACTAGCGGCATTACTGGAGGACAAGGAAGTCAATGTGGACGGGTTTATTCTGCCGGGACACGTAAGTACAATCATCGGCCAGGAACCTTACCAATTCCTCAGTAGGGATTATGGTAAAGGCGGTGTTATTGCTGGGTTCGAGCCAGAAGATATCCTAGAAACAGTTGGTATGTTATTGGCTCAAATGAATCAGGGGGAACCGGCCATTAAGATACAGTACCATCGGGGCATGGCGCCCGAGGGCAATGCTGTGGCACGGGAAGCAGCGGCGAAAGTTTTTACACCCGAGGACGCCCGTTGGCGCGGACTGGGGCTGCTACCCGAGAGCGGGCTGAGATTAAGACGCGAATATGAGAGATTTGATGCTAAGGCAAAATTTGGTTTGCCCCAGGTACCCCCGACAGCGGTGAAGGTACAGCCAGGCTGTGCCTGCGGCGAAATCTTGAAGGGGATTAAAAAACCGCATCAATGCAGGTCATTCGGCAGAGCGTGTACTCCCATGGAGCCGGTGGGCCCCTGTATGGTTTCTTCCGAAGGGACCTGCGCCGCCTATTACAGATATGCGGAATATCAGGGGGAATTGGCATGAAAAGAGATAAAATAACACTGGCTCACGGCAGCGGCGGTAAGCTGTCCCAACGGTTGATTGAGGAGGTCATCTATCCAGCATTTGGCAGCAACGGAGGCCATGAGCTGTTAGATGCCGCATCTTTTACCGCCTGGGGTAAAATGGCTTTTACTACCGATAGTTTTGTCATTTCCCCGTTATTTTTTTCTGGGGGCGATATAGGCAAACTGGCTGCCTGCGGCACCATCAATGACCTGGCAGTAAGCGGGGCGGAACCACTTTTTTTAAGCGTTGGACTGATTATCGAGGAAGGATTTGAGATTTCCAAGCTGCAGAAAATTTTGCAGTCACTGGCCAATACAGCTGAAACTGCGGGAGCAGCAGTGGTGACAGGGGATACCAAGGTGGTGGAGCGGGGCAATGCGGATAAACTCTACATAAATACCGCCGGTATCGGGCTTATTTCTCCAGGCACCCAGCTGGGGCCTGCCAACATTGAAGTGGGCGACGTAATCATCGTCAGCGGCACTATGGGTGATCACGGTATGGCAGTGTTGAGCTGTCGGGAAGGTTTATCCTTTGAAACGGTGCTTACCAGTGACTGTGCCGCTTTAAACGGTTTGGTCGAAGCAGTGAGCCGCACCGGTTCGATAGTCTGCATGCGTGATCCCACCCGGGGTGGTCTGGCTACCACGCTATGTGAGTTAGCAGAACAATCGGGTACGGTGATGGAAATTATCGAGGACCAAGTACCGGTAAAGCCTGCCGTCACCCTGGGGTGCGCTATGTTGGGAATGGATCCGTTGTATCTGGCCAATGAAGGCAAAGTAATCATAATTGCCAAAAACCAAAGTAAGGAAAAGGTATTGACCGCCGTCAAGGGCCACCCATTGGGGAGCGATGCGCAAATAATCGGCAAGGTTACCGGACGGGACCAGGGCGGGGCAGTGCTCCTCGAGACGACCGTGGGTGCTAAGCGCCTCCTGCGTCGGTTGGAGGGAGAGCACCTGCCGCGGATTTGTTAAGATAAAAAGGAGCATCTGTCTAAGGACATTCCCAGGCTGGTTAGCAAAGTGTCAAAAAAAGTGTCACTTATTGGTGTCAGGCACCAATAAGTGACACTTCTTTTTATTCTGGTGCCTGACACCAAATAAGTGACAATGGCACGTTTAGCTTGAAAACCTTCTTGAAAACAGCAAAATTCTCTAAAATACGACTTTAAACTAATCTTGACTACGCCTGGAAATTGGTGATATTCTATAGATGCGCCACATTGTGGACCGACGTCCACATGGTGAAACGGAGTGGGGGGAGATTTATGCTTACAAGATCTGCATTAGAAATAGCGCAAGAGCAATTATTGGAAGCAGCGCAATTAGCAGGAGCATCTCCGGAAATTGTGCAGTTATTAGCTGAACCACAACGAGTATTAGAAGTCCAATTCCCGGTAAAGATGGATAATGGCACAACTAAGTTTTTTAAGGGTTTTCGGGTGCATCACAATTATGTGCTGGGGCCCATTCAGGGTGGAACTAGGTTTCATCCGGAAGAGACGCTGGAAGACATAAAAGCCCTGTCTCTGTGGATGAGTATCAAAAACGCCGTTAATCAATTACCGGCCGGTGGCGGAAAAGGCGGGATAAAATGCAACCCAAGCGAGCTTTCCAAGGGTGAGAAGGAAAGACTTTGCAGGGCTTATGTCCGTGCAATAGCGCCAATGCTTGGAGCTATGAAGGATTTCCCCGGCGCTGACATAGGTACGGACATTGAAACACAAAGCTGGATGTTGGACGAATGGGAACAAATGCACGGCATGAGACATGAACCGGCAGCATTTAGCGGCAAAGGTCTTTTGTTGGGCGGATCTGCCGGCAGGCCTTCCGCGACCGGGTTAGGGGTTAGCTTGGCTGTAATTGAAACCTGTGCCAAGCTAGGAAAGAATCTGGCAGGCCTAGAAGTGGCTGTACAAGGTTTTGGTAAGGTGGGTTCTTGGGCCGCCAGCCTATTATCGCGTAAAGGGGCAAAAATTGTTGGTGTAAGCGATATAGGCGGTTTTATACATAATGCCAACGGATTAGACCCGGACGCTTTACTGAAATATACACAAGAGCATAATTCCGTAGATGGTTTTCCTGGCGGGAAAAGCGGCGCCAAAGAGCAAATTTTCTCGTGCCCATGCGATGTATTAATTCCCGCTGCAGTTCAAAGCGCTATAAGTGAAGATAATGCTTCTGACATTAAAGCAAAGATCATTGTCGAAGGAGCTAACGGACCGATAACACCAAATGCTGAAAAATTGCTGAATGAAAATGGCGTAGTAGTGGTGCCAGATATTTTGGCTAATGGCGGCGGTACTGTCATTGCTTATTTGGAAAGGGTACAAGGAACATATAATTATTATTGGACTGAAAAAGAGGTACATATTCAATATGAGAAGATGTTTAAAGATATCTATAATCAGCTATATAGCTTGAGTTCACAGAAAAAGATTTCCATGCGTATGGCCGCATGGAGCATCGCCATCAGCAGGATCGAGGAAGGAGTTAGGCTTAGGGGTTGGATATAACCCTGCCGCGAATTATGAAAAACGGAAACCAGGTTCAATCTGTAGTAAAAGCTTTGGCAATACTTGAGTGCTTTAGCTTTCAAGAAAGAGAATTAAGTGTGCTGGACATTAGTGAAAAACTTGATATTCCTCGGCCGACGGTATCTCGGTTGGCGGGCACATTATGCCAAAAAGGCTACTTGCAGCAAGATTTGTCAAACAGCAAGTATTCGTTAGGAATGAAACTATTTCATTTGGGTTCAATTGTTGAGCACGATAAAGAACTGCAAAGCACGGCGTTACCCATTTTAAAAAACTTAAGGGACGAATTCGGTGAAACTACCTACATGGACATTGTTGATGAAAGTGAAAGAATCTGTATCATCTCACTTGAAGGAAACCATGACGTAAGGAGTATTGTGCCCATTGGCCAACGTTCGCCTTTACATGCGGGCGCAGACGGAAGGGTATTGCTGAGTAGTTTTGATGAGCACGAGTTAGATAGTTTTTTGACTGAAACTAATCTCGACTCTTTTACATCCAAAACTATCACCGACAAGCAGCAGTTAAAAGAAATGGTGCGGCAAATTAGAGAAAAAGGCGTGGCAGTAAGTGTTGAGGAGTTTGTCTGTGGAAGCGTGGCAATAGCCTGTCCTGTAAAGGATAGAACAGGCCAAGTAGTTGCCGGAATATCATTATCAGTACCAGTTTTTCGGGCAACGGAAGAAAGGTTAAAGAAATTCAAGCAAAGCGTTATTAAAGCTGCTGCTGAAATTTCTCGAGCGTTAGGGTATACCAAAGGGTCAGGGGGGATGTAAGAGATTGTAAGCAACCGTTATGCGACTGGGGGGGGAGACTATTTTGAATTTACAGAATTTTAGACAAACGTTTAACAATTTTTTGATGGTGGGTTTATCTTCTTTCGTTCTTTATACTTCTATTGTTGGACCGTTGGTTGCCATGCGTCAAAGAGCACTGATTTTTATGTTAAGCATTTTCCTAGTTTTTGTTATTTATCCAGCGACTAAAAAAGGAAAAATTAACCTTGGCGGATATATTCTTGCGGTGACCGGGTTGGCAACGGGGCTTTACGTAGTAATCTTTTTTGACACCCTGGTAATGCGAATGGGAATGCCTAACAATATTGATTTAATTCTAGGTGGGACGGCAATTATTTTAACACTCGAAGCAACTCGTCGTTCCATTGGGTGGCCTTTGCCCGTAGTAACTTCGCTGTTTTTACTCTACGCATTATTTGGCCAAAGCATACCGGGGACTTTTGGGCACGGAGGCTATAGTATTAGCCGGATTATTAACCAAATGTATCTGACAACGGAAGGTATATTTGGTGTACCGATTGGGGTTATCACGTCAATAGTGTTTCTCTTTGTTCTGTTTGGCGCTTTTCTTGAACGTTCCGGCGGCGGGAACTTCTTTATTGATTTGGCAGTAGCATTAGCTGGAAAAGCCCGTGGCGGCCCGGCCAAAATCGCCATCTTCGCCAGCGCTTTTTTGGGCACCATCAATGGTAGTTCCATAGCAAATGTTGTTACCACGGGGAGTTTCACCATTCCCTTGATGAAGAAAATTGGTTATAAGAAAGAATTTGCCGGCGCCGTGGAGGCTGCGGCTTCTACCGGAGGACAAGTTACACCGCCAATTATGGGGGCGGCGGCTTTTATTATGGCCGAATTTACCCACATACCTTATTTAACGATAATTTTGGCGGCAATAATTCCTGCTATCCTGTACTACCTATCATTATATATGAACGTACATCTGGAAGCCTGCAAAACGGGACTTGAAGGTTTGCCTGATGATCAAGTTCCCCGGATAATGGACGTTCTTAAAAAAGGGTGGCATTACTTTATCCCCCTTGGAGCTATTATTATCACTCTCATTGTGGGATTTAGTCCTAACCGGGCTGCCTACACAGGAATAGCTCTCTTAATTTTAGTTAGTGCCTTTAGAAGTGAGACAAGAATGAAGTTTAAGGAAATAGGTCTGGCTTTAAGGGATGGCGCAGCGACTTCTGTTAGCATTGTGGCTGCTACTGCCTGCGCCGGGATGATAGTAGGTATTGTCAGTATGTCCGGGTTAGCACTAAAGTTTTCTGCCATTGTTACCTCTTTGGCCCAGGGAATGTTATTCCCGGCGCTATTATTAACAATGTTGGCGTCTATTGTGTTGGGGATGTCTCTTCCCACCACTGCAAATTACATTGTTCAGGCTGCTATTACAGCACCCGCTTTAGTCGCTTTGAATATTCCGGTTCTGACCGCGCATTTGTTTGTTTTATACTTTGGCGTATTTGCGGACATTACCCCGCCGGTGGCGCTTGCCGCTTATGCAGCCACAGGTATTTCAAAAGGCGACCCAATGAAGACTGGCTTATTGGCCTCACGAAATGTATTAGTCGGATTTATTGTTCCGTTCTTGTTCGTATATTTCCCGGCCCTGTTAGGACAGGCACCGGCTATGAAAGTGGCATTAACAGTGGCCACTGCAGTTTTAGCTGTGATAGCAATTTCAGGTGGTGTATCGGGCTATCTGAGAGTGCGGTGTCCTATTATTGAAAGAGTTTTGCTTTTTGCCAGCGGCATGATGCTGTTAGTGCCGGAAGTTTTTACCGATTTAAGCGGTGCAGCAATTTTGGCGGCAGTATATCTGTGGCAGCGTCTGTATCGTGATCAGCCAAAAATTAAGACGACAAGTGTCTAATTCTATCATAGCTGCATGGGGGGTGGTCGGCGACCGGTAGTCTTTACTTAAGAATTGGTTGGCAAAAACAAGGAGGTCAAAAATTATGAAAAAATTCTTAAAGGCAAGTGTTTTGGTGAGTGTGATGGTGTTGTTAGCCTTTACTGTGGTAGGTTGTGGTGGACAGGACGCAGAGAAAGAATCAGGCGCCAAGGAACAAGCTTCTGAACCCGTTGATATCTCTATCGCTACCGGCGGCACCAGCGGCACTTACTACCCATTAGGCAGTGCTGTTGCTACTGTAGTGAATGAAGCTAAGCTAGATATTAATGCGACCGCGGAATCCACCGGTGGCTCAGTCGAAAACGCAAGATTAATTCTTCAGAATGCAGCAGACTTCGGCTTTATCGAATCTGGCATTGCAAAGTGGGCGTACAACGGCGAAGAAATGTTTGAGGGAAACCCCGTTGAGAACATTCGCGGCGTCATTGCGTTATATCCAAACACAATGCAAACAGTGGTTAAAGTTAATTCCGGCATTGAATCGTATGCTGATTTAAAGGGTAAGCGAGTTGCAATTGGAGTTCAAGGTGGTTCTACACCCTTGAATATGGAGTTTACCTTGGATCAATATGGCATTTCCTTAGATGATATCAAGCCAGAATATTTAGGGTATGGTGAGGCAATGCAGCTGTTAAAGGATAATCAACTTGACGCTGTCTTGGTTGATTCCGGGGCGCCTTCCTCCTCAATTATAGACATTAGCACACAGCACGAAGTGCGTATTTTGCCTATTGAAGCTGATGTAGTAAGCAAGATGAAAGAAAGCTACCCATTCTTTGCGGATTCCTACGTTATCCCGGCTGGAACCTATAAAGGTATCGATCAGGACATTCCTACAACAGGGTCTAAAGTGATGATAGCTGTAAGCGCAGATGTGCCCGATGAAGTAGTTTACAATGTTGTTAAGACCATGTTTGAAAGCAAAGAAAAGATTGTAAATGTGCACGAGGCAGGTAAAAGCATACAGCTAGAGACTGCTTTGGATACTATAGCAATTCCTCTGCACCCGGGTGCGGAAAAATATTATAAAGAGCAAGGCTTAATAGAGTAGAACGGGAATTTGCTGCAGTGCTCCCTAATAACTTTTAGGGAGCATCTTTTTTAAAAGATACGAGAGGGGTGTCAACTGTGCGAAGCAAAGTAACTATTGCAATAAACGAAAAGTTTTGTAAGCGATGTGGTATTTGTATTGAATTTTGCCCCCAAAAAGTTTTCGAACCGGCTAAAGACGGACTCCCTTTAGTGGTTAACAATAATTGCACTAATTGTACATTATGTGATTTAAGGTGTCCCGAAATGGCCATAACGCTGGAGGTGGAAGAAAGTGAGTAGTGCTGCAGGTAGACAGTTGGTACAAGGAAACGAAGCTTGCGCTTTGGGGGCAATAGCGGCGGGAGCAAGATTCTTTGCAGGATATCCGATAACCCCTTCTTCTGAAGTTGCTGAAGTTTGTGCCCATAAGCTTCCTGAATATAACGGTATTTATATCCAAATGGAAGACGAACTGGCAAGTATGGCAGCAATTGTAGGGGCGTCCTTATCCGGCATGAAATCTTTTACAGCAACCAGCGGCCCCGGTTTTTCCTTAATGCAAGAAAACCTAGGTGTTGCCATAGCCCAAGAGGTACCCTGTGTAATAATAAACGTCCAGCGAATGGGCCCAAGTACCGGTTTGGCAACTAAGCCCGCACAAGGGGATGTAATGCAGGCAAGATATGGTACCCACGGTGACCATGCTATCATAGCCCTCTCACCTGCTTCGGTAGAGGAATGCTACACACTGACAATAGAAGCCTTTAATCTGGCGGAAAAATACCGCACACCCGTTATCTTGCTATCGGACGAAGTAGTAGGACATATGACGGAAACTTTTGATATACCCTCCTTGGATACGCTTGAAATTATAAACCGTAAGACACCGCAGGGTGACCCAGAGCAGTTCTTACCGTATGCTCACGCTGAGGATGGCATACCACCTATGGCTAAATACGGCGATAAATATATTATGAGAGCCACCAGCTCCGCCCACGACGAATCCGGCCGTTCAAACAGTGATCCGGCCAACAATGATAAATTGGTGCGGCGGTTGTATGACAAGATTTGTACAAACTTAGAAGATATAGTTCGTACCGAAATCTTTGGCCCCGTGGATGCCGATTACACCATAATTGCCTACGGCGGCGTTTCAAGGGCAGCGATGCAAACAGTCACCGATGCAAATGCAGCCGGCGTAAAAGTTAACCTGTTACGTTTAATCACCATCTGGCCCTTTGCCGAAAAGGAAGTCAAGGACGTGTTGAGCAGGACCAAAGGTGTGATCGTTCCCGAATTGAATATGGGGCAAATCTTACTGGAAGTTGAACGCATGAATGTCGGCTTCAATACCCCGATACATCCTATTTCAAGGTTGGACGGGAAACTTATTACTCCTTCACAAATCCTGGATGTAATTAAGGAGGTGGCCAAATAAGATGACATTAGCGTATCAGGATTATTTAAAGATGGATAAACTGCCTCACATGTGGTGTTCCGGATGCGGGGATGGAATAGTGGTTCGCGCCATTGCAGAAGCGCTAACGGAATTGAATTTAGAAAAAGATAAAGTAGTTATTGCCACCGGCATTGGTTGTTGGGGTAAGGCAGACGATTATTTTACCACCCACGCTTTTCACGGAACACACGGCAGGGCGCTGCCTTACGCTACCGGCATCAAACTGGCCAACCCAGATGTTCATGTGTTGGTATTGATGGGTGACGGTGACGCCGCCACTATCGGCGGTAACCATTTTATCCATGCGGCGAGACGAAACATTGACTTGACCGCCATAGTTGTAAACAATTTTAATTACGGCATGACCGGCGGGCAGTACTCAGCTACAACACCTCTTGCCGCTCGTACTTCCACGTCACCTAAAGGCGTACCGGAACCCGGGTTTGACGTAAGCAATCTGGCTGAAGCAGCAGGGGCCAATTTCGTTGCCAGGACCACCGCTTATCATGCAGTTAATATGCGTAAGCTAATTGTTCAGGCCATGACAAAGAAAGGCTTTAGTCTTGTGGAAGTGCTAAGCTCCTGCCCGACATATTTTGGCCGTTATAACGGCTATAGCCCGGCAGTTAATATGATGAAATATCTGCGGGAGTTAGGTGTGCCTAAAGCAAAGTACGAACAATTACCGGAAAAAGAAAAAGAAGAACATTTCCCCACAGGTGTACTAACAGATAAAGATAGAGAAGACTTCTTAACAATCTATAAGAGGTTGAATAATGTTAAAATGCGAGGTGGGACAAATGGGTAAGGCCAATCAAGTGATACTCGCGGGAATTGGCGGCCAAGGTTTGATATTAGGCGGGCATATTTTAGCTCATGCAGCCATGATAGAAGGAAAAAATGTCGTTCAAAGCAAAAGTTATGGTACCCAGAGCAGGGGAGGACACTCCCAAACAGAGGTTATTATTGCCGACGATCCTATTTACTATCCATACTGCGACAGTCCGGATATTGTACTGACACTCAGTCAACAAGCCTACGACAAGTATTGGGACCAGGTACCTGAAGATTGCCTGATAATTTATGATAAAGACTTGGTGAACGTCCAACATAGAGATAAGCAAGTGGGATATTCCTTAAGAAATCAGGCTTTGGATTTGGGTAAAGAACAAGTCATGAATATACTGTCACTTGGGTTTATAATTAAGCATATGCCTTTCTTAAAGCAAGAAACCATCGAAGAAAGCATCAGGCACGAGCTGCCGGAAAAGCTGCATTCTTTAAATGTTCATACTTTCCGTGTAGGCCTAGGTGTAGAAGAGTAACAATGTGTCACTTATTGGTGTCAGGCACCAATAAGTGACACTCTTTTGTTATGGTGTCAGGCACCAAAGGTGTCACTTATTTACTTTTCCAAAAAAACCGAACAAAAGTTCGCATAGCTGGCAGGAAATGTCATCTCGACGCAGAAGTAATAGGAAATGAATATAAGGCGAGGTGATTTTTTATGGGCATGTTAGTTTTGTGGGCCCCTTTTCTAGGTGCAAATTAGTTGTTAACTTGCCTAATCTAGTGTAAAATTATGGTACGATTAAGGAGGTCCACAAAGGTGAGTGATAATACTGTGCTAAGCCAAATATTAGCTGAGCTAAAAGACTTGCGTCAAGATTTTGGGTCGCTCAAACAAGGTCAAGTTGAATTAAAAAGCGTCACCAACGAGCTAAAGACCGACGTGAGTGAGCTAAAGGCAGACGTAGTTGAACTGAAAACCGACGTGAGTGAGCTAAAGGCAGACGTAGTTGAACTGAAAACCGACGTGAGTGAGCTAAAGGCAGACGTAGTTGAACTGAAAACCGACGTGAGTGAGCTAAAGGCAGACGTAGTTGAACTGAAGACCGACGTGAGTGAGCTAAAGGCAGACGTAGTTGAACTGAAGACCGACGTGAGTGAGCTAAAGGCAGACGTGGTTGAACTAAAGACCACTGTCAATAAATTAGAAACTAACTTCAAAGAACTTAATCGAAAAACAGATGCAATTTTCCAAGAAACAGCCGGTTTGATTGAATTTAAAACTGAAACCAACGAACGTCTTGAAAAACTTGAAGACGACGTGAAGTTGCTAAAGAAACTAGTAATATAGAACTAGTAATATAGCGATAAAAGTGTCACTTATTTGCTGTCACTTATTGGTGCCTGACACCAATAAGTGACAAATAAGTGACACTTATTTTTTACCCTAGTCCCCCCACTGGAAATCGCCAATCTCGGCAAATTGCATCAGCTTTTCTTTCACAACGCCGCTGATAAACTCTAAGTCTGCCGGGGTTTTGCCCTCGCAGCGAGCGACAATTACCGGCTGGGTATTGGAGCATCTGATTAGGCCCCAGCCGCCGGGGAAGAGTACCCGCGCGCCGTCGATATCGATTACTTTATAATCCTGCTTAAAGTCCGCCGCTACTTGTTCCACTATATCGAACTTGCGGCTGTCCGGGCAGTCAATGCGGGTCTCCGGGGTGGCGTGATATTCTGCCACATCGGCCAGCATTTCAGATAGGCTGCGCTTATCATTACTCAATATCCTCAGCAGCCTGCCTGTAGCGTAAAGCGCATCGTCAAAGCCGTAAAACTCATCGGCAAAAAACATATGCCCGCTCATTTCTCCGGTAAAGACTGCCTTTAACTCCTTCATCTTGGCCTTAATGAGAGAGTGGCCCGTCTTATAAAACACCGGCCTGCCGCCTAGTTTTTCCACTTCATCCACCAGGGCTTGAGAGCATTTAACCTCGATGATGGCATCAGCACCGGGGTGTTTTTTCATAATTTCCCGCCAGTAGAGGATCATCAGCGTGTCGCCCCAGATGATAGTACCCTTTTCATCCACCGCGCCGATGCGGTCCGCATCACCGTCAAAGGATACACCCACATCAGCGCCCACCTCTGCCACCTTCTTAATTAAATCCTGCAGATTCGCTGTTTTTACCGGGTCTGGATGATGATTGGGGAAGGTGGGGTCAGACTCACAGTAGAGACATTCCACCTCACAGCCCAGCCGCCGCAGGAATTCCGGCGCAAAGTCCGAGGCCGTGCCGTTGCCGCAGTCCACCACTACTTTCAGCTGCTGAGGCCCGAGCTTAATCTTTTCAGCCAGCATATCAAGATAATCTTTCACCGGATTCTTCTCCACTACCGTGCCCGAGCCGCTTTCAAAGTCATCCGCTTCAATCAACTGCCGCAGCTTCTGGATTTCGTCACCATAGATTGTGCCCGGCCCCTTATCGCCCGAAATCTTAAAGCCGTTGTAATTAGAAGGGTTATGGCTGCCGGTAATCATCGCACCGCCCGGCATATCATAAAGCACCCGGGCGTAATAAAAGATCGGAGTAATCACCTCGCCAATATCCACCACATTGCAGCCAGTAGACACCAACCCAGCCACCAGCTGCTGCCGAATAGCCGGCGAGCTCTCCCGGTTATCCCGGCCCACCACCGCCTGATCGAATCCCTTCCTTAATATATACGTCCCGATTGCCTTACCCAAAAGCCCGACAAATTCATCAGTCAGTTCGTCACCCACAATGCCGCGGATATCGTACTGCCTGAACACCTCATTATTTATTTTTCGCATCAAATTCCTCCTTAAAAAAATACTCTTTACTAATTGTTACCACTTATGGTTTTATTATTTGGCCGTTTGGCAAAATAGTCCTTCTCTTAGCCAAGGTTTTTTTTATTAACTCCGGGTATCCTGAAAGGAATAAGAACCAACTTTTATGATCTATATTGCATCAAACGCTACACTATTGTATACTATATTGTAGATAAAGCAGGTTACAAAGGGGGTATGTCTTATGGGCACCACCACTGTCAGGATTAGCCGGGCCGCTCTGGAAACCTTGCGGCAGCTTGCCGGCCGAGCCGGTGAGCCAATACAGGAAATACTTGATAAAGCAATTGAAGAATACCGTAGAAAACAGTTTCTTGAAGAGGCGAATAAAGCCTATGCGGCCTTAAAGAACGATTCTCAGGCCTGGCAGGATGAGGTAATGGAAAGAGAAACATGGGATAGTGCCCTTAAAGATGGATTGGAGGATGAAAAGTGAAGCCGTCTCAAGGGGAAATTTGGGTGGCGGACCTCAACCCGGCCCGCGGTCATGAACAGGCGGGGAAACGACCCTGCTTGATTGTATCAGTAGATTTATTTAACCATGGTCCAGCAGGGCTGGCTGTGGTTATGCCTATTACTACCAGGCGAAAAGGTATTCCTTTTCACGTGGAAATCGGGCTGACAGAATCAGGCTTGAGAGAGATAAGCTTCATCAAGTGTGAGGATATCCGTTCCATTTCCACCGAAAGACTTACAGGCCGGTTGGGGAAGGTATCCCAACATACTCTGGAGTTGGTCCAAGAGCGGTTGCGGATTCTGATGGGTTTGTAAATACGCTAAAGCTCTATCATATGAAAAAGCTTCCTGGGTAAATGAAAGCCCGGGGTTTTTTAAACACAGCAGACAACCAAAATTTTTAGCTTTCCACACGGGTATTCACCATTTTGGACAATCCACTGCCAAAAAGGAGTAATTTTGAAACAACTTTACAGTTAATACAGCCGCTATCGGCGCAGCCGCCGTTCAAAGCGGCTTTTTTCTATCCCTTTTTTCTGCCGTAAAATAAGAGCATCGGACAAAGAAGGGAGGTGTTTTCCATGGCAGTAACAAGTACTATTGCCGAGTCCAGTCTGCTTTTAATGTTGCAGACCGGCACCGACGCAGCGGGCAATCCGCAGTTTGATAACAGAACATTTAGGCGGGTGCGACCGGTAGCGTTGGACCAGGATGTTTATGATGTGGCCGTGATTATCGCCGGTTTGCAAAACGACACCCTGGCCGCGGTGCAGCGCGTCAACGAAAACGACCTGGTAATGACCATCTAGCACTTTTACTACCCGGGGCCGGGCAGGGCTTCCGTAAACAGTCAGCAATTTCGCCCGAACCATGGCCCCGACAAATGAGAAGGGGGGGAATACCTTGATTACCAAAAACCTGGAATTAATCTTCCAAACCAGCACTGGCCGCCGCAGTACCATCCGCATCCCAAATCCTAAAGATACCCTTACCGCCGCCGAGGTGCAAACGGCCATGAACGACATTATTGGTAAAAATGTCTTCCATGTAGACGGTTCAAGCTATACCGGCATCCTGGGAGCACGCATTGTTACGCGTGATGTTTCCGAACTTCAGGTAATTTAGCAACCGAGGGAGCGGGCAGTATCCGCTCCCTTATTTATTACTTACCCCCGGAAAGGAGTAATAATGATGCCCCAGATACAATTTATGGCCTTTTTGGACCCGAGAAAGAAAAAGTGCTGCTGCTGCGACCGTACCATGATGCTGACCAGGAAAATAAACTTTCTGGATGAAGAAGGACGCCTGGTAGGGGACTTAGAGCTTTGCAGCGGTTGTGCGGACACCCTGGCCGAGGTACTTAACGTAGGTAAAGAAGTGGTGGAAAAAGAATGGGTTTTTGAGCAGTAAGAGAAGTTTCCAACAGCTGACAAACTTTCCTGAACATCCAAACATTTGTCCCAATACAATATAGCATGTGGAATTATTCCTAAACAATGAAAGCGAGTGAAGTGATTTGGAAACCTTTGATCTTGCCGGCAGGTGGCAGGAAATTGTCTGCATGATACCGACCTATCTGCCGGACATAGGCAACTGCAGCGAACTGTGGCTGAGCGGCGGCGCCAAGATGCAGCAGCCGGTGAAAGTAGAAAGTCTGCTGAAAGCCCTGGCCAAAGTCTTTGCTTTGGATCTGACTACATTAAAGCAAATCCAGAAGCAGATACTCAAAAAGGGTAAATTAGTGCCCTTGCCCATCATCTCCCGGTTAGTGCTGATACCGGTAAAGGTGCGCAATCAGATGCTGCCCGGCGACGGCACCATCGGCTACGTGGCCTATCGCTTTGTTGCCGGCTTTGAACCGATTAATGAAGAGGACTTTAAAAGCAGTATTGCTTTAGAAAACGGCCAAACCCTAAAAACATTTCATACCGCCAGGACCTTAGATGAGCGTACCCATCAGGCAGAAATCGTACTGCAGCATTACAAGCAGCTATACCAACTGCCCACCCGGGACAGCGGCAGCGACTGCCATAATTTTAATTGTCCTTTTATGAAAAACAACAACTAAAACATTCGACAAAACTGACCTTAGGCTGATAAGAGCCTGGGGTTTTTTATTTTGCCCAACCCCGATTTCCTTGCTGAAAAACTTCCTATATATCATTAGTAAACCCTTATCATACTTTAACTAATATATTTATTTCGCTGCCATAGTAAAAAAAGGGAAAAATTCTGTCCAATTTTTTCCTTTTATGGTAGAATAGACACTGTATACTATGGAAAGGAGGTGAAAAGAGATGAGTTTAAGTAGGTTACGACTAACGGCAGGCAATGTTTGTCTGGTGTTATTCTTCGCTTTCCTCTTTTCCGGTTTCTGGGGCGGAATTAATTCGGCGTATGCTATGCCGGCTCCCCCGCAGGTTACTGCTTATGGCAGTACGGCTGAGGTTGTGGAAAACCAAAGCACGCACAAAGTGGATTTAACCTTCCAGTTTGTTATCAGTTCACCGCAAGATTTTGAAAGCGTCTGGGCCGATATTTATAACGGCGACGATACAGCCATAGCAGAGGGTGTTTATTTCAACCAGCAGGGTGTGGTGCAGGAAGCTTACAGTCAAGTTTACGGTCAGGTATACGCCTTTACGTATTCTTTTGGGCATTCCGTATATGATCCTTATATTATCGTACGCAGCGCATATGACAATTCGATGGAAACCGTACATTTTCCTGAAGGAGAGTACGAACCCCCGGAATCCGGTGGCGGTGGCGGCGGTGGCGGAGGCAGCTCCGCACCCGAAACGGTAGAAACCGAGGAAACGGACACCGGCACTGTCTTTACCGATCCGGATGGCAGCGTTACCGTATCGTTAAGTACCACCAAGGTAGAGGAACAGCTGGCTGCTGATCCCGAGATGACTGCAATCGCTGTAGAGCTTCCCCAAGTGGAGGATGGCCCGACGGCACTTCAGCTTCCTACCGGTTTGGTCAACTCCTTGGCTAACGGTGGTAAGGAACTGATTGTACGCAGCCAAGGTGTGGACTTTACCATACCCCCTGCGGCCCTTCAGGTGCCTGAAGTTGCAGATCAGATTGCTGCAGGTAAGGATGTGCAGATCAGACTGAGCATCAGCAATCTTCCTAGTGAAGAAGCTGCAGCAGCTTTTGACGGTCTGACGGACGAAGCCAGGGAAGGAAAGCAGTTCCTGGGTCGGGTACAGCAGTTTGAAGTTGCGGTGATGGCTGACGGTGAGGAAGTTTCCGGTATCAGTCGTTTCAATCGTCCGTTGAGATTAGCTTTGGCTTATGACGATGCCGATACGGCAGGTGTTGACGAAGCGACGCTCAATGTCTACCAGTTGGTAGATGGCGAAGCGGTATTTGTCGGTGGTAAGGTGGATGCTGACAATAATCTGGTTATCGCCAATCTTAACCACTTCAGCAGCTATGCCATTATGGCTTACGCCAAGAATTTTGCTGATTTGGCCAACCACTGGTCTAAGCAGGATGTTGACCTAATGGTGAGTAAGTATGTGGTCACCGGTTATCCCGATGAAACATTTAGACCGGATACCAATATCACCAGAGCTGAGTTTGCCGCATTACTGGTACGTGCCTTGGGACTCGATGTCGTCCAGCCCGAAGCAGCCGCATTTACCGATGTGGCCGCCGAAGAATGGTACTTTGAGGCGGTAGCAGCAGTTAAGGCTGCCGGTTTGTCATCAGGTTACCCGGATGGTACCTTTAAGCCCAATAAAACCATTAACCGTCAGGAAATGGCAGCCATGGTTGCCAACGCACTGACGGCCAGCGGTTACCAAGCAGACTTGACTGAAGCAGAGATTTCTGCTGCTTTGAAAGAGTTTGCCGATGGTGCCGAGGTTGCCGGCTGGGCCCGGTACGGTGCAGCACTCGCTGTATCTGCAGGTATTGTTCAGGGTCGCGGAGCAGATAACTTCGCACCCGAAGGATTGGCCTCTAGAGCCGAGTCTGCAGTAATGCTGAAACGCATGATGCTGCTAGCAGATTATCTCTAAAAAAGTAAATACCAAAGACACCTGTCTGGTTAATGGACGGGTGTCTTTTTTACATAATTTTCATTTATTGGCAGGAAATAAACAAAACCCTGTCGAATTGTCCCCTAAACTCTAAACTAACTTAATATATTACTCTGACAATACTTGGAGGTAACTATGGCTCGAACAGCGCCTCAGTTGAAGCATAAAACACCATTAAACATCAATTTCAAGGCCTTTAGTAGCTTTGGCCTCATTTGTATTCTCTTTTTTTCACCGCTTTTTCGCGGCTTATTTTTTGCGCAGGAATATCTTCCCGCAGTTATGGCAGTGGCAGTGGTATTTTTTTTGGCTGCAGCTCATCGCTGGAATACGCGCCAGGGAGCCGCTATCAGCAGTTACCTGGATATAGCAGTAATCGCTTACCTAATTTTCTACCTAGTCAGTCTGATGAACGCCGTATCCATCCATGACGCCATAACCACAACACTAAAAGTAGCAGCATATGTCCTAATCTATTGGACAGTATCAAGAAGCATAGAGAAAGAAAAAGATGCCTTGACGCTTCTGAATGCCCTTTTTGCCGGAGGATTGGCTGTGGCAGCAGTGGGATTAGCAGCTTCCCTGGGGGTGTTTGATTATCCCGGCGCCTTTAACGGCAAGTACATTCTTTCTACCTTTCAGTACCCCAATACCCTGGGTGCAGTGATGGGTGTCACCTCGGTGTTGGGCTTTTTCCTCTGGGTACAAAGCAGTAATAGTTGGCTGAAGCTATATTACTCTATTGCCGTGGTGCTCCAGGGGATAACTCTGGTAGCGGCTTATTCCAAAGGGGCATTGATGCTTTATCCGCTGGCCATGGTGATGCTGCTGCTGGGTACGCCCCGGGAATATTTTTGGCAGATGTTCGCCAATCAGGCGGCGGCTCTTGTTACGGTGATGCTGGCCTCACGGTTTTTCTTTCCCGCTATGGTGGACGGCTGGGGAACCTATCAAGCATTGATATTGGCCGCAGCGATACTCGCTATTATCACCTATAATGTCCTGGCTGACGTGATGGCGAAGATAATTGATCGTTTTGATCCCACGGAAAAGACCAAGACCATCATGGCCTGGGGTATTATGATCTATTTATGCCTGGTGGTAGGCGGCTACATAATTTACTCATCCCAGGTGCTGCCCAATGTTTATGCCCAGTTCCTGCCTGCTTCAGTGGTTAATGAGATGAACTCTATCCAAAGCACCGATATCAGCCAGGTGGGCCGCGTGAATATGTATCAAGACGCCTTTGCCATGGTGAAAGATTATCCCATCTTTGGTACCGGCGGCGGCGGTTGGAATGCGCTTTACCACCTCTATCAAGATGAGCTTTACTGGACCACTGAAGTACATAATCACTTTCTGCAAACATGGGTAGAAAGCGGCAGCATTGGTTTTCTTGCCTATATCTTCATTTGGATTTTCGCTCTTATTTATATCTTTCGTATTTTCCGCTGGCGCTGGCGCGGCTTAGGGCCTGATCAATGGCTGAAGGTCTGGACTTTGACCAGCGCCATTACCGTGCTTGGTGTCCACAGCTTTATGGACTTTGACTTATCATTACCTGCTGTCAGCATCATCCTTTGGGCACTTTTCGGTATCCTGCAGGGAATAGCGGCACTCTACATCGCCGGGGATTCCTGGTTTAGCATCCCCGAGATTAAATTAACGCCGCCGTGGTGGTTGATGCCGGTGGCCGCACTAATAATCACCCTGGCCTTATTTATTCCCGCCAACTTCATGTACCGCGCCGGAGTGACGGCGGCCCAAGGGGCCAGGGCCATGGCAGCCCAGGAGCTTTACGCTGCCAGAGATTACTTAGAAAAAGCGCATCGATTAAACCCCTGGCAGCCAAACTATCTGGCTGATTTAGCCCAGGTAAACGCCGCCATCGGCCTAAAAGCTAAAGATGCAGAAAAAAGAGTGCAGGCCCGGAAAATTGCCGGAGAAGCCGCGCTAAAAGGCAAATACAGCGTGCCCGTGCAGCAGGGCCTGGTAAATGCTTACCTATTACTTGACGATATGGCGGAAGCATTGAAGCATACTGAAAGAATTGTGGAAATAAATCCGCTGGATGTTAATAGTTACGAGATACTAAGCCGCTCCTATTACACATCCGGGGTACGGCTGCTAAAAGAAGGCCGGCGGGATAAGGCACTGCTGATGATCGAGCAGGCGGTGGAGCTGCCGCGACAGCTGGAGCAAAAGATAGCTTCCATCAGTCCCGACCCGGCAGTGCGCTGGCAGGGAAGAGAACTGGCGCCGACGCCATTATTAAAGCTGACCCAGGCCCAGGGGTATCTCTTACTGGAGAATTATTGGCAGGCACACGCCATTTTCTTAGAAATAAAGGATGATGAGCAGTTTGGCCCCAGGGCGTTACAGATGGCTCAGGAAGCAGAAGCAGTGCTATATGGACAAAAGGATCGGAAAGACATCCTGCAATTATTGGGCATATCAGACAGCTAGGAGGTAAGGAGAATGACCGAAATAGAGAAACAGCGAGAGGAATTAGCTGATGAGTTTGAAATAGACCTGCGGGAAATATTAAAGGTGCTTCTTAAGTGGAAGTGGCTAATTATAGCCCTCACCATTTTGGCGACCGCCACCAGCGGCGTGATGAGCTTTTTCGTGCTGCCGCCGGTGTACCAAGCAAGGACACAGCTGTTGGTGCGGCAGGCCAGTCAGACCCAGACTTTAAATAAAGATATCTCGAACCTTGAGGATGTAGTAAATACAGTTTCCCAGATACCGCAGATGACCATGAAAAACTATGTCAGCCAGGTAAAAAACCAGGGCCTGCTGACCAAAGTTATTGACGAGCTAGAGTTAGATAAGAGCCTTTATAATGTTTCCTCCCTGGGCCGGATGATTAGCGTCTCCGCCATATCCGATACCAATCTGATCCAGATTACCGTCACCAATAGCGACCCGCATCTGGCCGCTAAGATCGCCAATACTTTAAGCGGGGAGTATGTCAAGTTTATTACTGATACTATTCAAGAGCAGATGAACCAATCAGTGGACTTTATGCAGGAATTGATCGATGACGAGGAAGTAAAACTCGAGGTGGTCAGCAAAAAGCTGAGAAACTTTCAATCCCAGCCCCGCAGTGTCGAGTTTTTGGATAGTGAAGTGAAAAGCGTCACCGCAAACTTAGCGTCCTATCGTTCCAAATACTATGCCTTGCAGGTAGAGCTAGAACGCTACCATACCGGTGTCGCCCGTATTAATTCCCAGCTTGAGGAAGTGCCGGAAACCCTCACTTACCAGGAGGTTGCCCCGGTTCCTACTGCAGGCGGTGATACCATCGTTGAAGTGCAAAATCCCAATCCCGAATACAGTGCGCTGGTGGCCAAACTCCAGGAGCGTCAGGTAATATTGATAGAAAAGCAGGCAGAATTAAGCTCGGTAGAGCGCACCATCGGCAGTCTGCAAAAGGAACTGGTCGGCTTGCAGGCCGACTTGGCAGAAAAAAGGGCCAAGGAAAATAATCTCACTCGCGAATTAGAGCGCCATGAACAGACCTACGCCCTATTACTTGAAAAAATGACCCAGACCCAATTGGCCAAGTCCATTGATATCGGCCAAAATACCCTGCAGATAATGTCACCGGCGGTAACCCCGGTTAATCCAATTAAACCCAATAAGCAGATGAATATAGCCATTGCCGTGGTGCTGGGTATAATGCTGTCGGTATTTTTAGCATTCTTATTGGAATTTTTTGATACCAGTGTGAAATCAGCGGCAGACCTGCAGAAGCGTACCGGACTGCCGGTATTGGGCAGTGTGCCCGCCCACGAAAACGACCTTGGCTAGTGACCTTAAGGAGATGGTGATATGTTTTCATCCCAGCAAAAATCAAAGAAGGAACGCTGGCTGGTAACCTACAAGCAGCCAAAGACCGCTGCTTCAGAGGCCTACCGCTTAATTCGCACTAATCTTAAATATTCCCAGGCCAGCGGTCAACTTCAGAGCATCATGTTTACCAGTGCCGGCCCCGGTGAAGGGAAATCCACCACCGCCGCCAATGTGGCGGTGACTATGGCCCAAGCCGGTCAAAAGACGCTGGTGATAGACTGTGATATGCGTAAACCGGTACAGCATAAGATTTTCGGTCTCACCAATATCATGGGTGTTACCAATCTGTTGGTAGAGCACCTGCTACCGGAAGAGGTCATTCAAGAGACCGGTATTTATGGCCTCAATGTAATCACCTGCGGTCCCATTCCACCCAATCCGTCCGAACTATTGGGGTCAGAGGGAATGAAGGACTTTCTCCAAAATATCCGTGGTACTTATGACCAGATTATAATTGACTGCCCGCCGGTAATTGCCGTGACAGATGCGATGGTGGCCGGTGCTTTAGTAGATGGAGTTGTCCTGGTAGTCAAGGCCTACGATTCCAATGTAGATATGGTCAACGAAGCGAAGAAACTGTTAAATAGCGCCGGTGCCAAAGTCATCGGTGCCGTACTAAATAAGGTAAAAGCCAAAGGCAAAGATTATTATTACTACCACTATTATGATTCGTGAACAGCATAGAAAGGGAGGTCCAAAGATGATTGATATTCACTGCCATATACTACCCGGTATTGATGATGGAGCTAAAGATATAGATACAGCAGTAGAAATGCTTCGCATCGCTGCCGCTGATGGTATTAAAGAGATAATTACCACACCGCATTACGAGGATATCAGATACCATCCAACAAAAGCAGAAATAGCGGCCAAACTTGAGTTGATCCGCCCCGAGGCAGAGAAATTAGGCATTACCCTCTACCCGGGTATGGAGGTCTACCTGACACCTGAGACCCCGCGTGACCTAAAAGAGGGAAGGCTTAATACCTTGGCCGGCAGCAAATACTTATTGGTAGAATTTCCTTTCCAAGAGATACCGCCCTATGCTGATAAAGTGATTTTCGAGATTATGCTGCAGGGGATAATTCCCGTGATTGCCCACCCGGAGCGAAATGGTGGGATTATCGCTTACCCTAACTGCTTAGTAAAACTATTGGATAAAGGGGTGCTCACTCAGGTAAATGGCGGCAGTCTCTTGGGCTGCTTTGGTCAAGAGGTGGGGTCATGTGCTAAAAAGCTGGTGAAGCATGGAATGGTGCATTTTTTAAGCAGTGATGCGCATAGTGATAAAAGGAGGACACCCCTGCTGTCGGAGGCGGTAGATAAGCTGAAGGAAATAGCGGGTGCCGATACAGCGGCAAGATTATTAAAAAACAGCCAAAAGCTGCTTAACAATGAGACCATAACATCATCGCATCAGCCGATTACCAGGAAAGCAGCACTTATTACTTCCTTACTACGAAGAATTAATGTATTCTAACATGAGGTTTTACAGCACATCTAGTGGCAACTACCCTTATATGTAACCAATTTCACAAATTGGGAGGAAAACCGCGGATAATGTAGAATATCAATGTAATAGTTATAGAATAATTGCAATAATATTGGAGGCATACGAATGGCGGAGCACGAAAAAGAATATTACCAAGATGAAATAGACTTGCGGGAAATCATTCTTGTATTATTTAAGTGGAAATGGTTGATCATCGGCATTACTATCGCAGCAATAATTGCGGCAGTGGTGGTAACAGGGCTAATTACACCGGTTTATCAAACTTCAGCGAAATTGAAATTAGGAAACTATACCGGCTCGGATTATACCAATACAACTCTGGCAGCACAAGTACTGACCGCGCCGGATACGCTGCAGCAGGCAGCAGAAAAAGCTGATTCCGAATTAAGCGGACAAACACTGAGCGCTAAAGTGACAGCCAGCCCGGTTAAGGGCTTAAATGTAATCGATTTAACTATCAAACACAGCAACCCTGAAGAAGCAGCTGCAATTCTTAACAAACTAATGGCAGTTTACGCCGAACTAGAACAGGAAGATATTGCAGATGATAAAGCGAATATAGAAGAAGAAATGGCTGCAGTGGGAACAGAAATTGGCACCACCCAAGCGACTATCGATTTAGCGAAGCAAGCAATCGAAGAACTTAACAATAATACGTCCTTATCCTCAATAGAGAGGGCTTTTATCCAGACTAATCTTTACAGCGAACTTAGGTCAAATCAGGAAACAAGGCGGAGCTTATCTGAGGAGCAACGCAATTTACAAGAAAACCTTGAGAATATAAAGAGCAGTAAAGTGCTTACAACTGCCGTCGTTCCTAACGTTCCTGTTAAACCCAACGGTAAGCTAAATGTGGCAATTGCCGCGGTGCTGGGTCTGATGGCAGGAGTGTTTTTGGCCTTTGCAATCGAGTATTTTAAGGACTTTAACTTATCTGATTAATTATTGGGTTGGTGTTACGAAATAGGGGTGTTATCTGTGGTTAGTAGAGTTAGACGTATAATCGCTTTAATGCTGGTTGATGCAGTCTTGATCAATTTGGCTATGTATTTAGCTTTAATATTACGATTTGACGGGTTCTCTAAAATTCCCGCGGCCCACTTGGCTTCGTCCTATCAACTCCTACCGTTATTCACAGGCGTCCTGGTGCTGACCTTTTATTTTACCGGTCTTTATAACCGTTTGTGGAGATATGCCAGCATTGGTGAATTACTGGCGGTAACCTCCACTGTATCTTTAGGGTCTGTAATTGCTATTGCGGCAGCCTACTTTTTTAGTGCAGGCACTCTGCAGTTTTCCCGGGGAGTATTTGTCCTGCAATGGCTGCTAAATGTCTTTCTAATCGGTGGTTCGCGTTTAGGATGGCGGCTATTGAGAGACTACGGCTTAAAGCCGGGGCCGACCAAGGGTGGCAAACCGATACTAATAGTTGGTGCCGGTGACGCCGGAGCGATGGTGGCCAAAGAACTAAAAAACCACTATAACGGCCAGATTAATTTAGTTGGTTTTATAGACGATGATCCCTCTAAAAAGAAGCTGCAAATATTAGGAAGCCTGGTCTTAGGCGGCCGTGAAGAAATTCCTGATATAGTAAAGCAGCATGGTGTGCAGGAGATTGTGCTGGCGATGCCCTCAGCAGAAGGCAAGATGATTCGAGAAGTAGTTGAGATCTGCCACAAGACAGATGCCGGTGTTAAGACAATTCCCGGGATGTATGACTTACTTGAAGGCAATGTAACGATAAACCAGATTAGAGAGGTGCAGGTAGAAGATTTACTTGGTAGAGCGCCTGTCAAGGTAGATTTAGATAGTATTTCGCATTACCTAAAAGGAGAAGTTGTTCTCCTTACCGGTGCCGGCGGTTCCATCGGTTCAGAGTTATGCCGCCAGGTTGCCGGCTTTTCGCCCAAGAAATTACTGCTGTTAGATGTATCGGAAAATAATGTTTATGATATCGAGATGGAGCTTAGCAATAGCTTTCCCCAGCTGGATATTTATCCTATTGTCAAAGATGTCAGAGATGAACAGGCAGTGGAACAGGTATTTAAACTGCATAACCCAAAAGTAGTGTTCCATGCTGCAGCGCATAAGCATGTGCCCTTAATGGAAGTCAATCCCGAAGAGGCCATTAAGAACAATGTCATGGGTACATATAATGTAGCCAGTGCTGCGGATAAGTTTGGTGCAAATAAATTTGTCTTCGTCTCTACCGACAAAGCGGTTAACCCGACCAGTATTATGGGTGCTTCTAAGCGTGTAGCGGAAATGGTTATCCAACATCTAGATACGGTAAGCAGCACCAATTTTGTAGCCGTGAGGTTTGGCAATGTATTAGGCAGTAGGGGGAGCGTAGTTCCCTTATTCAAAAAGCAAATTGCCGAAGGCGGCCCGGTTACCGTCACCCATGAAGAAATGGTCAGATACTTCATGACCATCCCAGAAGCAGTACAACTGGTAATACAAGCAGGTGCAATGGCCAAGGGCGGCGAGATCTTCGTACTTGATATGGGAGAACCGGTGAAGATTATGGACCTTGCTGAAAGTTTGATTAGGTTGTCCGGTTTCGAACCGCAAGAAGATATCGAAATAGTCGTCACAGGGATAAGGCCGGGGGAGAAACTTTACGAAGAACTGCTGACTGATGAAGAAGGGGTAAATGCCACAAATCATAAGCGGATTTTTGTTGCTAGACCTCATGATATAAATGGTAAGTTGATAGAAGAAAGGGTAAATAACTTAAGAAAAGGGATTACCCCACGCAATAAATATGAGACCGAAGGGTTTTTGCAGACTTTCCTTCCTGAATTTAGAAACGATGAAAGCAAGATGACTGGATAACAACCTGGTGTAAAAGGAGAGTATACAATGCCGGTTGAGGATAATTCCCAACAGCATTTTGAAAATTGAATGGGGGCACTGTGTGTCCCTTATTTTGTTTTCCGGTAGTAGTTTCACTAAAAACGTGGTTCTTTGGAGGAAACGAAGTATCAGTTGCTATTAGCAAAAGATTTGAGATATATAGATGAAGTAGTTTACAAAGAAGTTTACAGGAGAATGGATGAAGTTGGTAGATTGCTTGGCGGACTGATTAAAAGTTTATCAAGTGGACAGTAGAAAGTTGGACAGGAAAAGATTTTGAACTTCCTGACTAACTGACCAACTAAATTGCAAATTCGGAGGTTAACAATATGTATCTAAAAATAAAGCGCCTAATTGATATAATTTTATCTGCGCTCGGCCTAATCATCCTTTCTCCGATATTTGCAATCCTAATCATCGCAATCAAGGTTGACTCCCCTGGGCCTGTTCTCTTTAAACAGAAGAGAGTCGGGATTCATAAGAGTCATTTTCATATATTGAAGTTTAGAACAATGAGGATTGATACGCCGAAGGACACGCCAACTCATCTTTTAGAGAATCCAGATCAGTGGATTACAAACGTTGGTAAGTTCTTAAGAAAGACAAGCCTAGACGAGTTACCGCAGATCATTAACATCTTTAAAGGTGAAATGAGTATCATCGGCCCAAGACCTGCGCTTTGGAATCAGTATGACCTGATTGAAGAAAGAGACAAATACTGTGCAAATGACGTGCCGGTTGGTCTTACAGGTTGGGCGCAGATTAATGGTAGAGATGAGTTACCTATAGAAATTAAAGCTAAGTTGGATGGAGAGTATGTTCAGAGAATGAGCCTTATGATGGACGTTAAGTGCTTCTTTGGGACAATCATTGCAGTATTCAAAAGCGATGGAGTATTAGAAGGAGGCACAGCAAGTAAAGACAAGGGGAAGAGTTTTTAATCTTTTCCCTTCCAACATACCAACTTTCCAACTTATACGAGGTGAAGTAATGAAGCGAGTACTAATTACCGGAAAGAACAGTTACATAGGTACATCTTTTGAGAATTGGCTCATGAGAGAACCTGATAAATATAAAGTAGATACTGTTGATATGAAAGATGGATCATGGAAAGAGAAGGACTTTAGTCAATATGATGTTGTGTTTCATGTAGCCGGGATAGCTCATGTTTCATCTGATCCAAAGATGGAAGACCTCTACTATAAAGTGAATAGAGACCTTACGATTGAAACTGCTGAGAAGGCCAAGGCAGAAGGTGTAAAGCAGTTCATTTTTATGAGCAGCATTATAGTCTATGGTGATAGCAGCAGCAAGAGAATCATTGATAAAAATACAGTTCCAACACCGAGTAACTTCTATGGAAATAGTAAGCTGCAGGCTGAGGAAGGAATCAAGCATTTAGAGTCCGATGACTTCAAGACTGTGGTGCTTAGACCGCCTATGATTTATGGGAAAGGGTCTAAAGGGAACTATCCTAGACTCGCAAACATGGCTAAGAAGATAGCGGTATTTCCTGACTTCGATAATGAGCGCAGTATGCTTCATATAGATAATCTTTGTGAGTTCATAAAAGTCATGATAGAACATGAGGAAAGCGGGTTGTATTTCCCTCAGAACAAGGACTATGTGAAGACCAGTGAACTGGTTAGTACGATTGCTGAGGTTCATGGGAAGAAGATTTGGATGATCAGTTGGATGAATTGGCTCATTAGAATGATGTTTGGTATAGGAGTAGTTAATAAGGTATTCGGCAATTTGGTTTATGAGAAGTCAATGAGTGACTATGATAAGGCGAATTACCGAATTAGATCATTTAGAGAATCTATTGAGTTGACGGAGAAATAATTAGGAAGGGTAGGTAAATTGAAATGAGGGAGACGACCAATAAATCCAATCATTTAGTATCTGTAATTACTCCTGCATACAATTGTGCAGAGTACATAGAAGAATGTATAGGAAGTGTCTTAAATCAGACATATCAGAACTGGGAAATGATTATCGTTAATGACAAATCAACTGATAACACACAATTTATTGTAGAGTCTTATGCAAAGAAAGATCCTAGAATCAAATTGTTTAACCAAGAAAAGAATGCAGGAGCTGCAGCTGCAAGAAATAAAGCGTTAGAATTATCGCAAGGTAGATTTGTTGCTTTTTTGGATTCTGATGATACTTGGAAGCCAAATAAGTTAGAAAGACAGCTTGAATTTATGCTTGAAAACAAATATGGGTTTACTTTTACTTCGTATGAAATTATGAGTGATAAACCTTTAGATAAAAAGAAAATTTTTAAAGTGCCAGAGAAGATTAACTATAATAAATATCTTAAAAACACAATTATTGGCAACTTAACAGTTGTTATGGATAAAGAAATACTCGGTGATATAAGAGTAGAAGTAGGATATTTAGAAGATGTATTAACTTGGATGAAATATTTAAGAGAAGGTCATATTGCCTATGGGTTAGATGAGAACTTAGCAATGTATAGAGTCGCAGAAAATTCAGTGTCTAGTAATAAATTTAAGAATGCAAAGAGATATTTTTGGTGCTTAAGAAAAAAACAGAAATTGTCATTGATGAAGAGTATAAATTGTCAGATAGGATACATGTTTAATGCTACGAAGAAGAGGTTGTTATAGAAGTTTTAGACTAATGATAGAGAGAATATTTTGAGGTTTAAGAAGTTTTATTATTTGAATGAGATTTGGAGTGTAGCTAATGAATGTTTTGTTTTTAGGTGGAGTTTTTGATAACACAATAGAAAATGAGATTCTTAAAAAATCAAAAGGGACAGTACATTATGCTGCTAATAAGCTTCAGTGGAATCTTATTGATGGATTACTTGCGATAAATAACTTGAATCTTGAGATATTGTCAGCACCTTTTATCGGCACTTTCCCTAAAGAGTATGAAGATATTCAATATAAAGGACAGAAATCTATTTATAAAAATGTAGTTGAGAGTAATTATGTTGGTTTTAATAATATATGGGGATATAGGAGTATCTCTAGGAAAAGCAATTTAATTAAAGGCATTAAAAGTTTTGCTACTAATAGAGTTGATAATAAGGTGATTTTTATTTATTCTCCTCACACTCCGTTTTTACAAGCAGCAGTTTATGCAAAAAAAATTGATCCAACTATACACATATGTCTAGTTGTTCCAGACTTACCTCAATTTATGAATCTGAATGACAAACGAACTTTAATTTACGATAGATTAAAGAAAATCGATATAGATATTTTTGAAAAGAATTCGAAATTTGTAGACTCCTTTGTCTTACTGACTGATCCAATGAAAAAAATGTTAAACGTAGGAGAGAGACCCTATGTTGTTGTTGAGGGAGTTGTAAATATAGAGAGCAGCAATAATGAAGAACCAACTGATGATATCAAAAGTACAGATAGTATGACTGTGGTTTATACAGGCACACTAAACAAGAAATTCGGTGTAGTAAGCTTAGTTGAGGCCTTCCACAATATAAATATCAAAAATGCTCATCTCAAAATATGTGGTAGAGGAGACTCAGAAGAAATTATTAAGAGTTATGCCGCTAAAGATGAAAGGGTTATTTTTTTAGGCCAATTACCAAATACAGAAGCAGTTAAGCTCCAAAAAAGAGCAACTGTACTAGTAAACCCTAGACAGAATAATGAAGAATTTACTAAGTATTCATTCCCATCAAAGAATATGGAGTATCTATTAACAGGCAGACCTGTAATTGCATATAAACTAGATGGAATACCTGATGAATATGATAAGTATTTTCACTATGTTGAAGATGATTCGATAGATAGCTTTACTAAAAAAATTGAAGAAATTTTGTTAATGGATGAAGATAGCAGAAGTGAATTTGGAGATAGAGCTAGAACTTATGTGCTGAATGAGAAAAATAACATTTCAGCAAGCCAAAAAATAATTGAGATGATTCAAGAGAGTAGGAGTAGATAGAGAATGTTTAAAGATAAAACTTTATTAATTACAGGTGGAACAGGATCTTTTGGGAATGCAGTTATGAAAAGATTCCTTGATACAGATATCAAAGAAGTCCGAATTTTTTCTCGTGATGAGAAGAAACAAGATGATATGAGAAAGATTTATAAGAATGATAAATTGAAGTTTTATATTGGAGATGTTAGAGATCTTTCAAGCGTTAAAAATGCTATGCATGGAGTAGATTATATTTTTCATGCAGCTGCTCTTAAGCAAGTACCTTCTTGTGAGTTCTTTCCACTTGAAGCAGTGAAGACCAATGTGCTTGGCACAGATAATGTACTTACAGGTGCAATCGAGATGGGAGTCAAAAAAGTTATCTGTCTTTCAACTGACAAGGCAGCTTATCCTATTAACGCTATGGGAATCTCGAAAGCTATGATGGAGAAAGTATTTGTTGCAAAATCTAAGACAGTTGATTCAGAAAGAACACTTATCTGTGGTACGAGATATGGTAATGTAATGGCTTCAAGAGGTTCAGTAATTCCGTTGTTTATTGATCAGATTAAGAGTGGACAAGCTTTGACAGTTACAGATACTAATATGACAAGATTCTTGATGAGTTTAGAAGAAGCGGTTGAACTTGTTGTGTTTGCATTTCAAAATGCTGAAGCCGGAGATATTATGGTTCAGAAATCCCCAGCATCAACTATCGGAGATTTAGCTAAAGCAGTTAAAGAAATATTTAATGCAGACAATGAAATCAAAGTAATCGGTACTCGTCATGGAGAGAAGCTTTATGAAACGCTCCTTACAAAGGAAGAACATGTTGTATCTAAGGACATGGGGGGGTTCTATAAAGTACCTGCTGATAAGAGGGATCTAAACTATGACAAATACTTCGTTGAAGGAGATCAAAAGCTATCCTCTGAAGATGAGTACAATTCTCATAATACAGAAAGGCTTAACATAGAGCAGATTAAAGAAAAGCTACTTCAGCTTGATTATGTAAGAGAACAATTGGAAAGTTGGGATAGATAATGAAGATTTTAGTCACTGGGGCAAAGGGCTTCATAGGAAAAAACTTAATAGCAGAGCTCAGAAATAGAAAATACACTGAGATTTTTGAATATGATCGAGATACAGATTCTTCTCTACTTGATGAGTATTGTAAAGAGGCTGACTTTGTGTTTCATCTCGCGGGAGTTAACCGTCCAAAAGAACAATCTGAGTTTATGGAAGGCAACTTTGGTTTTACCTCCGATCTATTAGATTCTCTTAAGAAACATAATAACACCCGCCCGGTGATGATTTCGTCTTCTATTCAAGCTGAGTTAGATAATCCTTATGGTGAAAGTAAGAAAGCAGGGGAAGATCTTTTGTCTGCATATGGTAAAGAAACTGGTGCAAAAGTGCTTGTGTATAGATTTCCTAATGTTTTCGGGAAGTGGTGCAGACCAAACTATAACAGTGCAGTGGCGACGTTCTGTCATAATATTGCTCATGACTTACCTATTAAAGTGAATGATCCGAGTGTAGTGATGAATCTTGTTTATATAGATGATGTAGTTAATGAATTGATTAATGCATTAGAAGGAAATGAAAACAAAGTAGATTCATTCTGTGAAGTTTCTGTGGTACATACTATAACACTTGGTGAAATAGTAGAATTAATTTATTCGTTTAGGAAAAGTAGAGAAGATAGGTCAGTTCCAAATATGTCTGATGCGTTTACAAAAAAGCTCTATAGCACATTTCTAAGCTATTTACCAGAAGACGAGTTTAGTTATGACTTAAAGATGAATGTGGATCAGAGAGGGTCTTTCACCGAGGTCATCAAAACGCCTGACCGTGGACAAGTTTCGATTAATATCTCAAAGCCCGGAATTACAAAAGGTAACCATTGGCACCATACCAAGAATGAGAAGTTCCTAGTTGTAAGTGGTAAAGGTGTCATTCGATTTAGGAAGATTGATTCAGATGAAGTACTAGAGTATTTCGTAAGTGGTGACAAGATGGAAGTTGTTGATATACCAACTGGCTACACACACAACATTGAGAATCTTGGAAATACCGACATGGTTACCATCATGTGGGCCAATGAACCGTTTGACCCGGAAAAGCCGGACACTTATTACTTGGAGGTTTAATAGATGAAGAAACTAAAAGTGATGACAGTCGTTGGAACCAGGCCAGAGATTATTAGACTGTCAGCTACTATCAATAAATTAGAAGAATCAGAAGCAATAGAACACATCCTTGTACACACAGGGCAGAATTATGATTACGAATTAAATGAAGTGTTCTTTAAAGACTTCAATTTGAAAAAACCGGATTATTTCCTTAATGCAGCTACCGGAACAGCAGTGGAAACTATAGGGAATATCCTTATTAAAATAGACCCGATTATGGAAGAGGTAAAACCAGATGTCTTCTTGGTCCTTGGAGATACCAATAGTTGTTTATGTACGATAGCAGCAAAAAGAAGACATATACCGATATTCCATATGGAAGCAGGAAATAGATGTTTTGACCAAAGAGTACCAGAAGAAACCAATAGAAAGATTGTCGACCACATTGCAGATATCAATTTAACTTATAGCGATATTGCTAGAGATTATCTCTTAAGAGAAGGCCTTTCTGCAGATAGAGTAATTAAGACTGGTAGCCCGATGTTTGAGGTTCTTAATTCTAGAAAAGAAGATATCGAGAAGTCAGATGTTCTTGAAAGATTAGGATTAGAAGAGGGTAAATATTTTGTTGTGTCTGCTCATCGAGAAGAAAACATAAGTTCTAAGCAAAACTTTATAGATCTTGTAGAGAGTTTAAACACGATAGCCGAAAAATATCAGATGCCGTTGATTGTAAGCACACACCCAAGAACAAGAAAAATGATTGAAGCTAAAGGCATTGAGTTCAATCCATTAGTTAAGACAATGAAACCTCTTGGATTCAATGATTATGTGAAACTTCAGAAGTATGCTAAAGCTGTTTTGAGTGACAGTGGAACAATCAGTGAAGAGTCTTCAATTGTTGGATTTAAAGCACTGAATATTAGACAAGCTCATGAGCGACCTGAAGCGATGGAAGAGGCATCAGTGATGATGGTAGGACTTAAAAAGGAGAGAATTTTTCAAGGGCTAAAAATACTTGAAACACAAGAGAAAGACACATTGAGGTTGGTTGCAGATTATAGTATGGCTAATGTGTCTGATAAAGTGTTGAGAATTATTTTATCTTACACAGATTATGTGAATAGAGTTGTTTGGGAAAAGTAAAATTTTGACTATATATTTATAATGGGGAGATTAACAATGAATAACAGAAATGCATATATAGAAATCACAATTTTAATTCTAGCGAGTTTCTCTCCGCTGTTATCACAACCTATTAAAGCAGCATTAGTATTGATGCTTTTAGTAGTAAATTTTAAATATCTGCTAAAATTTAGAAAAAATAAAATCATTACACTAGGAATATTTATCGCAATTTTTACCTTAAGCTTAGCTTTGGATTTAAGAAATATATCTTCAATATCGCAAATGAACATATTAAATCTATATTTTCCTATGTGTATACTTTTAGGTTATGTTATCAGTGAAAAGTATACATTAACTAGATTCTATTATCTTTTGGACAAAATAATAATTGTTTTAGCCGTGTTTTCTTTAATAGGTGTATTAATATATACTTTTATTCCTAATTTAGTAACTTATTTGCCTTCATATAACTACTATCATACAACACATAGAACCGCTTATATTTTCAATGTATTAACGAATGGGCCAAATGGCATTTTAAAAAGGAATGCAGGTATAGCATGGGAACCAGGTGCATTTCAGTTCATTGCAAATCTAGGAATTTATGCATATTTAAAGACTAATAAAAAAATTAGCTTATTTAGGATTGGAATTTATGCTTTGGCTATAATAACAACTAGATCTACGGCTGGAATTTTAATTTTCATGGCAGTAACGTTTAAGTTATTTATAGAAGATAAGAAAGCTAGGGTTTTGATATTATCATCAGTGCTAATCTTCGGAGGATTAATTTTAGAGGAGCTTATATACCAATTTAGGTATAAGCTATTTGGAAGTTTTGCATTTGAGATTAGGTTGCAACCTCTATTACATGCCTTTAATGAAGGAAAGAACTATTTCATGGGAATGGGTAATAGTGGTTTTGACATTTATTATAGAAACGTAACTACGCCTCCGTGGGATTCGTTTGGACAGATTTTTATTAGGTATGGATATCCATTGTTTATATTTATAATTTTTCAGTTACTTAGATTAATCAAAAATCAGAAAGTATTATTTATCATCCTAGTAATTACCTTAAGTAGTCAAAATATATGGTTCTTTCCACTTGTTACACCGTTTTATTTTTCTTTCAACAAAAATGAGATAGGAGAGTTTAATTTTTAAAATAATAATATTGTAGGTGAGGCATGATGAATATCTTATGGTCAATTAATATACCATTACCAGAAGCAAGTCAATTAATGGGGGAGAAACCATCGCCATTTGGTGGTTGGTTAATAAATGCATCAAAAGATTTAGCAAATAAGGAAGGTATAGAACTATCTATAGCATTTCCAAGTAATAAGGATAGTAAATTCAAAGAACTAAAAGGAGAAAAGATAAACTACTACCCGTTTATCCCAGTTAAAGAAACCGACAATAAAGTTATTGAATATAATGAATCATTCGAAACATTATTAAATAAATTAAAGCCAGATATTGTCCATATCTATGGAACTGAGATACCACATACTCTATCTATGGTTAATACCTGTAATGAATTAAATACAAAAACAGTAATATCCATTCAAGGATTAGTATCAATAATAGAAAAACATATGTATTCTAACTTGCCTGTACATGCTGTTTATGGTAAAACATTTAGAAATATTTTAAGAAAAGATAATGTGAGTGGATTAAAAAGACTTTTCAAAAATAGAGGGAAAAATGAGATCGAGGCTTTAAAAAAGACAAATCATATTATTGGCCGAACAACATGGGATAAAGCCTGTATAAACCAAATAAATCCAGAAGCTAAGTATCATTTTTGTAATGAAACGCTTAGAGAACAATTTTATAAGCACCAATGGAATCTCAACGATTGTGAAAAACACTCGATCTTTTTAAGTCAAGGACAATACCCAATTAAGGGGTTACACTATATGTTAGAAGCAATGCCATTGATATTGAAAAAGTATCCTAATGCGAAAGTATATATAAGTGGAAAAGATATAACAAAATCAGACACCATAAAAGATCAGTTATTGATGACTTATTATGGTAAGTATATAAAGAAGATGATAAAAAAACTAGCATTAGAAAAAAATACTATTTTTACTGGACCGCTAGATGAGATAAGTATGTGTCATAGATATTTAAAGTCTCATGTATTTGTTTGTCCTTCTTCAATCGAGAATAGCCCTAATTCATTAGGAGAAGCGATGATACTAGGTGTTCCAAGTGTAGCCTCATTAGTTGGAGGCATTCCAGACATGTTAGTAGACAAAGAAGAGGGGTTTTTATATCAGCACGATGCTCCATATATGTTAGCTTATTATGTTTGCGAGATTTTTGAAAATGAAGATTTAGCTATAAAGCTATCTAATAATTCCAGAGCACGTGCGTTAAGAACTCATGATAGAGAATATAATAATAGAAAATTACTTGAAATATATGAAGAAATAGTTTCTAAAAGAAGTTGAAGGGAGAGAAATGATGCCAATAATAAGTGTAATTGTACCAGTTTATAATGTAGAAGAGTATATTCATAGATGCATAGATAGTATTTTGGCTCAAACCTTTAAAGAGTTTGAGTTAATTTTGGTTGATGATGGCTCTCCTGATCAAAGTGGGAAAATATGTGACGAGTATGCCTTAATAGATAGTCGTATTAAAGTAATTCATAAAAAAAATGGTGGATTATCAGATGCAAGAAATGCTGGGTTAGAGGTTGCGCAAGGAGAGTATATTGGTTTTGTTGATAGTGATGATTTTATTGAATCTGATATGTATGAAAAACTCCTTGAAGCTTGTAAAGAAAACAGTTCCCAAATAGCAATGTGTGGGCGCTATAATGTTCTAGGCGAAGAATTGCATCCATTATTTTCATTTGAAGGACATATGATATGGGAAAGTCGAGAAGCTATTGGAAACCTTTTGACATGGAATAATATTGATAGCTCAGCTTGTGATAAACTTTTTATGCGTATTTCGGCCGTATCCGGACACCCATTCCGGAAACATCCGGACAGCATAACGGCACATCCGGACACCTTGTCGATTAAATAAAAAAACTGGTACTCTTTTAATCAGATAGATTAAGGGGGGGCCAGACGATGAGGAGACTGGAGATGCTAAAAGTAAGAGAAATTTTAAGACTGAAGTACGAAACCGGACTATCTTTAAGAGAAATAGGCAAAGCAAATAACTGCGGCAAGACCACAGTTTCAGAGCTACTCGGGAGGGCCAAAAAAGCTGGGATCACTTGGCCGGTTGAGCTTAGTGACAAACAATTGATGTCAGCATTATACCCTCCAACGGAAAAAATGACCTCTCCCCCTGAACCCGATATGGATTATACCTTTCGTGAAATGAAGAAAAAAGGCGTTACGCTGATGCTTCTTTGGGAGGAGTATAAAGAAAAACATCGGGATGGGGTCATGTACACCCAATTTTGTGAGCGATACAGGAAATTCAAAAAGAATAATAACCTCTCAATGCGTAAAGAACATAAAGCCGGTGAGGAAATTGAAGTCGATTGGGCGGGTCAGACAATGTCCTATGTAGAGACATCTACAGGAGAAAAAAGATGTGCGTACATATTTGTCGCTGTGCTTCCGGCAAGCAGCTATCCTTTTGTATATGCCTTCGGGGATATGAAAGCACCAAGTTGGATTGATGCACATGTTAGAGCATTTGAATTCTTTAAAGGCGTTCCGAAAGTCACCATTCCTGACAATACCAAGACTGCAGTTACTAAGCCGGATCTTGTTGACCCTGTATTAAACAAAAGTTATCAGGAGATGGCACGGCACTATGGGACAACCCTTATCCCGGCTAGGGCCGCAAAACCAAAAGATAAAGCAGCAGATGAGAACATGGTAGGTAATGTATCTCGGAGGATAATCGCAACATATTGTCCATTTAAGATGGGTTCAAACAGTTGAAAAATGTGGCTATTTTGGTATCCTTATCCCATATATGGATCTCCCTTATTTTAGAGATTTGGGCAAGGACTACCCTATATCTCTATTATAAGGGATTTTTCTTGTTAAATCAGGGTTTTTCGACGTTTTTCTTTCAGTTTTCAACTGTTTTTCAGGGTTGACAAATTTGGTTTTTATTTATGCAACGCTAGTGATTTTGGATATAAATCTATGTTAAAGAAGGATTTCTATGAATAGTAACACAAAATATTTGATGAAAAACACATATTTATATAGTATATCAATGATTAGCACAAAATTGATATCATTTTTGATGGTACCATTTTATACGTATGTATTAACGAAAGAAGACTATGGTATGATTGATATCTTTACTACAAGTATGAACTTGTTATTGCCAATCATAACATTATCTATTCATCAAGCTGTATTAAGATTCACTCTAGAAAAAAATAAAGATAGAGAACTAATATTTTCGTATGCTTTTTTTATAATATGTATAAATCTGGCATTGTTTTTCGTAGCATCAAGATTTTTTACAGTAGTTAAATTTATTGAAGCATATCAAAAATTGCTCCTGTTATTATTCACAGCAAATATTATATATGTTTTATTAAGTGAATTTACCAGAGGCATGGAAAAGATAAAAGATTTCATTTTTGGGAATATATTGTATGTATTTATATCAACAGCTCTCAGTATTTATACAATTGCAGTTCTAAATTTGGGAATAGAAGGATATTTAATATCACTTTGTACAGGATATTTATCTGCAATACTATATTTTTCAATAAGAATTAAAGCGTTTACTTTTCTAACTTATAAAATTTTCAAAAAAGAAAACTCAATATATATTTTTGAGATGTTAAGATATAGTATGTTTTTAATACCAAATGCCCTATTTTGGTGGATAACTAATGCTTCAGATAGATATATAATTCTCTGGAATATGGGGGCAGATGCTAATGCTATTTATGCAGTGGCAAATAAAGTTCCTGCAATTATTACTACAATATCTGGAGTTTTTATACAAGCGTGGTTACTTAGTGCAGTTAAGGAGCAAAACTCACCAGATAAAGAAAGATATTATGAGGTGATATTTGAGAATGTAATTAGTTTTTTATTTATATTAATTACAGTACTCATAGTGGTTCTTAAGATTATTGTAAAAATATATGTGGCAGATAGCTATTATTCAGCTTGGGAAAGCGGATCACTATTACTACTATCGGCAGGATTTAGTGTTTTAGCGGCCTTTATCGGTAATAACTACATTGTTGCGAAAAAAAACCTTGGTAATATGCTTTCCACATTAAGTGGTGCGATTTTAAATATTGGATTAAATATTATGCTCATACCGAAATACGGGCTTGTTGGTGCTGGATTTTCCACTTATGCCAGTTACTTAGTAGTAGTGATATATAGAATAATTGACACAAAAAAGTTTAAATCAAGCAGAAAGTTCTTTGAATTTAGTTCAAAGAATATAATTAGTTGGCTTTTGTTACAAATTCAGGTTTTCATAATTTCTAGATCAGATAATTTGATAAGTAATTTAAGTGTTTTAATAATGTTAGGGATAATATTCTTAAATAAACGTTTCTTAACAACAATAATCTTCTTTATTAAAAATTTTATTAAACGAGAGAAGAAAACATAAATAATATGAGGTGAATTATATGAAGAAAATTGCTAGAACTTTACTGCATGATTATCCGTACATCGCTAGATTTTTGTTATATGCTAGTCAATCCATTAAATACAACACAAAGTACTTGACCAAAATAATTAAAGAAAAAATAAAGAGAGTTATTAGAAAATTGCAATCCAATAAACCAAGAGTTCTTCAATTTCCCATAACTTATAAGTGTAATTTTGATTGTGTAATGTGCGGAATGCAAAAGATGTCTCAACAAAGAGATATGGATATTGAAGATGTTGATAAAATATTATCGAACAATCTATTTAGTAATGTAAGATCGATTGGTACAAATGGAGGAGAGCCATTTGTTGTAAAGGACATTGAAAACTATATAAAAACGATAATTAATAGACTTCCTAAACTAAGAAATATCTTTATTATAACTAATGGATACTTAACTGAAAGAATATTAAACAAGTTAGAAATTATAAAAAAAGAATGTGAAATGAATAATATTAAATTAACAGTCTCGATATCGGTAGATGGAATAGGAACAATGCAAGATAAAATGAGAGGCAGGAAAAATATTTTTAATAGTATTGAGAACACATGTATTTCAATATCGAATGCACCCGGGAAATACTGCGATAATTTTGGTGTATTATGTACGATTACAAAAGTGAATATTGAAAAGATTAATGAAGTGGATTATTGGGCGGAAAAAAATAAGATTGATATCTCATATAACATAGCTACAATTCACAAGAGATTATTTAATGAGGATAGATTTAATCATTTCTCCGTGCTAACAGATGAACATTTTAAAACTCTGGCTACAGAATGGTTTTATTATAAATTTAGGAGAACCAATTCAGAAAAATATTATTCGATTTATAGATACCTACTTGATGGAAAACGAATAGCAAAATGTGATTATCAAGTTGATGGAATAACGCTTATGCCGAATGGAGATATTTCATATTGTGCAACTCAGAGTAAAGTAATTGGAAATTCGATTAATAAACCTGCCGATATAATTTTTGAAAGCAATTTGGATTATAGGAACCGATTAGTTTCCAAAGAGTGTAATAATTGTTCCCACTACTCTGGATCTGTAGCTGTTGAATACTATAAGGAGTACGTTGATGATATAATTAGGAAGCCTTTCAAATATCGAATATAACAATGATATTGTAATACAAACTAGGAGCATTCCTGTAATCAAAAAAAATGATCTTTGAAAAAAGAAGTACCTCCTGCTAATATACTAGGTGTCACCGGTCGATGACCCTTAATTCGCAAAGGAGGTACTCCAAGATGAAGTATAACCAAAATTTCAAGATTTCGCAAGTGACCGTAATAAAGTGTCCCCCTTGTCAAGACAGAAATTTTAATTTTCTAAGTGAACCAGATATTCCCATTTAGTAGCAGCAATAACGATGCTATTAGTTGCCTCTTTTGAAATGATTTTATCGTCGTCGTAAACTTTAGACCAGTCGCCGAGGCTGTGGAGAGTGTGGACAACACGGTTTTTGTTGTCCAAGCCTTGTGCGTCAACCTGGAGCGTAGCGGAGGGTTGTCCACATGGCGGCACTATCCATCAGCCTACTTGACTTTGATATACGATATGTCTTGCTATTATTAAGCTGCCTTGCTTATCCCCAGATAGACTTCTTGAGGAGTTAGGTAGTCATGGGTTTGATGTGGCCGTTCTATATTATATTCTTGGATATATTCTCTAATACCGATCCTTAGGTCTCTAGGTGTTAGATATTCATGTGTGTAGATTTGTTCGGTTTTTAGACTTCTAAACCATCGCTCTATGATAACATTATCAATCCAACGGGCCTTGCCGTCCATGCTTTGTCTGATGTTCACGCTCTTTAAATATTCTGTGTAATCAGCGCTTGTGAACTGAGACCCCTGATCGCTGTTGATAATTTCCGGCGTGCCGTATCTGTTGATAGCTTCTTTAACTGCTGCTAACACCGGTGCGGTGTCCAAAGTATCTGATAGTTCCCAGCCTACTATGTAACGACTATACCAGTCGATGACGGCTGTTAGATACATATGACTTCTGCCCATCTTAATGTAGGTAATGTCAATGGCCCAAACCTGGTTTGCCCGATTAATATCTAGGTTTCTTAACAGGTAAGGATAGATTTTGTGCTGCTTATTACGCTTTGACAGGTTGGGTTTAGGATAGACCGCATATATTCCCATTTCGTCCATATAGCGTTTAATTAACTTACGGCCAACCTTAATGTGGTCTTCATTCTGTAGCTTTTTGCGAAGCTTCCTAACCCCTAGATATGGCATCTTGGTATGCCAGTAATCAAGCCTGTTTTTAATCATATTTTCGCGCTCTCTGTCAGGTTCTTTAGGTGTGTAATAAAAACTGGTTCTATTGATCTCAAGTAACTGGCATTGCCGATTAACCGGCAGTTTGTTATTTTTTGAAACCAGACTTATTCTCCCAGTCGACCCCAAGAACTTCTTTAGATTTTTTTTTGAGCCAGTCATTCTCAATAGTGAGTTGACCGACTTTTGCCATTAATTCGGTTCTTTCTTCGTCCAAAGCTTTTTCTTGGGCACGAAGCTCTTTTTCTTGCTTGCTTTGTGAGAACACCTGTGGTGCATTCTCTAAAAAATCTTTTTTCCAGTTGCGCAGTTGATTGGGGCTTAACTCATGTTCGGCTGCTAGTTCGCCGATCTGTTTTTCTTCTTTGAGTAGCTCCAGTACGATTTTAGTTTTGAATTCGGCTGTAAATTTTCGTCTTCCCATTTTGTATGAACCTTCTTTCTGACAGTTTTCCTGCCGTTTATTATATCAGGTTCACTTAGTTTGTCGAAAATTTTGTCTGAATTCATGGGTACATTATATAATAAGTGGCAACCCTTATATTCCATATATTTGAATATCTGTAATTTAGAGGCCTGCTTTGCGGAACAAGCTCATTTTTGAAAGAATGAATTTCTAAGAATGAGGGAGAAAAACGAAGAAATTTAAAGATTATAGAGGGAGGTTGGTTTAGTGAATATATTAATTTGTGGTTGGTATGGAACTGAAACATTAGGCGATAGAGCGATTTTAGCAGGCATATTAAAAATTTTAGGGAATACTTTTCAAAAAGGTGATGTTAATGTTAAAATTGCTAGTTTGTATCCTTTTTTAACTAAACGAACCCTAATTGAAGATAGAAACATATATGTAAGTATAGCACCTGGATTAAACTTGACTTATTTTGATGTAAATAATTTAGGTGTTTTAGATCGTGAAATCAATGCAACAGACTTAGTAGTATTTGGTGGTGGTCCGATAATGGACCTTATGGAATTAGAAGTAATAAAATATATTTTCATCAAAGCGAATAAAAACCGAAAACCCACGGCGATTCTTGGATGTGGTTTAGGACCGCTATATAGAAAACAGTTTAAGAATACGGCTAAAGAAATATTAAAGCATTCTAATCTAGTTATTTTTAGAGATAAAAAATCTGTAGAGTCATCAAAAGAACTATTAAAAGACCCTATGATTCAATTTAATTATTCTCATGATCCTGCAATACTTGCTGGTTATCAGTATAAATTACACAAGCAAGAAACTAGAGGGACGCTTAAAAATTACATAGCTGTTAATGTTCGCCAATTTCAGAATATCGGATTCAGGGCCGATAAGTATGTTTCTGAGACTAAGATTATTGAATTATTAGAAGATGTTTCAAAGAAGTACGGCATGGTAAAATTAATTCCAATGCATACATATGGTATAGGCGGAGACGATAGATATTATTTAACTAAGCTACAAAATGAAACAAAGTCAGAGAATATTGAAGTTGTGCATAAGCCTATGAATTTATATCAATTATTTGATATTTACTCTGAAGCTGAAGCTTGCATAGGTATGAGGTATCATTCTGTTGTTTTTCAAACATTATTAAATGGTAATAACTATATATTAGATTATACAGATAAAAAAAATGGAAAAATCAGCGCATTTATCAAGTTGTTTGATACAACAAATTTTTATGGAGATAGATATATTAATGTCTTAGAAGATACTCCAAGTGATAAATTTCTAGAGATAAAAGAAGTATTAGAAAGAAACAAACATTTTAACTTTGAATCTTATATATATGAGGAAACATTAGATAAATATGTAAAATTATTAAAAAGTATAACATGATTCCCCTGCAAAAACCCCTAAAAAAAGGTCTTAAAAAGGAAGATTTTACCCCCTTCGCGTCGAAGTAATAATGGTAGAAACCATTGGTAGGTCTACACTTGAGGCGAAGGGGCGTGCAAAGAATGTTTAGAAAAAACGATGGTCATTTGCAGGAAGAATTGTTCAGTCACTATCAAACCATGAACCCTAAAATAGCTAAAATGCTGAAAGATACCTGGGCACCGATTTTTTATGAGCATGTCTTTTGTAAAATAGATGAAGAAGTGTTTGCTCCACTTTACTGTTTTGATAACGGCAGGCCTAATTTCCCGGTAAATATCCTTTTATCATTGGAATTAATAAAGAATATGTTCGACTACACAGATGAAGAAATCTTAGAACAATTCTATTTCAATTATCAGGTAATCTACGCTTTAGGTATCAAAAATATTGGCGAAATATACTTTGCTGAACGCACCCTGTATGAATTTAGAGAACGCCTCGTCAACTACGTTAAGGAACACCCCGATGAAGAAGAAATCATGTTTAAGCAGTTTGAAATCTTAACTCGGCATTTCATCGATAAAGCCAATATTAAAACAGACGAACAAAGAATGGACTCAACCTATGTTACCCCTAATATTAAAAGAGCTGGAAGGTTATCCCTTGCTTATGATTTTTTAGAAAAAGCCGTGAAAGCAATACCTCAAAAACATTTAAGCAACTCACTAAAAGAAGTACTGGAGCCTTCCTTCAAGACCAAACTGCTGTTTAAAACCAAGGCCAGTAAGATAAATGCCAAGCTTGAGACAGTACTCATACTTTGTACAGAAATTTATGACCTCGCTAAAGCAAAACAACTAACTTCAAAAGAGGAAATCAAACTGTTAGCTCGTTTTCTCAATGAACAAGCACATTATGATACAGAAAAGAAAGTCTGGGTGCCCGAAGATAATAAAGAAATTTCTTCCGCATCCATGCAGTCTGCCCATGATACGGACGCTACCTTTAGAAATAAAAACGGTAAGACGAACCAAGGCTATGTTGTTAATCTAGCTGAAACATGTTCGAAAGATAATCCGGTGCAGCTAATTACAGATTACGATCTGGATGTCAATATAAAAAGCGATACAGAACTGGCACGAAAACGTGTAGATACTATCAAGAAAAATACTGATGTTACTGACCTCTACGTAGATGGCGGCTATTACGGCGAAGAAACAATTAACAAAGCTGATGAAGCAGAAGTCAAACTGCATTTTACAGACATGACCGGCAGGAAAAGTACCAGTAACAAATTACCTCTGACAAACTTCAACTTCAATGAAGAACATGAGGTGGAAAAATGTCCTGCAGGTAAAATACCACTTCGAAGCGACTATAGTAAGAAATCTAAAAGTACAACGACCCATTTTGAGAAGTCAGAATGCCTTTATTGCCCCATAAGAGAGCATTGTCCCGTAAAGCCGCAGAAAAAATCAATGGTACTGAGAGCCAGTAAAAAAGCAATACTAGCAGCCAACACCCGCCAAGAAATTTCAAAAAAGGAAATACGACGTGAAAACACCAGTAAAAGGGCTGCCATAGAGGGTACCAACTCTGCAATTAAAAGGGGCCAAGGTGCTAACAAACTTAGAGTAAGAGGCCTGATCAAATGTCAGTTACAAATTGGCCTCAAGGTAATTGGTCATAACTTCAAACAATTTTCCCGAGCAATGAATAAGCCTAAACCAAAAGGCAGGGAAGTGGTGTGTCCAATGTAGAGCAAAACACAGTGAAAACAAGGATTTATTGATGTATATGTACATCATATACCTGAAAAAATCCGGCTTTGAGGTAACTAAACAAAAAATGAGCTTATTTTAAATTCTCCCAAGGGGTTAATAGGGGGTAATCACTCCCTTTCAGCAGGGGAATCATAACATAAATAATAAGTAATAATATATACATCGTGTAAATAACTTACAATATGTATAATGTACCCATGAATTCAGACAAAATTTTCGACAAACTAAGTGAACCTGATATAATAAACGGCAGGAAAACTGTCAGAAAGAAGGTTCATACAAAATGGGAAGACGAAAATTTACAGCCGAATTCAAAACTAAAATCGTACTGGAGCTACTCAAAGAAGAAAAACAGATCGGCGAACTAGCAGCCGAACATGAGTTAAGCCCCAATCAACTGCGCAACTGGAAAAAAGATTTTTTAGAGAATGCACCACAGGTGTTCTCACAAAGCAAGCAAGAAAAAGAGCTTCGTGCCCAAGAAAAAGCTTTGGACGAAGAAAGAACCGAATTAATGGCAAAAGTCGGTCAACTCACTATTGAGAATGACTGGCTCAAAAAAAAATCTAAAGAAGTTCTTGGGGTCGACTGGGAGAATAAGTCTGGTTTCAAAAAATAACAAACTGCCGGTTAATCGGCAATGCCAGTTACTTGAGATCAATAGAACCAGTTTTTATTACACACCTAAAGAACCTGACAGAGAGCGCGAAAATATGATTAAAAACAGGCTTGATTACTGGCATACCAAGATGCCATATCTAGGGGTTAGGAAGCTTCGCAAAAAGCTACAGAATGAAGACCACATTAAGGTTGGCCGTAAGTTAATTAAACGCTATATGGACGAAATGGGAATATATGCGGTCTATCCTAAACCCAACCTGTCAAAGCGTAATAAGCAGCACAAAATCTATCCTTACCTGTTAAGAAACCTAGATATTAATCGGGCAAACCAGGTTTGGGCCATTGACATTACCTACATTAAGATGGGCAGAAGTCATATGTATCTAACAGCCGTCATCGACTGGTATAGTCGTTACATAGTAGGCTGGGAACTATCAGATACTTTGGACACCGCACCGGTGTTAGCAGCAGTTAAAGAAGCTATCAACAGATACGGCACGCCGGAAATTATCAACAGCGATCAGGGGTCTCAGTTCACAAGCGCTGATTACACAGAATATTTAAAGAGCGTGAACATCAGACAAAGCATGGACGGCAAGGCCCGTTGGATTGATAATGTTATCATAGAGCGATGGTTTAGAAGTCTAAAAACCGAACAAATCTACACACATGAATATCTAACACCTAGAGACCTAAGGATCGGTATTAGAGAATATATCCAAGAATATAATATAGAACGGCCACATCAAACCCATGACTACCTAACTCCTCAAGAAGTCTATCTGGGGATAAGCAAGGCAGCTTAATAATAGCAAGACATATCGTATATCAAAGTCAAGTAGGCTGATGGATAGTGCCGCCATGTGGACAACCCTCCGCTACGCTCCAGGTTGACGCACAAGGCTTGGACAACAAAAACCGTGTTGTCCACACTCTCCACAGCCTCGGCGACTGGTCTAAAGTTTACGACGACGATAAAATCATTTCAAAAGAGGCAACTAATAGCATCGTTATTGCTGCTACTAAATGGGAATATCTGGTTCACTTAGAAAATTAAAATTTCTGTCTTGACAAGGGGGACACTTTAATGCCAAGAAGAAAGTGTGATAATATGAACATACTAGTAACCGGTGGCCTAGGTTTTATCGGTAGTCATACTGTCGTGGGAGCTTTATAAAAAATGAACATTGAGTGATCATTGCTGATAATCTTATCAACTCAAAGATCGAAGTGTTGGACAAGCTTCATCAAATAACAGGTGTCAGACCAACTTTCTATCAGATTGATGTGACAGATGAAGCGAGGGTTGAGGAGATCTTTGCTAATCATAATATTGATGTTGTGATTCATTTCGCTGGACTTAAGGTAGTTGGTGAGTCTGTTTCAAAATCACTTGAGTATTATTGTAATAATCTGATAAATACTATGGTCCTTAGCAAGATGTGTGTGCAACACGGAATTGGGAAGTTTGTCTTCAGCTCATCTGCTACTGTTTATGAAGATTGGAATTAAGAATTGAAGAGATGGTCAGAGATGCCTGGAAATTTGACAGAACAATCAAATTAGAAACAAAGGTTTTAAGGGGGAGAAATAATTGAGAAAAGTAATAACCTACGGAACATTTGATTTGCTGCACTATGGGCATATCAACATTGTAAATTGCTAATCATTACTGATGAGTGTTATCAACCATGGCAATTAACGTAGAAAAGATATAGTTTTAGAAGGCAACAGTACAGGACCAGTTATTAATTTCAAATATTCAACAACATACCTTTGAGAGATGTTATAGCTCACAAAAATCTATACAATACATCTAGTAGTGATTTTATGCTGTGATTATTTCAAAATATTTATACCTATAGCTAAAATTAGAAGTTAGAAGAAGTAAATGAATTTTAATAATGAGGTGACCACAACCAATGAACATATTAGTAACTGGAGGCCTGGGCTTTATCGGCAGCCACACGGTAGTAGAACTAATTAAAAATAACCATACTGTAATCATCGCTGATAATCTTATCAACTCAAAGATTGAAGTGCTGGATAATCTATCTTCCATAACTGGCATCAAACCTACTTTTTATCAGATTGATGTAACGGATAAAGCAAAGTTAGAAGATATTTTTGTTAATCATAAAATCGATGGTGTGATTCACTTCGCAGGTCTTAAAGCGGTAGGAGAGTCCGTTTCTAAACCACTTGAGTATTATTATAATAATTTGGTAAGTACAATGATACTTAGTAAGATGTGTGTGAAGCATGGTGTGAATAAGTTCGTTTTCAGCTCATCTGCAACTGTGTATGGTGCTCAGCCATCTCCGTTAAAAGAAGATATGAATCTTAAGAAAATTACCAATCCTTATGGCGAAACTAAAGCAATGAGCGAGCGGATCCTTACGGATACGGCTAACGCTAATGATGGTTTTGCGGTTAGTTTATTAAGATACTTTAATCCAGTAGGTGCTCATGAGAGTGGCTTGATCGGTGAGGATCCTAATGGCATTCCAAATAATTTGATGCCTTTTGTATCAAAGGTAGCTAAAGGACAATTGGAGAAGTTAAGTGTATTTGGAAATGACTATGATACAATAGATGGTACCGGCGTTCGTGATTATATTCATGTGGTTGACCTTGCGAAAGGCCATGTGAGGGCTATTGAGAACCTTAATGATGGTGTTAACATCTATAACCTAGGAACCGGCAGAGGAACTTCTGTTTTAGAACTTGTGAATGCTTTTATGAAGGTTAATGACATTGATGTTCCATTTGAAATAGTAGGAAGACGTCCGGGGGATATTGCGACCTGCTATGCGGATGCTAGTAAAGCTGAGAAAGAATTAAACTGGAAAGCTGATTTGACTATTGAGGATATGGTCAGGGATGCATGGAAATTTGAGAGGAACAATAAGTGAAGCTGCAAGGAAAGTAAATCAAATTAGGGGGTATAAAATGGGAACTAAAAAAGTGTGGTTTTTATTGCATTTGCAATAGAGGATGAACGACAAAGAGATTTTCTAAAAGGACAATCATTAAATACAAATTCTACATTTGAATATGTAGATATGTCTGTAAAAGAACCTTACGCAACAGATTGGAAAGATAAGGTGAGAACCAGGATTAAAAGATCAGATGGCATTATAGTATTGGCGAGCAAAAATTCTCTTATTTCCAGTGGGCAAAAATGGGAAATAAAGTGTGCTAGAGAAGAGAAGAAAAAAATATTAGGTGTTTGGGCATATAAAGACCACAGAACTAATATTGAAGGTGTAAATACAAAAGTTTGGACTTGGGCTAATATTACAAGTTTCATTGATAGTCTATAAGGTGATGGGGGTGAAGGAATAAGAGCTGCACTTATTGTTGGTATAAACTATTATCAAAGTGGGTCCCCTTTATTTGGTTGCGTCAATGATGCCTATTCTGTGTAAAGTGTCCCCCTTGTCAAGACAGAAATTTTAATTTTCTAAGTGAACCAGGTGAACCAGGTGAAAGGCGGTGCCAGGCACTTAACTTATTAACTTATTGCGAATGATACCATGATACCACTTTCTGGTAGAATGGAACCGGAGGTGGTTTTTCATTGGGACGGAAACCGAGGATAGAGTACAAGGGTGGGGTTTATCACGTTATTCAAAGAGGAAATAACCGGGAGTTCAGAGAACAGAGGCGGTGCCAGGCAGTGCGTCAAGATAAGGGTATATCATATAGTGGGTGGGATTCCCACTGAGCAAGGTTTAGCAAACCACTCATAGCGAGTCTTGGACATCATCGGGTAACTTATGATGTTAAGCGTAGACAGTGAGGTAGCAGGCCGAAAGCGATTCGCAAATGCTGAAGGGATTGAGCCCCGAAATACCCATCGGGAAGGTTGATACTGTTGCCTGAGTAGAAAACAACACCTGCATATTCGCTAAGCGAGAATATGCAGGCTTCCCCGGGGTCGGTGACCTTGGCATGCTACACATTGATATGATACAGTCAACTTGAGAGACCCTGTTCGCTCTTCACCCAGAGGAAGTAGGACTAACCAAGCGATAACAAAGTAAGGCAGTCCAATGCAGCAGGGAGTCGGATGACTGCATAGTACCGAGGAAGCGGGGTAACTCCCGTGGAGGGAAGGCAATTCTAAGGCATGTGGTGAATAATGAAGAGGAATTTCCTGATTTGTTTGGAGCTTGCCAACAATACGAGGCTGTGGGAGAACAACGGACACACGCCTGATGAGCTACATAGTAAGGTGGAAAAGTCTAATTTACGACCTCTTCCTAGTGATGGAGTTCCATACTTAAGAAGTATTCCCGGTGGACAGGCCAAGAGCAAGAAAATCAGCAGAAATGAACCATGCCCATGCGGTACCAACTTATCAACTTATTAAAAATGGTAGAATAGGTAAAGCAAGTATCTTTTAATTAAACAAATCAGAATGCGTTCCCGTTCTGGCAAAATACAAATCTTGACCATCTATCTTGAATATCAGGATCCAATCAGGTTCAATGTGACATTCTAAATAACCTTTGTAGTTGCCAACTAAAGGATGTTCTTTGAATTTTGCATCCAAGACCTCTTCGTTCTCGAGTGCTTTCATGACCTCATATAATCGGGTCATTTTGTATCCACGTTTGGTGGCGAGTTTAACATCCTTCTTAAATTGGCTGGAATACCTAACGGTTCGCATCTAAATCCATATCCTTGAAAAAGTCATCGACGCCTTGGGAAGAGGTTGAAGATTTCTTAGCAATCATTTCTTCTATTTCTTTCATTGCGGCTAATGTGGCTGTATTAGGTTCCGGGAGTTTCACCGAAAAAGGCAAACCTCCTGATAATAAAGACTGATGCAAAAATAAGTTGACTGCATCTGTGACTGTGATGCCAAAATTAGAAAACAGTTTTTCTGCTTCTTCCTTGGTTTTAGGGTCAATTCGTATATTGAGATTAGCTGTTTTAGCCATCTGAATCACCTCCATTAATAGTATATTCATTGTATCACGATGTATGCACAAACGCAATACAATGCAATCTTGAGTTTCCGCAAAAAGAGTTGGAGAGCTGGTGCCAGGCACTAACTTATCAATTTTGAAAGAAGAGCGTGAAACGTAGAGACGGTGCCAGGCAGTGCGTCAAGATAAGGGCATATCATATAGTGGGTGGGATTCCCACTGAGCAAGGTTTAGCAGAGAAGCTGCGTGTAGCAGAGAAGCTGCGTGCCAGGCACTTAACTTATTAACTTATTGCTAGTCAGGCGTGTAGATGCCTGGCGTTTTTGTTTCCCGCTGGTGCTTGACAAAAATAATAATTATGATTTTTTTGAGACTAAGTATTTAATAGTCTTTTTTTTTGTCCTTAAAATGCTTCTAAATGGTGATTAATTGGAACCGAGAAAAATTATTTAAAATTTTTTGAAAATTTAATAAATAATTATTGACTTTTTTACAACCCTAGATTAAAATTGTATTCAATAATTGCATACAATCTTTGAATACAATAATTGGATACAAAATTAAAATTCAGAATGCATATAAACGGTTCTTCGAAAAGTAACTAAATAGGGGGGATTTTATAGAAGAATATATTTTGTGCAGGACGTCAGGGGTTCTAAATAGCTGATACTTTCAAAAACAATCAATGAAGAAGGTGGCGTATTATGAAAGAAGAACGACAAGTAGAAAAAGTTGCTATATTAGGAGCGGGGAATGGAGGCATTACTGCTGCTGCAGACCTTGGGCATCGTGGTTTTGAAGTACGTCTTTATGAACTACCGCGCTTTTCGCAAAATCTAGATCCTGTGATCAAAAGAGGAGGAATTTTATTAAAAAATAAGAACAAAGAAGATTTTGTCAAACCACATCTGGTGACCTCTGACATTCAAAAGGCTATAGATGGTGCTGAGGTTATAATGCTAACTATTCCAGCTTTGGCAGTTGAGGAGTTCGCCAAAGTATGTGCACCATATTTAAAAGATAACCAAATTGTATTTATTAACAGTGCAGGTGCAATGTCCAGTGCGCGATTTATTAACGTGATTCGTTCAATGGGTATAGATACCGATATCAAAATTGGTGAATCGTCTTCTCTTACTTATGGTACAAGAGTAATTAATGGTTCTGAGGTTGAGTTATACTTGTCAGCAAAAAAACTTCTTTTTTCGGCTTTTCCCAGCAGGAATACACCAGAGGTATTAGAGAAATGTAAATGTCTATATAACTCATTAGTTCCTGCATCAAATATTTGGGAGACAACGTTAAATAACGGTAATCCGGAAACACACCCGGGGCCTTGTCTTTTAAATGCAGGAAGGATTGAATATTCCGGTGGAGAGTTTTACTTATATCGCGAAGGGATAACTGAGGGTGTCAGTAGGGTTATTAAAGCGATATCTAAGGAACGGAAGGCCTTGTGTGATGCTCTAAGCGTTAAGTATATTCCAACAGAGAAACGCCTGGCGGAGATAGGATATTGTGAGCCATTGGAAAAACTACATGAGCAGTACAGGCGTAGTGAGGTTTTTGGCCCAATCAAAGGACCTCTTAGCCTAACTTCTCGTTACTTCGTGGAGGATATTTCTATGGGGTTGGTCTTATGGTCAAGTTTGGGAAAAGCCCTGGGGATTGCTACTCCCATAATTGACTCTATCATAATGTTGGGTGGTTCTTTAATAGAGAAGGATTACTGGTTAGAAGGACTGACTTTAGAAAAATTAGGTTTGGCTGACATGGACTGTAATGGTTTAATTGAGTACGTAAGCTAATGGTACTGAAATAATTCTTTAGGGGTGTGTTAGTAATGAGAAATAACGAAACAATTTCAAAAGAAGATCACATTTACAATGAGATTAAGTCCGCTATTATAAATAGAAAGATTGGCCCCAGAACTCATTTAAGCGAAAAACAATTAGCAGAGGTATTTAATGTAAGCCGCACCCCGGTTCGACAGGTCCTGCAAAGACTTCAATTTGAAAAATTCGTTGAGATTATGCCTAACAGAGGGGCGTTCATTTACGAACCTACGTTAAAAGAAATTGAGGAAATCTTTCAATTAAGAGGTCTCCTAGAAGTTGAAGCTGTTAGGTTAGCCTGCCAAAAAGCAACAAAAGAACAGTTAGAAAACTTGGAAATGCTCACACATAAGGAAGATGCTCTTTACAGGGAAGATGATTATGGTAAAGTTCTACCGATAATAAATGAGATACATCTTGGAATAGTTCGCTTAAGTGGTGTGGAATTGCTATCTAGATTCTGCAAGGAACTTATTGATTTGACAAGTATTTACCTGGCTTTTTACGACAACCCCAGCAAAGACCCTAAAGGGCCGGAAGAACATCGGCAAATTATAAGACTAATTCGGCAAAAAAGGGAAAAAGAAGCACAGGAAGCCTGCTTAAGTCACTTAACCAGGGTGAAGGACCTTTTAGTTTATCAAAAGGGAAAAGAAACCAGTACTGACATGTCAAATGTCTTTAAACCTGTATTTTAGGCAAAAAAAATAGATTGAGGGGGAGAAACCCGATGAATAAAAGGGTTAAATTAATTCTTTGTGTATTGGTAATAAGTTTGATTAGTGTTGGCTTACTAACTGCGTGCTCAGCAGGTAACCAAGAGTCAGATGCAAAAGATGATAAAGGAAAGGCAAAGGTAGAGGTACAAGCTGAACCAACTTTTCTCGATGAACTGAAAGAAACAGGAGTTATACGAGTTGGATCAACTCCGACAGGGCCGCCCTTTACATTTTTAAATCCTAAGTCTAATGAAATTGAAGGCCTAATGGTTGACATCGCCAGTCTAGTCGGTGATGAACTTGGTTTAAAAGTAGAAATAAATGCTATTCAATTCTCTTCTTTGATTCCGTCTGTTCAATCAGAAAAAATTGACCTGGTGTCTGCCGGAATGGCAATTACAGAGGATAGGGCAAAAGTAATAGACTTTTCAATACCGGTTTATTCATATGGTGGTGGACTGGTGGTAGCAAAGGATAATAATGAGATAAAGCAGTTTGAAGATTTTAGTGGTAAAAAAATCGGCGTACAGGAAGGGACCGTTTATGCGAACTATATGAAGGATTATCCGGAAATCGAAACGCAGACTTATAAATCCATAGCTGATATGGTAAAAGAGTTAAAGTTCGGTCGACTGGATGCGTTGATTGGTGATTATCCTATAGTAGCGCGTATGTTGGCAGAAAATCCGGATTTTAAGAAGGATGTCAAACTTGTTAGAGAGTACAAGCCTAAAGAAGTAGTGAAAATAGGTATGGGTTTTCCTAAGGGAACTGATGAATTCCAAGATACGGTCAACGCAATAATTCAGAAACTTCAGGAAAATGGGGAGTTAGATAAGTTGCTGGAAAAATGGGGGTTAAAATAAGCTGTTAAGTTAATCTAACACCCACAAAAACACTGGCTTGATGAGACCTTCTTTGTAGTTAATGACATAAAAAATAATATTTATCATGCCAGTGTTTTTGTTTAACCAATATTAGAGTTAAGGAGACGGGGTGAAAAATGCTTAGTACACTAGATTTTATACCGATTTTACTCGAAGGTGCTTTAATCACTGTTGAAATTACCGGTCTTTCGTTGGTTTTGGCATTGATCATTGGGATGGTCACTGCTTTACTTCGTATCTCAAACAGCGTTATCCTGAGAAAAACGGCAGGGTTCTACATTAGCTTAATTCGCGGTACTCCTCTGCTTGTGCAGTTAATGTATGTATATTTTGTCTTACCAGAATTCGGTTTAAGACTTACTCCTTCCGTTTCCGCTATTATTGGATTGTCACTATACGAAGGAGCCTACCTCGCTGAAATTTTTCGTGCAGGAATTCAATCAATTGGTAAGGGACAATTCGAAGCGGCTTATGCTATTGGTATGAATCATTCAACTGCCATGCGAATAATTATTTTGCCACAGGCAATAAAAAATGTTCTTCCGCCGATAGGAAACTCCGCTATATTACTCCTAAAGAATTCATCGCTTGCAGCTGTAATTGCAGTAAATGAGCTGATGCATACCGGTGAACTGCTTGCCACTTCAACGTTTAGAAATTTAGAGATATTCACACTGGTGGCTGTTATGTATTGGTTGTTGCACTATCCTTTAGCAGTTATTGCAGATTACTTGGAGAGGAAGATGAAAAGTGATTCGAGTAACAGGCATTAAAAAAAGCTTTCATAAAAATGAAGTGTTGAAAGGCATTACTCTCCATATTAATAAAGGTGAGGTAGTAGTAATCATAGGACCCAGTGGAAGCGGGAAGAGTACTTTGCTGCGGACGATGAACTTTTTAGAAATTCCTGACGAAGGTGATATATTTATAGACAATAATCAGATACATTTTGATAAAAAGTCCAAGAAACGTAGAAATGATGCTGAAATTTGTAACGTCCGTACTGAAACGGGAATGGTTTTTCAAAATTTTAATTTGTTTCCCCATATGACAGTCTTAAATAATGTGATAGCAGGCCCTGTTAATGTACGTAAATACGAAAAAGAAAGAGCAACAGAGATAGGTCGTTCATTTTTGAGTAAAGTTGGATTGTCTGAAAAGGAATACAGTTATCCCAATGAGCTTTCCGGTGGACAACAACAAAGAGTCGCTATCGCCCGTGCTTTAGCAATGGAACCAAAAGTAATATTATTTGACGAGCCAACGTCAGCGCTTGACCCGGAATTGGTAGGGGAAGTGCTTACCGTAATAAAAAGATTGGCAGATGAAGGAATGACAATGGTCATTGTTACGCATGAAATGGACTTTGCTAAAGGTGTGGGTGATCGTATAGTTTTTATGGATGATGGCTATATCATGGAAACCGGCTCTCCCGAAGAAGTATTTAACAATCCTAAATCAGATAGACTTAGACAGTTTTTGTATCGGTTAACGGAAAAGGGGTAACAAATTGGTGGTATTATCTCCTTTAGGTAGGCAGTGCAAAGAAACACTGTATATTTAACAACCTAGAGGGGATTTTTTATGGCAATAAAAGGACTTATGTGTGTTTTGCAAGCCTTTTCTGTAACAAAATGCAATGCAAAAATGTAACACCCCATATTGCCTTTTAGTTTTTAGATTGATTCATTAGTGAGTGCTTTAATCTCCAGCTATCTTGACCAAAAACAACTAGATGGCTGTGATGGACTAGACGGTCTATGAGAGCAGCCGTAAGCTGGTCATCATAGAATATGCCATTCCATTTGCTAAACTCAATGTTGGTAGTAATGATTAGACTACGCTTTTCATAACAGTCTGCAATTACCTGGAACAATAGCTGTGACCCCTCCGCATCGAAAGGAATATAATAGAGACGGTGCGGCTGCAATACGGCTGCAATAGAGACGGTGCCAAGAGACGGTGCCAGGCACTTAACTTATTAACTTATTGCGAATAATACCACTTTCTGGTAGAATGGAACCGGAAGGTGGTTTTTCATTGGGGCGGAAACCGAGGATAGAGCATTATGAGTATATGCATAAAGACAAAGAGGAAATAACCGGGAGTATATATTTGGGAATAAAGATGATAAAGCATATTTGTTGGAATTGATTAAGGAATATAAAGCGATAATGAAATTTGAGCTTGGCGGGTTTGTTGGAGACAGGGCGGTGCCAGGCTGCATATTTCGGCGGCGTCCAGACTGCATAACGGCACATCAGGATACCTTGTCTTTGTTAGATCTAATGATGAATTTGGAAATAAAGGTTACAAAGGGTTAGACCTTACTGCTTTTTAAAGCGTTAGATTGATTTGATTGAAAAGCATTGACAAATAATGGCGGTGGATGTATTACCTGAGTTTTACAGCAAAAACGATTAAAAAAACCCGTTGCCCCAGTATTACCAAGGGCTAGCGGGTTTTGTATTTTGTCAAAAACTTGTAGTGTATTGACACTTATTTTTTGTATTGCAAAATTTTTTTGATCGCTGCCTGAGACATAATCTTTTTACTTAAGTCAAAGCCAAAGACAGACTCAATGGATTCTATTACATCATCTCGATAATCAAACAGGTAATAGTTTTGTTCCAAATAGGAGCAGGAATAGCTAATCAAAGAATTGCGAATCTGCTTCACAGTATGTTTTTTCTCTAGCATCTGTTCAAGAACCCGCATGATTACGAGTGCTACAAAACATACCAGAAAATGTGCTTCTACATGTGCATCTTTTTTTACATATACAGGTCTCGCCTTGAATTCACTCTTGATTACTTTAAAGGATTCTTCGATTTCCCAAAGTCCCTTGTAAATATCACGAATTTCTCTATCTGATAAATGCTTTTCACTGGTAACAATGGAATAGTATCCATCATATTTTTCTTCCTTCTGAATTCTTGCTTCATTCAGGGAAAGAACAAGCCCGTCAGGTATTTCACCTGTTTGTTTTAAGAATTTGATATTGCTTACATAGCCGGCAGCTCCAATGCTGGTAGCTCTTGTATATTTTCCGGGTTTGGCAATCAGTTCCTTTGCCTTCGCAATAGCCTTATCTCTGTCTTTTTTCTGTTTTTTGGCGTATTTATCGGAATAGTAGACCATCTGTTTCTGAAATATTTCCATCTTTTGGGCACGCTTGCCATCTGTTCCCTTTAACTGTATTTTCTTTGCATGAATGCGGAATTTGTGCTTAAAAAAGACGGTATTTCCATCCTTATCTTCTTCTTTGTCTATTAAATAATCTTCCTGATTTAATACCCATTCTTTAAATTCTTTGTCAGCACCGAGAACACTCTGTCCATAAACATAGCCGTCATTACCTGCCATGTCATCATGGTTCTTTCCCGAAAGAAAAGTGGTATTATCACTAGTGTTAAGCCCCCTGTCTGCTACAACGATAATACGTTCCAAGGCGAAATCTCTCTTTACACGGCGAATTGTTGGAAGTAGAGAGAGTTTTTCACTTTCGCCACCAGAAAAAGTATTGAAGGCCATGGGGATTCCATTAGTATCCATCAGGAGTCCCATTTGAATGATGGGATCTTTACGGTGCTCTTTAGATGGGCCACGTTTTTTTTGACCCTTTTTAATCATATTCCCGTCTTCATCGTATTCATCTTCATCCTCATAAGGGATCTCGAAGTAGTAGTTGGTGACATCATAATATCCAAGCTGGTTATCTCTTGCTATAAGTTCCGATATTCTACTATGGAGATGCCGTTGGATCTCATTTGAATATCCGGCAAAGTAATCCAGAGCACGGTAAATGTCAGCCAGTGAAAAGTCAAAGGATTCAAAGAAATAATCCTTGGTTTCAAAGGCGTGTCTTTTTGATGAAGGAAATAAAAAGCGGTTGAAAATGAGCAGACTGAATATGCTGTTTAGGTTATAATCTACGATTAAATGCCTTTGCTTGTTCTGGAAATATTCTCTAAGACCAAGTAGAGAGTATACTGATTTTGGCACAGTATAACCAAGATTTTTGCGCAATGCTGCTTGATCCGGAAGCTTAGCTAACAGGTCAAGTTCTAGTTTTTTTTGCGGAACTTCGTTCTTGGTACGTTCCTTTGCAACCCGCTTGAAATGTGCAATAGGATCAGGATATTCCTTTTCCAGATCTTCAAGATAGCCAAGTTTCTCAACTGTTTTTTGTTTTACCTTTCCATTCTGTCTATAACCTTGGACAAAAGACAAATAGACCTTACCATTACTGATACTTTTCTTTACATACATAAATTCACCTCTAATCCCATAATATCACAATACACGACGATATACAACATATAAATGCATAAAGATTGACAAAAGAAAAGCCCGACTTCTCGGGCTTCAGAGCGGTTTTTTATATGTAGTTGGTGTAAAACAACGGAGACTGCATAACGGCACATCAGGATACCTTGTCTTTGTTAGATCTAATGATGAATTTGGAAATAAAGGTTACAAAGGGTTAGACCTTACTGCTTTTTAAAGCGTTAGATTGATTTGATTGAAAAGCATTGACAAATAATGGCGGTGGATGTATTATTACATTAACAGTACCCATCACGCCTCTTAACAATGCGTACCACGGTGGGTCATTTAATTTATGGAGAAATAAAACAATATGGATAATGGTGATAGAATTAAGGAACCTACAACCTTTCAAGAACAGGTAGATATATTAAAAGAAAGAAACCTGCAGATAGAGGATGAACAGCAGGCAAGAGAAATCCTTGGCAGAATTAATTATTACCGGCTAAGTGCTTACATGCTTACTTATAAGGCCGATAATAAATTTCAAGATGGGGTTTCTTTTAGTGATATCTATAATCTTTACGAGTTTGATAAAAAGTTACGTAATTTGATTATGGGATTGCTGGAAACCATAGAGGTCACCTTCCGAACTCATATTGCATATTTAATTGCTCATAAATATGGGGCAACTGGCTACATGAACCCAGAAAATTTTATCACTAAAAAGATTCATGTAGAGTTGATGGACAAGCTTTATCTTGAAATAGATAGAAGCGATGAGCTTTTTATTAAGCATCATAAGAGTAAATATAAAGGTGTTTTCCCAGTTTGGGTGGCTATAGAAGTAGTGTCTTTTGGTTTACTTTCTAAAATTTATTCAAATCTAAAGAATGAAGATAAATTGGAAATTGCCATTACATATTGTAAAATTCCATATAAGTATATTAGAAGCTGGCTTCATGCGTTGTCTACATTTAGGAACATTTGTGCTCATTTTGGAAGGATTTACAATCGAACCTTAACCATCAAACCAATGCTTCATAAAAAAGATTTAGCAAAAGATATAAAAAATGATACAGTGTTCTCACTTATATTGATCATGGGAAAACTCATAAAAGATAACATTGAATGGGGCACTTTTGTAACTAATTTACGTGCTTTAATCGACCAATATGAAAAAGTAGATGTAGAACTGATGGGCTTCCCAGAAAAATGGGAGCATTTGCTTAGGTCTATATAAGGGTGTAAGAGTCGGTAAGAAGAACTATTAGGCACTGCCGGGGGTTTGAAGAAGGTAGGGGACTTTTTTGCCGGGGAGCCTGTTTTGATTGGAAGAGGCGGTGATTGGAAGAGGCGATTGGGAAGAGGCGGTGGGAAGAGGCGGGAAGAGGCGGTGCCAGGCACTTAACTTATTAACTTATTGTAACTGATGCCACTTTCTGGTAAGATGATACTGGGAGGTGGTTTTTCATTGGGACGGAAACCGAGGATAGAGTATAAGGGTGGGGTATATCACATTATTCAAAGAGGGAATAACCGAGAGTACATATTTGAGAATAGAGATTATAAAGTATATTTGCTGGAACTGGTAAAGGAATATAAACTAATCATGAATTTTGAGTTTTATGGGTTCGTCCTAATGGATAATCACTACCATTTTGTGCTGAAGACATTGGAGGCACCATTGCAGGATATCATGCACCGGATAAACAATAAATACAGTAAATTCTATAACTACATAAATGGAAGAACGGGACATGTTTTTGAAAATAGATATAAAGGAATTTTAGTGAAAGATAATAAATATCTTTTATCTTTGCTGCGGTATATCCATCAAAATCCGGTGAGGGCGAAGATGTGTAAGAAAGCAAAAGACTATCGCTGGAGTAGCGACCCATATTATAGAAGAAATAAGCGCGGAGACATCGTAGACATAGATTTTATCTTGAACATATTTTCTGAAAATCGGCAAGAGGCCATTAAAGCTTATGAAAAATTTATGGATATGGATGAGATGGAGGAAGGCAGTATCTTTGAAGAAGGCCTGTTTATAGGTGGAAACCAAAAAACTATAATTAATAAACCTCTTGCGGAAATTCAAAGAAAAAGTCTAGATGAAATACTGTTTGAAGTGACACAGGACAACGCTATTTTCAAAGAGATAAAAAATGCCTCACGGAAAAGACATCTTACCCATTATAAACAAGCATATATCAATAAATCCTTAGCTGCCAATTATACTATGAAAGAAATTGGAGAAAACATATCTATTAGCGAAGCAGCTGTTTATAAGATGTATGAGAAGCTAAAACACTAGTAAAATATTCAAGTAATTGATAAAATAGGATATATTAGGTAAAAAGCAGTGGGAATAGGGGGGCATCGTGTGGCTTCTATTGTAAAAAGCTTTGCTATCTCAGGTGTAAAACAGAGGACGGTGTAAAACAGAGCAAAACAGAGCAAAACAGCACGTAAGGGATAAGATGCCTACTCTTGAATTAGTTGTAACTACCAATTACGCAGACTTTATTCCCGAAGAACCCACCCTGCCGGTGCCTGAAGAAATAATACTTGAAAAGAAACTATTTGACGATACAACAGACCTGTTGCAAGCTGTCAAAGAGCATAGCGCACAGCTTCAGAGCGATGAAATCAATCTTTGGGATGACGTAGCTTTATTCGTTTATACCTCCGGCACCACCGGCAGACCTAAAGGAGCCATGCTCACTTATGGTAATGCTCTTTTTAAGACTGCAGCTGCTTTTCATGGAAACCAATCGGAAAAACTCAAAATGGGTCTTACTGTAATGCCCATATTTCATATCGCGGGTATGGTGATGGGGGTAAATATTCCTGTTTACAGCGGCATGACTACTGTGATGTTAACCCGTTACGATGCTCAGGCAGTAGTAACGGCCATCGAAAAGTATCAATGTGACTTTTGGTATAGTATAGCACCCATGAATGGGGAACTATTGGGTTATCCTGGCATTGAAAAACGTGACTTGAGCAGTCTTAAATTGAATTTGTGTACAAGTTTTGGCTTTCCGGTAAATCAAGAATTGTCAGACGCCTGGAAACAGCTTACCAATAGCTGTTATTTATATGAAGCATCTTATGGGCTTAGCGAAACACATACTTGTGATACCATCATGCCCCCGGAAAAAATAAAATTCGGCTCTTGCGGAATCCCTACCTTCGATACTGAAGTTAAGATTTTGGACCCGGAGACCGGAGACCCGCTGCCGCCAGGTGAACAGGGAGAAATAGTGATTAAAAATCCCGGGGTATTTAAAGGATATTTTAATCGTCCCCAAGCCACTGATGAAACGCTTAAAGATGGCTGGGTTTACACCGGTGATATTGGCATGATTGATCAAGATGGTTATCTCTACTTCATTGGCAGGGTCAAAGAAATGATTAAATGCTCTGGGTACAGCGTTTTTCCTGAAGATGTGGAGGCGATGTTAATAAAGCACCCGGCTGTTCTGCAAGCGGGTGTTATTGGCGTGCCCGATGCAAGACGTGGTGAAAGTGTCAAAGCATTTATCGTGCTGAAGCAGGATTTTAAAGGCAAGGTGTCAGCTGAAGACATTATAACAAAGAGAACGGTGACAAAGAGAACGGTGCCAGGCACTTTACTTATTAACTTATTTAAAAAATAAAATATATTTTATTTGGGTTGTTTCATAAGCTAGCTTAACTATGGTAAAATGTGCACAGGTAGGTGATTTGCATGAAATGGGAAGAAGTAAGAAAAATATATCCTGAAAGATATGTGTTACTTCAAGTTTTAGAAAGCCATGTTGATGGTGATAAGAAATATGTTGATGATGTTGCAATCATAAGAACTATTCAGGATCCTAAAGAAGCAACACGTGAGCTTGTAAGTGCGAAACCCGGCATTCTTGTGTATCATACTTCCAAGGAAAAGATAGAAATCTTGATGAGAAAAAGAGTTGGCTTTAGAGGAGCTGTAGCATGGAAGTAGATGTGTATTTTGACGGGCAGCTTATTTATGCATCTTTAAAGCTCATATATAAAGGTAATAGCATGGTGGTTGATAAACTTGTTGTGGATACAGGAGCTGCAAAATCATTTATATCTGTAGATGCAGTTGAAGAGATAAATATTGTTTTTGAAGATGGGGACTATATTACAACGGTTTATGGCATTGGAGGCCCTGACAATTCATTTCAAAAGTATATTGACATAGTTGAGTTTGGCTCAACAAAGCTTAATAACTATATTATTGATTTTGGTGCTTTTCATGACGAGTATGATATTAATGGTCTTATCGGATTAGATATATTGAGGGATGCTGGAGTTATAATTGACTTAAAAAGAATGATAATAGAAGTTGATGAATAGGAGAGCATGCCAAGAACTTATGAATGAAGTAGAGGAGAAAAAGAATGGTTGAAATAACAGTTAAAGAATTTGCTAAGATGTATGTTAAGAATAACTCTGAAGAGAAATTTGACAAAGTAAAATCAAACCTCAAGACAGCCTTAAAGAGAAAAAATGCTGGGGCTGTTTGCAACAATTGCGGTGAACCGATATGGGCAGCCGGAAGTGCTATTGTTGGATTTGATGGCTGTTTTACTTGTATTACAGGAGAAAGCGATGATTCCGAGGATTATGAGGTTTGTGAGTGAGGGGACATAAGGGGACGAAGGTTTTGTGTTACTTCTCTGTTAAGTTGAAGTGCAACAAATTTCCGCATATCTCTAAGGGAAAAGGGTACTTGTTATAGGAGGGGCAGGAGCGATTGGCTTTGAGCTGTGCAGTGCAGGCAGATTCTACTGTTCAATCCGGCTGTTTTGGTTATTTTAGCGTCCATTTTTTTAGAAACGTGGAAAGTTTGAATGTTAGGATGGGATCAAGATGTCAGATATACATAAAGAATATGGAAAAAAGTTGAGGGCATTTAATTTTGATGGTTCACACCCCAGCCAGGATGCTATATTAATAAATGGGAATTTTATCATCTATGAAAAGGGTTTGCTTATTAAGGGACTGCCACCATTAAATCAAGTCTATACAAAATGGCGAGATATGAGTGGAGTTACATTGTATGAAGGTGAGACAACAAAAGTAACAATTGCCCTGGAAAATGAAGATGGTAAAATTGTAGCTGAGAGTAAAGATAGGCCGAAAGATGTTATAGCATTTTATGATCTTATAGAAGTGCAAAGGGAAAAGTACAGATATTATGATGAGCTTAAGCAACTTAAGGTGGATCTGGTAGATATCAGTATTATTATGGACACTGACAGGTGGGAAAATCATGCGTATCTTGATACTGAGATAGGTGAGATAATACATATACCTATTGAACTGGATGAGGATAATGTATATGATGAGGAATATGTTGCTGGCCTACCCCAATGGGAAAGGGAAATGGTAGAAAAAGTTAAGAAAGTATATGAGAATGAAGAGGGAAGGTATGAAGTTATACCAGAAAGAGCCAGTTATGAAGCTTATGATACTATGGTTGAATTTACGAAAAGGCTTGATGATCTGAAAGTTTCGGAAAAACTGTTTGATGCTCTTGATGGCAAGGGTGCATTTCGCAGATTTGAAAATGTGATTAGCAGGTACCCGGAAATAGAAAAGCAGTGGTATAAGTACAAAACAGAAATAGAAAAACAGGAAGTAAGAGAATGGCTTTGGAGTATTGGTTTAGAGCCCGTAGAAAGGTGAGTGATTTATAATGGAAAAGGAATTTAAGCCGCAGTGCATGTTTTGTGGTGCATCTGTAGGAGAAATAAGTGAAAGGACAGGAGAACAGCTAGATGCAATTTATGACTGTCCAAAATGTATGATGAACTACTGCAGTGAGTGTAGTTATGAAGAGGAAATAGATGGAGAGTCAGTACAGCTTTGCTTAAGGTGTGATAGCAGGTTGGTGTTAATTCCAACCTAATCTGTCATTAGAAAATACATGAAGGGTGAGACCACTTGCGGGGACATCATAACTCTCGGTTTTTACAAAATTGTTTAAGCGAAAAGCGGTGAGCGAAAAGCGGTGAGCGAAAAGCGAGCGAAAAGCGGTGCCAGGCACTTAACTTATTAACTTATTGTAACTGATACCACTTTCTGGTAAGATGATACTGGGAGGTGGTTTTTCATTGGGACGGAAACCGAGGATAGAGTATAAGGGTGGGGTATATCACATTATTCAAAGAGGGAATAACCGAGAGTACATATTTGAGAATAGAGATTATAAAGTATATTTGCTGGAACTGGTAAAGGAATATAAACTAATCATGAATTTTGAGTTTTATGGGTTCGTCCTAATGGATAATCACTACCATTTTGTGCTGAAGACATTGGAGGCACCATTGCAGGATATCATGCACCGGATAAACAATAAATACAGTAAATTCTATAACTACATAAATGGAAGAACGGGACATGTTTTTGAAAATAGATATAAAGGAATTTTAGTGAAAGATAATAAATATCTTTTATCTTTGCTGCGGTATATCCATCAAAATCCGGTGAGGGCGAAGATGTGTAAGAAAGCAAAAGACTATCGCTGGAGTAGCGACCCATATTATAGAAGAAATAAGCGCGGAGACATCGTAGACATAGATTTTATCTTGAACATATTTTCTGAAAATCGGCAAGAGGCCATTAAAGCTTATGAAAAATTTATGGATATGGATGAGATGGAGGAAGGCAGTATCTTTGAAGAAGGCCTGTTTATAGGTGGAAACCAAAAAACTATAATTAATAAACCTCTTGCGGAAATTCAAAGAAAAAGTCTAGATGAAATACTGTTTGAAGTGACACAGGACAACGCTATTTTCAAAGAGATAAAAAATGCCTCACGGAAAAGACATCTTACCCATTATAAACAAGCATATATCAATAAATCCTTAGCTGCCAATTATACTATGAAAGAAATTGGAGAAAACATATCTATTAGCGAAGCAGCTGTTTATAAGATGTATGAGAAGCTAAAACACTAGTAAAATATTCAAGTAATTGATAAAATAGGATATATTAGGTAAAAAGCAGTGTGAATAGGGGGGGCATCGTATGGCTTCTATTGTAAAAAGCTTTGCTATCTCAGGTGTAGACGGCTATTTAGTAGATGTAGAGACAAAAACCATAGAAGGGATGCCCCTGATTGTTATTGTCGGGCTGGGAGATACGGCCGTAAAAGAAGCAAGGGAAAGGGTAGAAGCTGCCCTGCGTGACGGACAATTTAACTTTCCCGAGATGAAGATCGTAATCAACTTGGCTCCCAGTGATTTAAAAAAAAGCGGCTCTCATTTTGATTTACCCATTGCATTAGGACTTTTATTGGAAACGGAGCAGCTTGATATAAAGAGATGGAAAGATTTTGGGTGTATTGGCGAGTTATCCTTGAATGCACGGCTCCGGAACTGCACCGGGGTACTGCCGATGGTTATCGCTGCTAAAAAAGCAGGGATTAAAAATATCATCGTACCCAGAGAAAGTATACATGAGGCTTCCTTGGTTAAGGGAATCAATGTGGTTGGTTTTAATACCTTAAGAGAAGTGGTCGAATTTTTAGAGGGTGAAGGAGACTATAATATTCAGCCTGAAGCAAATTTTACTGCACCTGAAGAAAGCATCTATCCGGTGGATTTTAAAGAAGTCCAAGGGCAAGAGGCGATGATTGAATATATCGTTGTGGCAGCAGCTGGGGGACATAATTTGCTGATGATTGGCACTCCAGGCTGTGGAAAGTCTATGATTGCCAAACGTATTCCCACTATCCTACCTAGCATGACAGAGGAAGAGGCGTTGGAAACAACAAAAATCTATAGTGTGGCTGGACTTTTGAAGGGCAAGGGACATTTAATTATGGATCGCCCATTTCGTGCTCCCCACCATAATGCATCTACCAATGCTTTAATCGGGGGAGGAAACGATGCCAACCCAGGCGAAATATCCTTGGCTCATAATGGGGTATTATTCTTAGATGAAATTGCTGAGTTCAGCAAGAAAACACTGGACGCATTAAGACAGCCGATGGAAGATCAACAGGTTACCATCTCCAGGGTAAAATACAACAATACTTACCCTGCAAGTTTTATGCTGGTGGCTGCTATGAATCCTTGTCCCTGTGGTTATTACGGTAAAAGCAAATGTCGATGTACTGATTATGAGGTCATAAAATACAGACAGCGATTATCAGGCCCGATATTAGACAGGATGGATATTCAAAAATATGTTCAGCCCGTTAATTTCATTGATCTATCAAGCGACTTCTCGGGAAAAAGCTCTCAGGAGCTGCGAGAGAGGGTTGAATCTGCCAGAAGTATTCAGAAAAATAGATTTAAGAAGATAACAGGTGTAAATAATAACGGTCAAATGGGACATGCCCTCATTAAAGAATACTGCCAATTGGAGGAAGAGGGACAAAGGCTGCTGCAGTTGGCCTATGACCGGTTCGCATATAGCGCCAGAACCTTTCACAAGTATTTAAAGGTTGCAAGGACCTTTGCTGACATGGCGGGTTCTGCTAAGATCAGGAAAAAGGATGTGGCGGCGGCCCTAATGGCCAGAGACTTAGAAAAGGAAGGGGCAAGCATGATGGTGCTTTAGGAGGAAAACAGCATGGAGTACTGGATATGGTTAAGACAATTGAGCGGTATCGGAACAGTCTTGGAAAAAAGATTATTAGACCGTTGTAAGTCCCCTAAGTCAATTTATGAGGCAAATGCAGAAGAATTGATGTTGGTTGCAGGAATAGGAGCCGCGTTAGCAAAAGTCATACGCCAGAATCGATCCCTAGACCAGGCAGAGTCCATATTAGAAAAGGCACTTAAAAATGATATGAAGTTATTGACCTATCATGACCCGTTATATCCAGTTTTAGCTAAAGAATATCGCGATGCCCCGACACTTTTATATTATAAAGGACAGCTTCGAAAGAACAGTACAGGGGTAGTGATAGTAGGTTCCCGTAGATGTACAGCATATGGAAAGAGGGCAGCAGTAGAGGCTTCCGGTTTTTTAGCTGAAAATAATATTCCCGTGATCAGCGGCATGGCTAAAGGGATAGACGGTTATGCTCACACCGGCTGTTTAAAAGCAGGAGGGTATACGATTGCTTTTCTGGGAAACGGAGTCGATATTTGTTATCCCAAGGAGCATCAAGCATTAATGGACGCTATAATTGAAAACGGAGCCGTCATTTCCCAATATCCTCCCAATACTAAACCGTGGCCTGAGTATTTTCCTCAAAGAAATGCTTTGATCAGCAGTTGGGGTGAAAAAGTGTTGGTGATAGAAGCGGCAGAAAAGAGCGGAGCACTGATTACTGCTGCTTTTGCCAAGGAACAGGGAAAGGAAGTCTATGCTTTGCCCCATGAAATCTATAATCCAAGTGGAAGGGGAGCAAATCAATTGATTGCGGATGGGGTCAATATCTATTTACACCCTTCACAATTACTGACGGATTATGATGCGGTTAAGAAGGAAACCAAATTAGCAGGTAAAATTCTAACAGGCACTAAAGGCAGAACCGAAAAGCATTCCTATAGAGACGGGACTGCTCTAACAGACACTGAAAGGAAAATTCTCTCCAGCATTTCTTCAGCTCCTAAAACCATTGAACAAATTGGTGTAGATATTGGAATAGATCAACTTAAATTAATCGAAATTCTTTCAATGATGGAACTAAGCGGTTTAATTCATACTATGTCTGGTGGAAGATTCGGGAGGACCTAGTTGGGTTGGGGAACATAAACAGAGGACGGTGCCTGCAGGAGTCGGATACGGCAAACGTAAGTCCGGTTCTGTGAGAGCAAAGAAGCCGGGAAATTATTCCCGACTTCTAGCTACTCGATATTTACATGCTTTCATGATGGTACATGGGTGTTCCGCCGCACCACACTTCCATGCTTATTACGGAGAAAATAAGGCAATAATTGATATAAAGACTTGCGAATTAAAAGAAGGTAATCTACCTAAGAAACAGCTTAAGCTAGTTCTGGCATGGGCTGAATTGAGACAAGAAGAATTATTAGCAAACTGGACCTTAGCAATGAATAGTGAACTTCCTTTTAAAATCGATCCGTTGAAATAGGGAGGTGCAGATTTATGTACTTAGCTGTTATAAATGTAAAACCTTTGAGTGATTACCAACTACTTTTAACTTTTGAAAACGGTGAAAAGAAAAAGTTTGATATGAAACCTTATTTGGATAAAGGTATTTTTAAAGAACTAAAGGATGAGAAGAAATTTGAATCGGTTAGAGTAAGTTTTGATAGTATTGAGTGGTGTAATCAAGCGGATATTGATCCTGAAGTTTTATACGAAAAAAGCGTAGCGCAAACTAAAGCGGTAAACTAAAGCGAAGCCAGGCACGTAACTTACTTATGTTGGAAAAGCCGAATTTATTGGCTCATACTTATGACGAAGAGCGTTTTCAATCAGGTAACTAAGATTAAGGACAGTTATTACGCAGCGATAACGCAGGTATATCAGGATCTAGGGGCAAAAAAAATGAGGTTTGGAATACCGGGAAAAAGTATGAAATTAGCCTGGCACCAAGAGGTGTCATTTTTTTATTTATATGCTTTCATGATGGTACATAGGTGTTTCGCCGCACCAAACGGTGGAATATTGCACCCATTGGGCGGATGGTTCACTATTTATTGAGCTATGTCGGCTTCGGTATTTGGCATAAGGCTTGCAATAAATATAGTTGTATAGTTGTAATTGCAATTGTGCAAATTTTCATGCAATAATTTATTGGGGGGAATAAAATTGGATAAGCTTTGGCTACAAAATTGGCCGGAAGGTGTGTCCACCAAGCTGACCTATCGATTAGGAGAAAAGCCTTTACACCAGTATCTAACCCAAAACGCTCTGGATAAACCGGAAACCATTGCGTATATCTATTATGGTACAGAAATTTCTTGGAAAGAACTGGAGCATTATGTAAATAGGTTTGCCAATTTTCTAAAAAGCAAGGGGATTGTTAAGGGTGACCGGGTAGGACTGTTTATGCAAAACTGTCCTCAATACATCATTGCTCATTATGCAGTGCAAAAGCTGGGAGCAATTGTCGGCCCCATCAGCCCCATGTTTAAAGAATGGGAATTGGAATACGAAATAAACGATATGGGAGCGAAAGCAGTGGTGGCGGCCCAGGACCTTTACCCCATTGTTGCCAACGTAAGGGATAAGATGCCTACTCTTGAATTAGTTGTAACTACCAATTACGCAGACTTTATTCCCGAAGAACCCACCCTGCCGGTGCCTGAAGAAATAATACTTGAAAAGAAACTATTTGACGATACAACAGACCTGTTGCAAGCTGTCAAAGAGCATAGCGCACAGCTTCAGAGCGATGAAATCAATCTTTGGGATGACGTAGCTTTATTCGTTTATACCTCCGGCACCACCGGCAGACCCAAAGGAGCCATGCTCACTTATGGTAATGCTCTTTTTAAGACTGCAGCTGCTTTTCATGGAAACCAATCGGAAAAACTCAAAATGGGTCTTACTGTAATGCCCATATTTCATATCGCGGGTATGGTGATGGGGGTAAATATTCCTGTTTACAGCGGCATGACTACTGTGATGTTAACCCGTTACGATGCTCAGGCAGTAGTAACGGCCATCGAAAAGTATCAATGTGACTTTTGGTATAGTATAGCACCCATGAATGGGGAACTATTGGGTTATCCTGGCATTGAAAAACGTGACTTGAGCAGTCTTAAATTGAATTTGTGTACAAGTTTTGGCTTTCCGGTAAATCAAGAATTGTCAGACGCCTGGAAACAGCTTACCAATAGCTGTTATTTATATGAAGCATCTTATGGGCTTAGCGAAACACATACTTGTGATACCATCATGCCCCCGGAAAAAATAAAATTCGGCTCTTGCGGAATCCCTACCTTCGATACTGAAGTTAAGATTTTGGACCCGGAGACCGGAGACCCGCTGCCGCCAGGTGAACAGGGAGAAATAGTGATTAAAAATCCCGGGGTATTTAAAGGATATTTTAATCGTCCCCAAGCCACTGATGAAACGCTTAAAGATGGCTGGGTTTACACCGGTGATATTGGCATGATTGATCAAGATGGTTATCTCTACTTCATTGGCAGGGTCAAAGAAATGATTAAATGCTCTGGGTACAGCGTTTTTCCTGAAGATGTGGAGGCGATGTTAATAAAGCACCCGGCTGTTCTGCAAGCGGGTGTTATTGGCGTGCCCGATTCAAGACGTGGTGAAAGTGTCAAAGCATTTATCGTGCTGAAGCAGGATTTTAAAGGCAAGGTGTCAGCTGAAGACATTATTACTTGGTCTAAAGAAAAGATGGCCGCTTACAAATATCCTCGCTTTGTAGAATTCCGTGATAGTCTGCCTGCGACCGGCACCGGCAAAGTGCTTCGCCGGCTGTTAAAAGAAGCTCAATAACGGCCAACTTAGGAAGAGGCGGTGCCTGGCACTTGACTTATGGCACTTAACTTATTAAAGTCCCCTTGCCTAGTTATTGTCGTTTTCATTAATAACAAAGGTAATGCTGTAAGCCCTGTCGTCAATTAATATTTGAGCCAAAGCCATTAGTCTGTCCTGGATTTCTTTGCCGTTAAAAGACCCAACCAGCTTAATACTAAAACCTTCATTTCCGGCTGCCGGTTCATCCTCTTTCCGGTGGCTATTTGTTTTTGGTGTCTGCCTTGGCTGACTCAAACCCAGTTGGGAAACCCAGTTATTGACCGAATAAGGCTTTACTCCCCATTCTTCTGATATTTTCTTACGGGAAAAACGTTTTAAGTACTCCGCCAGTATTCTAGTACGTTCTAACTCATCAAGTGTTTTGAAATCATCATACGACATGATTGTATCATACACAGAATAAGTCACCACCTTATTGGTATTTAATTGCCTTTTCTCTTGCGCGCTCATCAGGTCATATGGAGTCCTCATTTTACCCACATAACCCTTTTTACCGGTCTTACTAAATACGCCGGTTCCAATGCGTTTCTTATCTTTTATATCCTGCTCAAATATATATTGTACTTCATTCATAATATGCAACGCCTAACCGTGGGAAATATTATATAAGCTAATATATTCCATATATTCTCTAGTATGAACGGTTAATGTTATATTTTATTCAAACAATTAATAACCAAGAGCGGGTACCAGGCACTTAACTTATCCTGGAGTCATTTTACTGCATTTATGCAGGAATATGCTCGTGAAAAGGCGAACTTTGTTGAAGTACTTTATTTAGCAAAGGGGACATCGATATATGGCGCATATAAAGGAAAACGGTTATTACTGGTTCGCTTTTGTGCTTTTCAGCTTTCTGCTTTTATTACCATCATATTTTCGCGGCTTATTTTTCCCGGTTGAACAATCGTGGGCACTGCTGGGCGCCACTATTATTGCGGTGCTGACTTACTTATGGAAACTCAGTCAACGTGATTATTCTCTGATGCGTAACATGCTTGACTATCATATCCTTGGCCTGTTGGCGGCCTATATAATTGCTTCTTTTGGTGCTGCTTCCGCCCAGCTGGCAGTTCAAGAAATTGTCAAGATGGCGCTATATGTATATATATTTTGGCTCGCGGCTAATTTGGGTAAAGATAAAGAGAAAATTCGCTATCTCATGATGGTGATTTACACCAGCGCAGTAGGGGTGGCATTAGCCGGGTTTCTAACTGCTGTTGGGACAATAAATATTAAAGACGGCTTTGTAAGCGGACGGGTATTTTCTACATTGCAGTATGCTAATGCTACCGCTAGTCTCTTGGCGGCGGTAAGTTTCTTGGGATTATATCTCTGGTATAAGGGTAATACTTGGCAGAAGTACCTTTTTACCGCCGGTAATTATTTTTTACTGATAGTTTTATTAACGACCAACTCCCGGGGCGGTTTCTTGGTATATATCCCTGCGGTGCTGATATTTTTCTTAGGGTTTAGAAAGCGCTGGTGGACCATCTATCACTGGGGTTTTGTCATGTTGGGCGCCTTTGTGGCTAATTTTAAGCTTATTCCTTCGATACTTGCAAAAGACTTTGGCGGTGCTTGGGGCTGGCTCTTTATGGGTCTCGCGGTAGCTTTGGTCGGGCAGATTATCTTGGATATAGCCGGGAAGTTTACCGATCGAGATAAATTTGTTGCTTTCGTCAGTGTAGCAGTTATGATAGCTGCGCTGGTTGGGCTTTTTATGGCAGCTAGTATTGTCGTTAATGCTGACCAGGGCGAAATTTCTGAAGACAGTATCTTGGTGAAAGTAATGCCGGAAAAATTTCTTACGCGTATTCAGAGTATTAACTCCGGGGATAATTCCACTTTAAGCCGGATATATTGGATGAAGGATAGCTTTAAGCTGATAAAGGAGCGGCCCATTTTTGGTTGGGGCGGCGGCGCTTGGGAATCTTCATATCGACGCATTCAAAGCTATGGGTATTCGTCCACTCAGGTGCACAATCACTGGCTGCAGATGTGGACGGAAATTGGTACAGTGGGAATATTAATCTTAATCGGCATTTGGTTTTACTTCTTCTTTACGGTGTGGAAGAATTATCGTCAGGGTGATACTGAGACCCAACTGCTGCAGTGGACGATAGTGGCTGCTGCGGTAATGCTTGGTGTTCATGCCCTGATTGACTTTGATTTAGCTTTATCGGCCGTTGCTATCGTCCTTTTTAGTATGTTTGGTTTTACCCGGGCTTTGGCTAAACTTCGTGTGGGCGAGCCTCTGCCCATTTCGGCGAAGAAGTTTGCCCAAGTGAAGATGCGCTATGTGGCGGTATTTGCTGTGTTTATCCTCTTTACTTTTACTCTGTCTGCCATGCTTTTATTGGGTAATAGCTACGCAGTGAGAGGATCAGATGCTTTTAAGGCGAAAAACTATAACACTGCTTTGGTCAACTTTGATAAGGCCGCCACGTTTAACCCGTGGCAGCCCAGCTATCATCTTGATATGGCTAAGCTTAATATGATGACCGGTAAGAAAGAAGAGGGCCTTAAAGAAGTAAAAAAAGCTGTCAGTCTATCCCCTCACGACCCAAGGAATTACCAGGAAGCGTCGTATATTGCCTGGCGAGAAGGATTTCTATTTGAGGCGCTTGATTTGGCTGAGCAGTCGGTAGAAAACGGGCCGTGGATGAAGGGTAATTGGGATAACCTACAGCACCTTTACGTGGTTGCCGGGGTAAACCTGGTCGCTAAAGGTGACCAGACCCAAGCATATCAGGTGTTTCTAAAGGCGGCTGATATGCCGGATGAGATGAGCGAGAAATATGCGGCACTGACGGAGACCGAAAAGAAACTGTGGGGTACGCGTATCAATCCTCGGCTGCAGCCTACCCACTATAACCGCCTCCAGGAAGGTATCGGTGATTACTTCTTGGGTAACTGGGAAAAGGCTAAGGAAATGCTGACTGTGGCCACAAAGAGTAAGAAAACAAATGGCGAAGCATATATGTGGCTCTCCCTAATTGCAGAACAAGAGGGTAATACAGGACAGGCTAAGAAGTATCTGGACCAAGCAGGGAAGCTAAATCCGCAAATTATGCAGCAGTACCAGTACGTCAAAGACCTGCCAATACTAAAATAACTTGCTAAAATAACTTGACAAAATGGTGTCAGGCACCATTTTGTCAAGTTATTGCAGGAAATGGTTGCGATAGAAGTTGGTGGGTAAAGTTGCTGTCATTCATCTCGGGCTTCCCTTTGAAGCTATGCTGGGTGTTTCGCCGCACCGAGCGGTGGGAATATTGCACCGAATGGGCGGATGGTTCGCTATTTATTGAGCTATGTCGGCTTCGGTATTTGGCATAAGGCTTGCAATAAATATAATTGTATAATTGTAATTGTGCAAATTTTCATGCAAATGATTTATTGGGGGGAATAAAATTGGATAAGCTTTGGCTGCAAAATTGGCCGGAAGGTGTGTCCACCAAGCTGACCTATTCATTATCAAGAATTGTCAGACGCCTGGAAACAGCTTACCAATGGCTGTTATTTATATGAAGCATCTTATGGGCTTAGCGAAACACATACTTGTGATACCATCATGCCCCCGGAAAAAATAAAATTCGGCCCTTGCGGAAGGCAAGGTGTCAGCTGAAGACATTATTACTTGGTCTAAAGAAAAGAAGGCCGCTTACAAATATCCTCGCTTTGTAGAATTCCGTGATAGTCTGCCTGCGACCGGCACCGGCAAAGTGCTTCGCAGGCTGTTAAAAGAAGCTCAATAGCGGCCAACTTTGTATGAGATACGAACTACTGTAAGCTGAAACAGCGAATACTCTTTAAAACTAAAAGATAACGAAAGAGGTCGATAGAACAGTGAAGAAAATGCTTATTGCCAACAGGGGTGAGATAGCAATCCGAATTAGTCGTGCGGCTGCGGATCTGGGTATCCAGACGGTGGCTGTCTACCCCGCTGACGATGCTAAATCACTGCATGTCGTTTCTGCTGATGAGGCCTTTATGTTAAAGGGAAAAGGAGTAACTGCCTACCTTGATGCGGAGCAGATTATCTTCGCGGCAAAGGAGTTGGGTTGTGATGCCATTCATCCCGGCTATGGGTTTTTAAGTGAGAATGTAACTTTTGCCAAGCGCTGTACGGAAGTAGGTTTGACCTTCATCGGCCCGCGTCCGGATATCCTTCAGCTGTTTGGTAACAAAATAGAGGCCCGTACCCTGCCGCGACAGCAGGATGTACCGTTGCTGCCGGGTACGGCTATGGCGGCTACGAGATAAACCCGGCCTTCGATTCGCTGCTGGCAAAATTAATTGTCACTTTACGAACTTCAGAGTATAAGGATGTGGTTGCCAAAGCTTACCGGACTCTTAAAGAGTTTCGCATCAAAGGCGTTAAAACCAATATTCCTTTTTGTTAAACCTCTTAGCTAGAGCAGAAGTTAGAGAAAATCACTTTCACACCAGGTTCATAGAAGAAAATGCCGAAAGTCCTGCATCTGTGTCTCGGGAGCAAAGGAGAATTTGGCGGCATGGGCCTTGAAGGAGCCGTCAAGCACGGCTACAGAAAAGAACTTGAAGCCATTGAAGATCCCGCCAAGCGGGAGTCTGCTTATAAACGTTTGCTTGATCAAGCTTACGAGATGGGGAAAGCAACCAATATGGCATCTTATCTTGAAATCGATTCTGTCATTGACCCTGCAGATACCCGTAAATGGGTCATGCGCGGCTTGAAGTCAGTGCCGCCTAATTTTAACGGCAAGGAAATTCCTCCGTTTGTGGACACGTGGTAGAAAAAGTGGCACCGGTGGTGACCAATAACTTGACAAAATGGTGTCAGGCACCTTTTTGTCAAGTTATTTTGTTTGTAGAGAGCATGGGGGCGGGAAGCCAGTATAGGTAATGTGTCGCTTTAAGGAGGATTAACATCTAATAAAAAGAATTGATTATGAGGAATGATTTAATAAGTGCGTTTTTAGTTAGGAGAAAAACGATGGAACTTTTAAGAGTAGATATTAAAGAGGCCGGATACCCGGGGAGAGAAAAAATAGTGGAAGACGTCAGGTTCTCCTTGTTTTCCGGTGAAATGTTGGGGCTAATTGGTCCAAACGGAGCAGGAAAGAGCACTATTTTGAAGACTATAATGGGTCTGCTGCCCGGTCGTTGCGATATAGAGTTTGTTGGGCTGAATAAAAACTATGCTTACGTACCGGAGCAGCCGGTGCTGTATGATAGGCTGACTTTGTGGGAGCACTTGGAATTGGTTGCGGCCGCTTATTGCTTGGAAAAAAGGGAATTTGAAAATACCGCGGAAGATTTGCTGGAACTTTTTCATTTAAGTAAGGAAAAGAATCATATGCCGGCAAACTTTTCAAAGGGCATGCAGCAAAAGGTTATGTTGGTCATTGGTTTTTTAATTAAGCCTGATGTTTACATTGTGGACGAGCCATTTATGGGTCTGGACCCGCGGGCAATTAAAGAATTTCTTCAACTGTTAGAGAAAGAAAGAGAGCGGGGTGCCGGGATATTAGTTTCGACCCATCAACTGGATGTAGCCGAGCGTATTTGCCGATCTTTGTTGTTGATATCGGACGGCCATATTGCTGCAAATGGAACCTTGGCGGAGATTCAAAGCCAATGCGATTTGCCGTGTGGCTCGCTGTTTGATTGTTTCAACAAAATTTTGGAGGAAAAATCATGAACACGCCGGGAAAGCTCTTTTTGAACCGTCTGGCCAACGAATGGAAGTTCCAGTATGGCGTTTGGAAAACAGTCTTCGATTGGACTATTATACTCTATGTAGTTGTACCCACAATAATTATCATTGTGAGACAGTATCTGCTCTTGCTGCATAATGTTCCCCCGCAGTTCAAGCTGATGCCATTGGAACTATATGTGGGTATTGTTTTCCTTATTACATGGAGAGGCAGAATAAGACTTTTTCTGGAACAAGCCGACCAGCTTTTTCTCAACCAAAACGACCACTGGTACGGGGGCCTTTTAAAGATGAGCATATTTTATTACTTGGTAAAAAGTGTTGTTATCTCTGCTGCTTTATTTGCCGTTCTTGCACCAATATTTTTTCAAATATATTCATTTACGTGGGGTCAAATTGTCCGGTTTTACGTTATTGCAGTATTGGCCAAATTTATTTTCGGGATTTTTCGCCAGTTGCTGATTAGGAAATTTCACGGCTTTAAAGGCAAACTGGTGCAAATAATTTTTTTTATCCTATGGGGTATAGTATTTCGCTACTTGGCGCCTTTGGTCATTAGCAGTGAGGCTTACGCGATGGCAGTCATTGGTGGGGTTCTTGCTATTGCTGTGACATTGGCTGTTAAAAGAATTAGCATGAGGGGAATGTTTCTGGAAGATTGGGCCCAGGCCGTGGAAGAGAAACTTAAGTACGTCGGATTTATTCTCAGTGTGAGTGGACAAAAGGTAAAAAGACCGGGGGCAAGAAGGAAACGCCCTTGGTTATTTAGAAATTCCGGCAACATTTTTAGGATACGCAGCGGTTCCAACATTCTTATAGAGTTTGGGTTGAAATCGTTTCTACGCAATAAAGGGGCTGTTTTAATTTATCTGCAGGTTATTTTATTCGGCACCCTATTCATGTTATCATTGCCTGCCCAATGGCGCTGGATGGTACTGGCAGTTTTAGCATTTATCTTGGCAAGTTTGGTGCGGCTACACTGGGTGGAGGAATTCTATTCAGATTTTATGCAGCTATTCCCATGGAAACAGGAACTAAAACACACTGCAGCCGAAAAATTCATTTTCATCACCACTTTACCGGGATTCCTGGCAATGAGTTTTTTCTACGGTTTAACTACTTTTTCTTTGCTAGGAGCTTTAGCCGCGCCGCCCATAGCTTTCTTTTTCTTACGTTATTTAGTACGAAATATAGTCTTATTTGCCAAGATATAAGGTGGCAATTTACGACGGTTCGTAGAAGGGGCGAGAGGACAGGCCAATTAACATAGAAGGCCAGGTGGAAGGCACTTAACTTATTAACTTTTTACTTATTTTTAAGAACCAGAAACTAATAAGCGGATTGAAAGCCAGGTGTACTAAATGTCTAGGAGTGTTGTCTTAGGGTTCCGGAGCAATAAAAATGGCTATGATGCAAAATGCATTGTAGCCATTTTTTATTGCTTAAAAGGTCAGAAAATAAATCACCCAGTTGGGTGACAAAGCGTCCTCTAAATTTTCGCTATAATAGTTGTTAACCTTGTGGTATTTTCCTAGGGCTTTTGTCGAACAGACAAATATGGAGGGGATATTTACTGCACTGGTCACGAATTTGGCAGAAAATCTATTGTTTGGAGGAATGGAGTATGTTTAAAAAGGTTTCTTTATTAGCGCTTAAAGTTGCAGTGGTAGTTTCCCTATTTGCAGTCATGCTTGTTATGACCTTGGCTGGAGAGGGTATGGAAGCTGCGGTTGCTGGCACAAGTTTTATTAATGATGACTTTGAGTCGGATACCCCGGGAGAGATCCCTGAGGGGTGGATTATGAAATATGATGGAGATGGTGGGAGTAAACAAGGAGTTGTGGATGAAGTAAGTAAAACCGGCAGTAATTCCTTTAAACTAGATGGTGGAACGTCATGGTCTGCTAATTTTTAATAAACAAATTAATGATATCCCTAATGTCATTACTATAGAAGCATATATGCGGCCTGTTTCTACCGGTGAATCAGGAAGCATATCACTTTTTAATAGGGAAGGGGGAACATGGGGGGAATACTTGGCAAGGGTAGTTTTTAGAAGTGAACAGATTTCTTATAGCGAAACTGGCCATGATGATGATGATTTAGTAAATTTACAAAGCTATACAGTTGATACATGGTATCATATTAAGATAGCTCATGATTTAAATACCAGAACATATGACATATACATTGACGGCGTGAATAAGGCCAGTGGTGTTGCAATGAGCAGCGGGAACGATCCCGATAGTTTGGTTGTGAGCTCGGGAAATGGCTCAGGTAGCAATATTATTTATTATGATGATGTGAAGGTTTATAGTGGAGATGAATCACCGAATTCCAATGCTACATTAAGTGACTTAGCCGTGGACGGTACCACGGTGGACGGTTTTGACCCCGACATTGCGAGCTGCGATATAGAGCTGCCTGTAGGTACCACGGAAGTGCCTACGGTGACGGCCACGGTTTACGATACTGGAAAGGCAACCGCCGAAGTAACTCCGGTCTTTTATTTACCTGGGATGCCACAGGGACGTTTTGTTTGCCAGGTGGTCAGTCAACCGGGCCTTGGAGAATGAAATAAGTGAATTATTCAAGCCTGACCCCGAGGGATACGTTCAGTATAACAGTAATTAAGCATCCCCAGACAGAAGCGGAAGCAGTGGCTCAGGATACTCAAGCTTTGGAAATCGGCTATACTGTTGGGGACAGCGCAAATTCAGTTATAGCTAACCTTACTTTCCCAACAACAGTGACACCCCCTGGTGCCTGACACCAACGGGGTGTCACTTATTTACTTAGGGGGTCATTTTACTGTATCTAGGCAGGAATATGCTCGTGAAAAGGCGAACTTTGTTGAAGTGTTTTTTTCGCGGCTTATTTTTCCCGGTTGAACAATCGTGGGCGGTGCTTCCGCGCAGCTAGCAGTTCGAGAAATTGTCAAGTTATTGCAGGAAATGTTTGCGATAGAAGTTGGTGGATATATTATGAAGCTAATACTTAAATCTTTACCCATTTTATACATGGCTTTCATTTGGTACCTATCAAGCTACCCCAGTGATGCTGTCATTCATCTCGGGCTTCCCTTTGAAGCTATGCTGAAAGAGAGCCTGCATCTGGTGGAGTTTGCCGGTGTATATATCTTATGGGTACTTTTCTTTCTGGTAAGCGGGAAGTTTGACCGGAAGAGAAATATATTGGCGGTGGTGATTGCCATCGCTTATGGGTTTATTGATGAAACGCATCAATACTTTGTGCCGTCCCGGTCAGCTGCTGTCATTGATCTTGTTAAGGATACTGTAGGGGTGATGGCTGCCTGGTATGTTGTTAACGGAGCATACTTTAATGGGCGGTTTCCTATTATAGGTGAGGGTATTAAGTGGGTTGAAGAACGATGCGCGGACAGAGAGAATGGCGTTGATTAAGCGGGACCATCTGGTTTTGCTTTTTTTATATTCAGGAAGAACCGCACCCCGGTGCCTGACCCTAGGGTGTCACTTGGATGTTTTCCATAATATGGAGAAATGTGATATAATAAATTTATAAAAAATGTAACTCGTAGACAGTAAGGTAGCAGGCCAAAACCAAATTGCAAGTACTGTAATCTGAGGTTCTTTGGATGATGGCTTGGAGAAGAGCCGAAACTCTTGGGAGATAGAGGGAATTAATGTAAAATGCAGAAGTATAGAAGTAAGGGTAATTCAAGTAGACAAGGGAAAAGTTCTGAGTCAACTAACTATAGAGGTGATAGATAGTTATGGATATAGAAAAACTGGAGGACAAGTTTCTTAATTATTCAAAAGCTTTAAGCAGACTAAAAGAGTCATTGGAGAGAGACGAGTCCGATGACATTGTTCTAGATGCAGTAATCCAACGGTTTGAGTTTACCTATGAGCTTTCATGGAAGCTGCTTAAGGTCTATTTGTCATATAATGGTTTAGCTGAAGTGCGGACACCTAGAGAGGCTTTTAAAGAAGCCTTTGCCGTTGGTTTGCTAGATGAGGGTGATGTGTGGATTGACATGCTGGATGATAGAAATCGTACATCCCATACTTATGAGGAAGCTCAGGCACGGGTAATTTATGAGAAAGTTAAATGTAAGTACTATGGAATATTAAATAAACTTAAAGAGTCTATCGGCAGGGAGCTTGAAGTATGAGATTTGGTTTGGAAGACAAAATAATTAAAAAAATCAATTCTGTATTAAGTAGGTATAAAACAGTTCATAAAGCCATGATTTTCGGTTCAAGAGCAAAAGGCGACTTCAAGTATAATTCTGACATTGATATTGCTGTTTACACAAATGGAGAATCGGTAACAGGACTTTTGCATGAATTAGATGAGGCTGCAGGGATTTATAAAACAGATTTGATTATTATGGAGCAGCTGAATAATGAAAAGCTTAGACAAAAAATTGAACGTGATGGGATTGAAATATACGGGAAGCAAGGGGACGGTTGACGGTTCTCCTGCTTCCTTTGGTTCTAAATGGTAAAATAAGTGACACCTTTGTGACACCTCGGTGCCTGACACCAGGGTGTCACTTATTTTAAAAGGGATAATTATCAGGGAGCGAGGGTGCATTTATTTTTTTGACATTACCGGTTCAGATGGTAAAATAAGGTTAAAGGATGCTGAGTATTAGGCTGAGTGGTAACTAATGACGGATTAACGGAATGTTGTATACTATGTTTTTTTAATGGCAAAGGAGATAAGTGGAAAAGTGCAAACTCTTATTAGTCGTATTATAAATCAATTGGGCAGCGAAGAATTTGCCGCCTTTTGCGCTGAAAACAAAATAACGCTAGCAATACTCTTTGGCTCCCAAGTACGGGGGGCTGCACGGGAAGATAGTGATATTGATCTGGCAATCCTCCTTGAAACTGCCTGTTATCCCAAAAGCACGTTGGATGCTGGAAAGTTAAAGCGGGAAATTGCAAGGAAATTATATTCCTTTCTAGGAACCTCAAAGGTCGATTTGGTTTTTCTGAATCGCGCTGCGCCTTTTATGCGGTTTCAGGTAGCCCGGACCGGGAAGCCTGTCTTTGCGAAAAGTGCCGCTGAATTTGTACAATTTGCTTCATTGGCCTTGCGCCAACACGAGGATGCTAGGTTGTTTTACCAATTGGAAAGTAGGTATTTACAAAGCGAATTAAATTAAGGGAAATTGGTGGTGAGTTAGTTGGTTGATAAAAAGGTTATTCAGCGAAAGCTGCAAAAGATGAAGCAATACCTGGGGGAATTAGCGACCTTTGCAGACTTGTCTTTCGAAGAATATGTTAATAACTTTCAGAACCGGCGTACGGTAGAAAGGTTAATACAGCTAATTGTTGACGTGGCTATTGATATCAACGCTCACACTGTGGTCGACGCTGGTAATCCGCCGCCGCAGGACAGTTATGACTCTTTTATCCAAGGGGCAAAGCTAAATATGTTTTCTTTGGATTTTGCAAACAAAATTGCGCCTTCCACAGGAGAAAGAAATATAATTGTTCATGAATACGAACAGATTGATGACGGTGTAGTTATAGCAGCATAGCCGAAACACTTAAGCTGTATAAACAATATCTCGAATTTGTATACGATTATGTCCAGAAACTGCATTGATGGTAACAAAGGGATCAGGGGAGTTAGGGGAAGCCTGACGTTCTCAAATGATAAAATAAGTGACACCTTGGTGCCTGACACCAGGGTGTCACTTATTTCTAAAGTACTATCCTATCCGGGTTAAAGTCATCGCTAGATAATGATATTCTCAGATAGAGAGGCGAGGTAAATTGAAATTGAAGAAAATGTTATCTCGCTAAAGAAGCTAAAATAGAAATAAGTGATGAGGCTAAAGCCCAGGACCTTATTTCTATTTTTATGTGCAAAAAAGATTCGGATATTGAGGATTTTCTAAAGATATTCTTGAAACGGAAATATTGGTTGAAATTTTACAGTAAAAGGGTTTACAGGGTACTTCTAGAATCTATAAATTTAGGGACGGCTCTCAAATGAATGCTTCTAAAAGCTAAGATGTTTTCGGTTGAAGTGAAAGATTGGCTATTGAAACAGAAGATATGCTAACTTACTAAGTAGGTGTGAGAGATAATGAAAGAAAGGCTTTTTTCTCTAAAACATAAAAGAATTACAGTTGATGGGATGATGCAGCTGGCGGGACCGATGGAATATGAGGATTTCGCAGCGCTGGTTTATCAATATGTGGAAGAAAATATTTTAGCACCGGTCAAGTCTGCCGGAAAGAATGGGAGAAGGCCGTCACTTTATAATAAATATTGGATAGTTAAGCCCGAAAGTGATTATTCAACTGCTTTGGAGGAAATAAAACTGCTTCATCCCTGGTTTGATCATTCTAAATACGCCAAGCACCCGGAAATGTATGTTAGATATAAAAGGGAAATTGACCTGATAAGCAATTTTCTATGGGAAAATGCGGACCGTTTGAAAGAGCCGATGTCTATGAATGAGAGATCTTTCCAGATTTGGGGGATGGAAAAGCTATTAAAGGATAAGTCGATAATCAAAAGCATTTTCAATTATAATGACTGGCATTTGTCATTATTGAATTTTTATGAAACCCCGGAACCATTTTTCGAATATATCTTTTCTAATGAAAATGAAATGAATATCTTAATTGTTGAGAATAAGGATACATGGTTTAGTTTGCGCAAGATCATGCGGGAGAATAAACTCAATCAGTTGTTTAGGAATTACCAGGTATTATTGTACGGTGAAGGCAAGAAAATTACCAGCCGCAACAGATTGAAAGAATATGACAATTTATTGACAGGAAGTATTAATAGGTATTACTATTTTGGTGATTTGGACTATGAAGGCATAGAGATTTATCAAACAGTGTTAGAGAACAATAAGGAACTTGATATAAATCTCTGCGCCGCGCTTTATTCATGGATGCTGGTAGAAGCCAAAGAGTATAGTTTACCTAGAACAAAATTAGGCCAGAAAAAGGTAGATATTAATGCGTTTGTAAAGAGTTTTACCGTTCAGGAGAGCGAAGAGATAAAGGCTATTCTGGACAATGGACTTTACATTCCCCAAGAAATTTTAAATTATCCATTGTTGAAAGGCAAAATGATGGAAGGACTGAAGCGGTAGATGTTTAGTTTTTTAGGTGGATTCGAAAAAAGGATGGAAATAGTGGGCATTGTTGAGTCCATCGTTAACCGTAAGAATCGCAACATGGAACTGGAGCGCTTATTTGACGATAATGATTTTCTTAATCTGGTATTTTCAGTGCTATTATATATTATGGAGAAAACTCTATCAGAGGACGTCGACTGCGATAGCGAACACATATTAAAATTTTTGGAGGCTATGCTTCCCAAATATTATGGCGTGCAGTTAGACAATAATCAATTGCATCAGTTGACTGATTATATCATCAAGAACGTTCTTCAAAACGAAGGCATTGCCTACCACTTCCAAGCTGTGGATTATGAGCATGATGTCAGAAAAAATATTACCATCAGGTTAATTGCGGATCATGTGCACGAAGTAAACGGCGGCTATAAGATTACCTATGCCCTTACTGATCAAGGTTATGATTTCTTGTTTCGAACAAAAGAAGTAGATCAAGAAATTCAAATGACAATAGAGGAATTAAAGTTAAAGGAATTGATTAAACGGAAAAACTTCAAAAAAGCGCATGATCAAAGTCGAAATCTTATTCAAATGGTACGTCAGAAGAAAAAAGAAATTCAATTATTTATGATGAAGATCAAAGAAAATATTCATGAGGCTGACATTGGCCAGTACGAAAAACTGATTAACAGTACGTACGATTTATTAAATGAGGAGTATGATTTGTTAAGTGAAGTTATGGATATGTCACGTAAATCTGAGGAAAAACTGCGGTTGGACTATGAGTCCAGTCTAAATCTTGATGCAAGTATCAAAAAGGCACAGGCGGAAATAATGCAAATTAATTATAATATTAGAGCAACTCTCAGTGAGCAAAGGGATTTGATATTGAATCGTCAAAGCTTATCAAAATTCTACATTGATACAATAGGAGACTCTTTGGCCTATGGGATGGAAAACAGGTACGATCTAGAGGAATTTATCTTAAAACAGATGGAGCAGAATGTGGAGCAGGTTGAGCGATTTTGGCAGTTAGTAAATCCGCTATTTTTGCCCAATGTTTATAAAAACATAAACATCAGAAGTATCTATGAGCCGCAAGGTATGATCAAGCTAGAGGAAGAGGAAAAACAAGATTTCATTAAGGATGAAGATTTGTCAGAGGATTATGAACAGGAAAAAATTGAAAGAGTGAACGTCATATACGTGGAAATTTTGGATTACCTATTAAGACAAGCCCTAAAAAATAATGGCGCTTGCCGGTTAGAGGATATTATCTGCTTGCTGGAGGACGATCAGGATCTTTTTCATAGGTTGACTGAAGAACGGATGATATTTACCACATTACTGAAACTTTATGATATCGGTGTGGTTAATCTGGCTGAATGGAGAAATCAGGGGGACAAGGTTGTTATGAACTTGTCTGAAGAATTTAATCTGGAGTATTGCTTGTATCAATTGATGGATAAATATGATTATGTCCGAAGTGTCGACAAATTCGAAATACTTAAAGACACTGATTAAAGTGTCCCCCTTGTCAAGACAGAAATTTTAATTTTCTAAGTGAACCAGATATTCCCATTTAGTAGCAGCAATAACGATGCTATTAGTTGCCTCTTTTGAAATGATTTTATCGTCGTCGTAAACTTTAGACCAGTCGCCGAGGCTGTGGAGAGTGTGGACAACACGGTTTTTGTTGTCCAAGCCTTGTGCGTCAACCTGGAGCGTAGCGGAGGGTTGTCCACATGGCGGCACTATCCATCAGCCTACTTGACTTTGATATACGATATGTCTTGCTATTATTAAGCTGCCTTGCTTATCCCCAGATAGACTTCTTGAGGAGTTAGGTAGTCATGGGTTTGATGTGGCCGTTCTATATTATATTCTTGGATATATTCTCTAATACCGATCCTTAGGTCTCTAGGTGTTAGATATTCATGTGTGTAGATTTGTTCGGTTTTTAGACTTCTAAACCATCGCTCTATGATAACATTATCAATCCAACGGGCCTTGCCGTCCATGCTTTGTCTGATGTTCACGCTCTTTAAATATTCTGTGTAATCAGCGCTTGTGAACTGAGACCCCTGATCGCTGTTGATAATTTCCGGCGTGCCGTATCTGTTGATAGCTTCTTTAACTGCTGCTAACACCGGTGCGGTGTCCAAAGTATCTGATAGTTCCCAGCCTACTATGTAACGACTATACCAGTCGATGACGGCTGTTAGATACATATGACTTCTGCCCATCTTAATGTAGGTAATGTCAATGGCCCAAACCTGGTTTGCCCGATTAATATCTAGGTTTCTTAACAGGTAAGGATAGATTTTGTGCTGCTTATTACGCTTTGACAGGTTGGGTTTAGGATAGACCGCATATATTCCCATTTCGTCCATATAGCGTTTAATTAACTTACGGCCAACCTTAATGTGGTCTTCATTCTGTAGCTTTTTGCGAAGCTTCCTAACCCCTAGATATGGCATCTTGGTATGCCAGTAATCAAGCCTGTTTTTAATCATATTTTCGCGCTCTCTGTCAGGTTCTTTAGGTGTGTAATAAAAACTGGTTCTATTGATCTCAAGTAACTGGCATTGCCGATTAACCGGCAGTTTGTTATTTTTTGAAACCAGACTTATTCTCCCAGTCGACCCCAAGAACTTCTTTAGATTTTTTTTTGAGCCAGTCATTCTCAATAGTGAGTTGACCGACTTTTGCCATTAATTCGGTTCTTTCTTCGTCCAAAGCTTTTTCTTGGGCACGAAGCTCTTTTTCTTGCTTGCTTTGTGAGAACACCTGTGGTGCATTCTCTAAAAAATCTTTTTTCCAGTTGCGCAGTTGATTGGGGCTTAACTCATGTTCGGCTGCTAGTTCGCCGATCTGTTTTTCTTCTTTGAGTAGCTCCAGTACGATTTTAGTTTTGAATTCGGCTGTAAATTTTCGTCTTCCCATTTTGTATGAACCTTCTTTCTGACAGTTTTCCTGCCGTTTATTATATCAGGTTCACTTAGTTTGTCGAAAATTTTGTCTGAATTCATGGGTACATTATATATGATTTAATAGAAATAGAGATCAGTAGAAGTATTCAGGAAGATTTACATGTGCTCGAAAAAATAGAGGTATCTAATTTTATGATAAGGGTGGAAGTACAAGATGAGCAGCGTTAGGACCGCAATCGAGATATTTAAAGTGTTACTGGAGCATGGGCAGCTGGACAGAGATGCTCACAGCGATTTATTTATTGAATGTTTAAACTCGGAAGTGCAGGAAGTGCTCAGCGAATTTGAAGAGGAAATGGAATGCAGGATCATCAAAATAAATAATACCATCTACCTTCTCCCTAATCACGATAACAGCTTATTGGGATTTAAAAACAAGAACTTTAGGGAATGGATCGGTTCAAATGCCCGTTTGAGTGACGTGTACCTATCGTATTATATTACTATGTTCATCTTATATAAATTCTATAGTGGGAAGAACAAAAACCCGAAGCAGAGAGAATTTATCAGAGTAATGGCTTTGATTGACGAACTGGACCAAAGGTTTGAAGCAATTCTTACTAACAATCAAGAGGACGTTATAGAAACGGAAGAGGACCTAAATATAAACCTTATCAGAATTGCTGAAGTTTGGAACCAAAAGATCGTTTATGAGGAGAATAAGAGAACAACAAAGCATGGTACCGTACTGAGAATATGCACTTTGCTGGAGCAGGAAAAGCTGATTCGATTAATGGAAGATAAGCAGGAAATAAGGACTACAAAAAAATTAGATGACTTGATGACCTATTATTTTCTGAACGACAGCAGAATTGATGAAATCAACAGTATATTTACTGAGGAGGGTAACAATGCCTCAAATAAATAGAGTCAGAATAATCAACTTTTCCTATAATAACAATAACAGAAATATTATCGATGAGATTTTTATTTTCTATCAGGGGGAGAATGCTCTGCTCAGCCTAAAAAACGGTGGTGGTAAAAGCGTATTGGTTCAATTACTGCTTCAACCGATAATACCTAAGACCAAACTGATGGGCAGGAGAATGGAAGATTTCTTTAAAGGCAGGAAGACGCCGACGTATGTGCTAATTGAGTGGAAACTGGAGGAACAGGGTGGATATTTGCTAACGGGTGTCGGTTTAACCAACAGGGAACACCAGGTTAGAGAGCAGGATGAAGAAGTAAATAATAGCGTCAAATATTTTACATTCACGTCATATTACCGTGAATCAAACCTTTTTGATATAGAAAACATAGCGCTGATTAAAAAGTTAAATGAAAGAATATATATAGAAGATTTTAAAAATGCTAGAAAACTGATTTCGGAAAAAGCAAAGGATAGAGAATGTCGGGTTAGATTATTTACTGACGAAGAGGGTATGGATTATCGAGGTGAACTGGAAAGTTACAACATATTTCCGGATGAGTGGAAGTCTATTATTTTAAAAATCAATGAATCTGAAGGCGGAGTAATTGAAATCTTTGAAAAATGTAAGACTTCTCAACAATTGATGAATAATTGGATTTTGAAAACTATCGAGAAGGTAGTCAACAAGGAAGAAAGGGACCAGAAGAAACTGGAACTGATGTTGGAAAATCTGGTGGAAGAAATGATCAGTAACGAGCAGTTTATCCATGAAAAGGAACTGTATCAAGGGTTTCTAAGTGAAACAGAGGAGTACTTGGATCAGCTTAACGATTTGATAAAGTCTCTGGACAGCGAGGCAGAAATGGAAGGCAATATTGCCAGCATGTACTATTTTTTGAAAAACGAAATAAATAAGATGGATGATAAGCTCCGGGTTGAAAATAACAAAATTGCCGACTGCGAAAAAGGATTAAAGAGGATTGATTTGGAAGAAAGGTCTAAGGAATATTATGACCAATTAGACAATGTCAATGGCTTTGCCAAGTCATTGGAGGAGGCAAAAGCAGCGTTAGCGTCATTACAGGAAAAAATTGACTTGAATGAAAAGGAAATTGTGGTGCAGCTGGCGGCCCGGGACTACGGCAAAATAAAGGAATTAAAACAAACGTTAGCCGGCATCAAAGCTGAAATTGATATGATTAAACACAGCGCAGAAAGCAAAACGAAAATAAGAAATCTAGAATACTCACTTAAGATTGCTTATGCGAGTGTGTTGGAACAGTTAAAGAAAAATGCTATAGCTATCGTAGCCGGTAAAGGGCAAAAGGCGGATAAAATTAAGGAAGCTGATAAAGAAATAGACCAGCTTGACCGAGAAAGCAGCGAGCTCCAGAATAAAAAGGGGCGAATGGACAGTAAAATAGAGCAGTTTGAGAAGGACGAACAGAAAAAACGTGATGAATTGGCACTAATATATGAAAGAAACTTGCTGGGAGAGATTGAAAAGGACTATTTCGATCAATATATCCTTACGCTAAAAGAGCAGATGGCGGCTTTAGATGCGGAAAGAAGCAATACAGAGCAAAAAATAACTGATTTGCTGAAAAAAACTGCTGAAGCAAGAGGGCAGTTGAATCTTCTAAGAGAAAGCATGGAGCAACGGAAGGTTGATGCTGCGAGATTGGTGGACAAAATATCGGCTTACAACGATGTTGAAGCGGCTATAAAGCCCATCTTTACTAGATATGATCTTGATTTCAGCAAAAGGTTCAATCACCGGGAAAACCACATTTTCGTTAAGAAAATAATTAGTGAATTGCAGAAAAGAGAAAGGGAACTGGACTTAAGTGCCATGACGATTAGGGAGACTATTGCATCTTTAGAAAACGGGACACTGCATGTCTCTAAAGAATTTAGACAATGGCTAATCAATCACGACATTGACTTTGAAACTGGAGAGAATTATCTAAGGAAAAAGAAGCTCGATATTAGAAACGGCTTAGTTGAACAAAACCCAGTACTGCCGTTTGCTTTCCTATTGTACGATGATGACATAGAAAAACTGAAGAGTATGGAGATGGCGCTAAAGATCAATCAGATGGTTCCCATTTTGTCGTATAGTGATATTAACAAAACTTATGCCGTTGACGGTAATGCCGTTTACTTAGGAAAGCAATTACAGTTCATCTGTCTCTATGACAACAGGATGATTGATGCGGATAGTTTAGACGCATATTTGCAAGAATTGCACGGTGAAATGGAGAAAGTAACCGAGCAACTGACTCATTATCGGAAGGAACTGACATCTGCCAGGGATGCCCTGCAGGTACTAAGGCAGTTTGATTTTGATAAAAATCATCTTTATGACCTGGAAAGGGAAAAAAGTAAATTAGAAAATCAGGTTAGTTCGGTAAGAAGTAAAATCGAAGACCTGGAAACTAGACTAAAGGAAATCTCGGAAAGCATAAATAATAAGAGACGCAGAATAGATGAAATTGACAGGCAGCGGGCTGAGGAAATCGCTAAAAAGGAAAAGTTAAATCAATTCATTGGCGAAAACGAAGAATATCTGAAAAATCGAAGATTAAGCGGCGAGTATGCTGAGTCCATAGAAATAATTCATAGAAAAAAGACAGTGGCTGCCAAAGATAAGCAGACCTTTAGCGAAGAGAAGGAAGCGCTGGTAGGGGAAGAGGTTAAGGTCGGCCAAGAAATTGAAGACAAAGAGGATAGGCTGAGGCGGTATGAGGATGCTGAAGCAGGTGAACAACTGGATCAGGATATAGACATTATGGAGGCGGAACTGCAGGCATTAAAGCGTAAAATAACTTCTGATTTGGAGCGGTTGGAGCGGGATTTTAAGAACAAGAAAGATGAACTGCAAGAGAAAGAGGGGCAATTAGCATCATATCAGTTGGAAGAAAGTCAATATAGCCAGATAGTTTATGATCCGAAGCAGTTAAAGGAACTAAACACTAAAGTTAGTAACCTGAAGGCGGAACATAAGAAATTAGTTAAAAAATGCAGGGACGTGGAAGGTGATCTGCGGGAAGCAAAAGGCAAATTTGCTTCCGCAGAAACTGAGGTCAAAAAATTGGCGGAATTGCCACTAGAGCCGGCGCTGGTAAAATCAAATTTTGCTGCTAGACGAAAGCAGAAAAAGGAAGACATTATTGGAGCAAAAAGTATAATAACTGAGCTTGATAAGGTATCTAAAGAATATGACACGGTTGCCAATAAAATTGCCGGACAAGTTGAAGTGGAAAGGTATGAAGTAAATACTGAATATCGAATAAAACAGGGGATACAAACGGATTTTGTAAAATGCATCAAAGAACTAAAGCATTGCAAGGCTGAGAACAGGGCACATGAGCAAAACGCCATGACGCGCTACAATAAGGTAAAAGCCAGGTATGAAGGTAAAAATAAGCATATAGAGAACATTTTGGCAGGGCTGGAACCGTTGATTGAAGCTGCACAAGGCGACAAAGATAAATATTTCTATTTAGGCGAGAGAATGTTGATTAGTAATGAGTCTTTGACAAAACTAATTAAAGCTTGTGAACAGAGATTGGCTAATGTAGAAAAGAATAAGAGGGATATGATTCAACATAGCTACCTGCATGCAAAGCAGGTTTATGACGAGGTGCAAAAAATAGCAGAGAATTCTTCAATTAAACTGGAGGGGAAAACCCGCCCGATACCGATGCTGAAAATAGATATGGAACCTTTGAGTGAAACCGAGGAAGAGAATAGTACAAAGATGAAAGGCTATATCGAAAACTCTGTTGGTATTATTAAAAGAGATATGAAAGAGGAAAAGAAAATTGAAGAAATTCGTAAAAAAATTGGCAAATATATGTCCACTAAGGAACTGCTAAATGTACTTTCCGATCTTGGGAAAATGAATATTTCCGCATATAAAATAGACATTAATGTCAAAAATAATCGATATAAATCCTGGGAGCAGGTTATGAAGGAGAATTCCGGCGGGGAAAGGTTTGTTTCATTTTTTGCCGTGCTGGTTGCACTTATTTCATATACCAGGACCAGTATGAAGTTTGAAGATGATTATCAAAGAAACAAAGATACAAAGGTTTTAATTATGGATAATCCGTTCGGCCCAATCTCTTCGGAACATTTATTAAAGCCGTTGTTTAGGATTGCCGAAAAATACAATACTCAGTTGATCTGTCTGACCGATTTGAAACAAAATTCAATACTAAATTGTTTTAACTTAATCTACATGATCAAAATCAGACAAAACGTCTTTGGCACCAATGAATACATCCGATTAGAGCAACAGATTAAAGAAGATATAATTCTTAAAACCGACGAACGGTTAGAGAAAGTTGTATTTAAAGCTGAAGATGTTGAACAGATAAATTTATTTAACTAGCACTTTGGGACGTTAACGGCGGCGGGTCAACAGCATACATAGAGCATGTGCGCCAATTATTTTTCCAAGTTATGGATAATATGCTATAATAGATTAAGGGTAAGTTAGTGGAACAATTATGGGAATAGGGGTATGATAATAATGAACTCAAAGGAAGATCGGTGGCAACAACGATTTGAAAACTTTGACAAAGCCTATCGTCAATTTGACTCAGCCATACAAGATTTTGACAAGCTTAGTGTGCTGGAGAAAGAAGGTTTAATTCAAAGGTTTGAGTATACATTTGAATTGGCATGGAAAACACTTAAGGATTATTTAGAATCTCAAGAAGTGTTAGCAAGCTTTCCCAGGGAAGTAATAAAGTCTTCATTTCACTATGGTCTTATTCAGGATGGTGAAACATGGATGGATATGTTGGAAAAACGAAATTTATTGGCCCATACTTACGACGAGGAGCGTTTGCGGTCGGCGGTGAACAAGGTTAAGGAAAGTTATTACGCAGCTATCACGCAGGTATATCGTGACTTAGGGGCAAGAAAATGAAATTTGGGATACCGGGAAAAAGTATGAATTTTATTGTTGAAGTCTTATCACGCTGGCCGGAGATTGAAAAAGCATCTATTTTTGGCAGCCGCGCCATAGGGAATTACAAAAATGGATCTGATGTTGACTTAGTTGTCTATGGTTCTCAGGTAACACAGCAGATAATTGACCATTTGAGTGTACAATTAAACGAAGAATTACCCTTACCTTATTATTTTGACATTGTCCATTACGACGCGTTAAAGCATAAGCCATTAAAGGACCATATAGACCAATATGCAAAAAGATTCTATTGTTAGTTGCATGTTCTTTATGGCCGACAAGGCCGACAATAAGTGACACCCCCTGGTGCCAGGCACCATTTTGTCAAGTTATTGCAGGCAAATGTTAATCCGTCAATGTTGCCTGCTGACACCGGAAGCGGCATGTATCTTTTTGACATTACCGCTTCAGATGGTAAAATAAGGTTAAAGGATGCCGAGTATTAGGCTGAGTGGTAACTAATGACGGAACAACGGAATGTTGTATACTATGTTTTTTAATGGCAAAGGCGGAACCTCAAAGGTCGATTTGATGGTAACAAAGGGATCAGGGGAGTTAGGGGAAGAGCCTCATTAAATCCAGGTAATAATTCAAGAAATAGGATATAAAGTTAAAAACACTGGAACAAGGTAGGGCATAGGCTGAAAGATATAGTTGGATGGAGGTGTCAATATGGAACAACGAATACGGGATGAGTTGAATATCTTAAAAGATATCATAGTAGAAACTATACCTGTAGAACAAATATTCCTGTTTGGTTCCTATGCAAACGGTATTCCGCATGCCGATTCGGACTTAGACCTCTATGTTATAATGTCAGATAATGTTAATATCAGGGAAATTGATGCCATGAGACTAATTCGGAAAGCGATTCGGAATAAAAAGACGATGCCGGTAGATGTGATGGTAGGTAAAAAAGATAAGTTTAATAAGCTCAAATCCATCCCTGGTATCGAACGTCAAATCGTGAGGGAGGGGATTGTGCTGTATGGATAATGTAACACAAGCGCAGGAATGGCAGAGGTTTGCTGCGATGGACTTAGATAGTGCCGAATATCTTCTAAAAATGCGTCCTGTTCCAATTGAAATTGTTTGTTATCACTGCCAGCAATCTGCTGAAAAGTATCTCAAAGGAAATCTTATTTTATGCGGCAAAAATCCGCCTAAAATACATGACCTAGATGAATTGTGCAAGCTTTGCACGAAACTATCTGACACCTTTAAAAATATAGCCGATCATTGCTCCGACCTAACTGCGTATGGTGTTCATTCAAGGTATCCAACGGAATTGATGCTGGAAGAACAGGATATGCAGCAGGCATTACAGGGCGCAAAAGCAATTCAAGATTTTATTCTAGATATTGCTCCGGAGATGGTACCGCAGTAAACAGAGCCAAAAACATAAAAACAATTACGTATCACTAAGCCTTGCTATTGTAGTTATAGTAAGGTTTTAACTATGTTTACGGGCCTGGCATGGCTATTGCAGTATTATGAATCGTTCAACTCTTTCCCGTATTTTTCTAATCTGGGGTGTCATTTGGTTCATACTAGTTAATCTTGCTGCTAGAAATAGCTAAACGAGGCCCACCCCCTCTTAAAGCAAAAAAGCAGCCGCTCACATCCAAAATACGACTTTTCACGACAAAATAGTTGAAACATTCTGAAAATAGTTTTAATATTAGAGAAAGTTACAAACATCAATAAACCTAGGGGGGGATCTAATATCGTAAAATCTGTCTTAAAAATGGTAGAAATCATGGAAACATTCTCCTTGGCCGAACCGGAATTAAGTTTATCAGAGATATGCCAGAAGACTCAACTAAATAAAACTACAACTTATAGACTTCTACAAACGCTTAAGACAAAGGGTTATATTTCCCAGGACGAAAATACGCAGAAATACTCCCTGGGCTTTAAATTTTTTAATTTGGGTTCGATTGTTATGAATCAAATGGACTTGCGGAAAGCGGCTATCGGCCCCATGCGCGATTTAAGCAGGCGTTGTGACGAGACCATTATTCTCTTTATATCAGATGGAAGAGGACGTACCTGCCTTGAGAGAATTGACAGTAATCACGTTATTAGGAATTTTATGGTGGTAGGTCATCAATACCCGCTGCATAAAGGGGCTCCGGGAAAGGTATTTCTAATGAACAAAAGCCCTGGATATGTTAAGGGGCTGTTAGAAAGCAAAGAGTATAGTGACCAAGAGATAGAACGTTTTAATAAGGAACTGGAACAGGGGCTGGAATTGGGCTACTTTACTTCAATTGAAGAGAATTTTACAGAGGCTTATTCCATTGCTGCACCAATCTTTGACCATACTGGAAATATATCTGCTGCATTGGCAGTCTGCGGGCCAACCGCTAGGCTAACCGAGGAAAAAGAAGACTGGTTTGGCACGGAACTACTGCAGACCGTCGCGAAAATTTCAGCGATGCTTGGCTATAATGCCGTTTCCTAATGTTCCAAAAATGAAACACGTTTCGCATTGTGAAACTTGAAAGGAGGTTTGCGACTAGCTAGTTGTGCAAACGGGCGCTGATTTAAAAAAATTTGGAGGTGCGTAAAATGACGGTATTTAAGAAACGTATGGTAATTTTGATTGTTGTCCTGGTAATGCTGTTTGCTGTTAGCGTTACAGGGTGTGGTCAGCAGGAGGAAGTCCAGAAAAATGCTGAACCGGAAAAGAAAGTAGAGGAAAATACGGCAAAAGAGCCGAGCCCTGTTAAGGAGGAGAAGATCGTCCTTAAACTCGCCCATTCTTTTCCTGAATCTCATTACCTGGCAAAGGAAGGCGGTATTTGGTGGGCTGAGCGGGTTAAAGAACTGACTAATGGGAAGGTAGACTTTGAGTATTATCCTGCTGAGCAGTTGGGTAAAGCTAATAAGCTTCTCGACGTGGTAAAAAACAAAGTCGCCGCGGTGGCTTATGTCGGAGTTGGATATTATTCTGATAAGCTTCCCTTGAGCACTGTCGGGCAGCTTCCCGGAAACTACAATACGTCGAAAGAGGGCAGCAGGGCGTATTGGAAAGTAATTAAAGATACGTTGATTGAGAAAGAGTTCTTACCAAATAAAATCAGGCCGGTATTTGCTGCGGTACTTCCTCCATACCAGATAGTAACAATGGATAAGAAATTTAATAGCCTAGATGACTTGAAGGGACTGAAGATTCGGACCGGTGGTGTCCAGTCCTTGTTGGTGGAGGCTGCTGGTGGTGCACCGGTGTCCATGCCGGCCACGGAAATTTATACCGGTATGCAAAGGAAAACTCTAGACGGTACGTTATTGCCGTTTACCAGTTTTAAGCCGTATCAAGTTGAAAAAATTGTGCAGTATTCCACTTCAAACGTTAACATGGGTACTTTTGCAGTCACTTATGCTATCAATGAAGATGTATGGCAGTCTTTACCTGAGGATGTGCAGCAAGCAATGCTGCAAGCTGGTGAAGAAACAATTGACCATATGTCGGAATACCAAGACGCAAATATCAGTGAGTTAGGTGCGGAATTTAAGGACGCCGGAATTGACATCTATGAAGTAGATTCGGATACTTTAGACACGCTTAATGCGAAGCTGGCTCCCGTAATGGCAAACTGGGCTAAACAACTTGACGACAAAGGATTAGCCGGTACTGAGGTATTGGATGCCTTTGAAAAGGCAGTGGAAGATGTTAAGTAAAATAGGAGCCGCGCCTTATGGCGCGGCCTCATTTAAGAAAAATGGGGGGTGAGGTGTTGCGTCCGATTAAGCTAGGTTTCGATAAAATTGATAAATTTCTCTATCGTCTGGGGCTGTGGGGGATTTTCGTGATGATGCTGCTCATTACTCTGGATGCGGCAGGAAGATACTTCCTGCGCGACCCCATTGATGGTGCTTTTGAATTTGTTCAAGATTATTTAATGGTTGCTGTGGTTTTTTTGAGTATGAGTTACACCTATAAGACCGACAGCCATATACGGTTGGAGCTGTTTGCCAGAAAGTTTCCTGAAAGACTTAAACGGGTGTTTTTTTACATCAATAACCTACTGCCTCTGGTCTTCTTTTTTATCATTGCCCGGGAAGGCTGGGTAAAAACTTGGGAAGCTTGGGTAGGAAATGAGTTTACCATCGGTGTGGTGTCATGGCCCACATATTTATCTTATATTTGGATTCCTGTTGGAGTAGGTATATTGGTGCTAAGGATTGGATTTACGGTAGCTGAGCAGGTGATTATGGATATTGATTGCTTAAGGCAGGGTGTAAATTCCCAGGATGAGGGGAGGGGTAGCAGTTGACTAGTGCAATAATAGTTACAGTAGGATCATTATTAGCCTTCTTAATTATTGGTATGCCCGTGGGTTTTGCTCTGGGGGTTTCAGGTTCTATCGGGCTTTGGATGATTAATGGTTTGGAACTGGTGTCCGGTATTTTACAGACAACCCCTCATTCAAGTGCGGCCAGTTTTGTCCTTACTGCAGTGCCAATGTTTGTATTGATGGCTGAGTATGCTACGGTGAGCGGTATGACCAGGGACGCTTTTGTGGCCGCCTACAGATTTTTAGGTCATATTAAGGGTGGACTGGCGATTGCCTGTGTTCTTGCAAGTGCGGGCATGGCTGCAGTTTCCGGCTCAAGTACGGCATCTGCTGCTACCATGGCTAAAGCAGCTATCCCGGAAATGAGAAAGTATAACTACGACGATGCTTTATCAGCGGGAGTGGTGGGTGTTGCGGGTACCCTGGCAATTATGATACCACCAAGTATAATACTCATTCTCTACGGTATTATGACGGAGGTGTCAATCGGGGATCTGTTGATTGCTGGTATAATACCGGGGATTGTCACTGCCGTCGGTTACTTTATTTCCATCTATTTCTGGGTAAGAAAGAAACCGGATATTGCCCCAACCATAGAACCCTTTTCTCGTAGGGAACGGATGGATGCGCTAAAAAAAGTATGGCCTATGTTGGTACTGATTACTGCGGTGTTAGTCGGAATTTATTCCGGGGCCATTACCCCCACTGAAGCGGGTGCTTTTGGTTCCTTTATTGCCTTTCTTATTACTTTAACTGCTCGCAATAAGGGGGAAAAATGGCTGGAGAAAGTATTAAGCCACACGGCAACGACTACCGCGATGATCTTTACCATTATTATTGGGGCAATGGTCTTTGGCTATTTTCTTACGTATACTCAGGTGACCCAAAATTTAATCGGTTTTGTTGGCGGCCTCAATGTCAGTAACTGGGTTATTCTTTGTATTATTATAGCAATTTACCTGCTGCTGGGCATGTTTATGGATCAGTTGGCCATTCTCTTTCTCACTGTTCCGCTCACTTTTCCTTTGGCAATGTCATTGGGTTTTGATCCTATCTGGTTTGGCATTATTATCACCAAGACCGCTGAGATAGGGCTTGTCACGCCGCCGTTGGGCCTAAATATTTATGTTGTCTCAAGTTCTGCAGACGTACCCATCGAGACTGCTTTTAAAGGCACGGGCAGGCTTTTGATTGTAGAATTTATTGTCTTGCTTTTGCTGCTGTTATTTCCGAAGATCGCTACATGGCTGCCGCAGCTAATGAGTTAGGAGGTGCATTATGAGTTTTTGGATATATGAAGGAGATGTAACAGTATATGAACCTAATGGGCATGACGACACCCGGAACCGACGCTTAGTTGATGGTAAAGCAGGTATCAAAAGCTTTGAGCTGGTTATTGGTGAGATGGGCCCTCAGGGGTATGCTTCTGCCCACGCTCATCAAGCTGCTGAGCAGGCGATGTATATTATTGAAGGTGAACTGAGAGTGAGGATCGCTGATGAAGAAGCTTTAATGGCTGCGGGGACGGCTATTTCTATACCCAAAGGTGCAGTACATGAGGTATGGAATAACGGAGAATATGCAAAGTTTGTGGTGGTTTATTCTCCCCCAAAAAATTAGGCAGGGAGGGGTAGGTAAATGAAGTTATTGGAGTATGAGGCTAAAAGTATTTTCCTACGGCAGACCATTCCTGTTCCCAAATTTAATTTCTTTCAAAGAGATGAGTTGGCCGAAGGGATTGAGTACCTTAAAGAGCTTGGGGGTAAGGCTGTTTTAAAGACCCAGGTTCTTACGGGCGGCAGGGGTAAGGCCGGGGGTATAAAGTTTGTGGATAAAAGTAACATACGGGAGATTTGGAATGAGCTTAAGGGATTGGAGATCAACGGCGAATCTAATCAGGGTTTCCTTTTGGAAGAACCGTTAGATATTAAAAAGGAATTATATTTAGGTATAACTATTGACTTAGATAGTAGAATGCCCTTATTTATTGCTTCGGCGGCCGGTGGGATGGATGTCGAAGAACATTTTAAAGGTGAAACGGATCAAGTCTGCCGCCGCAATCTTTTGCCCAGCGAGGAATTTCGCATTTATCATGCTCTTGATATGGGTATAGCTATGGGGTTAGAGGGTAAAGAGCTCACTCAGGCTGCAGCCCTAATGTTACGATTATACCAGGTCTTTCAAGACTATGATTGTGAACTGGTAGAGATCAATCCGTTGGTAATTACCACTGAAGGGCAGATATTTGCAGCGGATGCAAAGATGGTAATTAATGATGATGCTCTTTTTCGACAACAGGGGGTGCTGCAGTCTATTGTTCAAGTGGGCAGTAAGGGTACGCCGCTGGAAGAGGAAGCCAAACAAAACGATATTCATTTTGTTGAGCTTGGCGGTAATGTGGCTGCTTTAAGTATCGGTGCGGGTTTAAATATGACCTTGCTGGATATGATTAAATTGTCCGGGGGAGAACCTGCTAATTTTATTGATACCAAAGGTGGAGCAAAGCCGGAAACCATCGAAAAGATGACGGAAATAGTCTTGAAAAAGATAGAACAGGACCCCAAGATAAGATGTATGCTGATAACTATCTCTCTTTCGGCCACTCAACTTAAAAGCTTGGTAAATGGCATAGTGAGGGGTATCGAAAAGAGAGGGTGCTCTGTGCCCATCTTGGCGGTAATCCATGCTACGGATGCCTCTTTAAGAGAAATGGATTTGGACACTGCAGAGATAGAATTTGCTGAGGTTGGGATTAAAAATTTTCCCCAGCTCAAAGAGATGTTTGCATATTGTTCCCAGTTATTAAAAACGGAATGAAATGGGGGAGTGCGGGTTATGTCCATTTTAGTTAACGAAGACACTAAAGTGCTTATTCAAGGTATTACGGGAGCGTATGGGCGCAATCAATCAGCAGCGATGAAAGAGTATGGGACAAATATTGTCGTGGGCGTGGCGCCGGGCCGGGCCGGGACGGAAACATTCGGGGTACCAGTCTATAATACGGTGAAACAAGCAGGTGAATACCATGATTTCGATGCCTCTATTATCTACGTGCCACCACCATTCACTAAGGATGCAGTGTTGGAGGCGGTTGAAAATGGTGTTGAACTTATAGTTATTGCCACAGAAGGAGTCCCTATCCACGACACACTATATTTCCGGCACATTGCCGAAAAATATGGCACCTGGATTGTTGGCCCCAATTCCATCGGTATGATTAGTCCTGGGAAAACTTTGCTGGGGTCTTTGGCACCTTCATTTACCTTTCCCGGTAATGTGGGGCTCATTTCACGCAGCGGTACAATGGCCATAGAATTTGTGCAGATTCTAGGGGACTGCGGTATTGGGCTGTCCACCGGCATTGGTATCGGTGGGGATAAGGTTATTGGTAAAAATCCTATTGACTACCTGAAATTATTCGAAGATGATCCTGATACCCGGGCAGTAGTGATGCTGGGGGAAATAGGCGGCAGTAAGGAACTGGAGGCTGCGGATTACATTAAGGAGATGTCTACTAAGGTATTCTCCTTTATCGTCGGAATTTCCGCACCCAAGGGCAAGAGGATGGGCCATATTGGGGCTATTGCGTCTGCGGAAAATGAGGGAGCCGAATATAAGAAGAATGTGCTAAAAGCCGCTGGCTCTTATGTTGCGGATACTCCTTGGGAATTAGGCGAAAGTTTGAAGTATTATTTGATGGAAGGAATTCAAGGAGATTAGAATAAGTGACAAAATGGTGCCTGACACCTAATAAGTGACACCTTGTGACACCGTGGTGCCTGACACCAGGGTGTCACTTATCTTCTAGGTGAAAGGGTTTCGGTTATTTTCTTATTGACAAAACCCATTAAACCGGATAGAATACTAGGAAAAGAAAACCCGGTAAATCGATAGGGATTATTTAATTTCCAAGGAGGAGGTTTTTTAAAATGACGGTTTATAATAATGTAACCGAATTAATTGGACGGACACCATTGGTGCGCATCAACAAATTAAATGAAGGCGGCGCAGAAGTAGTTGTTAAGCTGGAGTCTTTTAACCCCGGCGGTAGTATTAAGGACCGCATCGCATTGAGCATGATTGAAGCGGGAGAGCAGGCAGGGGTGATTAATAAGGATACTCTTATTATTGAGCCCACCAGCGGCAATACCGGTATTGGCTTAGCTATAGTATCTGCGGCTAAAGGATACAAGCTAGTGCTAACTATGCCGGATACTATGAGTATTGAACGGCGGAACTTGTTAGCAGCTCTTGGGGCGGAGTTGGTGCTTACCCCCGGGGGAGAGGGTATGAAAGGGGCAATTCGTAAAGCAGAACAACTAGCAGCAGGTAACCCTAATTCGTTTATTCCCCAGCAATTTTCTAACCCGGCAAACCCGGAAGTCCACCGCCGCACTACAGCAGAGGAAATTTGGACAGCTGTTGACGGAGAAATAGACATCTTTGTGGGTGGTGTGGGCACAGGAGGTACCGTCACCGGTGTTGGTGGAGCGTTGAAAGAAAAAAACGCTAACATTGAAGTGGTGGCGGTGGAGCCGACGGACTCTGCTGTTCTTTCCGGGTGTATGCCGGGGCCGCATAAAATTCAGGGAATCGGCGCCGGATTTATTCCGGAGATATTTGACATTGATGTTGTGGATGAAATATACCAGGTGACTGATGATCAGGCCATAAAGACGGGACAGAGGCTCGCTGCTGAGGAAGGGTTGCTGGTAGGGATATCCTCTGGCGCAGCGGCGTACGCGGCATTGGAATTGGCCAAACGTGAAGAGAATGTGGGAAAGCGTATTGTAGTGGTGCTGCCGGATACCGGCGAACGTTATCTGTCCACACCGTTATTTAAATAATCGCAGTATTTGGGAGGAGAACCGATGAAATACAACTATCCGTCTTTAAACGCAGAAATGCCTGGTAGAGAAGATGTAAAAAAACTAACTCCAAACCCCGCGTCTAGAGAGTTGTTGCAGCGGATGGAGGATAAAAATATCGAAACATGGTTGGATAGATATGAAGCTCAGCAGCCCCAATGTGGTTTCGGCCTAAGAGGGTTATGCTGCCGTAATTGTCAATGGGGTCCATGTCGCATCGGGCCGAAATCACCTAAAGGTATTTGTGGCAAAGATTTAAATCTGATGGTGATGGGCAACATTGTTCGCGCGCTGGCGGCGGGGTTGGCGGCACACGGCCGGCACGCTCATGAGGTGTATATGACCATCATTGCCGCAGCTGAAGGCAAGTTGGATTTTCCATTGCTGGGCGAAGAAAGGGTATGGGAACTGGCGGAGAAGTTTTCTATCCAAATTGAGGACAAGGATTTAGCGCAAACGGCTAAAGAAGTGGCGCAATTCCTGCTGGAAGATTTGGGTCGTATGACCGCTGATCCGATGTACATGTTAGAGGCCTACGCGCCCCCGGAACGAAAGCAATTGTGGCAAGAACTTGGCGTCCTGCCTCGCTCCGGCAGCTACGAAATGATGGAAACCCTGCATATGACCACGCTGGGCGGCTGTTCAGATTGGACCGCCCTGGCGGCGCAGGAGCTGCGCATGGCGCTTGCCTATTGTTACAGCACGCTTTACGGTTCATCGATGGCTACGGAAATATTGTTTGGCATTCCTCAGCCAAAAATAACAGAAGTGAACTACGGCATTTTGAAAGAGGATCACGTGAACATTCTGATGCATGGACATTCGCCGGTGATGGCGGAAAAAGTTCTTGAAAAGATTTATTCAGCAGAAATCCAACAGCAGGCTAAAGATTATGGCGCCAAAGGAATTGTGGTGGGTGGTATGTGTTGCACCGGCGATGAGTTATTATGCCGTCACGGCGTTCCTTCTGTAACCAACATTATGGGCCAGGAACTGGCTATCGGCACCGGTGCTGTGGATGCGGTAGTTGTTGATATGCAGTGTGTCATTCCGGGCTTGAAGACGGCGGCGGACTGTTTTGGTACCGAAGTTATCACAACCTGTGATTCCAATCGCATCCCCGGCGCGCATCATATTCCTTTTGACCCGGAGCGTCCGGATACTTTAGAGCAGGACGCTGAGCGGATAGTGCAGCTGGCGTTGGCCGCCTTTAAAAACCGCGACCGTTCTCACATTCACATTCCTCAGCACCGTTCCCGTGCCATGGGCGGATGGAGCTGTGAGGCAGTAGTGGACGCCTTTGGCGGTTTGGAAAAATTAGCCCAGCACCTTAAAGACGGGACTATCAAAGGGATTGCTACCGTAGTTGGTTGTAACAACCCTAAGGTGCCCTATGAACATAACCATGTAACCATTGTAAAGAAATTGATTGAAAATGGAATTTTGGTGACCACCACCGGATGTTGTTCTCATGCATTATTAAATGCCGGTTTATGCGCCCCGGAGGCGGCAGAACAGGCCAGCGCGGGGCTTAAGGATCTATGCCGGCAATTAGGTATCCCCCCGGTGCTGGCGGTGGGCGGCTGCGTGGATAATGCCCGCTCGCTGCGGCTGTTTATTGACTTGGCGCAACAGGCAGGAAAGCATGTAAAAGATATGCCATTTATGTTTATTGGCCCGGAACCCGGTAACGAGAAGACTGTCGGTCAAGGGGTTACCTTCCTTGCGCATGGTGTTAGCAATCTGGTAGGTTTTCCCGCTCCAATTCCGGTGCCGCTGCCCACTGCTAAGGAAGGGGCTCAGTCCAATGATGAGATGGACCGGGGCAGTAATGATGTTGCAGACTTTTTTGCCGGCGACGGTCTATATGAGAAAGTAGGAGCAAGAGTATATACAGAGCCGTATCCAAAATTGGCGGCCCAAACCGTTCGCATGCATATTAAGCGAAAACGGCTGGGATTAGGCTGGAGGGGGTAGGAAAATGAAAAATAGAAGAGTTGTCATCATCGGTTTACTGCTGGTATTTGCCGGGGCGTTGGTGCTTTCCGGCTGCGGCGCCGGGCAGGATAATAGCGGTTCCGGCAGTGAAAAACCGGTGGTTAAAATTGGCTATCTGCCTATCACCCATTCTTTACCCCTGGTGGTGGCTGATAAACTTAATCAGGGTAAATTTGAGAATTTTGATTTAGAATTAGTGCGCTTTAGTTCCTGGCCTGAATTAACGGATGCTCTAAATTCAGGCACTATCCAAGGCGGCATGACCATGTTTGAAATCGCCATGGCAGGTAAAGAGATGGGTATCCCTCAGGAAGTGGTAATGCTGTCCCATCGTAATGGCGACGTGTTAACCGTTTCCGATGAGATTGAAAAGGTGCAGGATTTACAGGGTAAATTAGTAGCCATTCCTCACCGCCTTTCCGGGCACAATCTGCTGCTGTACAAAGCTTTAAAAGATGCGGGGCTTGATTACCAAGATGTAAGAAAGGTGGAAATGGCTCCCCCGGATATGCCCGCGGCTCTGGCACGAGGCGAAATTAATGGTTATGTTGTAGCGGAACCTTTTGGCGCGCAGACTGTGGTAGCAGGCACCGGCAAAGTATTGATGCGGGCTCAAGACATATGGCCGGATTGGATATGCTGCGGCTTGGTTATAAATCCGAAATACTTTAATGACCAGGTGGTTCTGCAGGAACTGGTGGATAAACTGGCATCGGCGGGTACTTATATTGAAAGTAACCAAGACGAGGCTGTGGAAATTGCGGCTGAATATATGCAAATTAAAAAAGAATTATGGTCTAAGTCTTTAGAATGGATATCTTACGCTGACTTGCAGCCTCGACAGGAAGATTTTGCGCAGATGCAGAGCTTGTTGCTAGAGTTGCCATGGGATGGGCAGTCAAACACCTTACTGAAAAAAGAGATTGATTTAAGCGAATTGATTAATGAGGACTATGCTAAGAAGGCCTACGGGAAGGTGAAATAGGTGAAGGGGAAGGAAAGGTATGTCCTGCCGTTGATAACGTTTACCTTGGTGCTGATTGCCTGGCAGGCAGCCGCTTCTTTAGGCATTTGGGAGGATTATCTTTTTCCCTCGCCACTGGCGGTAGCTGGGGGGATTTTGGAGACAGCCCTTAACGGCGTGCTTTGGCAGCACATCGGCATCAGTTTGTTCCGTTTTTTTACCGGCTATTTAATTGCGGCAGCAGTTGCTGTGCCTCTTGGCCTAATTGCGGGTTGGTACCGTAATTTGTGGGTTGCTATTGACCCGCTTGTGCAGGTACTGCGGCCCATTTCGCCCATTGCTTGGATGCCGTTGATTGCGCTTTGGTTTGGCATTGGTAACTTGCCTGCCATAGTGATAATCTTTTTGGCCGCCTTTTACCCGATGCTGCTATCTACAGTGGCCGCGGTTAAGAATGTGGACCCGGTCTACCTAAAGGTAGCCCAAAACTTCGGTACCAGCGAAAAAGACATCCTTAGAAAAGTGGTGGTTCCCGCCGTGTTCCCTTACATTATGATGGGAATGCATATTGCTTTGGGCACGGCATGGGTATTTTTAGTGGCCGGGGAAATGATGGGTGTGCGCTCAGGTTTGGGATTTTTGATAGTTGACGCTCGTAATAGTATGCGCACAGAATTGGTGCTCACCGGTATGGTTATTATTGGCGTACTAGGATTAACTTTAGATAGATCAATTGGCTATTTGGAGCAGCGGGTGAAAAAGCGCTGGGGTTTTAGCGCCTAATCAAATCAGCGGGGGAACTGGCTATGACAGCTAAAGTGAAAATTAAAATTGAAGATGTGACCAAAGTCTTTGCCAATAACGCCGGCGAACATCAGCAAGCGTTAGCCAGCGTGGACCTTGCTGTGTATGACAATGAGTTTATTTGTCTACTGGGAGCAAGCGGGTGCGGCAAAACCACCTTATTAAATTTAATGGCTGGTTTTGAGTCCGTGTCCAGTGGAACTATTTTCATTGACGATAAACCGGTGCTTAAGCCTCACCCTCAATACCAAACCATCTTCCAAAATTATGGTCTCTTTCCTTGGCGTACCGTTGAGGAAAATGTCGAATACGGGTTAGAGGTTAAGGGGGTATCTTTGGAGGAAAGACGGGCCAAAGCGGCCGGTTATATTGAAATGGTGGGACTGGAAAAGTTTCGTAATAGTCATCCGCATCAGCTTTCCGGCGGTATGCAACAGCGGGTAGCCATTGCCCGGGCTTTAGCGGTAGAACCAGAGGTGCTTTTTATGGATGAACCTTTTGGCGCGTTGGACGCACTGACGCGATTTCGGATGCAGGATGAGATTACGCGTATTTGGCAGGAAAACAAACAGACCATTGTTTTTGTCACTCATGATATTGACGAAGCTGTTTTTCTAGCTGACCGGATAGTTATCATGTCCCCATATCCCGGCCGCATAAAGACCATTTTGCCTGTACCCATGGGGCGGCCGCGAGATAGGACTGACTATGACTTTATTAAAATTAGAGACAGGATTTTTAATGAATTTGAGCTAACAGTGAAGAAAGAGCTTGATTATTATATATAATCAAGCTCTTTTGCATAAATGATAAAATAAGTGACACCTTGGGACATCGTGGTGCCTGACACCAAGGTGTCACTTATTTGGGAAATGGTGGTGCCTGACACCAAGGTGTCACTTATTTTAAAAGGGAAATTATCAGAAAATTCTATCAGGTAGGAGGAACCGGCTTGTTTGGCGAGAATTTCTTATACACCACCCATTGAGGAGGCCTAGAGCCCATGAATACGATCTTTGAAGTCAATTTGTTGGGGTTATATTTTCTTTATGGCTTATCTTTTTATACTATGGGCTTAGCTATTGCGCTGCAGTATCGGAGTTACAGCAGCTTTCGCCTGGCTTCTAGCCTTAGCCTGTTGGCAGCATTTGGCTTGTTTCATGGGCTCAGCGAATGGGGTAGTGTCTTTGTCCCCTTTCAGGTGCCGAACTTCGGTAGTTTGCCTACCTGGAAATTAATTGTCATCCAGCGCCTGCTTCAGGCAGTTTCTCATTTCTTTTTGTTCCTTTTTGGTATTAAGCTAATATCTGATACCAACACCAAAAGACGTTGGTTATATTTCCTTCCTTTCATTGCCATGGTTATCTGGCTGCTTCAATTTATCCGCTTTG